>JBJEGJ010000022.1:0-146356 GCA_051874955.1 Candidatus Gastranaerophilaceae bacterium
CAATCTACACGATAAGTTTAGAAAACCAGGTCGGACTAAGTCTCTGTCCTTTTTTTATTTTATTTCGCAAAAAATCGCTAAGCAAGGTCGGATTTAGTTAATCCGATAAGAAACTTGCTAAATGATAGCAACCTTGCTAATTAGTAAGATTCTGAAACAAGTTCAGAATGACAATATGAGGAAAATAAGGCTCTAACACCTATGTCATCCTGAATTTATTTCAGGATCTTAAACCATAGCAAAATACACCAATTGCAAGACCCTGAAACGAGTTCAGGGTGACACCTTTGTTTGGAATATTGAAACGCGCCTCGCATTAAACGGATATCGCTAACGCTTACATCCTCTGCTCGACTTGTTCAGGGTGACACATGTGCTTGGTTTCTTGTATTCTGCTTGGCTTCTTCAATGTGACACAAGCGTTCAAAGGTGGTACAAGGTGTAAGTGTGTACTTCATCCCCTCTCCTAAGATAAGGTGTGAGTGTAAATAAACGATTGATTTGACGATTTTGAACATGCAGTTTGACTATTCTAGGAAAAACTATACTGCGTTGTTAATTCCCCGTTAGGCAACTCAAAAATTATCTTTCCGTTAATACAATAAACATTAGGAATCCCGTTTTTACGGTTATTTTCTTGAGCTTTTTTTACTGCTCTATTACCTAGTTTTAATAATTTTTCAGATAATTTTGTCATTATTAAAAATCCTTTATAAATTCATTATACAAGTTTTCGCTAAATATTTCAATTCCATTGTTTACAGATTGTGCAACCAAAATATATTCAGAAGTTCCGTTGTAAAACAAATTCCATTCATCAACCAAATTTTTGTATATTTTCCAAAAGTTTTCTTTACTGCGGTAAAATCTGCGAACAATATCTTCTTTAGGAATATCATGTCCGCCATTTAAAACCCTTACTTTTATTCGATTCTCACAAAAATCAGGGTTATCTAAATAAGAATAAATTAAACAAACTTTATATCCTAAATCTTTAGCTTTATGAATAGTTTTAATATGATTTTTCCCTGCCAAAGTTGTTTCTATCGCGAAAGATTTCCCACTATTTAATAAACTATCCAATTTTTCAAGTACAATTTTGCCCGCTTGAATTTTTACACTTTCAATATGCTCAGGACAAATTCCTTTTGCAACTTCATCTGCATTAAGAAAATCCAAATTTTCAGATGGTAAAAGCTCACTTGCTAAAGTGCTTTTACCACTGCCATTGCCCCAGCTATAATGTATAAAATCTTATCTCGCATAAATTTATATTATCACAAATTAAAATTTGTAACAAAAAAGCAATTTTTTATATCTAATTTACTTTATGTATATGTAGGTAAGTTGGTTATAGGTCAAATTATGAGTAGAATTACAATGCTACGAACCTAAACATAGTTTATTGTTGTATAAATGCCAACAAATTCAAATTGTATGTAAATTTAGGGTGGCATTGTTTCGCTTCTGCCCACCCTACTCCTTCATTCCCTCTCCTAAGGTAGGAGAGGGTTAGGGTGAGGTCTGGTCAAGGTTTTGGATATTATGTGCAATATTGATAAAGATGCTGAAACAAGTTCAGCATGACAATATGAGGGAAATAAAGAGCTAAACACACATGTCATCCTGAAAAAACTGAAAATCAAGCCGCGAAGCTGCGTAGATTTTGTTTTGTTCAGGATCTTTTAGTTTAGCATCTGATTAGGAGCGCCCATTTAGGTAAATGAGCTGATTTTCAAAATTAGGAACTTAATTTATAATATTTTTCAAACATAACAATAAAAACCTCTTTGAAAAGTTTTTCAAAGAGGTTTTGTATAAATCTGGGGTGGAAGGATTCGAACCTCCGAGATGGCTGAACCAAAATCAGCTGCCTTACCACTTGGCGACACCCCATTATTCACTTGTCACATCTCTTATTTTATGTGCTGAAAACTGATTGTCAATATTTTTTTAATATACAAACGGACTTTTTTCTTCTGCGTAAATAATTTCAATATCTTTACTTATCAGAGTTTCTATTGTTGGCAGGACAAGTATTTCGGATTCAAAGTGTCCTATATCAAAAACAACTATTTCAGCATCAACTGCGGTATGAAATTTCAAATCTCCTGTCACAAACGCTTCTGCCCCTTCGCTTTGCGCTTCTTTTAGAAACTCTGAGCCGCTGCCCGCGCAAAATGCAATTCGTTTAATCGTGTTTGTGTTCTTATTATTCACGTAGCGCATGTTTGGAGAAATGTTTTTAAGTAGTTTTACAAATTCTTCAATTTTAATCGGTTGTTCAAAATCTACAAATCTTAAATAGTCGTTGTAGCTGTTTTGAGGCTCAAATTCCAGTTTTTGAATGAGAGTGTCGGTTGTTCCGTTTTTAGCCTTATCAAGGTTTGTGTGAGCGCTGTAAATATCAATGTCTTTCCATTCAAGCGGAGTATAAAAACACGGATGATGCGAAATTATCATATCACAATTCTGATTTTTTGCCTGTTTAACAACATTTTCTGTCACGGTAAGACAAAGCATAATTTTTGACACTTCTGTTTTCCCCGTATCAACCATATAACCGACGCAATCCCACGCTTCAGCTGTTTCAACAGGTGCAAAATGTTCTATTCGTTTTGTAATTTCGTATTTATTCATTAATATTCTCTAAAATTTGTCTTGCTATGACTGATTTTGAAGCCTTTTCAAGTCTTTTCATTCCGCCATTTTTATCTAATATTACAACTTCATTATCTTCTGACCCAAAACCGATATCCTTGCGGGAAATATCGTTTGCAATTAAGTAATCACAACCTTTTTTAGCTATTTTTTCTTTAGCATTTTCAATAAGTTTTTCACTTTCGGCACAAAAGCCGACAAGTAAAGGTTTTTTCTGAGAGTTTTGACGTTTTTCGCATAGTTCTTTTAAAATGTCGGGATTTTCGACAAGTTCAAGGGTAATGGTTTGGCTTGAAGTTTTTTTGCGTTTTTGATCGGAATATTCTTTTACCCTGTAATCGGCTACCGCAGCCGCCATAATTATAATATCCGATGTGTCAAATTCCTGATTGACAGCGTTTTGCATATCTAATGCCGACTTTACTTTGACAATTTTATATTGTGCATCAAAGTCTTTTGTTGTAATTAAAACAACTTCCGCTCCCATTTGTTTTGCGGAATTTGCAAGTGCGTAGCCCATTTTGCCGGATGAATAATTTGAAATATATCTGACCGGATCAATATCTTCTATCGTTCCGCCTGATGTTATAACGACTTTTTTGCCTGCCAAAAGTTGTGAATATTTAAGGTTTTCTACTACAGAATCAAATATTTTGTTAATTGCGCAAAGTCGTCCTTTTCCCAAGTATCCGCAAGCCAAAAAACCGCTTTCCGGTTCCAAAATTTCAATTCCTCGAGAGCGGAGAGTTTTAATATTATTTTTTACGGCATCATTATTCCACATATTGCAGTTCATTGCCGGTGCTATAATCATTTTTTTAGAAAAAGCACAAGCGACAGATGTCAATAAATTATCCGCAATTCCGTACGCAATTTTTGAAATTGTGTTTGCGGTTGCAGGCGCAATCAGCATAATGTCTGCTTCATCAGCTAAAGAAATATGTTCCGGTTTCCATTCTTTTACGTTAAATTCTTCAACGGCAACATCATTTTGGCTAAGGTTTTGGAGCGTAAGTTTAGTTACAAAATTCAAGGCATTAGGGGTACATATTACTTTGACTTTTGCGTTATTCTTTTTAAATTGGCGTATCAGTTCGCAAATTTTGTATGCGGCAATCCCTCCGGTTATCCCTATCAAAATTGTCTTTCCGCTGAGCATTTAACCCTCCAATTCGTTGCGAGTAATTTTTTCTACTTCGTTAATTGCCCGTTCCAAATTATCATTTATGACAATGTAATCATACTGTTTTGAGCGTTCAAGTTCAATTTTGACTTCGTGAAGTCGGGTTTGAATTGTTTGTTCATCTTCGGTATTTCGCCCTCTTAAACGATGCTCAAGTTCTTCAAAAGAAGGAGGAGCAATAAAAATCAAAACAGCTTCAGGCATTTTCTTTTTGACTTGTAATGCGCCTTGTGTTTCAATTTCGAGGATGATGTTCAGCCCTTCTTCAAATTTTTGTTTGATAAATTTTTTCTTAGTCCCGTATAAATTTCCGGCAAATTCGGCATGCTCCAAAAATTTGTCCTCTTTAACCGCTTTTTCAAATTCATCACGGGTAATAAAAAAATAATTTACACCGTCAATTTCTCCTGCACGCGGTTTTCTTGTTGTGCAGGAAACAGACAGTATAAAATGCTCGGAGTTTCTGTTCATAAACTCTTTAAGTACCGTGCCTTTGCCGACTCCGGAACATCCTGAAATTACAAATAACTTTTTATTCATAGATAGATTATACTATGAAGATGTAAAAAATAAATATTTTTACTTGATTTCTTCAAAACGATTTTTAGCATCTTCGACTATATCAACTAAAGTTCCTTTAGGAGCTACTTCTTTATTATGCCAGCTTCCGCAATGTACGGCTCTGCCATCTTGATATATTTCGGTTGTGTCATTTGTCATGTTTTTGTTGTTTATAACTACAGTTTGAGTTTTCGGTAAGTATTCCAGCGAATATTGGCATGGATATCCCGATTTGTTATCTGTTCCAACTCTTTTAAGGATGTTTTCAATCTCCTTGTTTGTATATTTTTCTGTCAAGTCAACAACATGCGCAGGTTGAGCGGTAGGTTGTGCTGCTGTGTTATAAGCCGGAGCAATAGGTGTATAAGGTATCACTTGCGGATTGTTAATGCTGATTGCTACCGGTGAAATGTTTACCATAAAATTTACCCTTTCTTATAATATTACCTTTTTATTTAAAGACAAACATAATATTTTTTGCTATTTTATTAAAAAACATTAATTTTTCCTTAACTTTCTAATGAAATTTCAAATTTCGTTATATAAATATAATGTATAGAGAGAAAAGGAGTGATATTATGATTAAACCATTAGGCGACAGAATTGTTATTAAAGTTATTGAAGAAACTGAACAAACTTCAGGCGGAATATTTATTCCTGACAGTGCAAAAGAAAAACCTCAAAGAGGTGAAATCGTGGCTGTTGGTTTAGGTAAATTAAATGATAAAGGTGAAAGAGAACCAATGGATGTAAAAGTTGGTGATACTATTCTTTATGCAAAATATTCAGGTACGGATGTTAAAATTGACGGTGTTGAATACAAAATATTGTCAGTTAAAGAT
Source organism: Candidatus Gastranaerophilaceae bacterium (assembly GCA_051874955.1). Classification (GTDB taxonomy): domain Bacteria; phylum Cyanobacteriota; class Vampirovibrionia; order Gastranaerophilales; family Gastranaerophilaceae; genus Zag111. Next base: position 5,248 of record JBJEGJ010000022.1, read on the forward strand.
GCCTTAGCTGTAATTGAATAATTCAAATTTGGTTTTGTATAAATAAAATTTATTGATAAAGGAGAAATAAAATGGCAAAACGTATTGTTTTTGATGAAGAAGCAAGAAAATCGCTTCTCAAAGGCATTGATGCTGTTGCAGATGCCGTAAAAGTTACATTAGGACCAAAAGGAAGAAATGTAATTTTGACAAAGAAATTTGGTGCGCCTCAAATTGTTAATGATGGTGTTACTATTGCGAAAGAAATTGAACTAAAAGATGCTTTGGAAAATTCCGGAGCTCAGTTGTTGAAAGAAGTTTCATCTAAAACTAACGATGTTGCAGGTGACGGTACAACAACCGCTTCTGTTTTGGCTCAAGCTATTGTTCGTGAAGGATTGAAGAATTTAACTGCAGGTGCAAACCCAATGTCAATGAAACGTGGTATCGACAAAGCGGTTGATGCGGCTGTAAGTAAAATAAAATCTATGTCAAGACCTGTTAATACAAAAGAAGAAATTGCTCAAGTTGCTGCGATTTCTGCCGGCAACAACAGAGAAATCGGTGAACTTATTGCCGAAGCTATGGAAAAAGTCGGACATGACGGCGTAATTACTGTTGAAGAATCAAAATCTTTCGGAACTAATTTGAAAGTTGTTGAGGGTATGCAATTTGATAAAGGTTACATCTCTCCGTATTTTGTTACAGATCCTGAAAGAATGGAAGCAGTTTTGGAAGATGCTTATGTATTCTGCTGCAACAAGAAAATCAATTTGATTTCTGATTTAGTTCCATTACTTGAACAAGTTGCAAGAGATGGTAAATCATTATTATTGATTGCGGAAGATATAGAAGGTGAAGCATTGGCAACATTAGTAGTTAACACAATGAGAAAAGTTTTAAGAGCTGTTGCTGTTAAAGCTCCGGGCTTTGGTGACAGAAGAAAAGCTATGCTTGAAGATATTGCAATTCTTACAGGTGGCGAAATGTTCACCGAAGAACTTGGTATCAAGTTGGAAAATGTTACAACCCAAATGCTTGGTAAAGCAAAACGCGTAACCGTAACTAAAGATGAAACAACAATAGTTGTCGGCGATGAAACAAAAGCTGCCGTTCAAGAACGTGTAAGATTGATTAAAAAACAGATTGAAGCATCTGATTCTGAATATGACAAAGAAAAATTAAATGAAAGAGTTGCTAAACTTTCTGGCGGAGTTGCTCTTATCGAAGTCGGTGCAGCTTCAGAAGTTGAATTGAAAGAACGCAAATTGAGAATAGAAGATGCTTTAAATGCTACACGTGCAGCTAACGAAGAAGGTATCGTACCGGGTGGCGGGGTTGCGCTACTTAGAGTTCAACAAGACTTGAATTCAAAATTGGAAACTCTTGACTTTGAATCAGATGATGAAAAAGTTGGTTATAAAATTTTGACAGCAGCGCTTGATGTTCCTCTAAGAGCAATTGCACGCAATGCAGGTGCTAAAGCTGATGTTGTAGTTGATTGTGTATTGGAAAAAGACGGTGCGTACGGATATGACGCATTAAACAGCAAATATGTTGATATGTTCCAAGCAGGTATTGTTGACCCTGCAAAAGTTACTCGTTCAGCATTGATAAATGCCGCATCAGTCGGTTCAATGTTATTGACAACAGAAGCTGCAGTTGTTGAAATCCCTGAAGAAAAATCTTCAACACCTGATATGTCAGCTATGGCAGGCATGGGTGGTATGGGCGGTATGATGTAATTATCCGCTGAAAAGATATATCGTAAATGCAAATAAGCGGTCTGTCAAATTTTGACAGATCGCTTTTATATCAAAAATTTTTTTAAATTCTATCCCCTGTAACAGCATCAAATTTGTACATATCAGAAGATAATATTGATAGTTCAAGGGTTTTTCCTATTTTATAATCAGCATCGAGTTTTGCTGAACATCTTTGATCTCCGATATTGAAATATGCAATTTTTTCGCTTCCCAACATTTCCGAAATGTCAACATCAACAGTTAATTTTATATCTCCATCAGCCCTCATCATTTTTTCCGGGCGAATACCGTACGTTATATTTTTATCCAATCCCAAAAATTTTCCGTTAATAAAATTCATTTGAGGAGAACCAATAAAACCGGCAACAAAAGTGTTTTGAGGATTGTTGTATATTTCATCAGGTGTTCCTGCCTGTTGAATGTCACCGTTATTCAGCACTACAATTCTATCTCCCATAGTAAGTGCTTCTGTTTGGTCGTGAGTAACATATATAAAGGTTGTTTGCAGTTTTTCATGTAATTTTTTTATTTCAGCGCGCATTTGAACCCGCAATTTTGCATCCAAATTAGACAGCGGTTCATCCATTAAAAATACTTTTGGGTTTCTCACTATTGCCCGACCTAAGGCTACACGCTGTCTTTGTCCGCCTGATAATTGTTTTGGTCTTCTGTCGAGATATTCTCCAAGATTAAGTATCTCTGCCGCTTCTGCAACTTTTTTATCAATCTCCGATTTAGGAACTTTTCTCATTTTTAAGCCAAAAGCTATATTTTCTCTGACTGTCATGTGCGGATACAGAGCGTAACTTTGGAATACAAATGCAATATCTCTGTCTTTTGGGGCAATATTATTAACTTTTTTATCTCCGATATAGATTTCACCGGATGTAATATTTTCAAGCCCTGCAATCATTCTTAAAAGTGTTGATTTTCCGCAACCTGACGAACCGACAAGAACAACAAATTCTTTGTCTTTTATTTCCAAATTGACATTATTTATTACGGTTTTTTTGTTGTCGTATGTTTTTTTTACGTCTTTTAGAATAACATTACTCATTTAAACTCTTTTCTACAGGGAGAAGTAAGCTGTATTCCGTACCTTTCATAACTTCAGATCGAATACATATAACCCCGTTTGCTCTCTTTACTAAAATACTTGCAGTGCCAAGTTTTAGGGCTCTTAAAAGGTTTTTCTTCCCTTTTTCCAGTTGCGCATAAGGCTCGCATAAGTATTTCATTTCTTCTTCCGGAATGCCTGAACTGGTATCTTTTACTGTAAATTGTATGTATGATTTTTGTTTATTTGCCGGAATTTCTATTTTGTAATTCCCGCAAGATGCCTCGTCAGGATATGAAAGTTTTATGTAAATACAACCGTTTTCAGTTGACGAAAGTGCAACTTCAACAATATTTCTGAAAATTCTTCTGATTGCATTCAAATCAGCGTATACACTGCGTTTTTCTATTGCTTCATAGTCAATTTCAAATGATACATTCTTTGCCTTAAAATAATTATCCAAGTCTTTTATTATGGCTTTAAGGGTTTCAACAATATCAAAATTATGATAGTCCGCCTCATAAATAGAAGATTCGGCTTGTGAAAATTCAAGGAATTTATCCATAAAATGGTAGAGTTCTTCGGCATTGTTGTTGATAATTTTTACATATTTAGCTTGTTTTTCCGTTAATTCTCCGCCAAGCCCGTCCAACAAACCTTGAGAAAATCCGCTTATCGAGGTTATAGGTGATTTAATATCTCCTTCAAGTTTTGCAAGCATAGCATTTTTTTCATTATTGAATTTAAGCGTTTTTTCATCGTTGATGATTTCATCGGTAAGTTTTGTCATATCTCGTAAACTTACGCACATTCCGCTTCCTTTTTTTGTTGCATTTAATTCAACGTAAAATTCTCTGCCTGGAATGGTTGCTGTTGCAAGAACAGGTTTTGAGAGTTTTATCGAGTCTTTAACTTTATCAATCCCGTTTTGAACAATATCATCAAATTTAATGTCATTAAATTCATCATAGACAAGTCCGAATACTTCTTGAGCTTTTTTGTTATATTGCTCAATTTTACCTTCTGAATTGATGAATATTACGGAATCCGGCAGGTTGTTAATTGTCAGAAATGCTGTTAATGACCACCAAAAATCTTTAGCAAGTTTACTTAAATTCATAATTTGCATTACACCTTTATATATTATATACTATATGATAACATGAAAAATTATGGAATAATTACATGTAAATTTTTGTAATTATTTTTTTACAAAAGTAGCAAAAAATTTTATTTAGATGTTTTCTATATCAAAACGACATGAAATGAAAGAAAACATGAATTTTCTGAAAGTAAGGTGATACTATGAGAGAAATAGACAACAAAAACATTAATAGTTTGAATTTTAAAGGTATCCAAAAAGCATCAAACGATGGTCAACCGACCCCTGAAGTACCTGTAGCTCCGGCTGAGGAAAAAGAGATTAAAGATTTGGCAAATATGCCGGCTGCAACTCTTGGTAAATCTCAGGTTACTGCATCTGATTCTATTGAGAATGATTTAAAATTCATGGAGAAAAATCCTGAATTGACAATCGAATTGAACGCTGCAATAGACAGATATGCTCAAACTCATGGTGAAGAAGAAACGCTTAAAATGATTGAAAAAATGCACCAAGAATTTGTGAGCAAAAAATAACTTCTTTAGTTTTTGAATTTAATCGTTTGCGCTGGTCAAAAAGTTTACCAAACCTTGAAGTCCCAGTTTATAACTGTCTGTTTTAAAGCCTGTGATTTGTCCTACGCAAACGTCTGCAAACATGGAGTTGTGGCGAAATTCTTCACGCTTGTAAATGTTTGAAATATGAACTTCTACGGTCGGGATTTTTACCGAGGTCAAAGCATCTCGTATTGCTACGCTTGTATGGGTGTAAGCTCCCGCGTTTAGGATTATCCCATCAAAGTTTCCGAGTGCATACTGAATTTTATCAATAATTTCACCCTCAAAGTTGCTTTGGAAAATTTCTATATTTATTCCAAGTTCAAAAGAATATTCATAAAGTTCCATTTCCAAGTCTTTATATGATTTTGAACCGTATTGTTCAGGTTCTCTCACCCCGAGCATATTGAGGTTTGGACCGTTTATTATTAGTATGTTTAAATTTTTTTCCATATCTATATTATAGTACAAAAAGTCAAATTTGTAAATTTTTGTTAAAATTTTAGATAATAAATGTTCCAAAAAGGCATGCTTGGCATATCATGCATGTACAAACTATCCCAAAATCTCCTCCCAAGATTATTGTTCAAGTCGCAGAAAGCTGTGACTTTTTTTTATGGAAATTTATTGCTATTTAACTTTCGTGGATATTAATTTGCGAAGAAACTTCTGCAACAATTCTGGCAATATCTGCCCCTCCTATTGAAACTTCAAGGATAAGCGGGGCATAAATCAGCATAGTTTCTCTGTAAGACATTGTTTCAACATCAATTATGTTAAATTCAATGAAATCTTCTCCCACAGAGATTAGTTTTCCGTATTCTCCGCCTGTTGCCCATTTCATAAAAACATATTGATTTTCGTACTCTTTTAATTTTTCTATAAATTTCATATCCTAACCTATACCTATACTATAAATATTAGTGATTTTAATAAAAATGTCAAAACCTATACAATAAATGTTTTAACAGAACCGTCTTGGTGGTACAAACCTCCGCCGCAAACGGTTTCAATAACTTTTAATACAACATCACGCGGTGCATCAATTTGATTAACCGGAAATTCCTGACCCGAATGTTTTATTTTGAATATACATTTGCTGTTTGAATCTGCCGGTACGTATAATGATGCAATTTCATTTTCCAAAAGCCTTACCATTTCTTCTTTCCGGTCTTTAGCATCTTTAATTATATCATTGTAATTCCCGCGAATGGCAATAATCCTGTTTGAAAATATATGACGTCCGTCATCTCTGTATAGAGCTTGCGGTTGGAAATTACAACGGGTTGTAAAACTCATTTTATGCCAAAGAATGTTGACAACCGCAACTGATTTAAGCGTATCTGCATCAACATAAATATTTTGTGTTGTAATTCCGCGAGATGAAAACGATTGTTTTAAATTATCAGAAACAAGTTCAAGACAATCAATCATTCTTGAAAAAATATCATTTGTGTTGACTGTTGCGTTTTGATAATCCAAAAACTGCTTATACATGTGAGAGGATACCAAATCCACTCTCTCTTGTATTACTATATCTTTTTTTGTTGCCGTTTCAGAGTTGTCGAAACTTTCAAAATTATTTAACAATTGCGTTTCCTTTTTTATACCCTATTTTTAAAATAAACATGTTTTCTTGTAAAGATTATATGATTTTTCGTTACAAAACGGAATACTTATACAGGGTTATAAATGTACGTACAAATTTGAATTTATATATTAAATCCGTTAGTTTGACAGTATGTTGTTAAGATGTTTTTTTGTTGCGTAATTTGTTCTTTTATAAAATTATTTTTGGTTTTTTCTACGACAATAGTCATTGCGTTATCAAGCATTTTTGCGGCACCTTTCAGATAATCCGTTTGCTGTTGGGATTGAACGGAACCAAGTTCTTGATAATATTTTCCGAATGTCAAATATATTTTTGAAAGTAAATCATTCATATTATACTTTTTAGCAAGTGTTGCTGCTGTTTCCAGATGTATCTTTGCGGTTTCATAGTCAGATAATTCAATATATGCTTTTGCAAGTTGCATTTTTAAAAGTACGATGAAAAATGTGTTATTAATACGTGGGTTTTGTGCAATTTCAAGAGCTTTAAGTGCTATATCTATAGAATTTTTGACAGATTCTGTAATAACTGTGGCTTCAGCTATCAAATACCATGCCAATAGTGCGCCAAGTGCCATTTTTTTCTCGGCAAACCAGCTAACTTCTTCGTTATAAATATTAACCGCACGTTTAGCTTGTTGTAAATCACAAAACAATTTGCCCAAGAAAGTTTTGTATATATGTTTGGCAAATTCGTTTCCTGTGTCGTTTGCAAATTTCACACATTCAAAGAGATCTTCTTGTATGTCGGAGTAATCTCGTTGTAACACCTTGTTAATTATGCTGATTAAATTATAATCATTTACTATATCGTATTTATCGTTAAGTTGTTCACCGTATCTGCCGACAATATCGGTTAATATTTCTTTTGATGTGCTGAAATTTCCTTTTAAGGTGTTTGCAAGTGCTAATACCAAATTAGCTTTACATATCAAATTCAGATCGGTAATATGCTGTTTTTCTATAACTTCAAACAACATAGTAAGTATTTCAAAAGACCTGTCATTTCCTTGAATTGCAAGTGCTGCGGATAAATGAAGGTTAACCAATAACCACGTATCATATACAAATCCTAAAGGAATTGTTTTATCAAGACGAGGTTTTGTTAAGTGCGCATTTAGTGTTGGTAAAATATCATTATCAATTAAATTTATAACCTCTCCGCTATTTCCTATTGCAATCAGAGAGGATAGTTTTGCGGACTTTATAAGTGCTGTTTCAAGTTCTTGACCTGTTGTCATTTTTTTTAACACGTTATCAACACATTCCACATCTCCAAAATAGTTCCCTGATTTTTTGCAACATAATGCCAAATATCCCAAAAGTTCTATTTCTTTTTCTTCATTATTTTGAGCTCTTGCGTTGGATATTGCATCAGGTAAAAATTCTAAGGCTTCTTCCGGGTCATATTCGGTCAAAAGTTTACCCAGTCTTTCGCTTATGTTGTATCGGATATTTAAAGTTTCGTTTTCGTTAAATTCATTTAATAGCGCTAAACATTGTTTTTGAGCAATAACATATAAATTTATGTCCCCGACATAGGATGCCAGTCGTGTTGTTTTTGTCCAAATATCAAAAGCCATGCGATTTTCTTTTAAATTGTGTGCAATCATTGCCATTATTGCGTTTGTGTTTATGTTGAATATGCTGATTGCTTTTCCGACTTTTACATTTAAATCTTCAAACGAGATGTCTTTTTCAATATTTTTTAAGATTGTTTCCCATAAAAACAGGTTACTAAATTCATAATAAATTTCGTTGTATGGTCTTATGAATTTTGTCTTGACAAGATATGACATTATGTCGTTAAATTCTTTATTTTTATATCCAAAAATTTCTTTTAGTAATGCAAGGTTAAGTTTATCCCCTAAAATTGCCGCTCCGCACAGCATTTTGTGAGCTTCTTTGTTCGTCTTTTTTAATGTTGAAAGTCGTTCCTGTATAAGTTCATTAAAACTGTTAGGCATAATAAATGCTTTATCCAAAATTTGGCAATCTAAACTGTAGCTTAGTGCCTGTTCAACAAATGCGGGATTACCGTTACAGCGGCTGAAAATTATTTCTTTTTCTCTGTCTGTTACAAATTCTGCGGTTTGTGCAAATATTTTTGCAAGTTCTTTATCGCTTGCCGGAGCAAGATTTATATCCAAATATTCTTTTAGCTGGGTATTTTCAACTCCAAAAAATGCACTTATCGGTTTTTGCTCATTATATATTGCAATAAATTTTAAAAATTTCCGATTGCTTGGCTGCTTGATGAAGTTTGTAAAAAATTCAAGAGAAAAACCGTCAATGAAGTCAAAATTATCTATGACAAATACAAATCTTCCGGTATGCGCAAAAGCGTCAAAGATTTTTCCTAAAATCTCAAATGTATGTTTTTTATTGATGATTATGTCTTCGTAATTTCCGTCTTTTGAGTTGTATAAAAAATTTAAGAAATCGGATATTTCTTTGTTGTTTAAAAACCGAAATTCGCTTGTAAAGAATTTGATTGCTTCATTTTGCAGTTCACTATTGTTTGCATAAAAAGACGGAAGTTTAAATAACGTCAAAAGCATATCCTGTACAACTCCGCCCGGTGTTAATTGTGTTAATTGGGTACACTTTCCGACACACCATTCAAGTCTTTCCCGTTCGGTATCTTTAATAACTTTTTTCAGTAGAGTACTTTTTCCTGCCCCTTTATCTCCAGTTATAGAAAAAATTTTTTTATCTTTTGAGCGGAGACCTTCAATAAGTGTTTCTGCTCCTTGTTCCATAGTCAATAATTTAGGTTGAAAAGCATCTGCCAAATTGTTTGTTTTGTTCGAGAGATTTTTTTTATTTAAGTTTGAAAGAGGAGCTCCGCATTTTCTACATTTTGAAGCTATTGGAAAGTTTACGCTATGGCAACGCGGACATAATTTTAAAAGTTCGGAGCCGCATTTTTGACAAACCAAAGTTCCTACAGGGTTCACCGTGTTGCAGTGACCGCATAATAAACCTGTACGGGTTTTGCAATAGGGACATTTAAGTGCCGATTGCGGTATGTTTTTTTTACAAACTGGACATTTCATAGTTTAGATTTATTCTATAATGTTTTTAACTTTGTTCATTAATCTGTACAAACGCTTTGATATTTCAGATTGAGATAAACCGAGTTCTTCGGCAATTTCTTTCTGAGTCATGCCTTTATCATAACGCAAAGTATAGATATGTAAATAGTCTTTGTCAGGTTCTTCTTTATCAATTTTGCTGATTGTATCCGCAATGAACTCTAACAGTTCTTTTTGGATGACGATTTCTTCCGGATTTTCAGGAATTTTCACATCAGAATATTTGATGACTATTTCGGTATAATCTATATTTTCGTTATCAATGTTAAGTTCACGGGATGACATGTATCCGGTTTTTGTACGTCTTAATCTTCCGGAATCCTTTAATACATTGATAATAGAAGTTGTTACGACACGTCTTAGATATGTTTCTAAGGTGGATTCAGATTCTACAGCATTAATTATTGCAACCGAACGTTTGCATGTTTCATTGAAAAAATCATCGTATAAATCTTCATTATTTGGGTATTTACGATCGTTTTTTATTATTCTGCTGATTAAATCAATTTTATCTTGTGCTAATTCCACAACGGGCTTCCTCTACTTCAATAGAGATTATAGCATATTTAAAAATAAATTTTAAGTATCGCAGTTGTGCTTTCGTCGTTACCCACGCTATTAGGCGCTTTGAGCGTCTTTAATGTTTGGTTAACAGTTTGTAACACAATATTATCAATTTGTGTTGAACCGCTGGATTTTACAATTTGCGCATTCTTAAAAGCTCCGTCTTTAGCAAAGGTTATGCTTACTTTCATGTCGTTTGAGTATGCGTATTCTGTTGCCAATAACAAATCGCTGGTTAATGAAAGTTTTAAACTTTTACCAATGGATTGGAAGTATTGCTTAAATTGTGGGTTGTATGACACATAATCAGGGACTTCCCATGTCAATTTGCTGACATTCACCATGACAGAACCTTGTTTTTTCGTTGTTTGAGAAGGTGCTTGCGGTTTTGCTTGAGCTTGTGTTTGTTTCATTGTTGTAGGGTTTGCAAGTGCATTTGTTGTATTATCCATAGTTACGACATTTTCAGGATTAACATCCAAAGAATTGTTATCCGCAACAGGTTCAGGTGTTGTTGGTACAGCATCATCCGTAATCGGTTGTGGAGTTTCTTCTGTTGGAGTTTTGAACATTTTTGCAACATTAAATCCTATAACAGCAATGATTATCAATGCTACGAGCATGCCAAGAATTTTGAAAAGACCTCCGCCCTGACTTGTTCTTGAACCGGAACCCATGTGACCCGGAGTTTGTAATAATGCCCCGCCGGCAATATTTGAATTGTCATTATACAAGTTTTCTAAAGATTCGTTATCTTGTAGTTTTGGTTGTGTAATGTTATTTATATCAATAGGGATTTCGCCTACCGTATAGTTTCTGTCACTAATTACCGTAGAGTTTTCTTGAACTGCATAAACTTTTTGATTTTCAACTTGCGGTTCTACGATTAAATCTTCTTGTGGTTCTTGATTTGTCGGTAATTCAATATCTTGAAGATTGTCATAATTTGTATCTTCAATCCATTCTTGAGCGGTTTCTTCTGTTTTTTGTTGAGGATTTTCAATGTCAGAATTTTCTGTAGCTGATAGCGTATTTTCATTTTGTGATTGTTCTTCAAGCAGGGCAAAATCTTCTAAAGAAATTTCATCGCTTTCATAATCTGCGCTTATGTCTAAATTACCGGTTTCTGCTGAATTATCTGATATTGTTTCATTGTCTGATATTTCTTCTGCAAGCGGTTCTTCGATTATAACCTCAGAAGAAGTATCAATCTGTGGAGTTTGTTCAAAATCATCCATATCGTCAAGGTTTATGATTTCGTTCTGAGCCGGAAAATCTTCCGTGTCAAAATCTGAAGAACTTTCACTATCAAGGTTTTCTGTTATAATTTTATTTCCCGCCAGAACTTCTTCTGATACAGAGGTGTCAAAATTCGTATCAATAAGTTCCGCGTGATTTTCTTCTGTTATTAAGTTATCAATACCGCTTGGATTTAGGTCCATTAAACTTTCTTCTTGAATTTCATTAAAGTGGAGATCAGGAGTGAAATTGTCAAAATTTGAAGTTCCGTCTTCGTTGATTGTAATTGAAGATGATGTAGGTAAATCAATTCCTTCAAATTCTGTTTCATCCAGTTGTATTTCTTCATCGAAATTGATTTTTGTCGGTGTGTCTGCGTTTATTGAATTAAGGTTCACCGTAAAATCGATGTTATCTTCCATTTTATCATCATTTTCAACTGTTTCCATTTCATTTAAGTCAATTGTTTCTTGCTCAAATTCTTGTTCTTCATGGTTTGTGTCAACCGGTTTTAATTCGCTTAAATCCAGCGGAGTTTCGAATGCACCTGAACTTTCCGCCTCAAGGTTTGCTTCCATTTTTGCAATTGATAAATCTTCCATTGCTTTTATGTGTTCCGGAATTTCTGTCACATCAGGCGCAATATCTGTTTTTGCATAGTCAATTCTGTCAAGATTTTTTTGCTGTTTTTGAACATTTTTATCAACAACATCACTTACGATATCTCCTGCAACACCGGCGAGTTTAATTACGTCTTCGGTTGCTGCAGCTCCTGCAGATAATGCGGAAACTTCTGCGGCTGCTGCAGTAGCTGCTGTTGCAGTTGATGCTGCGGCTGCTGTTGTCGCCGTATCAATAACTGTTTGAGCGATATCAGTTGATTTGTTTTCGGTAGTTTCATTATTCTGGTTTTGAGTATTGTTGTTGATTAAGTTATCTAAGATTTGGTCGGTAAGTTGTTCTGATGTCGCATCAGATGCCAGAGTATTAGAGGTTTCTGCTACGATAACTTTGTTTTCTGAAATAATTGGAGCAGGTTCTTCCTGTGGTAAATTTTCGACTTCTGCAGTTGTTTCTAAAACCTCAGTTTCGGGTTCATTTAAAAGTTCTTCCGATAATTCTGTTTCGTCAGGAAGTGAAATTGCCTCATCAACAACTTGATTATCTGTTTCTGTTTCTTCTTCTGATATATTGTCTTCGCTATCGGAGAGAACTTCGTCAACACCTTCTTGTTCATTTGATGTTTCTGAGATGTCAAAATCAATTGTTGCTTCTTCATCTGTTGGAATTTCTTGTAAATCTTCATCAATAATCAATTCATCTTCTGAAAAATCCTGTTCTTCATTATCTGAAATTTCAAGTGTTTCTTCTGATATTTCAAGGTCATTGATTCCATCTTGCTCTTCTTCAATCGGCGGTTCTGCATCCGATACGTCGTCAAGCAGAATGTCTTCTTCGGTTGAAGTGTCGGTAAAATCTATTTCTTCATTTGTCGTAATATCATCTTCTTGGTCTAAAGCCGGTGCAGGCAGGTTTTCTTCGTGAATTGCCGTTCTTTCGGTCAGAGTTTTTGCTACATTGAAGGCAAGGGTTTCAAAATTGTCAAATTCTAATACACTTTCTCTTAACGCATCGTTTGAAAGTAATAATTCGATGAGTTCCTTTTCTTCTTCCGCAGTCGTATTATGATCGGCAAGAGCAACTGAAAGTTCACGACCTCTTAGCATGTCTTCTTCCGAAATATCTCTTGATGTAGTTCCGGTAAAATCTTTGATGAATTGTTTTAAATCGTCAATAGAATTTAGTTTATTTTTGTTAATAAAATAATATTCTGAGTTTGCATTTTTTAAATTTATTTTTTTAGGTTCAATAAATCCTAAAAACTCAACATGCTCAAAATTTGAATCAAGTTTCAAGATTATATAAATATCCGGTGTCATATCAAGTTTGAAATGACTTTTAGGGATAAAAATTTGACTTTCATCAAAAATAACACGGACATCAATATGTATATTAGGGAGCAAAATGTCTGCGATATCATATTTTTCCAATAATTTTGAAATGGAGTGTAAATTGTGAAGATTTTTGGTATTAAAACCTTCCGATGTTAAATATTTAATACCGAGTTCGGCTCCGAGAGCATTGATGTAAGCTCGATTTCTGGTTTCTTTATCCACAAAACTTCTGGACATAAATTCCGCTTCCGTAATGTTATCTTTTTCTATATAAATCAATGCTTCTTGTTTACTTCCCATTTTTAATTTCCTCCCTACATAATATATAGATGACACCGTATTAAAAAATATTCCAAAAATTATGTAAATTTTTGTAACAAATATTTGCAATTTTACATTAATGTATCAAAATTAATTCATCAGGTGTTTTATATGTTTTGTAGAAAAAGTGTATAAGGAGGTTTTCTCATGATGGTAAGTCCAATTTCAAACGTAAGTTTTCGTGGCGAGACAGTTGATTTTGCTCGTCAAGGCGCACATTCAAAACCCGGAGCAAATACACCGGCTCCGAATGCTGATGTAGCTCCTAAAAAATCAAGTACAGGTAAAAAAGTATTGTATGGAACTTTAGGTGTGTTGGCTGTTGCAGCTTCGTTAGTTGCACTTCATAAAACTAATGTTTTAAAAGTTCTCACTCCTGAAGTTTTACAGGAAACAAAATGGTACAGTCCTAAGATGATTGGTCATTATTTATCAAAAGCAGGTGAAGCTATTGCTAAATATACTTATGATCCGATTGTAAAATTATTTTCAAAAGCACCGGCTGATCCGGCACCGACTGTAAATCCTGATGTTGTAGTCTAATTGCTTAAATAAGAAAACCTAAATTTATATAAAAATAAAAGACCACAGTTGTCCGCTGTGGTCTTTTGTCTTGACAATAGTATATATATAGGATATAATTAGTTTGTTAATTTTTTGATTTTCTTTCAGCCCCACAAATAAGCTCCGGAAAGGATATTTATGACTTACGGTGTACCATATTCTTTTGTGCCGGGTACAAAAGCAAAAGCTGATGAAGTGAATGCTAACTTTATTGACGTTTTGGATAAGATTGAGAATACAAATTCCCGTATTGATGAAGCTAATTCTCAAACAGAAATCAATTTTGAACAGGTGAATAATAAAATTGATGAGGTGGGAGCGTCTTGTGTAAACTTAGACTTATCCAATCTAAGTGCAACCGGAAAAAGCGTGCTGGATGCGAAGGCAAATGCGTCCTTACTTGACGGAACTTGGGTTAATAAACTTGTTACTCTATGCAGTGCAAAAAGTATAAGTGCAAATACAACGCATACTTTTTCTTTGTCTTCTTATTTGCCGAGTGATGGCGCAAAATATGAAATATTGCTGACTATAACTGTTGATTTTCCAAGCAGTTCATCAAGTCAAGCTGCAATATATATGAAAAGTGATTTTATAACTTCAACTGTTCCATTGGTAAGGTATCGCTCAGGGCAAAATGTTCCGACATTTGCTTGTGCGTCTGCTGTTACAATTTCGTCTTCCGGTCGAAAGCTTACAGTTAATAATACTGAATTTGGGGTTAACACTCCAACGTATACACTAAGAGCGATAGGTTATAGAAAGGTACGGTAAAAAATGAAATATATTTATGTGGAAAACGGTTTATTAAACGGTGTAGGCGAAGTTTGTCAGATTGATAATGATGTTATGAATATTGAAATTAGTGAAGAAATGTACGAAAATTATATTTTTGAGCCGTTTAGGTATATTTATAGCGATGATAAATTGATTGAAAATCCTAAGTATGCTGAATTAAAACAGAAAAATTTAAATCAGGAACGCAAAAGCGAAATTCAACGACAAATTGATGAGTTGGATAAAAAACGAATAAGGGCAATCTGTGAAGATGAAATAAAAGATGAAAAAACAGGTGAAACTTGGCTTGAATATTACAACGCTCAAATTTTTCAATTAAGAAGTGAAATACAATCTTTGAGTTAATGTATGTATGGCGGCGGATAAATTTTATCCGCCGCCTTTTAGTAATGGTATTTTTTTGATATACTTAAATCAAGTATAGGAGAAATATTATGACAGATATAAGAGAAGAATTTATAAATCAAGCAAAACACATTGCAAGAAATGCCGAAGTTTTACCGGGAGGAATTGAGGAATTGGCTGCAAAGCTTCAACATGCAGCTGATACAAATACTCCTTTGAGAATAAAACTGGGAATGGATCCGACTCGACCGGATTTGCATTTGGGTCACACGGTTGTAATGAGAAAGTTAAAAGAGTTTCAGGCTTTAGGTCATAAAATTGTATTGTTGGTTGGTGGTGCAACTGCGATGGTCGGAGATCCGTCAGGAAAATCCGAAACTCGTCCTGCGCTTTCAAAAGAACAAGTTGAAGAAAATGCAAAGACATATTTTGACCAAATGGCAAAAGTTATCGATGTAACAAAAGCCGAAGTTGTAAACAATGCTGATTGGTTGCACAAAATGAGTTTTACCGAGCTTTTAAAATTATCCGCTCAGGTTACGGTTGCGCAAATGATGACAAGAGATGATTTTGCAAAAAGGTATTCTGAAGGAAAGCCGATTTCAATTGTCGAGTTTTTCTATCCGTTAATGCAGGCTTATGATTCTGTTGCTATTGATGCGGATATAGAACTTGGCGGAACTGACCAAAGGTTTAATACTTTATTGGGACGAGATATTCAAACAGCTTACGGTAAAAAATATCCGCAGTTGGTTATTTTATTGCCTTTATTAGAGGGTACTGACGGGGTTGTGAAAATGTCAAAAACATACCCTGAACATTGTATCTCCTTAACAGATAGTGCAAAAGATATGTTTGGAAAATTGATGAGTATTCCTGATAATATGATTACTCGTTATTACAGTTTGTTGACTGATGCAACAAAAGATGAACTTGAAACTTATGACAGGCAAATCGCTGATGGCACAATTAACCCGAGAAATATAAAAATGCGTTTAGCATACCAAATTACCGAAGAATATCATGGGAAAGTAGGTGCAGATACAGCTCAAGCCGATTTTATCAATGTTGTTTCAAATAAGGGTATTCCTGACGATATTCAGGAAGTTAAGGTTGAACAAGGTAAAAATATCCTTGATTTGTTGACTGAATTAAATTTTGTTGCAAGTCGCGGAGAAGCAAAGCGTCTTATTCAAGGCGGCGGTGTGAAAATCGACGGTGAAAAAATTGCTGACATGGCTTATACAATCTCTTTTGATGAAAGTGTAGTATTGCAGGCAGGAAAACGTAAGTTTGCAAAATTGGTAAAATAATATGTTTAGAACACTCAAACGCGGAATATCAAAAGTAAAAGAAGATATCAAAGTAATATATGATAACGATCCGGCGGCGGATAATATTGCTGAGGTTATCCTTTGTTATCCGGGGTTGCATGCGCTTATTGCATACCGTTTTGCCCATAAACTGTACAAATGGCATATCCCGCTTATCCCAAGATTAATCTCATATTTAACAAGGATTATAACAGGTATTGAAATTCACCCCGGAGCAACAATCGGCAGACGATTTTTTATAGATCACGGTGAGGGTGTAGTAATTGGTGCTACAACTGTTATTGGAGATGATGTTTTAATATATCAGCAGGTAACATTGGGCGGAACAGGAAAAGGTAAAAATAAAAGGCATCCGACGCTTGGGAATAATGTTATCGTGGGTGCAGGTGCAAAAGTTTTGGGAGATATTAATATCGGAAACTTTGTCAGAATTGGTGCAGGTTCGGTGGTTATAGAAGATGTTCCTGAATACTCGACAGTTGTCGGTGTGCCGGGACGAATAGTTCACCGTACAATAGTGGATGAGCAAGGCAATCTTATGCATAACAGAATTCCTGATCCTGTTAAATGTGATATCAATAAATTAAAGGCAGAAGTAGAAATACTGAAAGAGAAACTCTCTGATTGTTAATTTTTGTAACAAAAAATATGTTTGTTGAAATAATGTGAAAATAAAATTTTTTACATGTATATATAGCAAAATAAGAGAGAAAATTATGACTGTTGAAATTCATGGCAGCAGAAGAACCATAGCGCGTCGCTATGAAATGCATGCCGAACAAAAACGACAACAAGCACTATCATATATGCCACCCCCCGGAAGCGGCAGTATATTCCCGGCGCGCGGACCTTGCCATCATGGCGGATTTGGCATGGATTGTGGCTTTGGAATGGGTAACTTCGGTTGTTCCGGCATGGGGTTTGGCGGTATGCCAAATTGGTTAAATCAATTCTTTGTCGGATCTTCCATAGGTCAATCCTTATTCCAAATAGGCAACAAGTTGTTTGGAAAATTTTTCGGATAAGATAATTGTCATTTTGTTGACAATAACAATATTTCATGAGATTAATTCAAGGTAAGTTGAAAGACTTATCTTGAATTTTTTATGTTGGAATTTAAACTTATGAAGATATCCGTAATTATACCCGTTTATAATGTTGCAGAGTATTTAACAAAGTGCTTGGATAGCGTTGTTAATCAAACATTGAAAGATATTGAAATAATTTGTGTAAATGATGGTTCTGTTGATAATTCTTTAGAAATTCTAAAGGCTTATGCGCAACAGGATAATCGTATTGTTATAATTGATAAACAAAATGAAGGAGTAGCAGTCGCAAGAAATGATGCTTTAGATATTGCTAAAGGTGATTACATAATGTTTTTGGATTCAGATGATTATCTGACTTTGGATGCTTGCGAAACTGCATATAGTAAAATAACAAGTGAAAATGCTGATATTGGTGTGTTTTCGCATATTGAAGCAGAAAATGGGATTTGTACGGAAGCTCCGAAGAATAAAGTTGTTTGTAAGTATGCGCAAGATGAAAATTTAACAGACTATTCCTGTTTTCAGATAATGAGTTGTGACAAAATTTATAAAAATTCATTTTTAAATAATAATAATCTGCGATTTCCAAAAGGTATAAAAAATGCGGAAGATGGTGTATTTTCTTGGTATTGCTTATTTAATAGTCCAAAATACTGTTTTATAGAAAAACCAATATATATTTATGTAGTAAACCGTCAAAATTCTGCAACAAATGAATATGAGAATTGCATAAAAAACAATAATGCTGCATTTATAACTATGTTTGATGCTCAAATATTTAAAAAACAGCCGATTGAAACGCAATTAACAATCATCTCACACTTTTGTAACGGTGCAAGGTGGTATTGGGATAATTTTTATAAATTTTATCAGAGAAAAGTTTTGATAAAAGATATAAGAGAGTTTCTGAGTTTTTTGGAAGAACATTATGATAAAAAAGATTTAATGACCTTGAAAAAATACAGAGTTTTAAAAAATATTTATTGGTATACGTTCATGAATACTCTGTTTTCAATGGTAAATTCAAGGAGTAAGAGCCATAAAATTATCACTATATTGGGCATAAAAATCAAATATAAACGTAAAAAACTGAAATAAAATTGATAAGTATTTAAGATATTTACCCCTCAAGTGTAACAGTTGGTAAAGTATAAGGCTACGTTCAAACATGTTTCTGCTATAATATTAGCAGTATTTGGTTGGTTTACCCTATCAAGGTAATAGAACCTTTTCAAACAGTTCGAAAGGATAGATACAATATGAAGAAACTTATGACTTTTTTGGCAATGATGCTACTTAGTGTACAGCAAGCATCAGCAATGAATGTAGATGCTTTTATTGATAAGAATATCGCACCTATTTCGGATGCAGTTGCCAAAGTTATCTTTTTCCCGATACCTTTATTTGGTACAAAAATTCCGATAATCATTTTTTGGATATTGATAGCCGGAATATTTTTCACTTTGTATTATAAAGGTGTTGCGGTATGGGGATTTAAACATGCTGTTGATTTAATCGCAAAACCGTCAGAATCAGGTAAAGACGGTTGTGGTGAAGTATCCTCGTTTCAGGCATTAGCGACTGCACTTTCGGGAACAATAGGTATCGGTTCTATTGCGGGAGTTGCAATATCCATATCAATAGGCGGGCCGGGAGCTGCATTTTGGATTTTTGCAGGTGCGCTTTTAGGGATGTCAATCAAATTTGTAGAGGCAACATTAGCAGTAAAATACAGAAGATTTAATTTGGACGGTTCAGTATCAGGCGGACCGATGCACTATATTGCGCATGGTTTAACCAGAAAAAATATGAGATGGCTGGGTCAGCCGTTGTCTGTAATTTTTGCAATCCTTTGTATCGGCGGTGGTATAACAGGCGGCAACATGATACAGATTAACCAGTCTGCACATCAGTTGGTATTTATTACAGGGGGCGAACATAGCTTTTTGAACGGTTACACGTGGATTTTTGGTGTGCTTGTTGCAATTCTTATCGGGCTTGTTGTAGTCGGTGGTATTAAGAGTATAGCAAAAGTTACAACGGTACTTGTGCCTACAATGTGTGTTTTATATATCGTTTCCGGCTTGATTGTAATATGTGCAAACATTCCAAATATTCCGAGTGCATTGGCTTTAATTGTCAAAGAGGCATTTCACCCTACGGCGGTTGCAGGCGGAGTATTCGGAACGATTATTATCGGGTTACGACGTTCTGTACAGTCAAATGAGGCTGGTACGGGAGCTGCTGCGATTGTATATGCAACGGCACAGACAAAAGAACCGATTTCACAAGGTTTTGTAGCGTTGTTAGAAACATTTTTAACAGGTATTTTGTGTTTGTTCACATCATTTGCGATAGTATTTTCCGGAGTTTTGAATAATGCAAAAATCGGTGAAATTTCCGGGATTGAACTTGCGTCGAATGCTTTCCAATCAGTAATACCGTTTTTCCCTTATATATTGTCATTAATTGCGATACTTTTTGCATTATCGACATTGATATCTTGGGCATATTACGGACAAAAGGCTTGGACGTTTTTGCTCGGTGAAGGTAAAAAACGTGTATTAACATTCAATATAATCTATTGCGTATTTATTGTAATCGGTTCAGCCATGAACGTAACATCTATTATCAACATAACAGATGCGATGATGATAGCAATGTGTGTGCCAAATATTATTGTCCTTTATATTCTGGCTGCAGAAGTAAAAAAAGAACTAAAATCATATTGTATCAAACACAATATAGGCAGATGGGCAAATCCGTCTTGGTTTAAAACTGAGCCTGTAGCGGTAGAGGCAGTAGAAGTTCAGGAGAAAGAATAATGTCTGATAATAAGATTATAGTTACGGTTTCCGGAGTAGATAAAATCGGTATTGTAGCTGAAGTTACGGCGATGATGGCAAAGCACGAGGTCAATATTGAGGATATCAAGCAGACGCTAATGCAGGGGCATTTTGTAATGTTTATGCTGTGCAATATCGAAAAATCAAAATATTCTTTTAAAGAAATCAAAGAGGCATTCTCAAAACTGGGTGAGAAAATGGGAATGGAGATTTGGGTTCAAAAAAAAGAAATTGTAGATAATATGCACAAGATATAAAAAGACCGAAAGGTCTTTTTGTTTGTGGTAGGGTTTACAGAAAAGATATCTTTGATATAATAAGGATGTAGACTATTGTCGCAGGAAACGAAAGTTTCCTGAATATGAAAAAATGGGCGGTTGGCACTCTGCCGAGAAAAAACGATTAAGTATCGTTTTTTTGAGAGGGGTAGCGTATCCGCAGGAAACGAAAGTTTCCTGAATAAAAAAATGGGCGGTTGGCACTCTGCCGAGAAAAAACGATTAAGTATCGTTTTTTTGAGAGGGGTAGCGTATCCGCAGGAAACGAAAGTTTCCTGAATAAAAAAATGGGCGGTTGGCGCAGATGGTAGCGTATCACATTGACATTGTGGGGGTCATCGGTTCGAGTCCGGTACCGCCCACCATTTTTAGGGAAGTGATTTTGGTTAAATGTTAAAGCGCTTTTATTTGTGTTAAAATTTATCAGATAGGTAGCAAAAATATTTCTTTACGGGTTTTATATATGTGTTGTATGGAGATAAATAATGTTAAAATTAACCCCAAAGAAACTCAGCTCATTGAATAATATATCTAAAAGTAAGGCAAAGTTAATTATTCCTAATTTAGATTTCCCGCTTTCCGCAAAAGCGCGTAATATGGTGAAAAAATGCAGTTTATATATAGAAGATGTTTGGACTGATATAAAGAAAAGAGGAGTATATAGGTCTTCACATCCAGAATTTCATACTGTAGATGCGAAAACTCTTGATTTTGTCACAGTAAAGCCAATATATCAAGATAATAAAAATTTATTATATTTTGAGATTGAATCGGAAAAATATGTTGACAGAATTGTTATAGATAGGCAAAATCCTAATAATTACACTTATGAGCATTCAGTTTTGACCCCACATGGGAGTGCTACGTTGAAAAGTTTTAATTCTCAAAGAGGCAGGGATTTTGAAACTGAGGAAAAAGTTAGTCAGTATATTGAAAAATATTTTCCTGAAATTGTCCCAAAATCGTATGGATTGGACGTTAAAAAATCATTTTTTACAAAACGGGAATTATTGTAACAGGAATAGGTATGAAAGTAAGATTAATATCACAATACACCGGAAAGGCAATAACTCGCCGATATAAACGGGCGAAGGCTTTGACCTATTTAAATTCAGGTCTTGCAGGAACTTTGCTGGGGACATCTTCACTTTTATCTTCGACAGAGCATACTGCCAAGGCGTTTTTTGTCGGGGCTGCGGGTATTATGTTTTTAAGCGATGCTGTTTCAGCATTCAAAACCTTGTTAAAGTTGGCAAAACCTTACGATGCGATATGCAAGAGGGCATTAAAGATTTATAAGAAAAAGTAATAAATATGCAAAATAAAAGGTAACGACTATTTTATCGTTACCTTTTGTTTTTATGAATTAAGCCTATTTATTAAACCAATTCTTTTACTTCAGCTGCAAAAGTTTTAGGGTCTAACTTGATACCCGGTCCCATTGTAGTTGAAAGATATACAGACTTAACGAATGTACCTTTAGCTGAAGAAGGTTTAGCCTTCAAAACAGCGTCAGCCAATGTTGCATAGTTTTTGATTAAGTCTTCTTCTGCAAATTGGATTTTGCCTATAGGGCAGTGAATCATACCTTGTTTGTCTGCTCTGTATTCAACTTTACCGGCTTTAGCATCTTTAACTGCTTTTGCAATATCCATTGTAACGGTACCTGTTTTAGGGTTTGGCATCAAGCCTTTAGGACCTAACACTCTACCTAATTTACCAAGCATACCCATACAATCAGGGGTTGCAATTAATGTATCGAAGTCAAACCAGCCGCCTGAAATTTTATCAATAATTTCTTCTGCTCCGGCGAAGTCTGCACCTGCTTCTGTTGCTTCAGTAGCTTTTGCACCTTTAGCGATAACGCAAACTTTAACTTCTTTACCCAAACCTGCCGGTAAAACAACAGTTGAACGGATTTGTTGATCAGCTTGACGAACGTCAATACCTAAACGCATGTGACATTCAACTGTTTCGTTGAATTTAGAAACTTCTTTAGAAATCTCTTGTAATTTTTTAATTGCATCAACTGCCGTAGAAGGTTGAACAAACCCTTCAAGCATTTCCTGCATTTTTTTCTGTTTTTTAGTTACTTTTGACATTTTTAATTTCCTTTCGTGGTATTAGCGGACTTTCGTCCTTCCATCTAATTAGTCTTCTTTTACTGTTACACCCATTGCTCTGCAAGAACCTACAATCATCTTAACTGCAGCATCCATTGTAGTTGCATTAAGGTCATCCATTTTGATTTTTGCAATTTCTTCCAATTGAGCTCTTGTAATTTCGGCAACCTTATCTTTGTTAGGTGCTGCTGAGCCTTTTGATAAGTTTAATGCTTTTTTAATCAATACAGGTGCCGGTGGGGATTTGATGATAAAAGTGAAACTCTTATCTTCGTAAACATCAATAACAACAGGGATAATATAACCTGCTTTATCTTGGGTTTTTGCGTTGAATTGTTTACAAAAATCCATGATGTTTACACCGTGCTGACCTAATGCCGGACCTACCGGAGGTGACGGATTAGCTTTGCCTGCTTCGATTTGAAGCTTGATTTTTCCTACTACTTTCTTTGCCATTTTTGTCTCCTTTTGTGGTAATAACGGGGGCGTCCCTTCCACATTTTTTCTACTTACATCTGTCATTTCGAAATTTCTTCGAAATCTTTTTATTACAGACCCTGAAACAAGTTCAGGGCGACATTTCTATAATTTGTTAATTTGTTTGTATTCCAATTCAACAGGCGTTTCACGGCCGAAGATTGAAACATTTGCTCTAAGTTTTGATTTATCAGGATAAACTTCAATGATATCAGCATCAAAGTCTGCAAACGGCCCTGATATAATTCTGACTTTGTCACCGACTTTAACGTCAAGTTCAATTTTTTCAACTTGAGATGATGAGCGGTGAAGAATTTTCTTGATTTCGCTTTCTTTTGCCGGAATTGGTTTTTTAGCTGAGCCTGCAAATTTTGTAACTCCTGAAGTGTGTCTTACAACATACCAGCTGTCTTCGTCCATAATCATTTCGACCAAAACATAGCCCGGGAAGATTTTTTCTTCTTTTTCCTGTTTCTTTCCGCCTTTCATTTGAGTGACGGTTTTTTGCGGTACTTCAATTCTGAAGATTTTGTCACCCATATTCATATATTCAATACGCTTTTCAAGGTTTACTTTTACCTTGTTTTCGTATCCTGAATAGGTTTGAACGATGTACCATCTTTTTTGACTTTTCTTTGCTTCTTTAGCTTCAAGCGTAGCCGCTTCTGCAGCCGCTGCCTCAGCCTTTTCCGCTAAGATGTCTTCATTTAATTCTTCTTCCATTGTTTTTTCTCTTTTAGTCATAAGCCACCTTTATAATTCTGCTTAAATTCCTATTTTATAAAATCAAGTAAAAATCTGAATAAAAGATCTACTAAATATATAGCAACGGTGAATACAAACACTATTACTATTACCGAAATTGTTTCAAATATAACCTGATTTTTTTCAGGCCAAGTAATTTTGCTCCATTCGGTTTTTACACCTTTAAAGTATGATACTACTGATTCTAATGCTTGATTCATTTTCTAATCCTTTATTTTGAAGTTAAATCGCGCCCTGAAGGACTCGAACCCTCGACATCCGGTTTTGGAGACCGACGTTCTACCAACTGAACTAAGGACGCTTATATAAGCGGTTAAATTGTTGTTCAATCTAACCACTTTTATTCACTACTTAGTTTCTTTGTGAGCTGTGTGTTTTTGACATTTCGGACAGTATTTGTTTAATTCTAATCTTTCCTTAATGTTCTTTTTGTTTTTTGTTGTTGTGTAGTTTCTTTCTTTACATTCTTCACATGCTAGAACTACCATTCTGTCATTTTTTCCTTTGATACCCATTGTTTTATTTCCTTTTTCTTATTAACTTGTTTCCTATTTAAAATAGAATGTGAACATTACACATTCTATCTATCTCGGCTTATACTTCTATGATAAATCAAACAAAATAAAATGCAATCTAATTGTAAACAAATAATACAGCTTAGTTTGTCGAATAAAGCGCTTATGAGGTAATTGTTAAGTTTTGTGTATTTGTAACAAAAATTGAATATTTCCGTTGACGCATACTCGTCTCTCGCGCCTGCTTTCGCATTCGCTCGTGCCTCTGCTCGGCTCTCCGCCTCGCATGAAACGGCACCGCTCGTATTTGCAACGAAAATTGAATATTTCCGTTGACGCATACTCGTCTCTCGCGCCTGCTTTCGCATTCGCTCGTGCCTCTGCTCGGCGGGCAAAAAAAAAGCTTCCGAAAAAGAAGCTTCCTTGGAATTTTTTACAATTCCTCGTGTAAAAGATTAGTAGGTAGAAAGTAGAAGGTAGTAAGTATATATAAAAGTGATTTATATATCGTTCTTATATACATATAAAGTATTTTTGATATACAAAATTGCGTCACTTTTTTATTTTTGTTACAAATCTTAACGTTTTTGTGCGAAATTATAATGCTTAATCTATAATTGAACAGGAAAGTAAGAGGTACTATGAAAATCGCGATATATCCCGGCAGTTTTGACCCGATTACAAAAGGGCATCTCGATATACTGAAAAATGCTGCTGAAATATTTGATAAAGTTATTATTGCAGTTGCTCACAACGGAGAGAAAAAAGGTTTTCTATCCGTAGAAAAGCGAGTTGAGCTTATCAAACAGAGCATTGAAAACTTGGACAATGTTGAAGTGGACTGTTTTGACGGGCTTACCATAGAATACGCAAAAAAGCGCGGTGCAAAAGTTTTAATTCGCGGTTTGCGTGCCGTTTCCGATTTTGAATACGAAATGCAGCTATCCCAGACAAACAGTGCACTTTGTGAAGATATTAAGACTGTTTTTCTAACAACTAAACCAAAATATAATTTTATTTCATCAAGCAACATTAAAGAAATTTTAAATAATGGCGGGGATATTTCAAAGTTCGTTCCGTTACCTGTTTTCAATTACCTGACAGCAGATAAGGAGAACTTTTGATGAAATTTACGACCCGAGAAACTATCGAACATCTTGAAGATGCAATTCAAAAAAGTTATCATCTGCCGATTTTTAAAGGCTATAAAGCTATTAACAAGTCAGGGGTTTTCAAGTTAATAGATGAGCTTTACGCAAATTTACCGGCGGATGTTTTGAAGGCTCGTGAATATTTGAAATCCCGAAATTATGATTTGCACCCAAATAGCACTGATACCAATCTTTATGACATAATAAAAACTTTTGAAACATCTTTATACAACGGCTTTTCACTTTTTGGTGAGCTTGTAATTTGTAATATTCGCGATTTGGAAAAGCTTTTGAAAGATATAGAAAATAATATTCCCGAAGTAATAATAAAAGCAGAAGTTCTAAGTAAGCAATAACATGTTAAGCTATGTAATTACATGTCAAAATATTATTTGACAATTAAAATTTGCTTATGTAATATTATATTAATATAAAATGTGAAAGGGATAAGGGATATTAGTCATGTCGCAAAATGAAGTGTTTGATTTACTAAAGATGTTAGAAATAGCCTTAGATGAGGGTCATTCCCTTTTGAAATACACTATAGTAAATAAAAGAGAATTTGAAGAATATATTGACAGAATTTATGAAGCATTGCCGGTTGAGGTTCAAGAGGCAAGGGTTTTCATGAAACGTAAAGAAGAATTGCAAAATGAAGCTCAGCAAAAAGCTGCAAAAATTATACAAGATGCTCAGGCTGAGGCTGACAGAAAGTTATCTGAATCAGACCAAATCAAAGCTATCGAGCGTGAAGGTATAAGGCTTACAAATGAAGTGAAAGAAGATTGTGAAAGAATAAAACACTTAGCACTTCAAGATGCTGAAAATATAAGACTTCAAGCGACGGAAGAAGCGATGAAAATCAGAGAAGGTGCTGAATTATACGCAGAGCAAGTTCTCACAAGTTTAGAGGGTAACTTGACACAACTTCAACAGGTTGTAAAAAACGGACAAATTTATATCGAGCAGCTTAGAAATGATGCTGCAGGCAAATACGCTCAACGTCGTTAATATAATAAAGTTATATAAAAAATACCGGCATTAGCCGGTATTTTTTTGTTTTATATAAATTGTTTCGGCACATGACAAAGCTGTTTTTCCATTCTTTCTTTTATTGCTCCGATTGGCTCGTAATACGGGGATACAGTCATGACTTTGGCTGCAATATCAGGGAAATAATAAATGAATTTTAATTCGCTTGTTGTCAAAGGCTTTTGTGTATGGACGTTTGCATAACGGGCAAGTTCCAAAATATTTCTTGCTTCGTGCTCATCTTTAAATTCTATTTCAAGATTATTGTACACGTTTCTGAAACCTTTAATCCCGCCGTATTCTCCTGTTGTAATCATTCTTCCTGTTTCAATGATTTCAGGTTCGCCTCGTCCCAGTTCTTCAAAATCGTAAAGTTCATAGTTTCGACGATCTTTTAATGCTCCGTCAGCGTGTATGCCTGATTCATGAGCAAAGGCGTTATCTCCTACTGCCGGCTGGTTCATTGGTATAGCAACCCCAAATGCGTATGCCGTATATTTAGCAAGATGCCATGCTCTGTCAAGACAGATATTTTCATCAATTTTATATTTACTTTTAAAACCTGCGGATTTAAGGCATGCCAACAGGCATGATACTAAATCTGCGTTGCCTGCTCGTTCGCCCATACCGTTTATTGCGGTATTTATGTAAGCATCAACTCCTGCATCAATAGCTGCTTTTGCCCCCATTACAGAGCATGCGGTCGCCATTCCCAAATCGTTGTGATAATGAAGCTCAATAGGCATTTGCGTAGCTTTTGCTATTCTGTATATTCTGTCGTAAGCTGTTTGCGGGTCTTCGTAGCCTAAAGTGTCACAGTATCTGAAACGATATGCTCCTGATTTTTTTGCTTCGGTTGCATATTTTATCAGAAAGTCAATATCACTTCTTGATGCGTCTTCGGCATTAACTCCGATGATTTTTGCACCTTTATCAACTGCACATTCAACTGCTTCTTTGGTCATTTTGATAATATCATCAGGTGTTTTTTTACCCATATATTTTCCGTTAATCATCTGTTGCGATGTAGATTGTGACAAGTTTACGTATTGCAAATCGGGTACGTTTGAGAATGCAAGTTCTACATCCGATGCAATTCCGCGTGACCAGCCGGAAAGTTTTGTTGTTGTTATAATCCCGCGATTAACCAGTTCAAGATTTCCGTTCAGATAATTTATTTCGTGCCTTGTTGTCGGAAACCCGAATTCGGATTGGGTTATTCCCATATCGTTAAGCATCAGGTTAATAATAGTTTTTTGAAGTTTTGCCAGTCCCAAACGTGATGTTTGAACTCCGTCGCGATTAGTTACATCTACAAAGTAAATTCTGTTGTCTGTCATATTTTTTCCTCATTCTAATAAACTATATTATACACAAAATATGTTAATCAACTTGCAATTTTACATAAGATTAATTAAAATGGTTGTTAAAGAGCTATTTAAGAATATGAAAAACGATACAAAAATTTTAGATAAAAAGATTGAAAAACAGGTAAAAACAGGAAATGTAAAATCCGCAATAGAGCTTTGTCAGATAGGGCTTCAAAAAGATCCTGCAAATGCTGATTTGCACTTGCGCTTAGGTGATTTATATTTGGCGTGGCATTTGGATATTTATTCATCTTGTCAATATATTGATGAGGCTATAACGGAATATCAAATTGCGCTGGAAAGCTACATCAATTCCGCTGAAATCTATTATAAAATAGGTATGGCGCAGTTTTACAAAGGTGATTTGGACAAGGCAATAAATTACTTTGATAATGCGGTTGCCAAAAATCCGAAGTATGCAAAAGCATATCACATGCTTGCTGAGGTTTATACTAAAAAGGCAAGATTTTTGGATGCGGAAATCAATGCAAAAAAAGCAATCAAATATTCACCGTTTGCAAGTTCTTGCTCGCATTATTTGTTGCATAACCTTTATAAAATTTCATCATTTAGAGTTTTCAAAAATAAAGTTAAGTCTTCGTATGAATATTTGATGTCTGTAATGACTTTACCTTTTGATAAAGAAGCGTTGAAGAAAGTTGGACAAGCAGTTTCTTATACAAAATTTCTTCCTGTTTTATTAAAAGGCTACATTATGATGCAGACAAAGGGGCTTGATGAGGCTTTGAATATTTATATTGATGCTATAGACAAAGCGCCGGGTTTTGTTCCGTTGTATTGCTTATTGGGCGATATTTATTCTTCGCTTGGACAATTTGAAAATGCAATCACAGAGTATAAAATGGCAATTTGGTTAGATAATTTGAATATCCCTGCATATCGTCATTTGTGCAAAGCTTATGAAGATTTGGGTGATTATGATAATGCAATTGAAGTATATAAAAAACTTATACAGATAATGCCTAATATGCCTGAATTTCACTCTAATTTGGCGAATATTTTATACATAAAAGGTGATGTAGATGGGGCTGTTTCGCATTTTCAAACAGCCGTAACGCTTAATCCAAGTAAAGAATGGACAAGTGTAGTTAATCAAACTTTAGGTTTTGTTTTCCAAGAGGCAAAACAAGATTTGGATGCTGCAATTACGTCATATCAAAGTGCGTATTTGCTGACACCTGAAGATATAGATATTTATATAAATCTTGGCAGTGCTTTTTATGATAAAGAAGATTATGAAAATGCACTTGCAATTTATCGTAATGCGTTGGATTTGAATCCTCAAAATGCTAAAATTCATTGTAATCTCGGATTTTTGTATTGGGGCAAAGGTGATACAGACGAAGCGATACGTGAATATGAATTGGCTATCCAATTTGATAATAATTATGATATTGCATATAACAATTTGGGCGTAATTTATCTTGATGATTTGGGTAGAGTACAAAAAGCTATCGAATTGTTTAAAAAATCTGTTGAATGTAACCCGAATTATGCTTTGGCTCATTTTAATTTAGCCCGTTCTATTGCGATTACGGGAGACAAAATAGAGGCAGCTAAATTGTATCAGATTGCACAAGATGTAAATAAAATTACAAATGAAATCGATCCGCAAGATATTACGGATAAAATAAATGCTTTGTTTGAATAATTTTGTTTATAATCAGAATTTAAAAGCCGACAGATAATTCTGTCGGCTTTATACTATGTGAAATATTAAACCCTATTCTTTAATCATTTTGGTAATGATTGCAGCAGTTAACAGGCAGGCTGCACCAATAAAGAATGAATATTCATAGTGGTAATTCAAGTATTCTCCGTTTTTGATAACAGAGTTATTGATTATTCCTGCAACAAGTGTACATACAAATACTTGCGGACCAGCGATGAAGATATTAAAAATTCCCATAACGGAGCCTTCGGTTCCCGGTTTGATATATTTTGAAAGCATTGCAAAAGGTAATGCACAAACACTTGCCCAGCCGATACCCGATAATGCCATTCCTGTTGCAACAATTATCGGTGAAGTCTTGAATATTCCCATCATCAAATATGCAATTACCATAGATAAAAGTGATATGATGTGAACTCTTTTATTCCCAAATTTTCCTGCCAAAATGCCGATAGGAACAGCGATTAAGAAACATATCAGATTAAAAATGGCAAAACATATTGATGAATAGTTTGTTGCGGTTGTTTGTGTCGGTAAAAACTCAGACTGTAAATCTGCAGCAAGTTTAGTCAAATCAGGAACGGCAAAAACTGTATGAATAGCAAAATTTGTGAAAAATATCATCATACACATCATACCAATCCATGTGAAAAACTGCATAACACAGATTTTACCGACCTCAGGTGATAATGCGAAAAACTCCGCCAAATCTTTCCAAAAACTTCCTTTTTGGACATTTTCTTCGTTATTTGATTTTAGTGTGCTTTTTTCTTTGATAGTTAAGCAAGTCCAAGTCATTGCCAAAGTGAATGCCAATGCAGCCATTACAAATTGAGCTTGAATAGACATTTGATAGTGAAATAAAAGTTTCAGAACAGGTGCGGTTGCAGCGGCAATTACCGAACCTAAACCAATAGCAAGACTTATGTATGAATTTGCAAGAGAGTGCTGTTCTTGCGGTACGACATCAGGAATTAACGCTCTATATGGACCCTGAGCGATATTTATGCAGGCATCAATAACCCAAATCATTATTGCGGCAATCAAAAGTCCTGTCCAGGCCGGTGCAGTCCCAAATAATCCTGCAATATTCCCCGAATTTGGAAATAACCATAAAGCGATTGATGCTATAATTGCACCACCGAGTAAATATGGTCTGCGTCTTCCAAAGCGGGATTTTGTATTGTCGGATAATGCTCCTATCAGCGGTTGCACCACCATTCCCGTAAACGGGCCTGCAAGCCAAATAAGTCCGTATATTAGCGGGCTTGCTCCAAGATTTTCCGTTACCGGTGCCGATAAAATAATTCTCATTTGCCAAGCAAATTGTAAACCCAAAAAACCTAACGCAAAGTTTAGGAAATTTACAGTCGTAAATTTTTTTAACCCCTCATTATTTTCCATTGGTTGTCTCTCCCGTAAACTGTTGTATTACTGTTTATTTTTTATGATTTAGTGCTGCAATAATCAGTCCCTTAAATAGCGGATGCGGTCTGTCGGGACGTGATTTAAATTCAGGATGGAATTGGCAAGCCACAAACCAGTCGAGCTTTGGAAGCTCTACAACTTCAGCCAGCATACCATCCGGTGACATTCCAGAGAACACTAAACCGGCTTGTGTGATTTTATCTATATATTCATTATTAACTTCATATCTGTGTCTGTGGCGTTCTGAGATAACTTCACATCCGTAAGCGGCTGCAGCTTTAGAACCTTTTTTTAAGTGACATTCATACGCTCCTAAGCGCATTGTGCCTCCGTAACCTTTGACATTTTTTTGTTCTAACATTAAATCAATAACAGGATATGTCGGATTTTCATCAAATTCCTTAGAATTTGCACCTTTTAATCCTACAACATTTCTTGCATATTCAATAACTGCACACTGCATACCCAAACATAATCCCAAAAACGGCAGATTGTTTTCTCTGGCGTAGCGAATTACGTTTAATTTTCCTTCAATTCCCCGAACTCCAAATCCTCCGGGAACTACGACCGCATCAACATCAGAAAGTTGTTTTTTGCAAGCGGCATAATCAACGCAATCTTCAGAGTTTATCCATTTTATTTCAACTGCTGAAGAATTTGCGTAACCGGCATGTTTTAGTGATTCAACAACTGATATGTACGCATCCGATAATTTTGTGTACTTACCTGCAATTGCAACTTTTAATGTCTGTTGAGGATTTTTGATTTTATTTACTAAGGCTTCCCACGATTGTAAATCAGGTGTTCTGTCTTCCATTGATAACATTTTTAACACAACAGAGCACATTCCTTGATTTTCTAATGCTAAAGGAACTTCATAAATTGTTTTCATATCCCTGCATTCAACAACTGCATCTTTTGGTACCGAGCAAAATAATGCCAATTTTTCCCGTTCAGTTTTTGGAATTGGTTTGGATGTTCTGCAAACCAAAATCTCAGGTTGAATACCATAGCTTCTTAACACGTTTACGCTGTGTTGGGATGGTTTTGTTTTTAATTCTCCGGATGTCGGTAAATACGGTAAAAGTGTGCAATGAATGGATATTGCATTACCAATGCCGACTTCGGATTTGAACTGTCTTATTGCTTCAATAAAAGGTAAACTCTCAATATCTCCTATTGTTCCGCCAATTTCAATTATATGAAAATCAGGTTTAAATTGTTTTGTTGCTGCAACAATTTTTGTTTTTATTTCGTTTGTGATATGCGGAATTACCTGAACAGTCGCACCAAGATAATCCCCGCGACGTTCCTTATTTATAACTTCTTGATAAATTCTGCCGGAAGTTACGTTATTTACCTGACCGAAACTTGTATCAGTAAATCTTTCATAATGACCTAAATCCAAATCGGTTTCAGCGCCGTCGTCTGTTACAAATACTTCACCGTGCTGAAACGGACTCATTGTTCCCGGATCAATATTAATATAGGGATCAAATTTTTGGATTATTACCGAATAATCCCTCGATCTTAATAGTCTTCCCAACGATGCCGCAATTATTCCTTTCCCTAAAGAACTTACAACACCGCCTGTTACAAAAATATATTTAGTCATTTTCCCTCTTTATTATTATTTTTTTTCGGTTCTTTTGTAAAAATCTTCGATAAATCCGGTATTAAATTTCCCGCTCATAAATACTTCATCTTCAATAATGGCTTGGTGAAACGGAATTGTTGTTTCAACACCGGTAACGACGTATTCTTTTAATGCGCGATACATTCTTCTTCTGGCTTCGTTTCTGTCACGTCCCCAGCATATTAATTTGCCTATCATTGAATCGTAATAAGGCGGAATTGTATAATCCTGATAAACATGTGAATCAACCCTAATTCCAAAACCTCCCGGAGCTAAATACCCTGAAATTGTTCCCGGATTAGGCATAAAATCTTTTGCCGGATTTTCGGCATTAATACGACATTCTATTGCGTGTCCGTACAGTTTAATGTCGTCTTGAGTGTAACTTAAAGGTTCTCCGGCTGCGATAAGTATTTGTTCTCTCACTAAATCCACTTGAGATATCATTTCCGTAACACAATGCTCAACCTGAATTCTTGTGTTCATTTCCATAAAATACCAGCTGCCGTCATGGTCGAGTAGAAATTCACATGTTCCGGCGCCTTCATAGTTAATTGCTTTTGCAGCTCTAACTGCAGCTGCTCCCATTTCTTTTCTTGTTTCTTCGTCTATTGCAGGAGATGGTGCTTCTTCCAATAATTTTTGATGTCGTCTTTG
Source organism: Candidatus Gastranaerophilaceae bacterium (assembly GCA_051874955.1). Taxonomy (GTDB): domain Bacteria; phylum Cyanobacteriota; class Vampirovibrionia; order Gastranaerophilales; family Gastranaerophilaceae; genus Zag111. Next base: position 38,558 of record JBJEGJ010000022.1, read on the forward strand.
TATAGAACAATCTCTTTCTCCAAGATGAACAACATTTCCGAAACTGTCACCTAAAATTTGGACTTCAATATGACGAGGATTTTCAAGGAATTTCTCCGCGTAAACATCAGGATTGCCAAAGAAATTCTTAGCTTCAGCCTGACAAAGTTCCATATTAAGTCTGACATCCTCATCGTTACGGCAAACTCTCATACCTTTTCCGCCGCCGCCTGCGGTTGCTTTTAATATAATAGGATATCCTACTTTGTTTCCGAATTTTTGTACTTCTTCAACCGTATGAACAATTCCTGTTCCCGGAGTAACCGGAACATCATTTTCAATCATAGTTTTTCTTGCGGTTGCTTTATCGCCCATTTTGCGCATAGCGGAAGCACTCGGACCGATAAATTTTATTCCCTGTTGTTCGCAAATTTCGGCAAAATCCGCTCTTTCAGACATAAAACCGTATCCGGGATGTATTGCATCAGCTCCGGATACCATTGCGGCTGACATAATTGCAGGAATGGATAAGTAGCTGTCTGCACTTTTTGCCGGTCCTATACAATAGGCTTCTGTTGCAAGTCTGACGTGTAGAGAATTGGCATCCGCCTGAGAATATATAGCGACTGTCGGTATCCCAAGCTCACGGCATGCTCTGATTATTCTTACTGCAATTTCACCTCTGTTTGCGATTAAAACTTTTCTAAACATTTCAAAATATCCCTTACTAATAAACTAAGAAGTGAACGAGCTTTTCGTCCACTTCTTTTAATTTTATTCCTATTCAACGTACATCAAAACCTGACCAAATTCTACAGGTTGACCGTCCTCAACGCAAATTTCAACGATTTTACCGGAAACTTCCGCTTCGATTTCGTTCATCATTTTCATAGCTTCAACTATACAAACAACATCGCCTTGAGAAACAGATTTTCCAACCGTTACAAACGGTTCGGCATCAGGTGACGGTGATTTGTAGAATGTACCGACCATTGGTGATGTAATTGGAGTTCCTTTTTTAGCAGGAGCTGCAGATTCATTTGTCGTCGGTTGAGGCGCTGCAGGAGCTGCTGCCGCAGTCGGAGCCGGTACTGCTACTGTTTGTGGTGCGGATGTTACGATAACATCTTTTCTTAAAGTGATTGCTTGCTCGCCGTCTTCTAAAGATATCTCTGTCAGACCGGTATCTGCAAGTATATTTGCTAATTTTTCAATATATTCTGTTTCAAATTTCATATTTTGCCTTTCTTATGAACCAAAAATCTTTGAAATACTACAAGTTAGCATCTGTCTAAGTATTCGTTGGTTCTGGTATCTACTCTTATAACATCTCCGTTAGATACGAAGAACGGTACGTTTACAACTGCACCTGTTTCTAATGTCGCAGGTTTTGTTCCGCCTTGAGCTGTGTTTCCTTTTTCGGCAGGAGGTGTATCTACAACCTCTAATTCAACGTGCGCAGGAATATCAACACCAATGATTTTTCCTTCGTGAGTTAAAATCATAACATTCATATTTTCTTTAAGATATTTAATTCCGCTACCGATTTGTGCTTCTTCTACGTGAACTTGATCGTATGTTTCATTATCCATCATCACGTAAGCAGAACCTTCTTTATATAAATATTGCATTTCTCGTCTGTCTAATGTTGCTTTTGCCACTTTTTCACCGGCTCTGAATGTTTTTTCAACCACTTGTCCCGTGATAACATTTTTTAATTTAGATCTAACGAAAGCTGCGCCTTTACCGGGTTTTACGTGTAAAAATTCAACAACTGACCACAAGCCGTTATCTAATTCTACTGTCAAACCTGTTTTAAAATCGTTTACTGAAATCATATTTTTTCCCCTTTTAAAAAGTATTAGCTTTTATGGTGTAATGATATCACAAATATTTCTTTTTACCAAATTCCTTTACAGAATGTAAAGGGTACTGCTTTTAAGCCTTTATAAAATATTTTGTTACAATCCTTAACAAAAAGCGGTTAATTATTAAAGTTTTTATTTGGATATGCCGAATATATATTTGTAAGGAAACAAAGGGATAAGTCTTATGAGTTTAAACGTAAATTACAGCTCTTTATACAAAAACGGTATTGATACTTCGTTATTAAAAGATGTATCTCAGGAAATTCTCCGCCGTGCAGCTGAAAAAAACTCTCAATATACTAATTCTGCTACAACTCAAAGGGTTAATTCCATAGCCAAACCTGTAGAATTAGGTATCGACTTATATCAGGGTAAAATTGATTCCTCAGTTCAAAAACAAATTGCGATGAATAATACTTTGCAATTTCAATTTAACCAGACTACATTAAATTCTATTCAATATTTAAATTCGCAAGCGGCAATTTCAAAAAATATTGACGGTAAATATATGCCTGCCGTGAATGAACAGGTAACAGAAACTCAAAAAGCTGTTGAAGCTGCTCCGGCATCTCAATTTATGAGTATTTTTGCTGCCGCAACCGCTAAGGATAGAGATGGTTCAAATCCTTTTTACAGCGGTGAGCTTTTGACAGGAAAAGATAAAAAAGATGAACATGAAACTGTTGATTCTTTAAAAAGTATATTCATTTAATAAAATAAGATTTCTCATATAAGACTTATGTTTTCCTATGTTTACAATTCAAATAGTTCTCCCTAATCGGGAGATTTTTTTTATTTTTAAATATATCCGAGTGTCCGATTTTGAAATTCTTATTGTTATTTAAGATATTTATACACAAATGAGGAGGTAATTATGAAGAATAATATTTGGTTTTTTGCAGTCTGTGTATTGATGTTTTTTGTTGGTTACAGCTTAAATGATGCGGCGGTTTCTTTCCCGAAATATAAAGTTGCAGTTATTGATGTTTCCCAAGTTTTATCAAAATCAAGTGAGGTACAAACTCTGAAACGCTCTCAAGAAAAGGATATGGAAGAATTGAATACTCTGATATCAAAAGCTCAAAATGAACTTTTGAATGAAAACGATAAAACAAAGTTGTTGCAAAAAGAGGCGGTCTATAGAAAAGAAATTGAAACTAAAAAGTTAAAAATGGAAAAAGAATATAATTCAAAATTGGCAAAAATTAATGAAAATATAAAATCATTAATTTCCAAAGAAGCAAAAAAATCAAATTACAATCTTGTTTTACCGACCGGAATGGTTATCTCTGGCGGTGAAGATATAACCGAAAATGTGGTAAAACAAATGAAATAATTAAGTTAGGCTTGCCGCATTGTATGAACTTCTGACTAGTGGTCCGATTTGATAGTGAGAAAACCCGACAGATGCGGCAAGTTGTTTTAATTGTTCGTATTCTTCAAGCGTGTAATATTTACTTACCGGCAAATGTTCTTTGGTAGGTTGTATGTATTGACCAATCGTTAAAATATCACACCCTACGGATTTTAAATCTTCAAGAGTTGATTTGATTTGTGATTGTGTCTCGCCAAGACCAATCATTAAGCCTGATTTTGTTTTGATGTCACTATTTTCTTTTATGTATTTCAATACAGCAAGTGAATTGTCGTAATTTCCTTGAGGACGTGCTGTTTTAAAGACTTCTTTTACTGTTTCTATATTGTGGTTAAAGACGTTAGGATGAGCTTTTATTATTACATCAAGTGCGGATTGGTTGTTTTTAAAATCGGGGGTTAGAATTTCGATTTTTGTGTTTGGTGAAGTCTTTTTTATTTCATCTATACAGTTTGCAAAATGCTTTGCTCCGCCGTCTTCAAGGTCATCACGAGTAACCGATGTTATTACCGCGTATTTTAATCCTAATTCTTTAATTGCTTTTGCAACATGTTTCGGTTCCTCCAAATCAAGCGGATTAGGTTTTGCACAACTTATGTTACAGTATCTGCAATTTCTTGTACAAATGTTGCCCATAATAAGAAATGTTGCGGTATTTTTGGTATAACATTCGTTTTTATTTGGACAGCGCGCGTTTTCGCAAACCGTGTTAAGACAGTTTGTCTTTAAAATTTTACGTACATTTCTTGTAGTATCTGTATCTATAATTGGTCGTTTTAAGTATTCCGGTAATCTTTCTCTCATATTATGAACCTTATTTTTTATTTTTCGTTTTACAATTATATAACAAAAAATTTTATGTTTGCTTTTTATACAAATACGTTATATAAATATAGTATCAAGATTAACATTAACAGGAGTAATAGAAATGAAAAAGACAATCGCACTATTTGCAGTAATATCAATGACTTTACCTGCATTTTCGGCGGAGCCGTTATTGCTTGAACCGCTAAGCCCGACAGTATTATCAACAACTCCGGGTGTTCAAAATACCGTACCTTCAAGATACGATAATTCTGTTCAAGTATCTGTGCCGGGAGGTTTTGTTGGAACTTATGATTCTAACATGGTTCCTCAAAATGCAGCAGCAGAAGGTAAACCTGTACCTGAAAAGAAAGTTCCGAAAGTAAGAGTTCGTACAAAACAAAGAAGTCAAGGAAATTCTTACTGGAATGCCGGCGGTAAAGGTACTAAATCATTCTTTTAAGATAGATAAAAGAACAGTTATAAATTTGACCCATAAAAACCTCATAAGGTAAAAATGGACGTTCAGACAATAAATATTAAATGACTTTTGTATTGTACAGAAGTCATTTAATTTTATCCCCAGCGGGAGATTTTCTTTGTTTTTGAACGCTTGGATGCGGAAAATGCAATTTTACGGGCTTTTAGCAGCAGGCGTCTGCCCTCAAGATTTCTTGTGTATACTATTTCGCAATCTCCGATGTATTTTTCCCAAAGTTGTGCAAATATTTTCACATCTTTTTTGTTTGTTGATAAAATTGCAGGAATTGCAAAGTAGTCAGTTTGTTTTATTATGTTACAGAATTTATCGCGTTTTATCAGCAGGTATCTTGGGTTATCTATCGGATCTAAAAATTCCTGCATTGATTTAATAAGAAGATTGTTTTCTTCAACAGGAAGATTTTTACAAGTGATATAAGAAGTCTCGGCATCTTTAACAATACTTATTCCTGTATTTTTGAGGGAAGTTTTAATAAGCCCTAAATAAGAAAGTGTTTCAAGGTGAACTATCGCAATTTGTTTAAGTACGCCCTCTACGGTTCCTGTACGCAGAAATTTAATTCCTATATATAAAAGGCTTACAATTAATGCGATAAACCAAATTAATAAAAAATATTCAACACCATAAGAATATCTGAAAAATGCTAGCGGAGCTACAAATAATGATAATATAGCGAAAACAATTTCACGATAACCTTTGTAGGCAAGAATTTTTACTGTCATATTAGGAGTTTCAACACCGGTATTAAACTGCATTTCTCCGTGATTGTATCCCAAATAAAGCGCATTTTGCCACCAAGTTTTTGTTTGTTCACGATTTTGAGCAAGGTTCATTGTTGTACGGTTTAAATCAAGAAATAACTTTTCGCCCTGTGAATTTAACAGATTATAGTTATTATCCGCAAATACTCTTGAAATACCGTTTACAATCTCATGTTTATCAAAATATGACGGAGCTTCAAAACCTTCAAATCGTTTTTCAAGTTGTCTTATATCATAAAATCCCGCGCTCATTGTATCAATAAAATCGTCAGATGTATAATTTTCTTTGAATATGAAATTTGAACATAAATCTGTTGATTTTGGCAGTTTAACGGATGCAAGATGCCAGATATTAGAAATTTTTGTCGGATTATTTTTATCAATTCTTATTGCTCGCCCGCGCATTTGGTTTGATAACATATAAGAACTGACCGTGCTTGAAAGTATTAATGAATTTATACTTGGCGCATCCCACCCCTCTCCCAAAAGTGCTTGTGTTCCGATTAGAATGTTGATTTTTCCGTTATTAAACATTTCTGTAACTAAAGAAACGATACAATGTTTTGCAGTGTCTTTTGGTGTGATTTTTATATAATTTTCATCCTCTTTGTAATTTGAAATTGTTACACTATCAGGCGATACTTGATTTTTAGCCAACAAGTCATAAAAAGCGTGCTCTGTAGTTTTCGGAAGAACAATCAGCGAGCCGCAAAGAACTCCGATTGGAATTTTTGGGAATTTATCTTTAACCGTTCGCCAAATAGGTACAACTCCAAGATGAGTGTTATCAGTATCATTTGCTTTGATATAATCGGCTAAAACCACCATTCTCAAGTCTTTACCTAATGATATATTTTCAACCTCAACAATCTGAACAATAGAATCAAGTTTGCCTAACGAGCCGGTAATTTGTTTTTGAATTTTTGTGCTATCGTCAAGGATTATACGTTTATTGTGTACAAGTCCAAGATGTTTTGCTAAATTCAGATAATCAGTTATTTTTTCTTCAAAGTCTGAAAATTCTTCTTTATTGGTAATTAAAAATCCGTTTAAAAATATTTTTGCCTGTTTTGAATTGAAGTTTGGAAGCTCCTCAAATTTTGCATCAAATAAATCCAAAAAAGCCTTAGGTATTGTACATCCCGTAGTTTTTAAAAGTGAGGCTATTGATACATAAAATTCGGGATTTTCGAAAATTTTTTCCACCGAGTTATCATCGGGGTTTAAAAAATCCATATTGCGCAGGTAGAGTAAAAGCTGTTTATCATTTAAAAGTTTTTCCAAAAATTTTGAAACATTTTGATTATATTTTTTTATAAAATCTTTTTCATTATCTCTTAATAAAGAAAAATGAATAAAATCCTGATGAGGACAAAGATCGTTGTTTTTTACAAGCTCGGGGATAGATATAACCTCATCTATTTCTCCGCACAGTTTTTCATATCGTTCCCATTCCGCGTAATCTACGTCATAAGGCGGTGTTGCAGTTAATGCAACAGTCTGTTTCGGTTTTAATTCTTCAACAAGATATGTCAAAGCTTTCCACCATTCTTTTCTCAAGTGGTGTGCTTCATCAAAACACAATACGGAAATGTTTGCATCGTTTAGAATTTTAATAATTTCATCAGCTTTTTTGGAATTGAAACGCTTTGAGTATGTGATTGAATTTTCATCTGTTTCTTCTTCTGGAGTTTCTTGATCATCATTATCGTTTGAACCGCAAAATGATGCAAGTAAGGCTTGGTAAGTTATTACTGTTATAAATTTTGGGTCGCGAATATTTGTAGATACTGCATCGTAGTCTTTTTCTTCTAAAAAAGATTTACAAATCCTGTCATACCATTGGTTTTTTATTGTATTTGTCGGACATAAAACAAGCGTTGGTTGGTTTAGACGTGAAATGACTTCAATTCCGAGAGTTGTTTTTCCGGCTCCCGGTGCGGCAATTATATGCAGCTTTTCATCCATAAGGTGAAAATCAAGATTATCAAGAATTCTTTTCTGATAGCTTCTCCATTTGCCTTTAAAATTAAGTATGTTTGTCAATTTCTATCCTTTTTAAATGTTTAATTTGTATCCGCCGCCGTATATTGTTTCAATATATTTTTTCCCGTCAGATATTTTATCAATCTTGGCTCTTAAGTGTCTGATATGCACTCTGATGGTTTCAATATCATCATCGGGTGCGTATCCCCAAATTTCTTTTAAAAGTTTTGCTGATGAAACCATTGTTCCGTGATTTTGGAAAAGTAAGTTGAAAATATCAAATTCAATCGGAGTTAATTTTGTTTGCTTATCACCTATTTTTACGCTATACAATTCCGGCAATAGTGTAATTTCGCCCAAAGTCAGTAAATCTCTTGTCGAAGCCGATACCGGAATTTGATTTGTTCTTTTTAATAACGCCCTGACCCTAACCAATAGTTCTTCTGTTTCAAACGGTTTTACCAAATAATCATCTACTCCGATATTAAAACCGTTCACTTTATCATTAAGTTGAGATAATGCTGTTAACATAATAATTGGTATATTTTTAGTTTCTTCGTTTTGACGTATCCTTTTTGCAACAGTAAATCCGTCTACATCAGGCATCATTACATCCAAAACAATCAAAGATGGCATCTCCTGTTTTGTCAGCGCAAAACCTTTAACGCCATCGTATGCCTGCACTACACGGTAGCCTGCTAATTCTAAATTAACCTTGACAAGTTCGTTGATTGCCTTGTCATCATCAATAACCAAAATAGTATTGTTCATAGTCAAATTTTAGTACAAATTCGTATAAATTAAAATATACTTAATAAAACTTAACAGCTTTTTATGCCAAAAAACAATATATAAGTGTATTTATGACCATTATTGATTTTGGTAAGAAAACTTAAAGGCAAAAAACTGGTAAATTATTTTTTTTATTATATTATGTAGTAGTGTAAAAAATATACATTTATGACAAAAGGAGACAACAAAATTGACAGATTCACCTTTAGACGCATTTAAAAGATCTGATATAGAAGAAGTTCATTTGGGACAACACGTATTGGCAGAGTTTTTTGAATGTGACCCGAATACTTTAAACAGTATTGATAAAGTTGAAAAATATATGGTAGATGCCGCTCTTGAATGTGGTGCAACAATCGTTCAGAAATGTTTTCACATGTTTAGTCCGTACGGAGTTTCAGGTGTTGTAATTATTTCTGAAAGTCATCTTGCAATTCATACATGGCCTGAACTTGGCTATGCTGCGGTTGATTTATTCACTTGCGGAACTAAATGCGACCCGAAAGTTGCTTATGAATTTTTGAAAGATAAATTCAGTTCAAGAAAAGCAAGTTTTACCGAGTTAAAACGCGGTGTAATTACAAGAAATACTATGAAGGTTGTTGAAAAACCTTTTGAAATTATGCAACAAATAGAAAGTTAGAACTTATTTATTTAAATAAAATTTTATCGCAGAAGGAAGAAAACTTATCAAATCATCAGCCATGACTGAGTATTCGGTAAGTTTTTCTTTTGCCAAATCGCCTGACAAGCCGTGCAGATATACCCCTAATGCAGCAGCTTCAAAAATATCGCAACCCTGAGCAACAAGTCCTGCTATAATTCCTGTTAATACATCACCTGAACCTGCTTTTGCCATTGAGTTGTTTCCTGTTGTATTGATGTATTTACGTCCGTTAGGTGCGATTACGACTGTCTTATGTGTTTTTAGAACAGTTATGCAATTATATATTTTTGAAATTTTTGCGGCACTTTCTTCGGTATTTTTTAAAACATCGTCAAGTGTACAATTTAACAGTCTTGCAGCTTCTTTTGGATGTGGTGTAAATATTGCTTTTTCAAAGTTTTTTGCCGTAAATAATTGAGGAGTTTTTGATAAAATATTTAACCCGTCAGCATCAATGATAATCGGCATTGACTTGTCGGTATTTTGAATTGTTGTTTCAAAAATATCAATTGCGCTTTCATCCTGAGATAACCCGCATCCTATTTCTATAACCTCACAATTAAGGTGTTCTAACAATTTTTTGCGAGGTACAAACACCAAATTTTGAGTTTGAGCTGCAACTGCGTCAATTACTCTTTCTGTTGAACATAAAAAACAATATCCGCAACCGATTTTTAAAGCCGAAATGCTTGAAAGATATGCAGCGCCGGTCATATAATCAGAACCTGCTATATTTAAAACCCGACCGTATGTTCCTTTGTTAGAATTTTCTACTCGCTTTGGCAGTTTATAATCCATTTTGTCGTATCGCCTCGTAAGCTACAATTGCTACGGAATTTGAAAGATTTAGACTTCTTTGCCCTTCTTTCATTGGAATTGTTCTGGCATGAGAATCTTTTACGTATTTTTCCGGTAATCCTCTGGTTTCAGGCCCGAATACAATAAAATCCCCGTCCTTAAATTCAATATCCGTGTATAATTTATCCGTTTTTGTTGTTAAATAATAAAATGTTCCATCAGGAAATTCATCATACAACTGTTCCATCGTGTCGACTTTATGGATATCTACGCTTTCCCAATAATCCAGCCCTGCGCGCTTTGTATATTTGCTAGACAATGAAAATCCCAGTTTCCCAACCAAATATAAACTTGCTCCGCAGCAGGCACAAAGTCTTGCGATATTTCCAGTATTTTGAGGAATTTCAGGTTCATATAAAACAATATTTAGTTTTGCCATAATGTTAACTCTTTAATTATTTATTAAATAATTTTCCGCTTTCCGCAACAACCGGTATAGCTCGAACAACGCAGAATATAATTGCAATCCAAGCAAGTATCACAGCAATTAGTCTTGTGGTATCGGCAACGCACGAACATAGTCCGGGAATGTACGCAACTATTAAAAGTACAAATGCTGCAACTTTTGCGACAGCATAGCTTATTCTCATAAATTTTGATGCGCAGATAAATTTTCCCCACGCAGTAGATTGCATTGATTTTTCTCCAAATGCTGTCATTCCTTTAGATAAAGCAACGCTTCTTATACTGTCTGTTGTAAATGCCCTTGCAATACATATAAGCGGGAATATTATATTTAACCATCCTAAAACCGCGAAAACCGTCCAATAAGATGCTTCAACAATTCTGTCGCCCATAATATCAAGTACAGAACCCCATTCTGAAGTTTGGTTGTATTTTCTTGCAATATATCCGTCAACTCCGTCCATTGCAAAAGCAATTATTGTGAGGACTACAGCCCAAATGTATGCGCTTGTTGTATGTATGTACAATAAACCAATTGCCGCAAAAGCCACAAATATTCGGCTTACTGAAACAATATTTGCTGTGTTATTTTTAATATCCATTATTAATTTGACCTCTCTTTATAATTTTTTTGATCTTGAAAGTGCAAAATCTACGTTATCAAGATTTTTTGTCCTGTCGCCCAGCATAATTTTTTCCGCTTCTTCTAAAATACTTACGACAATAAATCCGTTTTCTCCGTCAGAACGAGCTTTTTTCCCTGTTTCACAACAACTGATGAAATGCTGACATTCAAGTTTTAACGGTTCAATTTCCAAAATATCCGGTTGAATATTCTCGCTGCTGCCTGCTTTGAAGTTTTCATAAATCGTCAGTTTGTGATCAGGAACCGTGTCATCCAAGATAGCTGTTTTTTTCGTTCCGCGAACAAGCAATTGTACGTGCTTTCTCGGAGTAATCCAACTGTCTGAAATTTGTCCGACCATTCCGCCTTCAAATTCAATAGTAAGATGTGTTATATCCATTATATCGTTTTTGTCGGATGAACAGCCTACCGCAGATATAACTCTGACAGGGTCTTTTCCTGTAACATAGCTTATCATTGACACATCGTGCGGTGCCAAATCCCACATTACACTTCTGTCATTTTTAAAATAATTTATATTGAGCCTGTCACTTTGAGCGTAAACAACATCTCCCAATACACCTTCATCTATCAACATCTTTAATCTGTTTACAGCCGGATGATACAATAAAAGGTGTCCGACCATAAGCGTTAAACCTTTTTCATCTGCCAAATCAGCCAAATCTCTTGCTTCTTGAGCTACTGTTGAAATAGGTTTTTCAACATAAACGTGTTTACCTGCTTCAAGCATAGCTTTTACAAACTTGTAATGAGTATGGCTCGGAGTAACTACAACTACTCCTGTAATTTCACTACTGTTTAATATATCGTGAAAATCTTTTGTAGTTTTTACATTCGGATATTGTTCTTTCACTTTTGCAAGATTTTCATCATCCAAATCGCAAACCATTCCAAGTGCATTCAAATTATAAAAATTACGGACAATATTGCGTCCCCATAGTCCGCAGCCTAATACTGCAATTTTTTGTTCACTCATACTACCCTAACTTTCTGTCTGTTACTTAATTTAATTATAAACCTGAAAAGATTTTTTGTAAATATTTTCACTTTTTACATTCCGCGTCGTTGTTGTTCTTTTTGCATTTTTAATGCTTCAACTCGCATATCGTACATTTGTTTATAATTATCAAAAAATATTTCACTATCTTCCGGAGGAAATTTCTGTACCAATTTATCCAACAGAGGTTTTGGCATCTCAGAAATTTTAACCATTCTGTCAAGAACTTCATCTGTCATCGGATACAAATTCTTATAATTTTTGTAAAATATGTGGCTACATTCCGCTTCGGCTTGGGATGTGTGTTTCATTGCCTGTTCGCCTAATTTGTAGGTTACGATATTTCCGTCAAACATAACTCCGTGATATTCATTCAATACCAGTCGTATCATTAAATCATAATCCGCTAAAAGTTTAAATTTTGAATCAAAACCTTTTAGTTCGTCAAGTGTTGATTTGCGGAAAAACATTGCTTGACGGGGACAAGGTGATACTTGAAATACGTTATAAATTGCAGGATTAAATTGAAAAACATAACCTTCAGGGTGTACGCAATATGACGGGAAGAAACAAAAATCAGCTTCTTCTTGTTCCATTACGTTCACTATATCCGCAATTCCCGTAATATCGTGATAAAAATCATCACAACTTATAAACGAAACATATTTGCCTTTTGCTCTTATTAATCCCTTGTTAAACGCTTCAAATTTACCGTTATCCGGTTCTGAGAAAAAATTGATATATCCTGCGTTTTTATATTCCTTTAGTAATTCTTGAGTTCCGTCGGTTGACGCATTATCAATAATCAGGTGTTCAACATACGGGTATGTTTGTTTTTCCAAAAGGTTTATCAACAGAGTAAAATCATCTGCCAATCCTTTTTCTACCAAGTTTGATGTTGTTGTGATTACGGTTACATCCGGTTCGTACATATTAATATCCTTATTTTAGTAATTTGCGTAAATGTTTCTGAGAATTTGTTCCTCAATATTTTTTTTATCGGCAGAAGTCGTTTTTGCATCATTTATCATGATATCAAAAGTGTACATTTTTCCGCGTCTTGTGATTATATAGCCTGCGATTGCGCTGGTATCAGAAAGTGTGCCGGTTTTGGCGTTCAAATTATCTTTCATATACAACATTCTGTTTTTAAGTGTTCCTTCTCCGGGTTTTGGTAACATGTTTTTGAAGGTTTCAAATTCGGTTTCGCCTGCTTTGTATACCAAAAAATCTGTCATAAAATCAGCAGTCATAAGATTATTTTTTGAAACTCCGCTGCCGTCAACTATTTTTATGTCATCGGTATTTATATCAATGTTTTTCAAATAGGTATTTAGCATTGAAACAGAGTTTTCTGATGAGCCTTGAGAATTTGCCCAAACGCTTCCTGCCATTTTAAATAAACTTTCTGCAACCAAATTGTTACTGTTTTTCAAAATTGTTTCCAGCATTGGCGTAATTTCGTGTTCTATTTTATCAACGACGTATACGTTTTGAGCCGGAAGTGTTTCATTTTTTATAGGATTAAAATATTCAAGTTTTTTATTTCTGATAACTTCTTCCAATCTCAAAACAAAGTTAATTTTCGGGTTGTTTACAGGAATAAAAATTGAACTAAGTTTTGAAACAGTACCTGATATGTTTATCATATTCGGAGCAATACTGTTATTGCGCTCTAATTTAATATTGTTAGGCTGTTTTTTGTCTGTTATGAGTAAATTCATAAACGTAACAGGATAAAACGGTTTTACTGCGATAGTTGCAGGAACATTGTCATAAGTTGGTGTTATTTCAATTTTAACAAGGTTTTTGTTGATATTGTAAGCGCTGAATTTTGGCATTAAAGGGTTCAAATCATCATCCCATTGCCAGCCTTCGCCCCATTCCGATTTATCAAAAACGGTATCATCAATAAAAAATGTTTTTGGAGCTATATTTTTATCTTTTGCTGTCGTAATCAGTTTTTCTAAATCTGCAGTTGTTAAAAACGGATCTCCCGAGAGTTTTAAGTATAAATCGTTATTAGTGCTTTTATATAATGTTGTTGTAAATAAATAATCCGCGCCTAAAGCGTCTGAAATTGCTGAGGTTGTTATAATTTTTAACGTGGAAGCAGGCAGCATCGGGGTTTTAGGGTTTAGTGCATAAAGTTCTTTTCCTGTTTTTGCTTCTTTTATTGATACGGAAACCGCACTTTTATTTATTCCTAAATTTGTTAAAGTTTTTGTTATTGTTTCTGCTTTTACGGAATTAATTGTAATTAACATTGCAAATATTGAAATGATTATTTTTTGCATAAGATTTTCACCTCGTAGCTGTCTTTTATATCGTTAAGTGTCGGACTTTTTTTTCTAAAATCATACATCAAATCAGGAAAAATGTCACCGATTGCAACCCCTTCGCCTGACATTATGGAAACTACTTCTTCGCCTTTGTAGTTAATAATTCTTGATTGACCTAAGTTATATTCACCGTTTTCTATATATCCTGATTGGGTTAATGCGACCATATAACATTGGTTTTCAACGGCTCTTGATTTTGTCATGACTTCCCACGCAATAGGTTTTTTACTGCCCCAAGCCGCGCAATTTATTAGCACGTCTGCGCCTGCTTTTGCGTATTCTCGGTACAATTCGGGAAATCTTATATCGTAGCAAACGGTCAATCCGTATTTTATTCCGTCCAATTTTACTAATACAGGATTTTCTCCGGATTTAACATATTTGTTTTCATCGCATCCGTAATATGAATACAAGTGCATTTTTGAGTATGTTGTAACAAGTTCTCCGTTTCTTTTGTATACCGGACATGTATTAAAATAGTGGTTATTGTTTTTTGTAATTACGCTGCCGCCAATGATGTTTGCATTATATTTGCGTGCAGTTTGGGATAAAAAATTTCCTATGCTTCCGGTTGAAATATCTTGTGCGGATGCTTGGAATTTCGCACATGACCAGCCGACAGTCCAAACTTCGGGGAAAACAATAACATCAACCGAAGTTTTTATTCCTTCGTCTAATAATTTTTCAGCTTTTTTTATATTTGCTTCCACATCCCCGATGACAGACGACATTTGAAACATTGCGATTGTTACTTTCTTTTGTTCCATAACTTTAATTTTTTAGCCTCTTTGTATTTTTTGGGTGCAATTTCTTCAAGGTGCAGGAGTGAAGTTTTGATTTCTTCCGCGACTTGTTCATCGGATTTGTCTTCGACGCTGATAGGTTCTCCGTACAAATTCATAAGTCTGCAAGGACCTATAGGTGAAGTCATCTTATCCCATGACGGGAATTTTACAAATGTAAAATCCTCCGAATACCAATGAACAGGAACTATCGGGACTTTTGCTTCTCTTGCAAGAACTATTGCGCCGGATTTAACTTTGTGGACAGGACCTCTCGGACCGTCGACCATTATCGCAATATCCTCTCCGTTTTTTAGTTTTGAAATCATTTTTAGGGTGCCGGAAACTGCCCCTTTTCTTTGAGATGAGCCTCTGCAAGTTTGAAATCCCATTTTTTCAACAACTCTGGCAATAATTTCTCCGTCTATAGAATTGCTGATTAAGATGTTAACATTTCCTTTGTCTTGCAAACCGTAAACACAAAATTGGTTTTCGTGCCACATGACATAAATGCAAGGCGAAATTCTCGGGTTGTTGATTTCAACAATATACGTAAAAAATTCTTGTATGTGCATAAGAAAATACGCAAAATTGCTGACTGTTTCCATATTCTCTTTGTTTATTAATCTAACCATAGTAGAAATATTTTAACATACACAAAGCTAAAAACCACTTTGTTAAAATAATTTAATCATAGAAGTTGAAATTGGTGGGAAGTTTTTCTTCAATTAATTTAATAAAATCAGAGCATTTGTAGCCGAAAGCGTTTGCAAGTTTCCACAAAGTTGTAAGTTTTGTGTCAGCAAGTCCTTTTTCTAATCGGCATAAAAGTCCGTTGCCTATATCATATTCATAGGAAAAAGTGTTTATGCCTTTATGTATGGAAATTCTTTGAGAATTTATTACGCCGCCGACAGCTTTAAGCAGTTCGGCTTTTTTTACATTTTGTATATAAATATCATCTTCGTATTGCATCATTTTTTATTTTAGAATATATTGATTACAGTCTATTGAGTGTATTCTATAGACTGTTTTCAATAGAAGGATAGAGATGAAGAAGAGATATATAATTACTGCAGCATTTACAGGTATACTCCTGCGGCTTACCCACCATTTTTGGCTTGGAACAAAAGGACATGAAAACTTTGATTTTTTGGTATTTACAATTGTTTTCGTGTTAGGTTGGTTATTAAATCTTAAAATTTCGTCTTATCTTGCAGATTTTAAAAACATTGAAAATAAATCAAGAATTGACATAATATTTTTGGCTGTATTTTTTGTTTTGCTTTTTATTCCCATGTCAAATATTAGTCAAGAAAAAGTTTCCAAAACGGAAAATCGTAAACTTGCGGATTGGCAACCGATAATTTTATCGAAAACAAAAATAAATTATAATTTTGGAAAAGACTTTGATAACTGGTTTAATGATAGGTTCTTTTTACGCAAATTTATTGTAAAAACATATTCTGATGTGAAATATTATTTAGCTTATCAATATTATTCCTCGAACAAAGGTTTTATTAACAAAAAAAATAATTGGATGAGTACAACTTTAAATCCGGAAAAGTCCACAATTACTGCAAAAGAAAAAGATAATATTGTCGTAAATGTACGTAAGCTGAAAAACTTCTGTGAAAAGAATAATATTAAATTGTATATTATAATTCCTCCTCGAAAAGAGGAAATTTGTAAAAAAGAATTATATCCAATTATAGCTGATATGAGCCTATATGCTCAAACCTCAGAAATAATAGATTATATATACAAACAAACAGGCGTAAAAATAATTTATCCGTATGAAAAGATTGAAAATTATCATAAACATAATTTTGCATATTTTAAAACGGATCATCATTGGACAGATGAGGCTGCATATATTGGATATCTTGAAATAATGAATGAAGTAAAAAAAGATTTTCCTGATATCTACATAAATAAGCCTAATGATTTTAATTATTCCTATAACAATAAAGTAAGGGTAAATCCTGATAGAGGATTTTTTCAAGGGATAACATCTCAAAGTTTAAATTTGCACAATAAAAAAATCTTGGATGTGGATTACAAATATTATGAACATAAAAATTCTAATAAAATTGTAAAACACTATATTAAAGATAAAGAGAAAAATATTTGGTTTAATAACTATATATATAATATTAAGGCGCCGAATATGACGTTATTTGGTGATTCCTTCGGTTTAAATCTGTTGCCGTCAATTGTTTATAGTTTTAAAAATACTCAAAATATATACACCTATGTGCTTGATGGAAAGTCAAAAGGGGAGAGATTAAATATTAAACAGTTTGAAAAAGATATTTTGGATAATAATTCAGATGTTTTGGTAGTTTGTTTTAGTGAAATAACTCGATTGGGCTATTTATACAGGGAGAATGAATAATGCTATTTTCATCAATGACATTTGTATTTATGTTCTTACCGATAGTTCTTTTATTATATTTAGTTACCAAAAAAGAACTGCATAATCCTATACTGTTGATTGCCAGTATAGTTTTCTACGCTTGGGGAGAACCCAGATACCTCGCAATAATGCTGTTAACAATTTTGGTGAATTATTTTGGGGCTATTGCGATTGATAAATATAAAACACACAAAAAAGTTGTTTTAATTTCTACAATTTTGGCAAATTTAAGTTTTTTAGTTTATTTCAAATATTTTAATTTCTTAATTGCAAATTGTAATAATTTATTCCATTCTCATATACACGCGTTAGATATTGTGATGCCTATTGGTATTTCATTTTATACATTTCAGGCTTTATCTTATGTTGTGGATGTATATAGAAAAGATTGTAAGGTTCAAAAAGATATTTATAAATTAGCATTGTATATATGTTTATTCCCTCAACTTATCGCAGGTCCTATTGTTAAATACCACGATGTAGCAGAACAAATAGATAGTAGAGATGTCAATTTTGATAAGGTTAATTTGGGTGTAAAAAGATTTATTATCGGTTTGTCAAAAAAAGTTTTGATTGCAAACACAATGGGGGCAATTGTTGATAAAATTTTTGTTCAAGACCCTCATAATTTTTCGCATTTAATTGCTTGGATAGGTTCTATTGCTTATACTTTCCAGCTGTATTTTGATTTTAGCGGATATTCTGATATGGCGATAGGTTTAGGATTAATCTTTGGTTTTAAATTTATGGAAAACTTCAATTATCCTTATATCTCAAAATCAATAACCGAATTTTGGAGAAGGTGGCATATATCCTTGTCAACTTGGTTTAAACAGTATGTTTATATTTCCTTAGGCGGTAATCGTTGTTCTAAATTAAAAACATTGAGAAATTTAGGCATTGTATTTTTATTAACAGGTATCTGGCATGGGGCAGAATGGACATTTGTTGTTTGGGGAATTTGGCATGGATTTTTCATTATATTAGAAAAATTATTTAATATAAAAGAATTTGATGCAAAAAACCATAGTTGGTATGTAAATTGTCTAAGACATATTTATTGCATTTTTGCTTTTGTTGTTGGTTGGGTAATTTTTAGGGCTGATAATTTAAAATATGCTTGGGATTACATAATGAATATGTTTGGTATTCTTAAAATAAATACGGGAGAAATTGCGTACGCCCTTCCATATTATGTTGATACGTTTGAAATAATAATATTTGCAGCTGCTGTGTTGTGTTCTGTTCCGATATTTAATAAGATGCTTGAGGTTCAAAATAAAATTGGTAAAATATTTATAAATATATGGCTTTTAATGCTATTTTTATTGTCGAGTGCAACAATAGCAAGTAGTACGTATAATCCGTTTATATATTTCAGATTTTAAATACCCGTTGACATTGAAATATGTTTGGTTTAGTATAATTGTATTGACCCCGTCGGGATGTAGCGCAGCTTGGTAGCGCACCTCGCTTGGGACGAGGGGGTCGCACGTTCGAATCGTGTCATCCCGACCATTTAAAAAAGCTCACTTAGGTGAGCTTTTTTTATTTATAAGTCTTCAAATTTTAGAATTAACACAAATATTAACCTCTATCGTGGCGTTCAATAAATACCGTATCACCGTTAGGTTTTAGAACTTTACGCGCAAGCGATGGCTTGTATCGTTGAGCTAAATCGGTTGCCGGAATTTTTGTTTGTCTGTCTTTGGCAGAATGTACCGTTAGCAATATTGAATTATCCTTGTATGTAACTTTTG
The DNA here is from genome assembly GCA_051874955.1 of Candidatus Gastranaerophilaceae bacterium. Taxonomy (GTDB): domain Bacteria; phylum Cyanobacteriota; class Vampirovibrionia; order Gastranaerophilales; family Gastranaerophilaceae; genus Zag111. The sequence goes on from JBJEGJ010000022.1 coordinate 57,501, forward strand.
TTGCAGCTTCTTCCAATACGTTTTGCGGCATCCTAAAAAGTGATGTCTTATTTGTTCTTTGAGTTAATCTGTACAAAAAGTCATATACTTTTTTTTCTATTTTAAAAATTTTGTATTTAAATCCGTTATTTGAAATATATTCGGTGTCTGTTTGTCTGGAGCCGACAATATTTCCGTTTTCTAATAGTACAAAAGATGTTTTGTGAATATCATCCTGTGTGCTTTCTGCCGATAGTGCAAGCCTGCCGTTTTTGTATTCGCGGTAATATATTTCGCTTTGCGGGTGTTCGGTTTGTAATTGCCTAATCTGTTTGTTGATTTTTCTTCCGCTTTCCGAAAAAGCGTTTTTGAATAATTTATAATTATCTATTTTTAATACTGTCATATCTTTTCCTCTGGTAACATAATTATAGTACAAAATAAAAAACAGGTTTTTATATTGTGGTTTTATCTGTTATTCTTGTAATATTTTTTAATAAATACCGATTGAAGAAATATTTTGTGTGTATTAATATAAGGAAAGATTAGAATTATAAAGGAAAAGTAATATGAAATATTTAGTTGGATTATCAGGCGGTGTGGATTCCTCTGTTGCCGCATATATACTAAAACAGCAGGGTCACGAGGTAATCGGGGCAACGATGTCTATTTGGGGAAAAGACGGTATGGCTGTTCATTCCGGACACAAAAATGCGTGTTACGGACCGGATGAACAGGAGGATATTGAAGCTGCTAGAAAAGTTGCCGAACAACTTGATATTCCGTACTATGTTTTTGATTGTAAAAATCAGTATGAAAGCGTGGTTTTAGATAATTTCAAAAAGGAATATTTATCAGGAAGAACTCCAAATCCGTGTGTTTGGTGTAATGCGCTTATCAAATTTGGTGTGCTACCTGCATTGGCACGTGAGAACGGAATTGATTTTGATAAATTCGCAACAGGACATTATGCAAGGATAGAAAATCTTGACGGGAAGTATATTTTAAAAAGAGGGCTTGCTCCGAAAAAAGATCAGTCCTATTTCTTATACCGCTTGAAACAAGAACAGTTGGCAAATATTTATTTACCTTTGGGTGGTTACACAAAGGAAGAAATTAGAAAAATTGCCAAAGATAACGGTTTACTTGCCGCAGATAAACCTGACAGTCAGGATTTTTATGCGGGTGATTATAATGAACTCCTTGAAATTACCGAAAAAGAGGGAAATATAGTTAACACAGAAGGTAAGATTTTAGGCACTCATAAGGGTTTTTGGAATTATACAATCGGTCAGCGAAAGGGCTTAGGGGTATCTTCAACGGAACCTTTGTATGTTCTTGAGTTGAAAAAGGATACAAATGAGGTTGTTGTAGGACCTGTAGATAAAACTTTCAAAAAATATTTAACAGCCGATGATTTGAACGTAATTGTTGCCGGAAGTTTTGATTTTGAACGTCGTGCACAAGCTAAAATTCGTTCAACACAGCAGCCGGTTGATGTTTTGGTAAGACCGATTGAGAACGGCAAAATAGAAGTTGAGTTTGATGAATATCAAAAATCTATTGCTTTAGGGCAGTCGGTAGTTTTGTACGATGAAGACCTTGTTCTGGGCGGCGGCGTTATTGATAGTGCATATTAAAATACGATCTGTTGAGTGTTTTAGGGTTTATAATAAGTTGTAAGAGCAGCATGAAAATGTCACCTTGAATAAGCTGAGCCAAATATAAAAGTCAAACAAAGGTGTCACCCTGAACAAGCTGAGCCAAATACAAAAGTTAAACAAATATGTCGCCCTGAACAAGCTGAGCAGAGGATGAAAAGTCAAACAAATATGTCACCCTGAACTTGTTTCAGGGTCTGGTCGTTGGCGTATTTTGCTATGTTTTTAAAGATCCTGAAATAAATTCAGGATGACATGTGTGTCAGACAGTTGCTATTTTTGTATTGGTACTAAGTCTTCAACCTTGACCGGACCTCACCCCAGCCCTCTCCTACCTTAGGAGAGGGGAAAATATATAGAGATCCTGAAACGAGTTCAGGATGACCCACTCGCTAAACCATTGCGTATTCCTTCTTTTGACACCAAGTAGTTCCTCCCATGTCATGCTGAACAAGTCTAGCAGAGGATGAAAGCTAAACAAATATGTCGCCCTGAACTTGTTTCAGGGTCTGGTCGTTGGCGTATTTTGCTATGTTTTTAAAGATCCTGAAATAAATTCAGGATGACATGTGTGTTAGGCAGTTGCTATTTTTGTATTGGGACTAAGTCTTCAATGTTCAACTTTGACCGGACCTCACCCTAGCCCTCTCCTATCTTAGGAGAGGGGAGAATATATAAAGATCCTGAAATAAATTCAGGATGACAAATGCGTTAGACCCACGTGCCTAAATAGATCCAAAAACGAGTAAGTCGCCCTAAATTGGTTAATTATCTTATCCCAAGTAAAAACTGTGCCATACATCATTTATATGATTACATAGTTCCGTTTTTTATGATATCTTCTAAGTATGAATAATACACTTAAAATTATACTTTTTTCACTATTTTTATTGATTTTGACGGCTCTTGGAATTTTTGGATTATCAAAGCTGAAAGTTGATGATTTCCATAAGGCGGGAATAGTGTTTGTTGTTGATTCTTCGGCATCAAATCTCAGCAATTTACCGGCTCAAAAGATGCTAATCAGGCAGTTATGTTCGATGCTGGATCCTGAGGATCATATCAAAATTTTAAGGGTTTCTGAAGATTCTTATATAATATATGAGGGTTCTCCGCAATCAAGTTCGGATGTCAGAAATGCTATGGAAAAATTTACCCAATATGATGAGAAAGAATACGGTACGGCTTACGGTTTGGCTCTAAAAAAAGCATTTAACCACGTGATTAATCTTAGTAAGGATGGGTATGTTCCTGCGGTTGTAGTCATCGGGGATTTGGAAAATGAAGGCGATGTCGACAAACAGATAAATTGGGATACTTTACCTGAAGATGTTGCAAATATTAAAAATCAAGCAGAGGATTTTGCGATGATGTTTTTGTATGCACCGCCTGCAAAATTGGATTTGGTTAAGGAAAAATTATCTCCTGTTTTGGGTGAAAATAAACTTATAATCGGTAATGAAGTAACTACCAACAAATCAATGCGACGCTTTTTGAATGCAATCGGAAGGTAAAATTATATGCTTATCATATTAGAATATGCAGATATTACAAAAGAATTTTTAAATAAACAGACAATTGAAATCGGGAGTGACAATTCCGATTTTAATGTAGAGAATTTTTTGCCTGTTAAATTGATGTATTTCCCGCAATATAAAAATTACGTATTGATAAATACAACCGGTGATAAGAATTTGTTGTTTAACGGTAAACCTTTTGTAAAAGTTCTGATGACTCCAAAAGCCGTTCTAAGTTATAACGGTATTTCGTTGAATTTGGAACTGAAACAGGAAGCAGCATTGCAACCAACCATTAATTCTGAGAGAGAGGCTGTAGTTATGAATAATAATATAAACACTAAAACAGTTATTGCTCCAAAAACGTCGGGAAAAGACGATTTTGATAATGACGTAGAAAAAAGACGTATAGCAATTATTAAAGAAATCGGATTTAGAATTTTAGAGTTGAAAGGAAATATAAAGTCCGGCGGAATTACGGCGTTTTGCTTGAATGTAGCGATGATAATTTTGTCGGTTATTTCATCTTTTGGTATAACCAACTTTTTGCTTGGGTTAAAGATTGACAATACTTCTTCGGTTTTGAATTTGACTACAAATGTAGGCTTTTTGGTTTGTGTAACAATAATTGTAGGTGCAATTTGTTTGATATTAAAACAGGGCATTTATTCGTTGTTAGATATAAATCAGTCAAAAAGACTTGGTGATTCTGCAATGGCTCAAAAAGGAATTATTGCGGTTGCAGGATTATTTTTATTTATAGTTTATGTGATGAACTTGTTTTATTATAAATCAATTCCGGGCTTTTTGGCGGCATCGTTATTCATATCTTTATTGTTTGTCGGAGCTTTAACGGCTGTGACAATAGGGGGCGGATATTTTAAGTATCAAATAAAAGCATGGAAACAACAGCTTACGAATTGTGAGTATCGTGAAGATTTTGAGAATGTTATGAAAACTTATCGAAAGATGATTGCAACATCTGTAAACCAATTGAGCCAAAATAGGATAAATTCGGTAAAAAGCAATTTGGTAAATAATCAATTGAAATCGGTATTGGAAACTTTTGTGGGAATATTAACTGCTCCGTTTTTGGCTTACGGTGTTTCAAATACTTTGGCAGGATGCTTTCCGGAAGCTGCAAACTGGGTCAGGATTGCAGGGCTAAGATTTTCACCGATATTTTTAGTCTTGGCAACTTTTATGATTATATTTGCGTTTTTCTCATTTGTCAGAGCGTTTACTATCGGTAAACAAATCAAAGCCTCCGAGATAATAAAATTTGACGGATATCATGATTATAACACTCACGGTGTAACAATATTGGGCTTAGATTCAATGCGCAGTTTGGAACGTGAAAAAAATGTTGTCATGTTTATAGCTTGTTTTATTGTATTTATTGAATTTACAATGAACGTTTCATATTTCATATCTGAACTTGGCGGAAGTATAGAAGGTATGTTTGGTAGTTTTATTGCCGCACTTTTGCCTACTGCGTTGTTGATAGCTGAAACTCATTTGTTGAGCGGTACTATGTACAAAATTCATATTTATAACGATTTGTTGTCAGAATTGGATTAAGTTGATGAATAAGAACGGTTGGTTTGTTGTACTGATTATTTTTGTTTTGGTTACGGTTTTTGTGTTATCGACAGATGATACAAAAAATTCAAAACGTATAAGATTTGTCAATCAGAATTTTGAAATCAGTAATGATAAATCTCAGGAATTTTCTGATACCGGTACGAATGTTTCTAATGCAAAATTAGGTTTTGACAACAAATCAATCAATGCCTCAAATGCCGATATAAATTTTAATTCGGAAAATGTAAATAGTTCTGATATCAATTTTAAAAACAAATCCGCAAATCTGAATAATCAAGATACAGGATTTTCTCAAAATAATTTCAATTCACACTCATCTAAATTTGATAATCAAAACATCAATTATAAAAATATTGATGATAGTGATATTGATAATCTTTTATCAAATGCAAAAAATAACAAATCAAATCATACTAAATTAAAAAGTGAACCGATAAAGTTCCAAGAGCAAGAACAAGAAGCGTACGAAGATATTGATTGGAACGTGTGGCACAGTAATTTTGTAAATAAAATTACGGAAGACAGCTATTCAATTAAAGAGCTTGATTTGTATCCTGAGGGTTCATGGTTTGAGTATTCTTTTAATGTTCATAAAAACGGTGCAATTTCTGATATTACGGTGAAATCTCCGGATTTAAATTCTTCTGATAAGTTGAAAGTTGCTAAAATGATAAAAGCAAATCAATATAAAAGTATAACAATTTTTCCTAAAGGAACACACAGGCAAGTAGCCAGAGTTAATGCGACAATAATGCTTTCGCACCAATCCTCTCAAGCCAGTCCGAGCGATTTTAATGATTATGAACGGATAAAAGTGAAATTTTAGTATTTTTATAAAAAATATGTTATTATGTATTTATGCAAGAAGATGAGATAAAAAGTTTACTGCAAAATGATGTTTCAGCACCTGATAAAAACGGTATAACTCCTGAAATACTCAAGACTTTGGATGAAATTATTTTAAGCGGAGTTGGTGAAATATCGCTTGAAGCATATTCTGTATATAAAAAATTTCTTCCGATGAAATCAGATGCTCCTGATGGGATGAAAAATGAATTATTCTTGGCTATATCTAATTACATTAAAGAAAAAACCGAGAATAATGAATTGTATGATGCACTTTTTTTGTCACGTTTTTTGATTGTGAAATCCGAATTGCAAATCTTGATGTTTTATAATATTGCGCAACTTTTATTCAGATTAAATGAATTATCTTTAAGTATGTATTTCTTAAAATTATACGATAAGAAAGAAACAAACAAACCGTTAAAATATCTTACTCTTGCAAATTTTTATAACCTTGAACTGAAGGATTACAAAACCGCAATTACCTACTATGAAAAATATACAAAAATAGATGCAACAAAATCCGTAATTTATACGATTTTGGCAAGTCTTTATTCAAAAGCCTACGGAGATATCGGTTTAAAAGATCAAATATATTATTTTGAAAAAGCTTATCACTTAAAATCAAATGACAGAACGGTATTGCACGGTTTGGCGTTTGCGTATGAACGATTGGGAAACAAATCCATGAGTGATAAATTTTATCGGGAATTGTTGAATAATAATCCGACAGATACTGATTATTATAATTACGGCTTGTTCCTAATCAGTTGCGGTAATTTTATCGACGGACATAAATATTTTACTTATCGTTTTAATATTGATGATTCAAATTTAAAATACCCGTTGGATATTAATACACGTTGGGATATGAAATCTGATATCTCGGATAAAGTATTGCTGGTTAATTATGAACAAGGTTACGGGGATACTTTTATGTATTGTCGTTTTGTTCCTTTTTTGACTAAATTTGCAAAAAAAATTATTTTTAGGGTTCAAGATAATCTTGTTGAATTGATTAGGTTTTCAGGATTGATTTCTGATAACATAGAGGTTGTATCTGATATTGACCCATTGGAAAAAATTAAATTTGATGTGTCGATGGCGTTGCTGGACGCCCCTTATGTTTTAGGAATTAATTTGTATGAAATTCCGTACACTAAAGGTTATTTGACAGTCCCGCAGGATTTGGCGGAAGAATATTCAAACAAGTATATCAAAAAATCTTCCAACTTAAAAATCGGTATAGCATATCATGGTGATAAGTCAGCCAATTATAACGGTCGAGACATTGATATATGTAGGTTTAATAATCTTTTTTCAATTGAAGGTGCTGATTTTTATTCGCTTCAGTTTGATAGTGATAAAGAAATTGAAGGTGTTTTTAATCTGAGTTCTACTTTTAAAAACTTTACGGATACTGCTTGTGCCATAAAAAATATGGATTTAATAATATCAACGGACAATGTGATTTTGAATTTGGCGGGAGCAATGGGAATTAAAACTTTCGGCTTATATAATTTTTATCCTAATTTCCGCTGGTATCAATTGTCGGGTGAAAATGTCGGTTGGTATGAAAGTGTAAAACCTTTTCAGGTTGAAGAAAATAACCGATGGAGTATTGTTTTTTCAAAAATTCATAATGAAATTAATGATATGTTGAAATGTTCTTTGAATAAAAACTAGCAAAATTTTTTTTTTAGTTGTTTTAAAAAGATTATTATGAAAATAAATCCTATATCATTTGGAAAAACATATTTACATCATGATATTACGTATTTAGCTCCTGAGGAACGAAAAAAGTTAATTGCTCCTGTTGCTATAGGTGAACTGTTCCCAAACGATGTATTTATAAGCGTTGATAGTACAAAAGATGTTAACGTCGAAATAGAACGAGGTTCCTATCTTGAATATTTAAAATATTATGGCGGGTTGATTTTTTATCTGATGAACAGTTTGAAATGTTACAATTATCCGAATTTTTACAAGATATAGGGTCGGATTTGTACAGTCATAAGCCTCCAAGATTTATAAGAAACATCGGTAATCTCAGGACTGATTCGGATGAGGAACTTTCATGCGGTTTGTTGGATGCGATAGAAGAATATAACCAAGAATATTCAAAAGACAGATGTAACTAAGGCTAATTTAAGCTATTCTTGTGTATACCCTGAAAGTCGGATAAAAATTTGCAATAATTTAAAAATAATGTATAATATCATTATCAAGAGGGTGTGTGATGTTTAAAAAATTAGCGAAACAATTAAAGGTTCAAAATAGTGAAAACTCTTGTTTCCCTATGAGTTCGCCGATGCGTACTTTGAAAGAAGAAACAAAAAAATCCTTCTTAAAAAGTTTGTCTTGTCATGCCCTAAATTTATATGAAAGAAAAACTGATATAAATAATTTTACCCGATTGGCGTTGTCTGATCCTGAAAATAATTCTCATAACAAAATTGTGGATAAATTGTTTGGAGAAGCCGGTTTTGTTGACCCGTTTGAGGAAGAAAAACTTTTTGAATTGTCTGAAAATGAAAGATTTTTAAAAGATTTAGGTTTATAGTTGTATTAAATATTTATTTTAAAATCAAATGTTTCAAACCTCTTAAACATCTTGAAACTTTTTATATTTAGTGTATAATTTGGATATAAGATGAGATAGGAGTGAAAAATGTTCGAACGTTTTACAGAAAAGGCAATAAAAGTAATAATGCTTGCTCAGGAAGAGGCTCGAAGATTAGGTCATAATTTTGTCGGAACCGAACAGGTTTTGCTTGGTCTAATCGGTGAGGGTACGGGTGTTGCCGCTAAAACTCTTAAATCTATGGGCGTAAACTTGAAAGATGCCAGAACTGAAGTTGAAAAAATAATCGGCAGAGGTTCGGGTTTTGTTGCGGTAGAAATACCGTTTACCCCGAGAGCAAAGAGGGTTTTGGAACTTTCTTGGGATGAAGCAAGACAGTTGGGTCACAATTATATCGGTACGGAACACCTTTTGTTAGGCTTAATTAGAGAGGGCGAAGGTGTTGCAGCGAGAGTTTTGGAAAATCTCGGTGTCGATTTAAATAAAGTCAGAAGTAATGTTGTGAAAATGTTGGGAGAATCAAAACCTCAGACAACTGCAGGTTCAGCAGGTTCATCTTCAACATCTTCTTCAAGTTCGGGTTCAAAAGCAAAAACTCCGAGCTTGGATGAGTTTGGAAGAGATTTGACATTAGCGGCTCAGGAATTGCGTTTAGACCCTGTTGTCGGCAGAGAAAAGGAAATTGAACGTGTAATTCAAATTCTTGCAAGACGTACTAAAAACAATCCTGTGTTGCTTGGTGAACCGGGTGTCGGTAAAACTGCGGTAGCAGAAGGTCTAGCAACAAGAATTGTTAATGCGGAAGTTCCTGATATTTTGGACGGCAAAAAAGTTATTCAGCTGGATATGGGACTTTTGGTTGCGGGTACAAAATATCGTGGTGAATTTGAAGAACGTCTGAAAAAAATTATGGATGAAATACGTCAAGCGGGAAATATTATTCTTGTTATTGATGAAATGCACACCTTGATTGGTGCAGGTGCCGCTGAAGGTGCGATTGATGCCGCAAATATATTAAAACCGGCATTGTCACGTGGCGAAATTCAGGTAATCGGTGCTACAACCTCTGATGAATACAGAAAATACATCGAAAAAGATTCCGCTTTAGAAAGACGTTTCCAGCCTGTTCAAATTGATGAGCCGACTATTGAAGAATCAATTGAAATTATCAAAGGTATTAAGCCAAAATATGAAGAACACCACAATTTGATAATTTCTGACGATGCGATTGTAGCGGCTGTAAAATTATCAAGCAAATATATCAATGACAGATTTTTGCCTGATAAAGCCATTGACGTATTGGATGAAGCGAGTTCAAAAGTTCGCTTGAAGGCATCAAATATGTGCCCTGAGGGTAAAGAACTTGAAAAACAATTAAAATCTCTGATTAAGGAGAAAGAAGAAGCAATAAGAAGTCAGGAATTTGAAACCGCATCTCAATTACGTGACGATGAGGCTGATTTGAGAGATAGAATTCGTGAAGTTTCCGCTAAATGGAGAGAAGAACACGAAGCAAATAAAGCAACCGTTACGGCTGAGAATGTTGCGGAAGTAATTGCCATGATGACAGGTGTTCCTGTTACCAAGTTGACCGAAGGCGAATCTGAAAGGTTGTTGAAACTTGAAGATACCCTTCACCAAAGAGTAATTGGTCAACATGATGCAATTGTTGCAATTTCAAAAGCAATAAGACGTGCAAGAGTTGGGTTGAAAGCTCCGAACAGGCCAATCGGAAGTTTTATCTTCTGCGGTCCTACGGGTGTCGGTAAAACAGAACTTGCAAAAGCATTGGCTGAGGCTATGTTCGGTTCTGAGGATAATATGCTCAGGGTCGATATGTCTGAGTTTATGGAAAAACATTCAACCGCAAAACTTATCGGTTCACCTCCGGGGTATGTCGGTTACGATGATGGCGGACATTTGTCGGAACTTGTCAGAAAGAAACCTTATTCGGTTGTCTTGTTTGACGAAATTGAAAAAGCACACCCTGATGTGTTTAATATAATGCTTCAGATACTTGATGACGGTCGCTTGACTGATTCAAAAGGACGTCATGTAAGCTTTAAAAATACAGTAATCATCATGACCTCAAATGTTGGTGCAAGTATGATTACAAATACCTCAAAATTAGGTTTTTCTACTGCTGAGGATGAATCAAAAGATAAATACGAAAAACTCAAAGATACAGTTTCAGAAGAAATGAAAAAGGCATTCAGACCTGAATTTCTTAACCGTATTGATGAAACTATCGTATTTGCTCATTTGAGTAAAGAAGAAATCAGACAAATTGTTGATTTGATGTTGAAAGATTTATTCAAACGATTGGCAGAAAAAGAACTGAATGTTGATGTAACGGATGAAGTAAAAGATCATTTAGCTGAAAACGGATACTCAGAAGCTTATGGTGCACGTCCTCTAAGACGTTTAATCCAGCGCAAGATGGAAGATAGTTTGGCTGAAGAAATTCTTTCAGGAAAATATTTGCCTGGTGATACAATCAAGGTTACTTTGGTTGACGGCAAAATAGCTTTCGAGAAAGCTGCAAAGACTTCAAGACGTACTAAAAAGGAAAAAGAAGCAGAACAAGATATTAAAGAAACTTCTGCAACCTAGATATATAAAATAACCGAAGGAGAGTAATCTCCTTCGGTTGTAACAAAAATGTAATGTTTTTTGCTTTAAGTGTTAAAAAATTTTTTGTTTAGTTTTTGATAAATAATGGGACGTAAATAGTAGTTAGTAAGGGTATAAACATGCGAGTAAATTCAGTATTAGGAGTTCGTACGGGCGTAGGAGTTACAAATAAAAAAGTTAATCACCCCGTTTATTCAAATTCGTCGTCAGTTTCTGCAAATTCAAAGTTGTATCAGGTCAGTTTTACAGGTGATGGAATACACCTAAATCAGGTTGCATCAGTTACAATGGAGAATATGGGACTTGGCTTACCGGAAGCGTATCAAGGCGGAGAAGGTAATGTCGGATATGAGATGATAAAAAGTTTCAGAGATAAAGAAAATATTGATGCCAGAAGTTTTATGCCGTTTTGGGAGCATGATAATCCAAAAGGCGGTTATAAATTTTTAATACATACAGAAGCCGATTATCCGAACGGGTTTGATGCAAAAGTACATGGAAGAATGCCAGCAAAGGCTTTTTATAGTGCAGAGCTTGGTGAAACATTGGAAGATGTTGCAAAAAAATTGAATTTAAAACCTTCCGAACTGAGTTATGTAATCCAAAGTAAGCCTGACGGTGCGGGACTGAACGCTTTGTCGAAATATTGTATACTTGAGCCAACGAGTGTGAAAGGTGAAGTTACGAGATTGTCTGATGAAGTTTTGGGAGAGGTTCAAAAAGTCCCTTATGCTTTATTGAAAGTTTCCGCAAACAATCCTGATTATAATAAAATCAAAGGAGAACCTCATTATTTTTATTACACTCCGTCGTTAGCAAGAGCGTCAAAACCGTATTCTTACGACAAATGGGGAAATACTCCATTTGAGGCTGAAATAGTAAATTCTGATGGCATGCGAGCTTTGACAAAAATTATACACTCGCAAATGGATACTGAGGAATTTGGGCATTTTAAACCGGGAAATGTATTATTGCATGACAGAACTCCTCATATTTATGCAACTTATGTATCTAATATGTCGGCTGCGGGAGATACTTCGGTTAACGGTGTGAAATATCATATAGTAGAACATAATCCGGGAAGAAACTATCAAGGGGCAATTTCCGATCCGTTTAAGATGTTGAGGATAGTTGCAGAAGAATCTGATGTGGCAAAATTAAAGGCTTCACAGTATTTCCCTATATTACTAAAAGCTCAGCAATATGGTATTTTTTCTGATGCGTTATCTCCTCAGGAAAAGAAAATTGCATGGGCAATTTTAGAGCCTGCTTTGCGTCCGTTCCGTGATGCTGCGGGGACGTATAACATGCTTATGACTGGAATTTCTGCGGTTAAAGAAAATCCTCAAAATATTTCAGACGGTACTGTTTCTTATACTTTTGGGAAAGAAATGAGAAGTTTTGATATGTGTGACACCGCCAAACATTTGACTGCCGCATTTGCCGGGATTGAAACAAAAGATGTATTAAACGGTTGTATGCCGTCTTCTATGGAATTTGACAATCCTGATGCTTTTTTCGGTAGAGATGCAAATAACGGATTTTATGCAAACAGGTCAGGTTTTACAACTTTTAAATATGACGGGAAAAATATAGATGAAGTGGTTGCTGCAAGAGAAAAGAATGCTCAATGGTTTTCAAAATTGGTTTATGAAGCAGGACAAAAAGGGCAAGATGCGCTTAATGAGTTGTTTTTCTCTAAAGGACAAATAAAAGATGGACATCATATAGTAGGGTATATTTCTCCGATAAAAGAGGGTGACATTCTTGATATAAGTTGGGGAAGACCTGTAGAGCAGAAAGGGTATCCGATTACCGTAAAAGGATTTTTAAAATATTTGCAAGATCCGAGTGTACCTAAAGAGGATAAACTTTCTTATAAAGTTGTAATTGGTGCAGGTCCATGGAATCAAGGTGATCCTGATTACATTGATATGATGCGTGATTATAAGAAAATATGCGAACTCGAGGACGGGATATTCAAGCATAATTTGATGTTTGTTGATGGGTGGTTTTCAAAGCGTTTTGCCGGTTGTGCAACTTATGCAAGTTTGACATCACGTCGTGAAATATGCGGTATCACTCCGCTTGAGTGCAAAGCTGCAGGATTACCTTATGCTGCAACAAATACCGGCGGTCCTGCCGATTACACAAATCCTTCAAACGGATTTTTGACAAAAAGCCCTGTTGAAGAAAATCCTCAAAAATTTGGTTTGACTTGGGAAACTTCGGCAGAAGAAATTGACAGAGCAAGAGTTGAGCGCTCATCAGATGAAATGGTAGATATCTTTAAGGCGAAGGTTGACTTATACAAAAATAAACATGATGATTATCTTGCAATGTGTAAAAAAGGTATCGAGGAAAAAATTGATTGGCATGAAAATGCTGAGTTCAATATGGGAAAATCCGCAAACAGAAGATATTTGGATGATATTTTTGAAGTCACGGAACCCGTTGAAAAACGTAATCAAAATCCGTTGAAACGTATTATGGGTGCGTTTGGTGAATTTAAAGATGAAGTTGAACAACTTATTGAAAAAAGCGGTAAGTCTAAGTTGTCTAAAGTTTTAATAGGTGTTATTGGCGGTTTGTCGTTGCTTACGGGTGTTTACTTTATTGCTAAACAGCACAATAAGTCAAAATCGTCAGGCAAAAAATTAGATAAAGCCGCTTAGCGCAGTATATTTTGATTGGACAAAAGAAAGGATTTTTCAGATATGTTAGAGAGAATTGAAAAATTGCAAATAGTAATGCTTGGTTTATTGATTTCTATCGGTTTAATAATAGCGGTGAAACTTGGGGTATCATCTGTTGCAAAAAATTCTGTTACAGTAACGGGTTCGGCTTATGAGATTGTTCAATCGGATAGCGGCAGTCTTGAAATTGTTTTAAATTTAAGACGTCCGACAAAGGCTATTGCCTATTCTGAAGCAAAGAAACAGTTACCGCTTGTATTGGCATACCTTAAATCAAAAGGTTTTGATTTAGATAAAGATGTTGACGTAAAATCAATGAGCGGATATGTGAATTATAAATATGTTAATGGAATGAGCACTAATGAAATTGCATATTATAATTTAACGCAAAATATTTCAATTAAATCAAATGATGTCAACAAGATTAAAGACACCTCTTTGGATATATCGTCCTTAATGGAAAAAGGGATAGATATTGATGTTCAAAGTACAAACTATTCATATTCAAAACTTTCCGACTTAAAAGTGAAACTGCTGGAAAAAGCTACTACTGATGCAAAAGAGCGCGCATCTGCAATGCTAAAATCCACTCATAATCGTGTCGGGAATATTCAATCTGTCAGAATGGGAGTTTTTCAGGTTACACCTGTTGATTCTACAGATGTCTCGGATATGGGCATAAATGACACCTCAACGATTGAAAAGAAAATTACTGCGGTTGCAAATGTTGTATTTCAGGTAAAATAACATAAAGCATTTGAAATTTTCGGTTAAGTTTTAATTCAGATAATTTGCCAAAATATTTTTGACATAATTTTGAGTTTCTTTGTATGGCGGCACGCCGTCGTATTTGTCGACTGCGCCCGGTCCGGCATTGTATGCTGCAAGTGCCAAAATTATATTCCCGTTATACTTATTCAACATTGATTTTAAATATCTGACTCCGCCGTCAACATTTTGGGTTGCGTTATATGGGTCATTTACTCCAAGTGATTTTGCGGTTGATGGCATTAACTGCATCAAGCCCATTGCTCCTGTTCTTGAGGTTGCGTTAGGGTTAAAACCGGATTCTTGTTTAATAAGTGCTTGTACAAGTTTTTCATCCACGCCGTGTTGTTGGGCAATTTTATTAATCATTCCCAAAAGTTGTGTTTTATTGGCAGTTTTGGAATTTGATACGCTATTTGTTCTGCTTACTTCTTCCAATGCTTTTTTTAATGTTGCATTCGTAATTCCATCGGAGCTGATGTCTGTATCATAAATGCTGCCGTTTACGTTTAAGGATTTCGGGTTAAGTAGCAGTGAACCGAAATTTGATACGGAGGTGTTTGCAAGGACTTTTTCAAACGATTGGACATTATTTGAGCCCGGCGGGTAAATTGAATCAAGCGGATTGGCATTATTAATTTTATTCGTGTTTGAATATTGGCTTAACTGTGCAGCTCTTTGCATTGCTGCGGCTTTTCCGCCTGAATTTAACAATCCTTGTATCATTTCTGAAAACATTACTAAATACTACCTCCCGTTACATTATTATTCTACTCAAGTTGAAAAAATAATGTATCCTCTATATGGTTTAAGAATGTAGATTGAAAAGTCAAGTTTTATGATATATACATGCAATCGCCGTAGCTAAAAAATCTGTAGTTATTTTTTATTGCCTCAGAATACGCGCGGAAAATGAAATCCTTTCCTGCTAAGGCGCTTACAAGCATTAAGAGTGTTGACTTTGGCAAATGAAAATTCGTAATCAAATTGTCAACAACTTTAAATTCATAAGGCGGGTAAATAAATAATTCCGAATTGTCGTGGCAGGCTTTTATGCAGCCGTATTTTTTGTATGCAGTTTCAAGAGTTCTGACGGTAGTTGTACCAACAGCGATTAGTTTTTTCCCTTGAGCCTTTGCACTATTAATTTTATTTGCGGCATCTTCTGTTATTTCAAATGTTTCGGAGTGCATTTTGTGTTCTAAGATATTTTCACATTTCACGGGTCTGAATGTCCCTAAACCCACATTTAATGTGACGTAGGCAATTTCAACTCCTTTATCTTCCAGTTTTTTTAGTATTTCTTTGGTGAAATGCAATCCTGCTGTCGGTGCGGCAACAGAGCCTTCATCTTGAGCGTAAACTGTTTGGTAACGCTTTTTATCGAACTGTTTAAGTTCTTCCGATTGAAGTTTTCTTGCAATATAAGGCGGAAGCGGTATGTTTCCTACCCTATGCAGAATATCAAATAAATTACCGTTGTGGATAATTTCAACGAGCCATTCTCCGTCATCTTCCAACTTTTCAATCGGTTTAATTTGTAATTCGTCACAAATAGTAATTATCGTGTCCGGTTTTATTCTTTTAGACGGTTTTATAAGACATGACCAGTATGTTTTGTTATCTTGCGTTTGTTGTGCCTCAAGCAAAAGCACTTCTATTTTTGCACCAGTATCTTTCACTCCGTACAATCTTGCAGGAATAACTTTTGTATTATTCAATACCAAAATCGAATTACTGTCGATATAGTCAATTATGTCAAAAAAATGTTTGTGCTCAATTGACAGTTTTTCGCGATTTAAAACCATCATTTTGGAATTTTCACGTTTGCCTGCCGGCATTTGAGCTATTTGGCTTTCGGGTAATTCATAATCAAAATCGCTCAGCATTATACTCATGACTAAATTATTTGTTTACCTCTTTAGCGTTTTTTAGTTCTTCTTCAGATACGCTTTCTTTTTTCTTAGCCATTTCAGCATCAATTTGCTTATTGATAATCACAGTTTGTATAATTTGAATTATGTTGCTTGTAATCAAGTATAACAATACGCCAGCAGGGATTGGTATTACAACAAATGTTGCAATAATCATCAACGGCATAAATGTTCCCATAGATTTTTGTAATGCTTGCTGGGTCGGATCTGCGTTATCCGTTTTGTTTATAGCCATCATTACTTTTTGGGAAATAATCATTGTAACAGCAAACAGTATAATTAACAAAATTACATCCCAGTGAATTGTTTTATTAACCGGAGTTGTAGGTATTTTTGCCGTTAAAATACCGTCTTCAATATTTTCGTTTCTATAAAATGTTACTGTTTCATTTTCTCTGATGTTATTGTTTGTAACGGTTAATTCTGCTTTTTGAATTTTATTTAGTTGATTGAATTTTAATTTACTAAAGCTGTTAAGACTTACCTGCAATTCAACTTCTTTACCCGGTTCGAGTTCTCCTGCAATGTCTACTGTAGGGTCGGTAACTTTAACATTTTTAAGAACTTCGTCAGGCAAATATACTGTTGCGGTAGGTCCGAGAATGAATTTATCCCCGTTTGCAACTCCCAATACTCCGTTATTTGAAATTCCTGCAGTTGCTCTCATTGTGGTGGCAAGGCTCTTAACGAATAAGAAATGCTGATCACCTGCAGCTTGTATAAATTGCGGACTTATTAATGCCGAATATAAAAGAATGAATATTGGCATTTGGATAAGTAACGGCAGACATCCGCCCATAGGGTTGAATTTATGTTCCTTGTAGAATTCCATCATTTTTTGATTCATTCTGTTCGGGTCATTTTTATATCTGTCTTGTATTGCTTTGAGTTTAGGCTGCAGTAATTGCATCGTCTTCATTGAACGCTGTTGTTGAACATTCAAATTCCACATAGCTGCTCTTACAATGATTGTCAAAATTATAATCGCTAAGCCCCAATTACCTACAAGATGAGCCAGCTTTCCTAAAAACCATATTGTTCCTGTAATAAAATCCAATTCCCTAATCCTCACAATTATAGTGTAAAATCTCTCTTTAGAAAGTCTATTATAAAATAATTATCAAGTCAACTTTCACTTACAAAAATAATTCAGATAGAAACTTGACACATGTTGTATAATGGTATTATGGACATTAAAAAAATAATATGTTGTTTGATATTGCTTTTTATTGCAGCAATTTTTACTCCTGTTGAGGCTGTTGAGGATGATGATGAATTGTTCTTCAAAACAGTATCTGTGGCTGACGGTAGTGAACTATCCGTATATGATTGTGTTGCGGCAGCTTTTAAAAACAGCCCGAAAATAAAAAAACAAAAATATAATCTCGATATTGCAAAAAGTAATGTAGGTATAGCGCGTTCTCAGTATTTTCCGGTAATTAGCGCAGGCGTTGGGTTTTATAATGAAAATAATTCTGATAATATTTATTATAATTCTCATTATAGGGATTTGCCATCTGTTGGTGTTACCATAAATCAGTTGGTTTGGGATTTTGGAAAAACTACCGCCTATATAAAGATGGAGGAGTTTTATAAACTGGGGGCGGAATATGAATTTATGGACAGCTTGTGTTCAACCTTGTTTGACGTAAAAGCAAAATATTACAACCTTTTAAAGGCGATCGCTTTAAAAAATTTGGCAGAAAATTATCTTTCAATAAATGCTGATTTTGTTGAATTATCAAAGAAAGAGCCGGATTTGACGACTGCAAAAATTAATTACGATGAGGCTGAAATCAGACTTATTGATGTTGAAAATCAATATGAAAACGCAAAAGTTGATTTGAGTAATTCGATGTATATAGATGACAATCCGAATTATCTGATAAAAAATACGAAAAGTTTTCCGCTTGTCGGTGCGGAATTTAATTCCTCAAATTTTGAACCGGTAGTTTTTAATTTCCCGTTGGAAAAAGCCGTAGATATCGCATACGAGAATAGTCCTGATTTGAATGTTCTTGTTTTAACAAAAAATGCAATGGAACAATCTCTTGTATACATCAAAAAGAATTATCTGCCTGATTTAAATTTAAATGCAGGATATACTTACGATAAATCAAATATAACCTCAAATAATAATTTTCATGTCGGATTAAATTTGTCCTCAAGTGTTAATTTAATGGAATTGAAACACAGTATCAAAGGAGCCTCCGCTCAGTTAAACCTTGCTGATAATGAGATTAATCTGTTTAAGAAAAATCTATATTTTGAGGTGAAGCGAGCGTTTAATAATGTTGAGAAAGCTCAAAACAGAATACCCGTTGCAAAAGAAGAAGTTTTAATTTCGATTGAAAATCTTGAGATTGCAAAGAAAAAATATCAATCAGGTGAAATTGATTATGTGGCACTCCAAAATGCAGGAAAAGATTATTACATGGCAGTTTCTGAGTATATTCAAAGTCTTTATGATTATAATATAAGTTTAATTCAAACAGAAATGGCGATGCACTATCATATTGTAGATATTCACCACAAATCAGAACATGCAGTTCATTATCATTCCGAAGAACTTATAAATCATTTAAATAAGGTTTTGGATTGTGATGAAAAAGAAGAACATAAATCGTTAAGAAAAAAGAATAAATAAGCGCAAACCCGCTTTGGTAAGCGTTTTTGGGAATGTAAAATATTTGTAAAATTCCGTTACAAATGTAGTTTTTTGAGGTTTATATTGTATAATAGTGATTGATTATATACAAGTATTCGTGTATAAATTACAATTATTATTTCAGATTTATAGTGGGAGAAAAATATGATAGAAACATTAGCAGAGAAAAAGATATATCCTACGACATCATTTGTCGGCGGCAAATGGGAGCAGGAGATTAATGTAAGAGATTTTATTCAAAAGAACTATACTTTGTACGAAGGAGATTCCGAATTTTTGGAAGGTCCTACGGCGGCAACAACTAAATTGTGGCAGGAATGCTGTGATTTGTTCAAGTTGGAAAGAGAAAGAGGCGGTGTAGTTGATATGGATACAAAAATTGTATCAACTATCACTTCTCACGGTGCAGGGTATATTGATAAAGATTTGGAAACAATAGTCGGATTACAAACGGACGCTCCGTTGAAACGCTCAATGCAGCCGTTTGGCGGAATAAGAATGGCGGAAGGCGCTTGTAAATCCTATGGCTATCAAGTAGATTCCGAAATCTCGGAAATCTTTACAAAATACAGAAAAACTCACAATCAGGGCGTGTTTGATGTTTATACCCCTGAAATGAAAGCTGCAAGACATTCTGCTATTATAACAGGACTTCCTGATGCCTACGGTAGAGGACGAATTATCGGTGACTACAGAAGAATTGCCCTCTATGGTATTGACAGATTGATTGAAGATAAAAAAGAACAGTTTAAATCTTTGGAAGGTGAAATGACACCTGAACGTATCCAATTGAGAGAAGAAATCGCAGAGCAGATAAAAGCTTTGTCAGAAATGATTGAGTTGGGTAAAATTTATGGATTTGATATCTCGAAACCTGCGCGAAATGCGAAAGAAGCTATCCAATGGTTGTATTTTGGGTACTTATCTGCCGTAAAAGAACAAAACGGTGCTGCAATGAGTATCGGCAGAACTTCGACATTCTTGGATATTTATATCGAAAGAGATTTGAAGGAAGGAATTATAACAGAATCCGAAGCTCAAGAAATGATTGATCATTTTATTATGAAATTAAGACTTGTAAAATTTGCAAGAACTCCTGAATATAATGAATTATTCTCAGGCGATCCTACTTGGGTTACGGAATCAATCGGCGGTGTCGGTGTTGACGGTCGTCCGATGGTTACAAAAAACTCTTTCAGATATCTGCACACGTTAGAAAATCTGGGAACTGCTCCGGAACCTAATATGACAGTTTTGTGGTCAAAGAGATTGCCGCATAACTTTAAAAAATATTGTGCGCATATTTCAATTACCACTTCATCTGTTCAGTATGAAAATGATGATATGATGAGAGTTACGCATGGGGACGATTATGCTATTGCATGTTGCGTTTCTTCAATGGTTGTCGGTAAGGAAATGCAATTCTTCGGAGCTCGTGCAAATTTGGCAAAATGTTTGCTTTATGCAATAAACGGCGGTATTGATGAAAGGCTAAAAGTTCAGGTTGGTCCTGAATACAGACCTATTACTTCCGAGTATCTTGATTATGATGAAGTAATGAAAAAATTTGATGCAATGATGGAATGGCTTGCGGGGCTATATGTTAATACATTGAATGTAATTCATTACATGCACGATAAGTATTGCTATGAAAGAGCGCAAATGGCACTCCATGACCGAGATGTAAAGCGTTATTTTGCAACCGGTATTGCCGGGCTGTCAGTTGTGGCGGATTCTCTTTCTGCTATAAAATATGCTAAAGTCAAAACGATAAGGGATGAAAACGGTATTGTTGTTGACTATGAAGTTGAAGGAGATTTCCCTAAATATGGCAACAATGATGACAGAGTGGATGAGTTAGCGGTAAATCTGGTTAAAACATTTATGGCAAAAATCAGAAAACATTATACATACAGAAACTCAATTCCTACAATGTCAATTCTGACCATTACATCAAACGTAGTTTACGGTAAGAAAACAGGCAACACTCCTGACGGAAGAAAAATGGGTGTCCCGTTGGCACCTGGTGCAAACCCTATGCACGGCAGAGATTCTAACGGTGCAGCTGCATCTTTGGCATCTGTTGCAAAACTTCCGTTTAGTGATGCACAAGACGGTATATCAAATACTTTCTCAATTATTCCTAATGCACTTGGTAAAGATGAAGTCTTTATGGGAGATTTGAGTGTAAGTTTTGATACCGGATGTTGTGATGCTGTTTGGTTGAGTAAAAATAATTCGGCAACTATATAAGAAAGGAAATCTATTATGACAACAATGCAAGAAGAAAATTTAATCAATTTGCTTGACGGATATGTTGAAAAAGGCGGACATCACCTGAATGTAAATGTATTCAATCGTGAAACTTTACTTGATGCTCAGGCACATCCTGAAAAATATCCGCAATTGACTGTCAGAGTTTCAGGATATGCGGTTAATTTCATCAAATTAACAAAAGAACAGCAAGATGATGTTATTTCAAGAACTTTCCATTCTTCAATTTCAGGCAAATGCTAGTTAAATAAAATTACGGATAAAAAGTTCGCCCTAAAAAATTAGGACGGACTTTTTTTTTGAAGTGTTTTTTATCAAATGTTAAGTTTTGTAAAAATAAATTTTAAATGCCTCAAACCTGCTTATAATGCCTTATACGATAGATGTCGTGCGGTATGTTGTACGCAAAAATGACACAAACCTTTCCTTTATATAGATAAGAACTATGTGTAGGTAGTTGAAAATAAATGAAAAGGTTACGACATTATGGAAAAAAATGATGTTATTGGTGCTGCGCAAATAGCAGGTGGCAGTTATTTAGGTTATCAAGGTTTAAAGCACGGATTGCCTCGTGCGGCAGGAATTCGTATTGAATACCACACAACAAGTAAAGAAAATGCGCAAGCCATAAAAAGAGTCGGAAATATTTTGGATCCTGCTTATGGTGGGAAAAATGGCTGGTCGCAGAAGGTACGATCAGAGCACTTTGTAAAAAATTCTGAAAGATATATTCACCTCACAGGTATTAACAAAGATACTCCTATGTTGCGTGGACGTAGTTTTAAAAAATACCCGTTTTTAAAAGCTCCTTTTGCTACCCTTTACAGAAAAGGTCAAAATATAATGTATCAAACGGTAGGAAATGTTGACACTGAAGAACTTAAATCCCTTATGGGTGGTGATCTAACAAAAGGTCAAAGGGTTAAATGGATATTTAAAAAGATGTTTAATCAAACTTTTAGTAATAAGACAAAGCGGTTTTGTATTCCCGGTATTGATTCCTACTTTGATAAAGAATTTATACCTGATACTGATGATATAGCATTAAAATCTTCAAAACCAATACGGGCTTACAATAACAGATTTAGTGCAATGATGGCGGGCTTGAAAAAGTTTGGTTTAAAAGGAATTAAAGAAAATAAAGGCAGAGTTGCATTTGGTGTCGGTTTATTAGCATTGGGAGTTTATGGTGCAGTAAAATTGATAAGTAAAGGCATTGATAATATTAGAAAATAATTGATTAATAGTGTCAATGTTGTTCTGATGATTTCCTAAAAAAAGAGCCTCAAATGAGGCTCGTTGGAATTAAGAATAGCTGGAAGTATGAAAAAGATTAATTATATTAAATCTTATAAATATTTTTATACTATTAGTAATCCGGCTAAATATTGTTAAAGATTTTATCTCCTTGTTTTAGACAAAAATCGCCTGTTTGTGCTATTGTTTATATAGAAGAAAAGTGAGGAGTTAATGAAAAAAAGATATATTTTTGGAGCAGTAGTTGCGATTATTGTGATTTTCTTTTTAGCAAGTGTTCTTTTTGGTGTAAAAGATGATGAGTTGGTTGTTGAAAATGCAATGATGCCGCGAATTGGTCAGAAACTTTGGACATATAACATGAATAAGCGTCAATGGCGTGAATATCATGAACGTGATGATGATTTATCAAAGGATGAAATTATATTACAAAATCAGGAACCGGTCGGAAACGGCGGTTATACTTCCTATAAACTTTTAACAGGAAATGCTCAAGTCCCTAAAGAAGATGTTTGGGTTGGAGAAGGCTCTTGGGAATTTTTATCAGGTGATAAATTGTATTCATATTTTCCAAAATGTTTTGAATACTACGAAATTATTTTTAACGGAGTTAAATTTGTTCCGCGCAAGTTGTCTGAAGATGAAATAAAAAATGTTTTGAAAGGTTATGAGATAATAAAGGTTTCCGAACTGCAAAAAGGTACAATGAAAATCCCGTTTTCAAAGGGTAAAAATGAATTTGTTATAATAAATGACGTGGGCGGTGATTTTTATAAGTATTATATAGTACCGAATGACAGTAAAAGACTTCAACTTGGTGATTATTCAAATCAGTTCACCGTGCAGGATAAGACAACTATTAAAGTGCAGCGACTTGAAGGATGTTCAAAGAATTATCCATGTTACGAAATTATTGTGGAATAATATTTTAGGGATGTGAGTATATGAATTACGAAGAAAAAACACTTAACTCAAAGGTTGTATATGATGGTAAAGTTGTTACCGTCATAAAAGACGATGTGGAAGTTTCTGACGGGCATAAATCTTTTAGAGAAGTAATATTACATTCAGGCGGTGTTGTTATTTTGGCATTAAAAGATAAGGATACCGTTTTGCTGGTTAAACAATTCAGATACCCGTTAAAGGAAACTGTTTTGGAATTGCCTGCCGGAAAACTTGAAGTTGATGAAAATCCTGATTATGCCGCAAAAAGAGAACTGGAAGAAGAAACAGGTTATAATGCAAAGATTTGGCATTCTTTAGGATATATAAATACAACACCCGGAATTTGTACGGAAAAGTTATATTTGTATTTGGCAAAAGATTTGGATTTTGTCGGGGAACATCCTGATGAGGGCGAAATAATATCGTGTTTTGAGTATAAAATCTATGAAGTTTTTGATATGATAAATGAGGGTCGGATAAATGATGCAAAAACAATTTGTGCATTTCACAGGGCTTTATTGAAGGGATTTATAAGTTATGATTAAGTTAATCGCAACGGATATTGACGGAACTATATTAAAATGGGGTTTGGATTTTACACCAGCTTTAAAAAAATGTATTAAAGATTTAACTCAAAGCGGAGTGAAAGTTGTATTGGTGACAGGCAGAATGCACTGTGCGGCAATACCGGTTGCAAAAGAACTCGGACTTGATACCCCTATAGTTTCATATCAAGGCGGTTTGATTAAAGATATGAACGGTAAGACGTTGTATCAATGCAATCTTGGTGAAAATTATGCCAAAGAAATTATACAATGGGCAAGAAAAAATAACATTCATATAAACTTATATTTGGATGATAAATTGTATGTTGAAAAAGATAATGAAATTGTAAAATCTTATACTGACGGAAAGTTTATAGATTATACGGTTTGTTCTTTTGATGATTTAGAAATAAAAAATGTCAATAAAATTTTGGCAATAGATTTGAAAAACCCTGACAAGGTAACAGGTTGGGTGGATGAATTACGTGAAAAGTATCCCGAATTATACCTTGTAAAGTCCACTCCTTATTTTTGCGAAATAGGAAGCGGTGCGGCTAAAAAATCTTTAGGAGTTAAATTTTTGTGTGATATGTGGGGAATAAATCCTCAAGAAACATTGACTATCGGCGATCAGGATAATGATATTGATTTGGTTCAATGCGGGGGCGTTGGTGTTGCTATGGGAAACGGCACACCCGCATTGTTGGAATGTGCCGATTTTATAACCGATACTGTTGAAAATGACGGCTTTGTAAAAGCTGTCGAAAAATATGTTACTCAACTTCAGGAATTGTAAATTTAACCCCGCATCTTGAACAGTAGATTTGTAAACCTTCTTCATTTGGGTCTACGTCTGAAAGTCCAAGCACTCTGGTTATTCCGTTTTCATCCTTTGTAATTTTGTATTTAATATTACATTCAGGGCATATTGCATAAGTAGTATCCCCAATTTTTGTAAGTTCTGCTTTTGGAGATGGTTTTACATAGGGCGTTCCGTTGTTTATTCCGTTTCCTCCGCAGTAATGGTCAACGTATTCGGCGAGAATATTACCTAAGCCGCCCATAGGAACATAATTTTTGATTGGCTCAATTATAACGGCGTTACCGTAAGCAATAACTTCTGAAGTTCCTGAGGTTGCGTATGAAACAGGGGTGATTTCAAATCTGAAATTTATAATTGCGTTTGCGCCGATTCTTCTTGCTGATGATACCATTCTGTCCCAAGCCTTTTGGCGAACTTCATCAGATAATTCGGTATAAGAGGTTAATTCTCCGCCGGTAAAATTTTTACAACCCATAAAAAAATCTTGAGCTACATCTTTTGCTCTCATAGATATTCCCCAAACGATACCTTTGTAGTCCATTACCTGATAACCTTCAAAGTTTTCTTTTTCTGTTACGAGAATTCGGTTGCCGACTTCGGGTCTTGTGCCTGCAAGTATGTCTTCACGGTTAATCATATTGCTTTCCTTTCTTCATTTGTTTAGTGATTATTTGTGAGTATTCTTCATCTATTCTTAATAATGCTTCTTTTTGCTTGATGTACCCTTCACAAGTTTTTCCTTCGCTAAGTTTTTCACAATCTTTACATACTAAATCACCTGAGCGCTTTTTATTGTACAGATTTCTCATTATGATAAATGAGATTATACTCAAAACTCCGATATAGGTATTTATTTTGAATGTGAAAACAAATATTGCAGCAAGAAAAACTCCGTCATAAAATCTTATAAAGTCTTTGGTTATTCGTTTAAATTTTGAATAAACAGGCGGATAAGATACCAAAAATGTTAATGCACAGCCCAAAATTCCCAGAAAAAAGAACTTGTCATATTGAACGGTTTTTATCATTGTATAAGCATAAATGAAAGAAATTATAAATCCAAAATACAAATAAAAACAGCTTCTGCACACATAAAGTCCAAAAAGCTTCAAGGTACTGTCTTTATATCTTTCGCAAAGAGGCTTGTGCAAAAATATAAATTTGTAAAAATGTTTATAATATAAGAAATTATAAACGATTGATTTATTTAGTTTTGTCAGAAATGTTTGTGTCATCGGTTTCTTCCAGAGTACTTCCGCAAATTTTGCAAGTCATTGAGGTCATATTTTCAGAACGAAAAGATTCCCCGCAATTTGGGCATTTGTAGTATTTTCTTGATTTGACCGATTTTATAAAAAAGATAATACCCAAAAGTACAATTATTGCAATTATGATAAGTTCTATATAAAATCCCGGACAACATTTATAAGTTGGTACTGTCGGTCGCTCTGTATTTGCTGTAGTGGTTGTGATTGTATTGTTGTTTAATTCTCTTGTTACTGTTACATTGTTTGTTGCATTGTTGCCCATAATCTTCTCCATAATTTTCATTCCAATTACGTAGTAAAACGGTAATTCATAATCTTCGTAATATACATTTTCTTGTGTTGTTTGTATGGTTTGTACCGGTATTTGTCGCTGAGTAACCGGACCTGATGTTGATAAAATATGTATCATAGCAACTAGTCTATCATATATTCTAAAATTATGCTATACTTTAAATGAACTAAAGAGAGGATTTATGTATAGAATTGGATTAGGTTATGATATTCACAAACTCATAGAAGGTCGTGATTTGATAATTGGCGGAGTTAAAATTACGCATGAAAAAGGACTTTTGGGGCATTCGGATGCCGATGTTTTAATCCATGCTTTAATAGATGCAATGCTTGGGGCTTTGGCGTTGGATGATATCGGAACTTTGTTCCCTGATACGGATCCAAAATACAAGGATATAGACAGTACAATTTTATTAAAACACGTATATAATCATGTTTTTGAATTGGGGTACAGAATTGTAAATATTGACAGTAATATTATTGCGCAAGCTCCAAAAATGATGCCGTATATTCCGAAAATGAAATCGGTTTTATGCAAAATTCTTGAAATTTCACCGACAGATTTGTCTATAAAAGCAAAGACAAAAGAAAAACTTGATGCTGTGGGGCAAAAGTTGGCAATTGAAGCTAACGCCGTCATTTTATTGGAAAAATAGTCTAGTGCATTTGTGAATTTGCACCTGTTACAACTTCAATAATTTCCTGCGTAATTGCGTATTGACGTGTTTTGTTGTACTCAATTGACAGGTCATGAATCATTTGCTCAGCATTTGAGGTTGCGGCAGACATAGCGGTCATTCTTGATGCAAGTTCGCTTGCTTGAGCTTCTAACAGCGCCTGATAAAAGATATTGGTCATATACATAGGAACTATTTTTTGTAATATGTGGTGCATATCAGGTATAAATTCCATTAATGCTTCAGCTACGTTATCATTAAGTCTTTCATGAATATCCACGACTCCCGTAACAGGCAAGACTTGCCAGCTTTCGGTAAAATAGCTCATCATATTTTTGAATCGTGTTGTGATAATTTCTATGTTATCAATTTTTTTATTTACGTAATATTCAGCCATATCTTCGGCTATTTCCCGAGCTTCCATAGGAGATGGCGTATCTACTGCCGAATAGTATTTTTTTGCAATAGGGCAGCCAAGTGCCATACATTTTTTTCTAAGTCCGGAAATCCCTTTTTGACCCGCAATAAATAATTGGACTTCAATTCCTTTTTCTTTGTATTCTTTTATTCTTTTTATAGTTTCTCTGACGACATTTGCGTTATAAGCTCCTGCAAGTCCTTTGTTTGAGGTCAAAACAAGTATGCCGGCGGTTTTTAATTCACGTTTTTCCAATAATGACGGATAATCATCTATGGCATATTTGATTTTTAAAGTTTCTCTGCTGTATTCGGTTACCGAATTTAGTAATTTTTGAAACATCGAAACAAGTTCACGCGTGTATGGTCTGGATGCTTTTACTGCGGTTTCCGATTTCTTTACTTTTGCGGCGGCAACCATCTTCATCGCACGTGTGATTTTTTTTGTGCTTTCAATACTTTGTATTCTGTTTTTTATATCTTTTAAATTTGCCATTTGTTATCCTTTTAAAAAACGAGTATTTTTAAGAACATAATTATAAACATAATCGAAACAACGATTAACCCGATTGTTATGTTGTGTGAAAAATCAAGGCATTTTCCGCTTTTGCACATAATTACACCTTTTTCTTCTTTTAGACATTCAAGGCATAATCCTTTACCGCAAATTTTGCAAATACCAAACGCATCTCTGTCGTGGTGATTATAACATTTCATTATTTTTCTCCTTTATAAAGTGTTAAAATGTACTTTTAAAAGTATTTAAACTGTTGCTTAGTGCGGTTTTATCTTCATCAGATAATGCCGAACCGTCATTCAAACGTTTTGCAAGATCTTTTAAGTTTGCATTGAAGAAAACAAACCATTCTTTTTTAAATCTTGCGATATTTGAATTATCAATGTCGTCAAGTATTCCTTCGTTTGCGGCAAACAGTATTGAAACCTGCTCTGCAACACTCAACGGATTGTATTGAGGCTGTTTAAGTACTTCCGTAAGTTTTTGACCTCTTAATAACTGCTTTTTGGTTGAGGCATCAAGATCTGAAGCAAATTGGGCAAATGCTTCAAGTTCTCTGTATTGCGCCAAATCCAAACGCAACTTTCCTGCAACCTGTTTAATAGCTTTGGTTTGAGCGGCTCCGCCAACACGTGAAACAGAAATTCCCGCATTTATTGCCGGTCTTTGCCCTGCATTAAAGGCGTTAGTTTCCAAAAATATTTGTCCGTCAGTAATTGAAATGACGTTTGTCGGAATATAGGCTGATACATCACCTGCTTGAGTTTCAATAATCGGTAATGCGGTAATGCTGCCGCCGCCCAGTTCATCATTTAATTTAACGGCACGCTCCAACAGTCTTGAGTGAAGGTAGAATACATCGCCCGGATATGCTTCACGTCCCGGTGGTCTTTTTAACAGCAAGCTCATTGCACGATATGCCTGAGCGTGTTTTGATAAGTCATCATATACAATCAATACGGATTTTCCTTGTTCCATAAATTCTTCACCGATTGTGACACCGGCAAACGGTGCAATATATTGTAAAGGTGCGGATTCATTGGCTGTTGAAGATACTATAATTGTATAAGCCATTGCTCCGTGATCTTCCAATGTTTTGGCAAGGTGAGCAACTGTTGATGCTTTTTGCCCGATTGCTACATATATACATATTACATCTTTCCCTTTTTGGTTGATGATTGTATCTATTGCAATTGCTGTTTTTCCTGTTTGTCTGTCTCCGATAATAAGTTCACGTTGACCTCTGCCGATTGGTGTAAGTGCATCAATTGCGGTTAAACCTGTTTGGAGCGGTTCATGGACAGATTTTCTGGTAACGATACCCGGAGCTACTCTTTCAATAGGTCTTATTTTTGTATATGGGTATTCGCCTTTTCCGTCTAAAGGTTTACCTGTTGGGTCCACTATTCTGCCGATAAGTCCGTCCCCTACCGGAACAGAGGCAATATTTCCCGTTGTTTTTACAATTGTCCCCTCTTTAATATCCATATAGTCGCCCAATATTACGACGCCGACATTATCTTCTTCGAGGTTCATTGCAATACCGAGAGTTCCTTTTCCGTCTTCAAATTGGACAAGTTCATTTGCCATAACATTGCGAAGCCCGTATATTCTTGCAATTCCGTCCCCTATTTCAAGAACCGTTCCTGTATTAGATACTTCGGTTTGCAGCTCAAAGTTGTCTATTTTATTTTTTATAATTGAACTGATTTCATCAGGTTTTATTAGTGTCATTTCGTTACCCCCTGGTTATACCCTTACTTAAATTTTCCAGTTTCGTCCGGATACTTGTATCTATCACGCAGTCATCAAATTTGAAAGTTAATCCTGCGATAAGTGATTCGTCAACTTTCCAGACCGGTTTTACTTCACAATTGAGTTTGTGCTCAAGTTTGAATAATATGTTTGATTTGTTTTCAAAATTTAGTGCAATTGGTGAAGTTATTTCTACTGTTTTTTTATTTGAATATTTTTCAATATTTTTTTCGTAGGCATATTTTATTGATGCAAATTCGTCAAATCTGTTTTTTTCTGTGATAGTTTTCAGAAAATTCAACAATTTTGTGTCAATTTTGCTGCTAAAGATTTCGTTAATGATTTCAATTTTTTTTGAGACAGAAATTGATGAATTTGACATTACAAGTTGCAAATCGTTAGAAGATGTGATTACTTTACTTATTTCTTTTAATTGCTGCGCAAAATAGTCAGGACCGCCAAGTTCAATAGCGGTTTCTGTCAATGCGTTTGCGTATTTTTGTGAAATAGCTGAAATAATTTGTTCTTCTGTCATTATAATTTCACCCTTTCAAGTTCATCAAGGCTGTTCATAAAAAACTCATTGTGTAATTCAGGATTAACTCTTAAAGCCTCTTTGATTTGCTGTTTTGCAAGTTCAACCGATGCGTACGAGGTTTTTTCGGTTGTTATATTTGAAATTTTCTTTTCCTCAATTGCTATTACTCTGTCTATATTTTTCTCAAGGTTAAATATCGTTTTGTGAGTATCTTCTTTTATTTGGTTTTTAAAGACTTCAACCTTCTCCGAGTTATTTTCTTCCAAAGTTTTGATATCTTCAGGAAGTCTGTCTATGAGTTTTTTCGCATCATCAAGAATTTTTGTTGCATTATTTTTTTCGTCATCGGATTTTTGGATTTCTTCTTTAACCTTGTCCACCGACTTGTCGAAAGATTTTCCTAAGCTGAGTTTCTTTATGATTGCGTACAAAATCCATACCATTAAAAGAAAATTGATGATATTTGAATGAATAATATATTTTATGAAAGTAATAATTTGTTCCATATATAGTTAATCCGTTATCTTTACCTTTGAGCCGAGTATTTTTTCGGTAATAGACGCTGCCAAATCTTTTACGACTTCTTGCTCTATTGTTTTGTTAAGTTCGTCTTCTTTTATGTAAAGTTGTTCTTTTCGGGCTTGAATTTCTTGCTTTGTATGCTCTCTGGCATTTTGCAATTCCTTAGTTGCCGCCTCTTGAACCTCATTTACCGCCGTACGAAATTCGTGTCTGCATTTTTCTTGTGTTTGTTCAAGTTTTGAAGCTCTTGTTGTGTTGTATTCTTCCGCGTCAGCTTTAAATCTTTTTGAATCTTCATAATTGGAATTTATATAAGATTCACGTTTTCTTATTATTTCCAAAATCGGTTTGTAAAAGATTGCGTTCATAATCATTATGAACACTACAAAGCTAAACATAGCGATTAAAAATGTTGCATTAAATTCAAGCATTGTAAACTAACCTTTTATCTATGAAAAAATTAACAACAAAGCGATAAGCAAAGCGTAGATTGCGGTTGCTTCCGCTAGACCTGCACCAAGAATAAAATTTTTGAATGCTTCATCTTTAATTTCAGGTTGGCGAGCAATTGCGTCAAGCACACCTTTTGTCGCAATTCCAAGTCCGAGACCTCCGCCGATAGCACCGAAACCTATTGCGATACCTGCACCCAATTTTGCTAAATCTAAAGTTTGTTCGATCATAAGTTTTCTCCTTTTATTATAGTAATTGTGTTGATTATTCTTCTTTTACCGCCATTGAAATGTATGTCATTGATAACAGCGTGAATACTAAAGCCTGTATTAAAGCTACAAACAGTTCAAAAAGCATAAATGGTAACGGTCCGACAATTGCAACCAAACCTAAAAGCGTTGCAACCAAAACTTCTCCTGCGAAAATGTTTGCAAAAAGTCGCAGAGCCAATGAAAACGGACGTACAAAAAGTTCTAAAGTATCAACAAGTGTTATAATTATTCCGTCAATACTAAAGCCTTTAAAGAAAAATTTAAACCCGTTTCTCTTTACTCCGTAAAATATATAGTAAATAGAAACAACAATTGCCATTGCTGCGGTCATATTTATATCGTTTGTCGGAGCTGCAAGTTCGCCGTTTGTCAGGTGAATCAGTTTCCAAGGCAATTGTCCGACGAGGTTTGCGGTTAGGATAAACATAAATAGTGTTAATATAATAGCGATATGTTTTTGCGCTTCATCGTTGCCCATGCTTGATTTTGCGGTTTCGTTAAAATATTTAATGATATTTTCTCCGACAAGTTGAAGTCTGTTTGGAACCATATCAAGTTTTCTTGTTGTTAAAAGCGCAAGAGTAATGAGAATTGCCATAGAAATCCACATTGTGATTAGCGTATCCATATTAACGGATACCCCATGACCAAGTATGCTCATTTTATAAACCCAATGTTCCATTTTTCTCCCTCTTGTCAAACCTATGTTATAACAGAAAAAATTTTTTAGCAATAATTTTTTTGTTTGTTGTATAATTATGGTACACGTGTACAATACCTCAGGGGAGAAGATGAGAATTATTGAATTAGACAATGTGGAGTCTACTAACAGTTATGCTAAAGCATCTGTGGATATGCTTGATGACAAAACTGTTATTATCGCCAAATCTCAATCTGCAGGCAGAGGACGTCTTGCTCGTTCTTGGGTTGATTTGGGAGAGGGTAATCTTTTCATGTCTGTCATCCTTAAGCCGTCGGAGGTTTTTGACGAAAAATATTCCAATTTGACTCAGTATTTATCTGTGGTTTTGTGTAAAGTTTTGGAAACTTACGGTGTAAATCCGCAGATAAAATGGCCAAATGATGTTTTGATTGATGGCAAAAAAATAGCAGGGATACTTTCGGAAAGTATTATTCATTCAAAAGGAAAGTTGGAGGCAATAATTCTTGGCATCGGGGTTAATTTGAATGCAAAACAGTCAGATGTTGACAATATTCCAAATAAAATTGCAACGGCTCTTAATCTTGAAATAGGTGAAAGCGTTGATTTGAAAGAATTTATAAAAAAACTTTCAGATGAATTTTTTGCTCATTATGATGAATTTTTGGAGAAAGGTTTTGAGCTTATAAGAGAAGATTATATTAATAAAAGCAATTTCTTGAACAAGGAAATTAGCGTACAGGTTTTTAACCGAATTGAAAACGGGTTGGCAAAAGAAATTGATACTAACGGCGGGCTCGTTTTACTTACAAAAGATGATAGAAAAACAGTACTTACAATAGGAGATATTTTATGAATTTAGAAATCTTAGAAAACGGACTTGTCGTGATGTTGACGGGTATGGGTTTTGTTTTGGTATTTTTAATTATTTTGATAGGCGTAATGTTTGTTATGTCTTTAATTGTAAAATATTTAAACAAAGTTTTTCCGGAAGCTGTTGAAGAAGTGAAAACAACAGTTAAGAAAGCTGCGGCGAATGCAGATGAAGCAATCGCGGTTGCTATTGCAGCCATTATGGCAAAAAGAGGAAATTAATTTTAGTTTAATAAACGAAAGGAAAATAATATGGGAAAGAAACTTATTAAGGTTATGGACACATCTTTCAGAGATGGTTTCCAATCAGTTTACGGAGCGAGAGTTTTTGTTGATGACTTTCTTCCTGCGTTGAAATCTGCAGTTGAAGCGGGTATCAGACATTTTGAAGTTGCAGGCGGTGCAAGATTTCAATCACCAATTTTTTACTGTAATGAAAATGCCTTTGAAACAATGGATAAAATCAGAGCTGCTGTAGGTCCTGATATCAATTTGCAATCTTTATCCAGAGGTGTAAACGTAGTCGGACTTGATTCTCAGCCTCGTGATGTTATTGATTTGCACGCAAAAATGTTTAAAAAACACGGTGTTACAACAGTTAGAAACTTTGATGCTTTGAACGATGTTAACAACTTATTATATTCAAGCCAATGTATTAAAAAACACGGTTTAAGACACGAAGTTACGATTACTATGATGGAATTACCTATCGGTTGTACCGGAGCACATGATGTAGATTTTTATGAAAGAGTTTTACGTTCAATTCTTGATGCGGGTATTGAATTTGATTCATTAGCATTTAAGGATGCTTCAGGAACTTCTGCTCCAAGAAAAGTTTTTGAAACAATTAAAAGAACTCGTGAAATTTTGGGTGCTGATGCTGATATCAGATTCCACTCTCATGAAACAGCAGGTACAGGCTTGTCGGCATACTTAGCAGCTTTGGAAGGCGGAGCTAATTGTATCGACCTTTCAATGAAACCTGTTTCCGGCGGAACTGCTCAACCTGATATCGTTTCTATGTGGCACGCATTAAAAGGTACGGAATACGATTTAGGTATTGATGTTGAAAAAATCTTAGAAACAGAAGAAATATTTAAAGATTGTATGAAGGATTACTTCTTACCGCCTGAAGCTCTTGCAGTAAATCCGCAAATTATTCAATCACCGCTTCCTGGTGGAGCTTTGACTGCAAATACCCAAATGTTGCGTGATAACAACTTAATGGATAAGTACCCTCAAGTTGTTGCTGCAATGAAAGAAGTTGTTGAAAAAGGCGGTTTTGGAACATCCGTTACCCCTGTTTCTCAATTCTATTTCCAACAAGCGTTTAATAATGTAATGTTCGGTTCTTGGAAGAAAATTGCGGAAGGTTACGGAAAAATGGTTCTTGGATATTTTGGCAAAACTCCGTGTGAACCTGATGCAGAAGTTGTTAAAATCGCGGAAGAACAATTAGGTTTGGCTCCTACAACAGAAACAGTTGTTGATCTTAACGATAAAGATCCTAATAAAGGTCTTGAAGTTGCTAAAAAACGTCTTGAAGATGCCAGTCTTGAAGTTAACGATGAAAACTTGTTTATTTCTGCCGCATGTAAAGAAAAAGGTATTTTGTTCTTGCAAGGAAAAGGAACAATCGGTGTTCGTAAGAATGAAAATAAATCTGAAGTTCCAAGTTCTTGTGAACCGTCAGGAAACGGTTATACAGTTACCGTAAACGGTAAAAAATATGCCGTAGCATTAGAAGGCGGAAAAGCAACCGTAAACGGTAAATTATATGACTTTAACGTAAAAGAAGGTATCGAGGCTAAGGCTTCAACAGGTGAAGGTACTCCGATTAAGGCAGCTTTACCGGGAAATGTTTTGAAAGTTTTAGTTTCTGAGGGTGATACTATTGCAGAAGGTGATGTTATTGCGGTTGTGGAAGCAATGAAAATGGAAACCGAAATTAAATCACCTGTTTCAGGTACAGTTAAGTCCGTTGAAATTGAAGTCGGGAATAAAGTTCAAAACGGACAAGTATTGGTAACAGTAGGTTAGGAGGTCGCAGATGGAATTTACTGAAGGTTTAGTTAATCTGTGGCATTCAACCGGTATTTATAATATGGTTGATAAAGCAGATCCGGCAATTACAAATTGTATTGAACAATTTTTTCATCAGTTCGGACATCCGATAATGCTGTTTATCTGCTTGTGCCTGTTATGGTTAGGTATTAAAAAACAATATGAACCGTTACTTTTGGTTCCGATTGCATTTGGCGGTTTGTTATCAAATATTCCAATGGCAGGAATTGCCGAGCCTAACGGATTTTTAGGTATAATTTATGAAGTAGGTATTCATAAGGGCTTGTTCCCGTTGATAATATTTATGGGTGTTGGTGCAATGACTGACTTTGGTCCGTTGATTGCAAACCCTAAAACCGCACTTCTAGGCGGTGCTGCACAATTTGGTATATTTGGTGCGTTGCTTATGGCATTATGCTTGTGCGGATTTACTCTGCCTCAAGCCGGTGCTATCGGTATAATTGGTGGTGCTGACGGTCCGACATCAATTTATGTAACTTCAAAATTAGCTCCTGAACTTTTGGGTGCAATTGCGGTTGCTGCTTATTCTTATATGGCGTTGGTTCCTGTTATTCAACCGCCGATTATGAAATTGTTAACAACCGATTCTGAAAGAAAAATTCAAATGGATCAATTACGTTCTGTAACAAAAAGAGAAAAAATTGTATTTCCGTTTGTAGTTTTATTCTTATGTATAATTTTCTTACCGGATGCTTGTCCGCTTGTTGGGGCTTTGACTTTCGGTAACTTATGTAAAGAATGTGGTGTTGTTGACAGATTGTCAGATACTATGCAAAATGCTTTAATCAATATTGTTACTATATTCTTAGGGTTGTCAGTCGGTTCAAAATTATCTGCGGAACAATTCTTGACAGTACAAACCTTATTTATTTTAGGACTGGGTATTATCGCATTTATATTTGCAACTGCTGCGGGTGTAATTATGGCTAAATTGATGAACTTATGTATTATTGTATGTTCTAAAATTATGGGTAAAGAGCCAAAACTTATTAACCCGTTAATCGGTTCTGCAGGTGTATCTGCTGTTCCTATGGCAGCTCGTGTATCAAATAAAGTAGGTTTGGAATATAATTCACAAAACTATTTGTTAATGCACGCTATGGGACCAAATGTTGCAGGTGTAATCGGTTCTGCAGTTGCTGCAGGTGTATTATTGGCATTGTGTCATTAAAGACATATTATGCTAACAGCTATACTAATAAAAAACTCCTCAATCGAGGAGTTTTTTTATGCCGTAAAGATTTTTCTTTGTGTTTCTTCGTTATTTTCAAAAATGTCTTTAGCTTCTTTTCCGGCTCGTCTTGCATCGACTTCCATTTTATTATTCCAATATTCTTGAAAATTTACCTCAGGCTGTACATAATGGTCATTTGCATATTGAAGCTCATCAGCAAACGCCTTTTCTTCACCTGTCAGTTTGCCTGCCAGGTTATCTTCCATTATGTCGTATTGGCGTCCGTGTCCGGTTTCATGTGCTAATGTGGCTATGACTTCTTTTTTAGGGGATTTTTCAACATGACTTGGGGTCATATTTATATTCCCGCCAATTCTTTCATTGCGGTATCCTCTTGGGTTAGGGGTATATACACCTAAATTATTTTTTCGTTTTGGAGTATTAAAAGTTATTGGTGTTTCTTCCGCGTTACGTATTCCTTCTTGTTTATATACAATCGGTTTTGAAGAATTGACAAAATCAACTCCGTCATTGTAATATCTTGAACTCAGATAAGGGTCACTTTGGATGGCTGCAATTTCTTCCCTGCTTAAATTTCTTGCACCGTTAGCTACCAATCGTCCTTTATGGTTGGCTGAACTTGTGAAGAAAAATTCGTTAATCTTTTTATCTCCGTTATCTATAGTTACTTCTTCAAATTCTCCGCGTCTGGTGACTGTGGTTTTGTATGATTTCCCTCGTAAGCCCAGTTCATCGTGCGGTATGATTTCTTTTGTTTGGGTTGTTGCAACAACTTTTGTATCGTTTATTTCATAAGTAGAACTTTCCAAAACCTCATCATAGGCTTCTCCGCTTTTTATTGGAGTATCACTTATTTCTCCTGTGGAGCGATTTATATATTTTTTTGTATAGTCAGTGTATTTAATCGGGTAACCGTCTTTGTCACATATTATCGACCTTAAAGCATTGCCGTTACTATCATGGAATGTTATGGTTGAAGTTCCGTTGGCATTATATATTCTTGCACAGCCTGTTGTACCTTTAGGACTTTTGAAATGTTGAAAATGAGGTTCGGTAATTTCAGGCAAAGGCTTTACTTCCGTTGGAGTTGAAGCTCGTCTTGGAAGTTGTGCCATATCTTTTGGGTTTATTCTTTGTGCGCCTTCGTATTTTATTTTTTCAATTCTGCCGACCCAAGTGTCGGTACTATCATAAAATTTTACCCAAGTATCTCCGTTTGGTTGAGGAATTATTTCGTGACGCACCGCACATCCGTTTGGACCGTCGTAATTACTGTAAGGGAAATATCTTCCGCAAGCTCTGGCATAAGGACCTTTTGGAATTTCAGGCTGAGCCGGATGAGATATGCGTCCGCCATCATGTGTGATAAAACCTCCGCCTTCTAATCGTCTTGACTCGACTACTATTTCTTCTAAGCCGTGTCTTGTTATGTGTTCGGCAGTTTCGTTTGCTGTTGCGCTTGCGACCTGATTAGCTGAACTAAATATACTTTTTGCGGTTTTTACACCGGTTTTGGTTTCCTCTGCAATTAGTGGCGTAAGTTTAGTAATTACATACTTACTACAATTTGTTGTTAATGACATAATTTTTCCTAAAAATTTTAACCTACATTATTATAAAGTTATTTATTTTTTGAAAATTGCTTTAATGTTAAGTTTTTTATATTAAAATGTAGATATGATTGCGATTATTAATTCTGAAAATACGGAACTTGTTGAAATATTAAAAAATCGTTATAAAGATAAATGTGTAATTTTATCTGAAGATGATGATATGAGCGCATATAGTCTTGTTGTCTTAACAAGTTTTGAAACAAAGTTCAAAAAGCCTGAGGGAGTGGAGATTCTTGCCGTTCATCCGTCGTTGCTGCCTGCTTTTAAGGGGGAAAATGCAATTCAACAAGCCTTTTTGTCAGGAGTGAAAGTAACCGGTGTTACCGTTCATAAAGTTGAGGACGGTGAATACTATGGCAAAATCCTTGCGCAGTATCCCGTCTTAATCGGATTAACAACGCACATCAATGAATTACACGATGAAATCCTTGCTGTTACTAAAAGAATTTATCCTGCGGTGATTGATTCTGTTATAAATGACAGAGTTTTTGACTTTTCTGATTTGTTTAAATCTTCCTGTTCACATTCTTGTTCAAGTGGTAGCGGTTGTTCCGGGTGTTCTTCAAAAGGCTGTCATTAATTATTTATTGACAATTATATTTAATTTATCAATCACACCGTTAAAAAAAGTTTTGTTATCTTTCTTTTCCGGTTTGATAGTTTGAATTTCCGGAGTAATTGCGGCAGGATTATCGGATTTAATCCTTGCAGAATATATCGACTTAATTTCTTTGATTACTGTTTCGTTCATTATTGTTCCTCATAAAAATATCGGGGGTAGTTTATATCTTACAGATTTTCTTCCGGCTCAACCGCGAAATCTATTATATATGTCCCGTTCTCCTCAAACGCTTCTGTCAGCGCTGTTTTTATCTCCTGTAGTGCAGTGACTCTCTTTGCTTTGATATTGTAGCTTTTTGCAAGCTGTACAAAATCAGGGTTTGAAATTTTTGTTTGGCTATAGTGTTTATCGCACAGTTTTTCTTGTAATTGTCTTACCATCCCAAGATAGCCGTTATTTAATATCATTATTTTAACATTCAAATTGTAATCTTTGCAAGTGGCAAGTTCATGTATACCCATTTGGAATGAACCGTCACCGGTTATACAAACAACAGGTTTCTCCGGATTTGCAATCGCTGCGCCGATTGCGGCAGGAAATCCAAATCCCATTGTGCCGGATCCGCCTGATACAAAAATCCTGCGATTTTTGTCGAAATGTAAATTTTGACATGCCCATAATTGGTGTTGTCCGACTTCTGACGTGAAAGTTATATCATAATCTTTGGTGAAATTTTCAATTTCTCTTATTACTTCAAATGAGTGAAGCATATTACTTGTTTTTTGTCGGATTTTATTAAGTCTTTTTAAGGTTTTAGCCTCTTTTAGCCAATTTGAAAAATCTAAATCCGAGAAAGAGTGATTTTCAATCAAGCATGTTAAAACATTTTTGATATCTTCAATTATGTAGTCTGAAGTTTTTATAAATCCTGAAATTTCATTAGGATTTATATCTATTTGGAAGAATTTTTCGCTCAGATTTTCACCTTTAAACATGCAGGTAATTCTGTCATTAAACCTTGCCCCAAGTGAAATTATCAGGTCGGATTGTTTTATTAATTCGTTTGCGCAATTATCTCCAAAAATCCCTATCATTCCAAAATAATTTTCATCATGTTGAGGAAATGTCCCCAGTCCCATCATTGTATCAACAATCGGAATGTTTATTTGTTTTGCAAATTTATACAATTCGTCTTGAGCATTCGCCTGATTGACCCCCCCGCCTGCAACTATTATCGGGAATTTAGAGCTTTTAAGTCTGTTATACAGTTTATCGGTATTTATTTTGGGTAAAGTTTTAGTCGGTGGGAATTCAAACGGTTTAAAACTTGATTGTTCACTAAAAATATCTTTAACCAAGTCAACAACAACTGGTCCTTTTTTACCGCTTGTAGCAGTTTCATACGCATTGATTAGTGTTGTTTGAATTTGATCTGCTGATGTTATTTGGAAAACTTTTTTTGTACAGGATTTTGTGATATCGCAAATGTTTGCTTCCTGAAATGCTCCTTTGCCGATAAGGTTTTTAAAAACCTGTCCCGTTAAAATGATTAGAGGTGAGCCGTCAAGATATGCGTTGACAATTCCTGAAACAGTATTTGTGGCTCCGGGACCTGATGTGACCAATACAACTCCGCAATTTCCGGTTTGTCTGGCGTAACCTTCCGCTGCATGAACCGCAGATTGTTCGTGTCGGACAAGTACGTGTTTTATATCGTTTTGGTTATAAAGTTCTTCGTATATATCCAAAACAATTCCTCCCGGATAACCAAAAATGGTATCAATACCGAGTGATTTTAATGTTTCAAATATTATCTTTGAACCTTTGAAAGTTTTTATTTCGTTTTCTGTTATCATGAATAAATGTATTCCCTAATCCGATGTCATTATATTAACATAGAAATTTCGTCAGAGCAAGCAAAAAGGCGGAATTTTATTTGTAAAATTCCGCCTTTTTTATATTGGAAATAAATTATTTTCCGATTAGAGTATTCCAAGCATCTTTTCTTTGTTGGATATCTTTTTTTACTGCATTTTTATTAGCTTCTGATTGTTTTTTTGCATTTTCTTGTTTTTTCTGTAATTCTTTTTTCTTTTGTTCTAAAGCCTTTTGGTTTTCTTTTTGTCTCGCTTCCGCATCTTTTTTAGCTTGTTCTTGTTTCTTTTGTAAATCTTTCTTTTTTTGCTCTAAAGCTTTTTGGTTAGCTTCTTTTTGCTTTTGATATTCTTTTTGACGTTGTTCTTGTTTTTTTATAGCATCTTGTTTTGCTTTAGCAGCATTTTGTTCTGCGCTGTTAACTTTTGATGCTGCATTATTTAATGCGCTTGATAAACTTCCTGCATTTGCAGCAGCTCCAAATGTTACAATTGATAATGCCATCAATGATACAAGTAATTTTTTCATTCCTTTTCTCCTTTCGATGTACTGTTAGAATTTAACAATTCCAATTTATTCTTTTTTACCTCTAACCTTTTTTCCATGTACTCTAACTCTTTTTGTTTAATTGTTCTCTTGTAATCCTGTTTTTGAGTTTTTCGTTTTAACTCCAGATACTTTTTAGAACGATTTTTGGATTGTTTTTGTTCATTTTTTTGTTCCGAAGTCGGTTTTGATTTTGTTACATTTTGGTCTATGTCAATTCCTTGAGTTGAGATTGCAGGATCTTGCGTGTCTTTTGCAAACGCAGCCACTCCGAACATTATACACATAAAAATTAAACAGATAAATAATTTTTGCATAGAAAAACGATAATCCAAAAATTAATATTTTTCAATAATTTCAGCAATTCCTTTTTTAGCGGTATTAAATATTTCAATCATTTGATCAAAATCATAAGGTTCGCCTTCTGCTGTGGTTTGAAATTCAATTATTTTACCGCTTTTTGTCAGTACAATATTTGAATCAACTTGGGCATGTGAATCTTCTTCATAATTAAGATCCAATCTTACTTCGCCGTCTACTATTCCTGCTGAGATTGCTCCGATAGGTTCAATGATAGGATTTTCTTTTAATGTCCCGTCTGCGAGGAGTTTTTCTACCGCATCTGATAATGCAACAAATCCTCCGCAAATGCTTGCTGTTCTTGTTCCTCCGTCAGCCTGTATTACGTCTGCGTCAATTGTGATTGTTAAATCGGGCATTTTTTCCAAATCAACGCAGGCTCTTAAACTTCTGCCAATAAGTCTTTGAATTTCTTGAGTTCTTCCTGAAATTTTGGTTCGTTCTCTTTGGCAGCGAGTTGAGGTTGATGAAGGCAATAGTGAATATTCGGCAGTCAGCCAACCGCGCGGGTCGTCTTTTGCCATCCATTTAGGTTTGCCTGTTTCAACGGATGCCGTTGTGATTACTTTTGTATCTCCAAATTCAGCCAGTACAGAACCTAATGCGTGTTTTGTATAATTCTTTGTGAATTTGATTTCTCTGGTTTGATTGTTTTCTCTGCTTTCTTTTCGCATAATTTCTCCTTATTCACTACTTTCATAATCCCACATATAAATTTGTCCGCAATATTTGCATACCGCGTGTTCATTCATAAACTGTAAATCAGGTACAAAAACATAGCCGTCAACGCTAATCTCGATTTCGCCTTTGTTGTTATAGCATTGAGAAAAAGTTTTGTTTCCCGTATAGTCAGGAGAAAACATTAGTTCAAATTTGTCTTTTGATTTGCAATTTTTACAAATAAACATAATTATTCTTCCTGAGCGGCTGCTCTTTTTCGTTGCGGACGTTTTTGTTGAGAATTTTTTAATTCCGTAAGGTTATAATACCAAATTGTCCAGCAGATACTTCTTATCGGCAAGGTCAATCCTGTTACAATTATGGTTATAATATTTCCAAACAGGATATATGAAATTTGCTCCGGTGTAATGATATCAAGGTTATAGTGAACTAACTCTTTATTTATTGCATCAAGCGGAATATGGTTTGTAAATTTGTCTAATAGCGAACACAACGGTTCTGTGATGTTCAGATAGTCAAAAACAACCGTTATTCCCTCAGAAATTATAAATATTGAGAAGAATGATAAGATTACCATTATCAGGAATGTTCTTAACCAATGTCCTTTTACAAGTTCAAAACTGCGTTGAAAACATTCTTTTGCGGTGAAATCTTCTTCAAATGTGAATACTTGAAATATTAATATAAAGTATATCCACAATATAAAACCGGGAACTGCCAGTAAAATGTTACTTGCAACCAGTGAAAACAAACCTACGGTGCAAAGAAGAAGTACAAATTTAAAGGTTCTTCTTGTTGCAACTTCGTTATGTGAACGAAAATCATATACTCTGCCTGTATTTATTGCGCCTTCTGTCATTGAGTTTAATGCCACATAGGCAACCATATAATCCCAAAAGGCTTTCATAAATATCAATAATCCGGGAACGGCAAGCAGTAATATTATTAACATTGCTTTGTTTATGCTGTCAACTTTTGATGCAACCGTGTCAGCAAGTCCCAAACTTAATCCGAATGCTAATACAATCCCTGCAATTTGACCGAATACCGGAAAAAGCATGTAGGTGAAAAATTTATCAATATTTGAAAAATATATCTTAATTCCTTCAGCAAGTACAAACCAAATGCTGTTTTTGACTTTGTATTTGGACATAACCTCTCCTTTGTTGTATCATAATTTTATTACAAATAGGTATAAATACAAAGATTATGATGAATTTTTTACAACTAATAAAAAGTTTTACAAAAGAAGATTATTTAAACGGAAAAGTTAATTTACATATTCATTCAATATATTCAGACGGAAAAGCAGATTTTGATGAAATTGCAAATCAAGCAAAAGAAAAATACAAAGCTTACGCAATAACTGATCATAATACCGTGAGCGGACATT
This sequence comes from Candidatus Gastranaerophilaceae bacterium, assembly GCA_051874955.1. GTDB lineage: Bacteria > Cyanobacteriota > Vampirovibrionia > Gastranaerophilales > Gastranaerophilaceae > Zag111. The sequence goes on from JBJEGJ010000022.1 coordinate 100,791, forward strand.
TGGAAAATCCTGATACCGGTGCAATTGTCGGGGCAGAATTTGATGTATGGCACAAATATATATTTTTACACCTTCTGGCGTACGGAATAAATCCTAAACATCCGCAGATGCAAAAATTTTATTCAAAAGATAAGCGCGGAACGGAAATGGATATTGTCAGATTTTTTGCAAAAAGAAATTTAAAAGAATTGATAGCTGCAATACATTCATCAGGCGGAATTGCAGTTTTGGCACATCCTTGCTGCTGTTGGGCATTAAACCTTGATAAATTTGTGTCGGAGTTGGTTTCAATGGGACTTGACGGCATTGAGGTTTATTATCCATATCCGAGATGGCGAAAATACATAAAATTTTCAAATCCGGATTGTGTTGAACATTTGGCAGATAAATATAATTTGATAAAAACCGGCGGAACGGATTGTCATTCCCGCACTTTATGATGTTGTTTGATGTAACCTCATATTTCTGTATGAAATTTTTTTGGTTTCCTTGAAAATACTTATTGCAGCTTATATCATTATTGTGTTATGTCGGACATAGAAACATTTAAAGAAATAAAAGAGATAATGATATCGCAAAAACATTCTGCGGAGGATGTCGGGCTTGTTGAAAAAGCCTATAAATTTGCGAAAAAACTTCACGAGGGTCAGTTTAGGGTTTCGGGAGAGCCTTATATTATTCATCCTGTTGAGGTGGCTAAGATACTTGTGGGGCTTGAAGTTGATACTTCAACATTGATTGCCGCATTCTTGCATGATGTGTTGGAAGATACGGATACCAAGCCTGAACAAATAGAAGAACTTTTTGGAACTGATGTTTTAAATTTAGTTCAAGGGGTTACAAAGCTCGGTAAATTGAAATTTAAATCCAAAGAAGAACGTCAGGCGGAGAATTTTCGCAGATTGTTTATTGCAATGGCGAACGATATTCGTGTGATTTTTCTGAAACTTGCTGACAGACTGCATAATATGCGTACTTTGAATTTTATGGATGCTGCAAAACAAAAGAAGATTGCTCAGGAAACTCTTGATATTTTTGCTCCGCTGGCAAATCGTTTGGGTATCTATAAAATAAAAGCTGAACTTGAAGATTTGTCACTTCGTTATTTAGAACCTGATAAGTATTACGAAATCGCAAATTTGGTTGCTCAAACCAAAGCGGATAGAGAAGAAACCGTTAACTTACTAATAGATAAGATTTCTCAGGATGTTAAAAAAAGTGGCATAAACGCTCAAATTACAGGCAGAGCAAAGCATTATTACAGTATTTATGCAAAAATGAAACGCCAAAATATTGCGTTTCATGATTTGTATGACATAACCGCAGTCAGAGTTATTGTCGATACAGTAAGGGAATGTTATGAGGTTTTAGGTTTAATTCATTCTCAGTTTAAGCCAATTCCGGGCAGGTTTAAAGATTATATTGCAATGCCAAAAGGCAACATGTATCAATCGTTGCACACTTCCGTAATCGGTCCTCGTTCAAAACCTTTGGAAGTGCAAATCAGAACTTGGGAAATGCACCAAGTCGCAGAATACGGTGTTGCTGCACATTGGCGCTATAAAGAAAAAGGTTCGCAAAAAGCTGATAATGCTTCTGATGTAAAGTTTTCCTGGATGCACAAACTCGTAGAATACGATAAGGAAATGAAAAATGCTCAGGATTACGTAAAAAGTGTCAAGTTAGACTTATTCTCCGATCAGGTATTTGCTTTCACCCCGAACGGGGATGTCTTGGATTTGCCCAAGGATGCAACCCCTGTTGATTTTTCATACAGAATCCATTCGGATGTCGGACACAAAACCGTAGGAGCTTTAATCAACGGCAGAATAGTTCCGCTTAATACAAAACTTAACAACGGTGATATTGTCGAAATTTTAACCTCGAAAAATCCTGCGCCAAGACTTGATTGGTTAACTTTTGTTGTAACAAAACAGGCATCTCAAAAAATTAAACAATGGTTTAAGAAAAATAACAGGGAAGAACATGTCAAGATGGGTAAATCAAATCTTGAGCATGAATTGACGAAGGCTGTTTTTGATGAATATGTAAAAAACGGTGAGTTTGAAAAAGTTGCAAAACAAATGAATTACCAAAGTGATGAAGATTTGTTTGCTGCTGTCGGTTATGGTGAAACTACTGCCAATAAAGTATTAAACAAACTCAAAAAACCTGTTGAGAAAAATCCGGAAGATGCTTTCCATACATCAAACCGCAAAAGTTCTAAAAAGGATATAGAGGGATTGGAAGGCTTGATGTATTCTTTTGCAATGTGCTGTTCTCCAATTCCCGGTGAACCGATAGTTGGTGTTGTCACACGCTCAAAAGGGGTTTCCGTTCACAGGGCTGATTGTAAAACGCTTGAAACCATTCCGCCTGAAAGATTGATGAATATCAAATGGGCAGGTATAAATACAAATAAAACCTATAATACAACAATACGAATTGAAACGGCTGAAAAACTCGGATTGTTGAAAGATGTTATATCTGCGGTTTCTGATAATAATACAAATATTGTTAACGCAAATATTAAAACAAAAAATCATGTCGGTATTATTGAAATCGGTTTGGAGTTAGATAATATTGATACATTAAAAAAAGTTATTGCTTGCATTCAGTCGTTACCTGATGTTTATAGCGTAAAAAGGATACAAACATCTTCAAATATGGTAAAGAAGACTTCTGCAACAAAAACTCAAAAAAGTTTCAGACAAAAAAGAAATACTAAATCATAAGTAAAGGAGAAAATTATGGCGATATTTGCACTTACACTAGAAACTATTTGGAAAGTATATTATTATATTGCAATTTTTGCAACTGTATTATTTGTGTTGAAATTGATATTATTTTCAATTGTAGGCGGTGATAGTGAAGTATTTGCGGATTTTAACACCGAAATTGATACGGATTGTTCGTTTAATTTTCTCACCTCGCAGTCTATAATAGCGTTTTTTATGGGGTTTGGCTGGATGGGTTATGCCGGACTTCACCAATTTGCTTTGGGGCAACTTCGTAATTTCTTAATCGCCTTTGCTGTCGGTTTGATTTTTATGTTTGTTACGGCAGGTTTGATGTTTGCTGTTAAAAAACTTGAAAAGAATGTTAAAAAAGATAAGAAAACAGCCATAGGTAAATTAGGTAAGGCATATACAAATTTTGATGAGAATAGCGGAAAAGGTAAAGTAGAGGTAGAAATTTCCGGTCAATTAGTTGTAACTGATGCTATAAATATGACTGATACCCCTATAAAATCTTTTGATATTGTGGAAGTTGTAGGTATTGAAAAAGATTTATTACAAGTAGTTAAAAATATTAAGGAATAAAGAACAAAAAAGAAAGGAAAATTGAAATGTTCGGATTAATTGTTGCATTAGCATTAGTATTATTGTCGGTATTTATGTTTATCGCCAATCAATACAAAAGATGCCCGTCAAACAAAATTATTGTAGTTTATGGTAAAACAGGCGGTAATCAAACCGCAAAATGTGTACACGGCGGTGGTACATTTATTATTCCGTTAATTCAGGATTATGGAGTTTTATCATTAGAGCCGATGACAACGGATATTGATTTGAGAGGAGCTCTTTCAAAAGGTAATATTCGTGTTGCGGTACCGTCAACATTTACTTTTGGTATTTCAACCGACCCTAAAATTATGATTAACGCTGCTGAACGTCTTTTGGGACTTTCAAAACCTGAAGTTATAACACAAGCAAGTGATATCATTTTGGGTCAATTACGTCTTGCAATCGCAACATTAACAATTGAAGAAATTAACCAGGACAGAGAAAAATTTTTAGAACAGGTTAACGCAAACGTAAATACTGAGTTGAATAAAATCGGTCTTTATATTATCAACGTAAACATCAAAGATATCACCGATGAATCGGGCTACATTGATGCTATCGGTAAAAAAGCGGCTGCAGAAGCTATAAACAAAGCTAAAGTTGAAGTTGCTCAACAGGAAAAACTCGGTGCGGTCGGTGAAGCTTCCGCAAATAAAGAAAAAGAGGTTCAAGTTGCAGAACAAACCGCTCAAACTCAAATCGGTAGAACAAATGCAGAAAGAGAACAACGTATTAAAACTGCAGAACTTGAAGCTCAGGCTGTAGAAGGTGAAAACGTAGCAAAAGCAAATATTGCCGAATACAACGCAACACTTGCGGTAAAACAGGCTGATGCGTTCAGAGAAGGTGAAGTCGCAAAAGCAAATGCTCAACGTGACGTATTACTTGCTCAAAAAGAACAAGAAGAAGCTAAACTTAAAAAAGAAGAACTTGCAAGACAAGAAGTTGAAAAACTTAAAATTCAAGTTCAAGCAGATGCAGAAGCAGAAAGAGCAAGAAGGATTGCACTTGGTGAAGCTGATGCAATAAAGGCAAAATACTTTGCAGAAGCAGAAGGTGTTAAGGCTGTATTGGAAGCAAAAGCAAAAGGTTATGAAGATTTGGTTAAAATATCAAATAACAGACCTGAAATTGCTACAAGCTTCTTGATGATTGAAAAAATTGAAAAAATTGTTGAAAAACAAGTTGATGCAATTAAAAATATTAAATTTGATAAAATTACGGTTTGGGATGGCGGCACAGGTTCAGCTAACGGCTCAACCACAGCTAATTTTATGAAAGATTTAATTAAAGCGTTACCTGCAATGCACGATTTGGCAGGTCAAGCCGGAATTGAATTACCGCAAATACTTGGTAAAGTAGATAACGGCATCGAAGATACAAAAGTCGTTTCTCCGAAAAAAGAGAAATAACAAAGTTGAGATTGCTTAAACAAAAAGACCTTGTTGCAAAGGTCTTTTTGTGTTATTATTAGGGTGTATAATTTTGGGTGGATTGTTTATGGTAAATGGCTATAGTATAGGGTTTTACGGTGATTTTACAACCGGAGAAAACTATCAGGCAAAGGCTGAAAGACTTGAGAGAACTAATGTATTAAGACAATATGGGTATGATTACTTGTTCCAAAATGTTGAAGTTATTTTTAATAGCTTCGATATGAATATTGTAAATCTTGAAACGCCTTTAACTAATGAAACTTACTCGGCATTAGCGCATAAAAAAACTGTTTTACACTGGGCGGATAAAGAAATCCTGCCTAAATACCTAAAAAAATATAAAATTGAGGCGGTAAGTTTGGGTAATAACCATGCTATGGATTATGAAAAAAAAGGGCTTTGTGATACTTTGAAGGTTTTAACGGATAACAATATTTATCCGTTTGGAGCGGGTTTAAATATCGCTTCAGCACAAAGACCGTTTATTAAACGTATTATACTTGGTGATAGTTTTATTAATTTGTATGTTTTCGGTGGGTATAAGTATAAAAAAGAATACGATGAAGATTTTAATTATTATGCTGATGTAAATAAAGAAGGTGTATTTTGCCTAACTCCCGAATCCGTTAAAGATATAATCAGTGCGGTGAAAGAGAATGATAAAAATTCATTGATAGTAATATTCCCTCATTTTGGCTATGACCTTTTAAAAACAACAGATTTGCAGAGGGACTATGCTTATGGGTTTATTGATGCCGGCGCAGATATTGTTATAGGACACGGACCTCACATGATGAACTCTATTGAAATATATAAGAATAAACCAATATTGTACGGGCTCGGGAATTTTATATTTCCTGCAGATTTTGGAGGAAAACCAATTTCTTACAATATGGCTGCCGAGTTGAGGTTTTTCGAAACTGAAAACGGTATTAAAAATAAGCTTTACATCTATCCTGTATATATGGATAACCAGTCTTATAAAACGCAAACTCGTCCTATATCAGCCGAAGAACTTGAAGAATTTACGGATTTGTTGGTCGAAGGTGTAGAAGATTTAAGGTCAATTTTAAAAGCGGAAACTGTCGATAATATAATCAGGATAGAGCTACAATATGAAAATAAATGAAGTCATTAAAAAATATAAATTAGAGCCGTTGTGTTTGACTGAGCCTCAAAAAGAATATGTTTTCACTTGTGTGGCAGATGTTGGTTTAAGGCTAAAAAAAGATTTTCTTTATTTGCCTTTTTCTGTTCGATATGATGAAATCCCTAAAAATATTTTAAAAGTTATGCAAAATCCTTTTTGCAAAGGTCTTGTATTGAATACAAAATGGTACTCGGATACAAATATCAAGTCACAAATTCAGTCATTACTGCATAAGTTTGAAGTATTAGCCATTGCTCCTAATGTTTATAATTTGGGCTATGATATGGCAAGGGATAATTCGGAAAGGTATAAAGTGAAAACCATAACTGTAGCCGGTACTGATGAAACCTCAACGGTTAAAGAAATATTGCAAACATCATTAACTAATTCCGGTTATAAGGTTTCTGCACCGGAGATAGAATGGTCATATTGGCAAAAATCAATAGAACCGCTTTTATCGATTGATGAAACTACAGATTATGCAATAATTGAGGCTATTCCGAAAAACAAACATTTAACTGAATATGTTGCTTTGTATTGTAAAAATACTATAATATACACTCATGCTTCACTTATTGCGATGAATGTATGGAATGAAATATCTGATTTGTCTGAAGAATTATTGAAATTGCTTAACAGACCAGCTTTAGTTGAGGGAGTTTATGTGTGTGATGATAATGAACTCATTGTTAATGGTATTTTTTATGACTATCAAGACCGTTTGTATTTGATACCAAATTCTTCTGATTATAAATTTAAACAGGATTTTTATTATCTGGGGCGCTGTTATAATCTTGCATCAGCGTATTTAAAAAACAATAATATCCAAATAGTGAAAGCTGAAGATTTTGTGGAGCAGGATGTTTTGTATTATGAAAAATCGTGCAATAATTGTAAATTTTTCATTCTAAATAAAGAAAAATTATCCGTAAATTCTCTTAAAAATGCAGTTTTAACATTTGCAAATAAGTATAAAGATTTTCAAAAAATACTAATATATGAACATATAATAGGGTTAGGTGAATATAAGGATAATGTATATAGGGATCTGTTTTCATGTTTTGCGAAGATTAGTTTAGACGTTTTAATACTATTGGAAACTAAAAAATTTAAACATTATTTTAAGCGTTATAACAGACAAACTTATCTGAAATATTTTCCTTTTAAGTCAAATGACGCAAGTATGAAGAAAAATATAAAAATATTTTTTGACGGAATTTGTGAGGAAAATTGTGCGGTTTTTGTTTCTTCGGAACATGATTTGTCTTTTATATGGGAGACTGATGCAAATGAAATTTAATCTTGACGAAATTATTACTGCTACATCCGGATATATTTTTTATAAAGGAGAAAATTTTAGCCAAAAGAAAGAATATTTTGTGAGTGGTATTCCTCATTTAATTGAAGATTTTGAAAATACCGTATTTTTACCCAAAATTATAACAATAAACGGTGTTCTTGAAGATTCTTTTGTAATGATTGAAAAGATGATAAAAGCAGGTGTTCGTTCAATATTTTTTGATGAAATAAGGTTTAAGGATGAAAAATATAACAATATTTTAATGAATATATTAACTCATTATAGGGAAAATATTGATTTTATTGTTATGGTAAATGATACCCAAAATGCATTGAGAGGTCTGGCGGCGTTCGTTCGGTACAGAAAACTTCCGCAAAAGGTAAAATATGCTGCGGTTACCGGCTCTATAGGTAAAACTTCTACAACAGAAATGCTATATGCTGTCTTATCTGAAAAATATAAAACTTTTCGAGGTGAACCTACTTTTAATATAAGATATAGAATTATGCATAAATTTTTAGAAACACCTGAAGATATAGATTGGCTTTTGTTTGAATGTAGCGGGCAAAATAGAGGATACCTAAAAGATTATTCCGAAATAATTATGCCTGATGCTGCAATAGTAACTAAAATTGCAAATGAAAATCTCGGAGAGTATCGTACTGTAGCCAATTTGGCAAAAGAAAAAGCTTCTATACTTAGTGCTATGGGAGAAAATAGTGTTGCTGTCTTAAACGGTATTGATGTTTTACGTAATGCTTCCAGAGATTATATTTGTAAACGTATATTTTCTGATGATGACAAATATGAGTTATTGTGTTCTGATAAATCCGGTTCTGAGTTTGTTTATGAAAATGAAAAATACTTTATTCCTGTTGTTGGTTTACACCAAATAAATAATGCGATTAAAGTGATAGAACTGACAAAAGCCTTAGGATTTTCATCGGATGAGATAAGAAACGGCTTGAAAAATTTTACTTCTGTAGGTGACAGATGGGTGGTTGATAAGTTTAATAATTGTGCTGAATTTATTACGGATTGTCCTAATAACCCGAGTTACGATACTTTAATTTCCGGTATAAATACTTTTATGAATTTATATAAGGATAACGTATATAAAAGATTGATTATTACAAGAATTAAAGCCTTGGGTGATTTGGAAGATTCAACTTATAAAAAAATTGCCCAATATATCTCTAAACTAGATATTCAGGAATTGATTTGTGTTGGCTCGGAAATAACTTTAATCAGGGATTATGTATCGGCAAATTCCTCAATAAAAGTTCTTTGGTTTGAAAAACCGCAACAAATAAATGAAGATGATAAATTTATTAAATATCTTCTTGATACCTTGAACTTTGAGCAGGCGACATTCCTAAAAGGTCAACGTAAGGACGGGAATATCGGTTATGGCAAGGTTAAGGAAATTTTGCGGAAATATTTAAACTGATTTGCTAATCCTTTATTGCACTGTAGCAAAATTTTACTTTTTGTAGTATAATTCTGCCAAAGGTTGATATAAGGAGAATAAATATGGGCTATAAAATATTATCTAAAAAGGAAATTTGTCCTAATCAATACGAAATAACAATTGATGCTCCTTATGTTGTAAGAAACGCAAAAGCAGGACAGTTTATTATCTTTCGTGTAGAAGAAGACGGAGAAAGAGTTCCGTTGACAATCGCTGATGTTGACAAGGAAAAGGGTATCTTGACATTGGTGTTTATGGCTGTGGGGTATTCTACCAAAAAACTTGCGATGCTAAATGTCGGCGATGAATTGGTTGATTTGGTCGGCCCGCTAGGAAAGCCTACCGATATCAAAAACTACGGTACTGCGGTTTGCGTTGCAGGAGGATATGGTGCAGCGCCTTGTTATTTGATTTCAAAGGCATTAAAAGATGCCGGAAACAAAGTGTATATGATATCGGGTGCGAGAACAAAGGAACTTCTGTTTTGGGAAGATAAGATGAAAACTGCTTGCAGTGAACTTTATCTTACAACCGACGACGGTTCGTACGGCATTAAGGGCTTTGGTACTGCGGTATTGAAAGATATTATTGAGCGAGAAAAGGTAGATTATGTAATTGCTGTCGGACCGATGCCGATGATGAGAGCGGTTGCGGAGTTAACCAAAGATAAGGGAATTTATACCGAAGCAAGTATGAATCCGATTATGGTCGACGGTACAGGCATGTGCGGAGCTTGTCGTGTTACTGTTGGCGGGGAAACAAAATTCGCTTGTGTCGACGGACCTGATTTTGATGCTCATAAGATTGATTTTGATGAGGTTATTAACAGAACTCGCATTTATAAAGATCAAGAACGCAAAAGATGTGAAAGTTGCAATTTATTAAAACAAACACAATAAAACATTATAGGAGAAAAGAAAAAGATGGGAAAAAATGATATTCCGGTTTGTCCGTTGGTTAGTATCGGTTCAGGCATTGACATGGTGTGCAGTCAGACAAAATGTGCATGGTATGTTCCCAGTGTTCAAAAGTGTGCAATGTATTTATTAGCATATAATGCACTACTTGAGGCTAATCAAAAACAAAGACAAAAACAGCAATAATCAATTATGAAAATAGCGTTATGTGTAAAACAGGTTCCGGATACAACTGATATCAAATGGACAGAACACAACACAATTCAAAGAGAAGGTGTGGAAAGTGTTATAAATCCTTATGATTTGTATGCTGCGGAACTTGCATTAAAAATTAAATCAGCTGTACCGGAAACAGAAATTACGGTATTCACAATGGGTCCAATGCAGGCTTTGGGTATGTTGCGTAAGATGCTTGCGCTTGGTTGTGATGATGCGGTTTTGATTTCGGATAAAAAGTTTGCGGGTTCGGATACTTATGCAACAGGACTTACTATTTCAAGAGCGATAAGAACAGTTCTTCCTGATTTCGATTTAATTGTGTGCGGACAGTTTGCGGTTGATGGTGATACTGCTCAAACAGGTCCTGCGATTGCAAATTTTCTTGAAATCCCTCAAGTTACTTATGTTAAAAACTTTGAAAAAGTTGATGAAACCGGCAATTTAATTTTAACAAGGGAACTTGAGGATGGGATAGAAACCGTTAGTGCGACTTTGCCGTCGTTAATTTGTGTTTTAAATCAAGAGTTTGAAACATCACGGGCGAGGATAAACGGTATAATTTCCGCCTCAAAAAAACAAATCAGGATATGTTCAATAGATGATATCGGTTTAGTACCTGAAAAAACGGGAATAAAAGGTTCTCCGACCTATGTATCAAAGGCATTCAGGCATGTTTCACTTCACAATGCCAAAAAATACAGAATGAGTACTGATGAAAGTGTTAAACTGTTAGATGATACGCTTAAATATTTGGGAGTTTGTGAAAATGGATAATTCAGGTATCTTAATATATGCTCAATTAACAAGGGATGAGTATATTCATACTGTTTTTTATGAACTTGTAGATAAGGCAAAAGAACTTTCAAAAAAACTTGGCGATATCGAAGTTAATGCAGTAGTTTTTTGCAGAGCGGGGCATTGTGAAACCTTTAGAGAATCTTTTGAAAATAAGGGTTTGAATAAGGTTTATTGTTTTGAGGATGATAGATTAAAAGAGTATTCTACCGAATATTATTCAAAACTGTTGGTTGATTTGGTCGGGGTAATAAAACCTGAAATCTTGTTAATAGGCGCAACAAATCAAGGCAGAGATTTAGCACCTAGAGTATCTTGTGCGCTTGGAACAGGATTGACTGCCGATTGTATTGAGTTGGATATCAATGATAAAGGTCAGCTTGCCGCAACGCGTCCGACATTTGGCGGTCAGTTGATGGCAACAATTCTATGTAAAACTTATCCGCAAATGGCAACGGTACGTCCAAATGTCTTTAAAATAAATCAGGGAGACAATTTTTATAAAACTGAAATAGTTTCTTGTCCTGTCAATTTATCAGGTGTTGATTGTCATGTAAAACTTCTTGAGTTTAAAAAGACTGCGGATACCGTAATAAATGAACTTGATTCTGCTGAAATTATTGTTGCAGGCGGAAAAGGTTTGAAAAATGAAAAAGGTTTTGAATTACTTAAAAAGTTTGCCGATAAGATAGGTGCAACGGTTGCCGCCTCAAGAGCCGCCGTTGAAATGGGGCTGGCTCCGTCAACAATTCAAGTGGGACAAACCGGAAAAACGGTAAAGCCGAAAGTCTATATCGCATGCGGAATTTCTGGAGCAATTCAACATACTGTAGGAATGGAGGGTGCAACGCATATTATAGCCATAAATAATGATGAAAATGCCCCAATCTTTGAAATTGCCGATACGGGAATTGTTGGCGATGTTTTTGATATTTTAACAAAATATGTTGACTAATTTTATTTTAGGGATTGACTAAAATTAATTTATGGGATATTACAAGAACGGACAGTTCTTTATAAGGATTAAGAAATGGATAATACTCATTTGAAGAATAAAACTTTGATTGTTATTATAATAACTTTAATAACAATGGTTTTGGAAATTTGGTTTGGAATAATATCTCATTCAATGGCATTGACTGCGGACGGATTTCACATGGGAACGCATGCTTTGGCATTGGGGATTACATTTTTGATATGTTTATTGGCAATTAAATTTCAGGATAAAACTGAAAAATTTAATGCTTTGGGTGGTTATACAAGTGCAATATTGCTTGGATTAACTTCGGTTGCAATAATCTGGGAATCTGTTGAAAGATTTTTTAAACCTTTGTCAATCTCTTTTAATGATGCTATTTTGGTTGCGATTATAGGATTGGTCGTTAATCTTGTATGTGTTTTGATAATGGGAGATAAACATCATCATAATTTATGCGCCGACGAACATGAACATCAACATAATCATGATGAAAATCTTAACTACAAGGCTGCATATCTGCACATTTTGGCTGATGCTTTTACTTCAATTTTGGCAATTGGAGCATTGATTTGCGGTAAATATTTAGGACTTGTTTTTCTTGATCCCGTTATCGGCGTGCTGGGCGGGCTAATTATTGCAAAATGGGCTGTCGGACTTGTTATTTCTACGTCTAAAATTCTACTGGATTTTTAAATTTTTATTTGATTTGTTGTTTTAATTCATATCTGACTTCCGATAGCGGGCCGTTGTGCGGATTGCGTATATTTTCGTAGTATTTACGTGCGTAAACTATCGGATATTTCGGAAGCCATGAAAGTTTTACCAATATATTAACCGTATCAGCGCCTTGAGAGAGCATTAATTCATCAATTGTTTCTTCGTGCGCCGGAGAAATTGATGAGAATATTTTAATCAGGTAATCTGAAAATGTAAGTACCGAATAACCTGAAACAACTCCTGTATTTACGACAATATTTCTTAAATCTAAATCTTCTTTTGTTGAGAGTTTATGTTTTGCATCTGCGGGTAATGTTAAGGTGTCTGCTTTTACCTGTTCCAGTTCAATCCATTTCCCTTGATATCTAATTCGCATGACGTTAGGTTTTGGCATATAAATATCATCAAATTCGTTTTCAAGGATTGTTTCTCCGTCATAGCCAACTATGCCGTATTGATAATTTTTGTATGTGAGAAACATTTGACCGTACAGAATATCAATTTTTGAAAATTCAGGTTTTACTATAATTTTTCCGGTTTCATCGTAAATTCCGTAGTCGTTATTGTTGCCGAATTTTGCGAATTTGCTGACTAATCTGTCAGCGTGATTATATTTTATCGGAACAAGTACAGTGCCGTCGTTTGCTATCAGTCCGTATTTATTTTTTTTATTTTGAACTATCCAAGATGATTTCCCGAGCCGAATTATTTTGCGATAATCGGCTTCCACTACAATATTCCCGTTCTCGTCTTTAAGTCCCCATTTTTCATCCTGAGAAAAAGTTGTCACGTTTTTTGCAGGATGATAAGTGTTTTCTGCGGCAAATGCCGAGCCTGTGGAAAATAGCAGTATGCAGGATAAAATTAAAAGTTTTTTCATACTATTATGATATCATAAAATTCATTATGATATAATCTTATTAAGATGAGTAAGAAGCTTTTAAAAATTTTAGGAATAACAATTACAAGTGTCTTTATCTGTACGCTGCTTTTGTCTGTAATGGCGGTTTTTGTCTATTTAAAAGTTTTACCTGCTGCCATATCTAATCCTGAAGTTATTTCATATCTTGAAAACCTTATTTTAAAACAGTTAAAAGTACAGGCTGCTATTGAAAAACCTTATCTGAAAACTTCTTTAAAACCTGAAATAGAATTTGGTGTTGCTCATCTGAAAATTCATGGCGGGAAAAATGACTTTCTGCTTGTTGATAATTTTGGAGCAAAGGTTGATTTTTCTAATATCATAAATAAGAAATTTGTTTTAAAATCAGTCAATACCGATTATGTATTTGCCGATGTTAACAAATTGATGACCCTTATTCCGGCAGAACAAAAAAGCTCGCAAAATGATTTAAGTTTCGATGTCTTTCAAGCTGTTATTTCTGTAAAAGATGCTTTGGTTTTGTATAAGATTGATAAAAATACAAATGTAAAATTATCAATCAAGAATTTTGATATTGATGACAATCCCAATAAAAAACAGGTTAAATATAATGTTCTTTTGAGTGTATTAAAAGGTAAAAATGCACTTAATATAAAAACAAATGACAATGGGCATGTCTTTATAGAAGATAAGGAAAGATTAGTTTTAAAAGACGGAAATATTTATGTTAATGAGTCTAAAATAAAATATAATGGCGTTTTGGATGTTAAATCGAATTATGATTTTAATTTTTCGTCAAAGAATTTTTCAATTCCTGCGGTGATTGCATTACTTGATTCTCAAATTGTTGAAAATAATCTTTCACAGCAGCTTGTTTATTTTAAAGATATTGACGGTAATTTTGATTTTGATACAAAAATATCAAATAAGGGACTTAACGGCAAACTTAATTTGAATAAATTGAGTTTTAAACTTATCCCGCTTGCGGATTTGCCGATTTTATTAAACAGAGGAAATGTATCTTTTGATGACAAAAAGATTTCTTTGCGTGGTTTTGGCGGATTTTATAACGGCAAACTCACGAATAAAATGGATTTTGAGGGTACTGTAGATGATTATTTGAAATCCGTTGATACAAATTTGGTTGGAAATGCTGTCGTTACAAATGATTTTTCCAAAAATTATTTATCAAAACTGATTGGTTATCCTGTTGAAATAAAAGGTCAGGCGGAAACTATGCTAAAATTAAAGTCAAAAAACAACAAAATTGACTTGAAATGGCTGTATTGGTTTAAGAAGGGTAACGGGTTTATTGTCGACGGTGAAGAATCGTTTATGAATGATGAGGCGAGCAGGGTTTTATCCGCAGTTGTTCATTTTGAAGATACCATGCTCAATCTTAAATCTCTTAACTACTATGCAGGAAATCCCGAAGACGATATGAAACAGGTTAAAATCCCGATAGTCAGTTTGTATGGGGATATTGATTTTGCAAATGCCCAAACTTTTGTTAAACGTATGGGCATGGAGCTTCCTAAGCCGATGCCGAGCGGATTTGTAAACATGCTTTTAAAACAAAAACTTTTCAAAAACGGTACAATATCGGGGCATATTGATGTTTTGAACAGGAAAGGATATTCCCCGAAGATAAAAGCCGATATGAAAGTTGAAAATCTTGCTATTCCAAGTCAGCGACTGTTTATTAAAAAAGGTGAATTTAAAACTGACAAGGATAATATGCACATTCTTGCAAACGGAAGATACAGACGCTCTGCTTACGATTTATCCGGCACTATAGTAAATGAAGTTAAGTTCCCGATTATTGTTAAAAATATAACCTTGAATGTTGATAAAATTGATGTTGAAAGGTATTTAAAGGCGTTCAACGCTCAGCAGCCTACGGAAGCCTCTCAGGATATAAATAAAGCAATATCAGATTCTGTTGCAAAAGGCGGAGATGTAGATGACGATGATGATGTTCAAACTTTTGACTTGGCAAATTTGATTATAGAAGAATGTATATTAAATGTCGGAAGCGGATTTTATAAGGGTATCAATTTTTCTGATGTAAAAGCTGATATGACCCTTGATAAGGATAGTCGTTTAAAGATTAATTCAAATAAATTTAATATTGCAGAGGGAACTTCATCTGCAAAAATTGATTGCGATTTAAAAAACCACAAATATTCAATTTGGTTGGGAATAAAAGATGTGAATTCGGATATTATTGCGACTTCACTTTTAAACCTTTCAAAAGAGATTGACGGCAAGGCGAGCGGCTTGATAGATTTGAATACTGATGATTCTTTGAAATTGAACGGAAGAATAAAATTCAGGGTTAATAACGGAACTATCGGTAAAGTCGGTTTAGTTGAATATTTGATGAAAGTTGCTGCGCTTTTCAGAAATCCTTTAACTATGATTAGTCCATCGGTCGTTTCTGATTTGGTAAATATTCCGGAAGGTAAGTTTGATAAAATTGACGGGGATTTAATATTAAAAGATAATGTGGTTCTTCCGATGAAAATAAAATCAGTAGCTCCTCAATTAAGTTCTTACATTGTGGGTACGTATAATCTTGAAAATCAAGATGCCGCATTGAGAATTTATACAAAATTTTCTAACCGCAAAAAAGGTTTGTTTGGATTTTTTAGGGGAATTTCTTTAAATGCTTTGGCAAACAGAATACCTTTAGGCAGTCGAAATGATAGCGAGTATTATGCTTCAGAAATTTCTCAAATCCCGTCGATAGAAGCGGATGACAAAGACTGTCAAATATTTTTGACTAAAGTGGACGGTGATGTTGAGCATAACAATTTTATTTCTTCTTTGAAGAAAATAAAATAATTTGCAGGAAACGAGCATGTATTTTTATTATTTTTGTTGAAAATAGTGTCGTTTTGTAGATATTTTTTCTTAAATCTCCACCAATAAGAGGTTTTTTAGCGCAAATAGTGTTAATTTTCTTTAAAATACTTGCAAGATTAAAAATTTTCTATATAATAAATCTTGTACATAAGAGAAGGAGTTTTATTATGAACAAAGAAGAATTAGTACAAGAAATCGCTAAAAAAGCAAACGTTACACAAAAAGAAGCTTCTGAAGTTTTATCTTCATTAGTTGAAACTATTCAAAAAACAGTTGCTAAAGGTAAAAAAGTTACATTAGTAGGTTTCGGTACATTTGAACCACGTAAAAGAGCTGCTAGAACAGGAAGAAACCCTCAAACAGGTGCACCTTTGAAAATTGCTGCTAAAACTGTTCCTGCTTTCTCAGCTGGTAAAAAATTCAAAACTGTTGTTAACGGAAAATAATTTCTGTTAAATCAGGTATAAATTTATGAGGTCATGTAATTTGCATGACCTCTTTTTTGTCTTTTTTATAAAATATTTATGTTACAATATCCAACGGGAGAGAAAAACATGTTAGATACAATATTATCAGGGTTAATCAGTTGGATAGAAAATGTAATTACGGCAATGGGAGCTCCGGGTATTGCTTTATTAATGGCTATCGAGTCATGCAATGTTCCGCTTCCGAGTGAAGCTGTTTTACCGTTTGCGGGTTATTTGGTAAGTAAAGGAGAAATGGGTTTTCATACTGCGGCATTTGCCGGTGCGATAGGTTGCGTTATCGGTTCTGTACCATCTTATTATCTTGGTTATTTTGGCGGAAGAAAATTTTTTGAAAAATACGGAAAATATCTTTTGGTTTCTAAAAAAGATTTGGATGATGCTGACAGGTGGGTTGAAAAATACGGCGACTGGGCATTCTTTCTTTGCAGAATGTTACCGGTTATAAGAACTTTTATTTCGCTTCCGGCAGGAATTTTGAAAGCTAAAAAACGTACATTTTTCACGTTGACATTTTTAGGTTCTTTGATATGGAGTTATGTTTTGGTTTATGTCGGGGTTAAGCTGGGTGAGCATCTTGATAAATTGAAAGCAATTTGGCATAAATTTGATATTGTTATTGTCTTGGCGGTATTGATTTTGGGCGGAATTTATATTTGGAAACATTTGAAACATTTAAAAGAAGATTAATATGCTAAAACAAACTGATGACGGTATAGTTGCGAATATAAAAATTTCTCCGAACGCAAAGAAAAATGAGATTATTCGAGAGGGTGAATTTGTAAAAATTAAAATTACGGCTCAACCGATTGACGGTAAGGCTAACAAAGCGCTTGTTGAATTTTTGTCCAAGTATTTCAAAATACCGAAGACTTCCATTAAAATTTTGAAGGGTGAAACTTCAAAAGAAAAAACAGTACTATTTTGTACCACAGATGAGCAAAAAATAAATCTTCTTAAAGAAACTTTATAATTTGGCAATTTTTATATTTAGCTGTTTTTTATCACTCATAGGAAAATTAGTCTATGAAAATCGCTGATATATCGTACCAAATCCCTAATACAAATCTAAAACAGCCGAATTTTACCGGTAATCTTTATGAAGAATTAACCAGAGTAATTCCGAATACAAAGGTCGCAAAAAATCTGACACAGCTTGATGTCAGAGCTATGCAGCATTATGCTCAAGCAAGAATGTATAGGTTAGGAATTACATCTGAAGAAGTTGCCAAAATTTCAAAACTAGACGGCAAAGAGTTTTGTACTGCCGCATTTGATTTGTTGACCAAAAAGCTGGGAATTCCTACGGATGTCAGACCACAACTGAAATTTATCAAAATTCCCGATAAAGATTCTTTGGCATGTTTTGCTCCTATAAGTAATACATTGCTTATTGATTTGGATAAAATGAAGGGTCTGAATTTGGATAATGCAGAAGTGTTTTCTGCAATCCGTCATGAGATGCAGCATTTTCTTCAATTCAAGGATATGCTTCGCCATAGAGAATATGGGGAAAAAATTATGGATTTTCTTTTGACAAAATTTAAAGAAGGACAGAAATTCTTTTTTGAAAATTTGTTAGATAATTGTCCTGAGGAGGCATGGGCACAAGTTTTGCACGGCAATCCTCGTGACCTTACAGTCTTAAAGTATATGCAAATGTTTAGGCAAATAGGTCTTGAAAGTGAAATTGACAAAATGTTTGATGCAATGTCAAGCGGATATCGTAGTCATCTTGTAGCTTTCAGAGATGATGTAATTAAGAAATTCGGAGAAATCAATAAATACAGTAATTTAACTCCAAAAATCAAAAATGATTATCAGGAATTTGTTGCGGGTTATAAGGACACGGCGGGTAATATTGATAAAAAACGCTATATTCAAGCGGCAATTGAAAGAGAAGCCTATATTGCTCAAACCCAAGCAAAGTATGAATATTTGCAGGAACCGTGTTTTATGAAATGGTTTAAGGAGGATCATCTTAAATTGATAAAAGAAAGTTCTAAAACTTAATCTTATAAATTAAACATGATAAAATAAATAAAAGTACTTGACATATTTATAAATCGTTAATATAATATCGCTACATAAGGAAATTACAATGATTAAAAACTTTTTACAAAAACATCATCACAATCATACAAACCTGAAGGGGTTGTAGGATTGTTAGTGCGCTTGTAAAAAGATAATATATTTTTCAATTCTAAAAAACAACTTCTTCAGGATATTGAGCGCAAGAAGTTGTTTTTAGTTATTAGAATTGAGGTAAAAAAATTATGACAATTACAAATATAATATCGGCAATAGGAAATAACAGCAGCATTTACCCGCTATTGGTAAGGGATTGTTTTATTGAAGCCCCGTCAAAAATTCTGATTGCCCGCAAGGAAAACATGAAAGAATCTCGTGAAGTCGCAAATGATGCAACGCGCGAAAGGTTTATTGATGAATATGCAACCTCTGCGATTTGGTTAGGCGGTATTCCTGCAACAGAAGCTGTTATGGATAAATTTATAAGAAGAAAAAGTTTTAATCCGGATGTAAATATTAAGTTATTCAAAGCCGAACAATTAGCGAATGTTGAAGAAGTTGTTCAAGGAATAGATTATAATATTAAAAAGTTTTCAAAATACACCCAAAAAGATGTTCAAGACGCAGTAAATGATTTGATAAAAGTCAAAAATAACAAACCTGCTTATGAAAAACTTTTGACTAAAAAGTTTGCGGCGGCGACAATAATTCCGACCATAATAATGGGATTTGTATTGCCTCCGCTTAATTATGCACTTACAAGAAAATTACGTTCCAAAAAGGCTCAAGATGATGTAATTCAAAAAAACTTAAATTCAAATAAGTCATCACTGGCACAATTTTCCGGTTCTGCGCCAAGTAAAAATATCTCATTTACGGGGAATTTGACATCAACGATTGCAAACTTGAGAACTGTTGATAAAATGGCTATTTCAGACGGTGGTTTAACAGTTGGCAGAGTTTCAACTTCAAGAAATAAAGAGGAGGCATACGTTAACGGCTTTAGGATGGTAGGTTCAATGATATTGAATTTTGTCACTCCTGTTTATATTGCAAAAGGCTTAGACAAATTAGCGAACAAATTATTTGGTATCAATGTAAATTTAGATCCGAAAATATTGGATAACAAAGAGTTTATTTCAGAGATCAAGTCGGGTAATGTAAATCTTCCGAAATCAAATTCTCCAAAAGACATCATTGATTTTCTTGATGAAAACCCAAAGAGTTTGTTTGCGAAGTTTGCGCAGGAATTGAAGAAGGTAACTTATTTGGATTCAGGAATAAGAGATCCGAGAAGATTTGTTGATGTTGATGATTTGGCAAGTTTCAAAAAAGAATTTGAAAGTTTTATTCGGTTGGCAAAAAAATCTAAAAATATTGAAAGTTTTGCACAAAAAGCAAAGTCGGTAAAATCAGTAAATATATTGGCAAATATAGGAATATCCAGCTTTCTTTTGGCTGTTGCATTGCCAAAAGCCCAGTATTTGTTTAATAAAACCGTAACAGGTTCATACCAAGATCCCGGACTTAGAAAATAACAAATATTTATCCTTGTTTTGGCAGTTCATAAAATTCAATATGGGCATTTAATTTTTTGAAGTTTTCTCTGGTTATAGTAATTTTATCTTCTGAATCCCAAGGGTTCAGGAGATAAATATTATTTTCATCACTTCCTATAATTGAATATGCATGTCGTGAGATTATTCTATAATTTTCTTCTTTTTCACTTTTTGCAAGACCGTAAACATCATCACCCTTACTTCCAATCAGGCTCATTTCATAAACTCTGTCAGGATTATTAAAATCTTCTGTTGATGGTTCTATTTTAATATCATACAGGTCATTATTATCTCCAAATAGTGTTCTCCACAAAAAAGATGAAGAATTTCCATCAATTGTTACGTCAGAAATATCGCCAAACTCATCATCCACATAAGAGGTGTGTTCGGTGTCTTTATAAGCTTCGTTGCGTATATATTTGTCCATTGCTATCTCAATAGCGTTTACTTTTTCACTTCCCGATGCTATTGCAGTATATTCTTTTATATCGTTTTTGGTAACGCGAAAAGTTTGCTTTGCACCTTTTAAATTGACAATATAATCGCCCGTTTTCGGATCAATTTTAACGAGTTTTTCTAATTCTTTTAACATTTTCGGTTTTGCAATAATTGAATTTAATCCCGCAACCAACCAACAATCTCCTGTTAAACCTTGTTTTATTTGTCCGTTAAAACTCTTGTTTTTTGAGGTTTCTAATCTTTGTTGTTTAAGTTCAGGATTTCGCAAATCTCCGCCACTTGAATTTTCTGCACGGTAAATATCCACTTCAACTTTGTGGTAATCTTGCGGATGTTGTGAGATATCACGTTTTATTCTTTTTTGGACTTCAGGCGCTTTATCATTAAGTGAGGTGTCGACAATCTGTTTTAGAAGTTTGTTTCTTTCACTTTGTTTTAATCCGATTTCACCTTGAATAGCCGTTAGTAAACCTTCGATTGGCGCAAGTTTTTGAGCAATATCTTCCGAAGTTTTATAATTAAATTTTATACCCGGAATGTTCTCTAAGAAAGATAAGCAATCATCGATGTTTGTGTATATTCCCTCTTGTTTATATAGTGTTAGTAGTTTATACTCGGTCAGAACATACTTTAGATTTTGAGAATTAATCATTTTAACATGGTCTGCGAGTTTGCCGCTTCCTAAACCTTGAATATCATCAAAAAGTTTTTGAGCTAAGTATTTTCCTGTTTTTTCCGACTCACCTTCTTTAGTGTACAAGGTTTCAATATGATTAATCAGTTTATCTCTCAAAGCTCTTGATAATCCTATTTCATTATCAATATCATCTGTAAGGCTTCTGCCTGTTTTCTTTTGGTATTCTTCGAGAGTTTCCAAAACATTATCGTATGTAATTCTTTTTAACACATTATCAGAAAGTGACGGACGTGTAGTTGGTAAACCTAACGAATTTTTTGCAGTAATATCCTTTTCTAAATCATCAACTAAAATATATTCTATTTTGTGATTACCATAACATCCGACTCTTTTTTTATATGGTTTACCGTCAGAATAATCAATAGCCCACTGTGCGGAACTTCCGTCTTTTTTCCAATAATCCTGAAAAGTTATCTTTCCTGTTTTGTCATAATTTGATTGTCTGTAAGAACCGTCTGAATATTTTTCGATAGTTGAGTAAGGGTATTTGTCTGTATTTCTGTAATTGTTCCTTACAATTACTTCGTTTTCAATTTTTTGGGTAGAATAACTGTCAATATCTCCGTTTTTACTCAAGTTTATTGTCAAGATCTTGCCATCATTATTATATGTAATAAACGGACCGGAAAAATTTTGAAAAACACTCATAACGGGTGTTCCATCTTTTTTGGTAACGGTTATCAAGCCTTTTTCGTTTTGATTTACGTTGTAATCTTTGTTATTGTATTTTTGTTTTAAACTTTGCAGGGTAAATTGATTTAAATCTGCTTTTCCGTTTTTGGTGATTTCCAGTTCTTTAAACATCGGATGATATTTTTTAGGTCTTTCAACGTAGTTTTTCGGTTTTGAATTATCTTTATTTATATCAATACCCAAGGCTGTCATTCCTTCGTCAATGAATGAAGTATTGGGTTTTAGTTCAATTCTATTTCCAAATAACGGATTTTTTAATTCTTTTACCTCGTTTGGTGTTAAGTATTTTTCTTTTACCATAATTGAGCAAACTCTATCAAAGCTCAATTTCTTGTATTGAGGATGAGTTTTGATAAACTGTTCATACTTTTGATATGCTGACATTTCAGGAATTGGCATATTTTATCCTTCTTACTTCAATTAAATTTTCGGCAAAAACAGACAAAATCTTTAATAATATTCCCAAAATGTTAATTTTCTTTACATTTATGTATGAACAAAGGCAAAATCAGTAATTAGAAAGATAAAATAATTGCTAAAAACTTTTGTTTTATACACTATACAAAATGCAAATTACATGGTATCATATAGTCAGATGTAGTAGAAAATTTTTTTGAAATATATGCAATGAATTTATTTAAAAATTGAATAAAAAATCGGGTAGGATATATGTATCCGACATTGCGTGTATTATAAAAAAATAGAAAAGGATAAGGTATTTAACTTTATGGAAGCAAAAACCTTGTTATTAGCTATTGCGGTTATTTCAGTAATAGTCTTAGCCGTCATGCTGATTATTCAACAAAACAAAATTAAAAGTGCTATGGAATCCGTTGAAAAAGACAAAAAAGCACTCGAAGACAAAGAAAAAATTCTCTACAAAGAAGCTAAAATAAAAGCAGTAGAAGAATTGCAGGAAGACAGAGAACAGTTAAACGAAGAAGAAAGAGAACGCAGACAAGAACTCGCAAGACAAGAGCAAAAGTTGGCAAAACGTGAGGATATGCTCGAAGATAAAATTCAGGAGTATACCGAAAAAGATATTCAGGTTCAAAGAAAAATGGATCAACTTTTGGAAAAAGAAGATTATCTTGCGGAGCTTGTCCAAAAGCAGACAGAAGAACTTGAAAGAATTTCAGGAATGTCTTGTGAAGATGCAAAAAGAACTTTACTTGAACAATTAAAAAATGATTTGGCTCAGGAACAAATGCAATTGATTAGAGAAAATGAAGCCAAAATAAAAGAAATTTCACTTGAAAAATCAAAAGAAATTTTATCAACCACAATGCAAAGATGTATGATAGAACAAGTCGTTGAAACAACGGTTTCTGTTGTCGGTTTACCAAACGATGAAATGAAAGGTCGTATAATCGGTCGTGAAGGTCGTAACATTCGTGCGTTGGAAACCTTAACGGGTGTGGATTTGATTATTGATGATACTCCTGAAGCCGTTGTATTATCAAGTTTTGATCCCGTAAGACGTGAAATCGCAAAATTGGCACTTGAAAAGCTGATTGTAGACGGACGTATTCACCCTGTAAGGATTGAAGAAATGGTAGAAAAAGCCAGAGAAGAAATTGATAAAAAGATTTGGACAGAAGGTGAAAATGCCGCATTAGAAATGGGTGTAATGGGATTAAATAAGGAACTTATTAAAAATCTCGGACGTTTGTATTACAGAACCAGTTATGGTCAAAATGTCTTGAAACATTCACTTGAAGTTGGTCATATTGCAGGCATGCTGGCTGCTGAGTTAGGTGCTAATGAAAAAATCGCAAAACGTGCAGGGCTTTTGCACGATATCGGTAAAGCGGTTGACCAAACTCAAGAAGGTACGCATATTCAGCTTGGTGTAGAGTTGGCATCACGTTATGGTGAAAGGGCTGAGGTAATTCATGCAATTGAGGCTCACCACGATGATGTTGTTGCAAACACAATAGAGGCTGTTCTTGTAAAAGTTGCCGATGCAATTTCAGCAGGCAGACCGGGCGCAAGACGTGATACTTTGGAAATTTATATTAAACGTCTTCAAAAAATTGAAGAAATCGTAAACAGTTACGAAGGTATAAAACAATCATTTGCAGTTCAAGCCGGACGTGAGGTCAGAATTATTGTCCAAGCAGAATTGTTTGATGATTTGGCATCGGGCAAACTTGCTCGAGATGTGGCAAAACGTATCGAAAATGAACTGGATTATCCGGGACAAATTCGAGTTACCGTAGTTAGAGAATTTAGAACTACAGAGATTGCAAAATAATATTTCAAGGCACGGAGTTGATTTTTTCAACTTCGTGCTTAGTATATAAAAATATAGGAAATTAAATGGCTAAAGAGATAATAAAAATTATATTTTTCGGTGATATTGTAGGAAAACCGGGCAGGTTTGCCGTAAGGGATTTTCTTGCCGATAATCGCGAAAAATATGATTTTGTTATTGCAAATGTGGAAAACGCATCTCATGGTTTTGGTTTGACCGAGAAAAATTATAATGATTTCAGAGAATATGGAGTTGATTGCATGACATGCGGCAATCATATATGGGATAAAAAAGATATATATAACTACATCGAAACTTCTGATTGTTTGCTGCGCCCTATAAATTACCCGAAAGGTACAAAAGGTGTCGGAAGTCGAATTTTTGATATCGGAGTTTGTAAAATTGCCGTGATAAATGTTCTTGGCAGAGTATTTATGAATTTGGTAGATTCACCTTGGGAAATTGTTAAGGATGAAATAAACAGGATAAAAGAGATTACACCGATTGTAATTTTTGATTTTCATGCTGAGGCAACAGCAGAGAAGATTTGTTTCGGCAGATACTGTTCCGAACTCGGAGCGAGTGCGTTTTTTGGCACTCATACTCATGTTCAGACTGCCGATGAAAGTATTATGAATAATACAATGGCTTATATTACGGATGCCGGTTTTTGCGGAGCGTCTGACGGGGTTATAGGTATGGATTATTCAACCTCGTTGACAAGATTTTTAACAGGTATTCCTGAGCGTTATGAGGTAGCTGAAGGCAAAACCGTTCAGATTAATGCGGTTGAAGTTGATATTGACAAATCAACAGGCAAGGCTTTAGCTGTAAAAAGGATTTTTATTAGTAGAGATAATATAGCAGAGGAAAGTAAAGGTGAAAAAGAGAACTGATTTACATATTCACACATACTATTCTGACGGAGTTTTTTCTCCTGAGAAAATTGTGGATACAGCGCTTGATGTCGGGCTTGAAGTCATTGCGATTACCGACCACGATAATATCTTGGCATACGATGTTGCTCAAAATTACATAAAAGAAAACAGTCTTCAAGATAAAATCGAAATTATACGCGGAATTGAAGTTAATACGTTATACAAAAATCAGGAAGTCCATATTTTAGGTTATTTTATGGATACAAAAAATAAGGATTTTCAAGAACTTATCAAAATGCAGCAGCAGGCAAGGGTCAAACAGACAAAGGAAATTTTGGCACTTTTAGCAAAAAAAGAGGGCATAAGAATTAAGTTTGAGGACATAAAAAAACAAGTTGCGGAAGGCGGCAGTATAGGACGTCCTCATATTGCAAAAGCAATTACCTCAGCAGGCGGAACGAATAATGTTATGGATGCTTATGCAAAATATATCCATGATGATTCTCCGGTTTATGTGCAGAGAAAAACAGTTGCTCCGTTTGATGCTGTTGAAATTATCTATGATGCGGGTGGAATTCCTGTAATTGCGCATCCGCACGATATTGAAATAGCAGAGCCGTTGATAAAAGAACTTATGAACTATGGTTTGCGCGGGATTGAGGCTTATCACAGGAAACATTCTCCTGCTTGCGTTGAGTATTTTTCTTCAATGGCAGAAAAACTTGGCTTAATTGTGACGGGCGGGTCTGATTTTCATACACCGAATATTATGAACGGTCAAATTATACTTGGTAAGAATTTTATTCCGGAATGGGTTTATGAAAAACTGCTTGCGGAGAAAAAGCGTATAGATATGGCATAGGTTAATCAAAAAATCGAGAGGCAAATGAGAAAGCGTTTTTGGAAAATTGAATATTCAATAACCATATTTGTAATTTTTGCGGCGTTATTATTGATGATACCTTCGTCGGTAATTTCCTCGAAAGAGGCTTCGTATATTTCAAAATGGAATGATACTTTTCACAAAATGGAGTACGTTTTCAATGCAATGGCAGCGCAGGCTGATGCGGAAATTATAAAAAGTTTTAAAAAAGCTAAGAATAATCACGAGCGTGAAGCTATTATGATAAAACTTGTGAAACCGTATTTGCGAATTTCAGAAGATGATGAAATAACCCGTAAATATGATTTGCATTATATGAACGGGGTAAAGTTAAAACCTGAAGATGAATATTATTTTGATAACGTGTATTTATCGGAAAAATCAACAATAATTGGGATAAAAGATATTGTTGATGATGATATTTATCATCCGGGATTTTTGATGATGTTTGATATGAACGGAATAAAAGGTCCAAACACGTGGGGGCGTGATGTTTACGGTATAAATATATTTGCTGATGGTAAGATTACGCCGCTTGGAGCCGGTTGGGATATTGACGATTTGAAGAAGGATTGTTCACCTGTCGGTTCGGGGGTTTCCTGCTCATATTACTACAGAATAGGCGGGGAATTTAGCGAATAGTAGGGGCTATTTATCAGGAGGCTTAATGATAAAAAATATATGTGTTTTTGCATCGTCATCAAATTTTTTAGATGAGATTTACTATAAAGATGCCAAAGAACTCGGAAAGTTGATAGCTCAAAACGGATATAATATAGTATATGGCGGAAGTAATCTCGGTTTGATGTGGGCTTGTGCCGGTGCGGTTAAAGAAAACGGCGGCAAAGTTACGGGTGTTATGCCTGAGAAACTTCATAATATGGGAGTTTTTACTGACGGGTGTGATGAATTTATCTTGACAAAAGGAATGAGGGAAAGAAAAGCTAAAATCGACAGTATCTCAGATGCTGTTATTGCACTACCCGGAGGTTTTGGGACTTTGGAAGAAGTTTCGGAAATGATTGTGCAAAAACAATTAGGTTATAATAAAAAAGCTATCGTTATACTTAATACAAATGGTTTTTATGATAAATTAATTGAATTTTTTGAAGTGATGATTGAGGAAAAATATGCCAATAAAAACATGCGCCAATACTATTACATAGCAAAAAATCCGCAGGATGTAATAGATTATATAAATAATTACACCCCGTCGGTACTTGATGTTGATAAAAATGCTATTTATGCCAGAGGGTAAAACTAAATTCATAATAAAACGGTCTGATTTATTTGTCAGACCGTTCTTTATTGTAGTATATTATGCTTAATTGTTGCCTTTTTCAATTAAATCTTTTATTGAATTTTCAAGATCGGAAGCTGCATTTTGTGTTTTGATTTCAGCGTCTTTTTTACCTTGTAATTTAGCTAATTTTTTCTCCAGTTTTGAAGCTTTTTCATCTAAAACCTTTTGAATTTCAGCCTCAGTTGCTTCAATATGAGCATTTAATAAGCCGCCGCAATATCCATCTGCAACTTTTCTTTCAGGTAATATTATGCTCTCAACCATTTCTTTTGTACTCTGTTCTATGCTTTTAGGAACTGAGTAACCGCTTCCCCAAGAATGTAAAACGATTTTATCATTATTGCTTCCAAACAATCTTTCAAAAAACTTTTCGGTTTTAGATTTAGAGATATTATCAAAGAATATATGTAAAGAACTTTGGACGCTATCACGATATTGTTTCATAGCATGAAAAATGATATCTACATCATATCTTTTACAAAAGTCCATTGCTTTTGGATTTTGTTTAAAAGCCTCAATAAGTTCATTTGCAAGCTCAGGATATTTTTTATACAATCCTTCGCATTTTACGCTTTTAATCGCAGTAAAGTTTGGGTTATGTCTTTGTGATGAATAATTGTTTTGAGTGAATGGTGTGATGTTTTGTATTTGCATTTATGTTTCTCCTATATTAAATTCTGATGTTATAAAATATGAACAAAATTTTTTTTGCTAAATATAATGTCCAAATAGCACAAACAATTAAAATTTATTAGCAATATTTGCCCCTTTGTGATAAAATGAACACAAATAAGGAGATATATATAAATGGAACAAGAATTAAGAGATAAGTATGAAGTTGTAATTGGGCTGGAGGTTCACGCTCAATTAAAGACAAAATCTAAAATATTTGCACCGGATAAAAATGAGTTCGGTCAAGAACCAAATTCCCTGACAAGTCCCGTAACTTTAGGTATGCCTGGTGTTTTGCCTGTTTTGAATAAAGAAGCAGTAAATATGGGAATATTAACAGGTTTGGCATTGAACTGTGAAATTCCGTCCCGTTGCAAATTTGACAGAAAACAATATTTTTATCCTGATTTGCCGAAAGGTTATCAGATTTCACAATATGATGAGCCTATTTGTGTAAACGGTCATTTGGATATCAATGGAAAAAGAATTGGAATTACTCGTGCGCACTTGGAAGAAGATGCCGGAAAATTGGTCCATGCCGGCGCTGACGGTTTGGCAGGTTCAAGTTATTCTTTGGTTGACCTTAATCGTGCCGGTACTCCGCTTCTTGAAATTGTATCAGAACCTGATATGAGAAGTTCTGATGAGGCAAGAGCCTATATGGAAGAACTCCGTAACATTGTAAGATATATCGGTGTTTGTGACGGAAACTTGGAAGAAGGTTCAATGAGATGTGATGCCAATATTTCTATTATGCCAAAAGGCTCAAAAGAATTTGGTACACGTGCAGAAATCAAAAACGTCAACTCTTTTTCCGCACTGCAAAGAGCTATTGAGTATGAAATTGAAAGACAAATAGAAATTGTTGAAGAAGGCGGAAAAGTTGTTCAAGAAACAAGATTGTGGGATGATAACTCTCGTGAAACACGCTCAATGAGAGGAAAAGAAGACGCTCACGATTACAGATATTTCCCTGAACCTGACTTGATGCCGTTAGAAATTTCAAGGGAATGGGTTGACAGAATTAAATCTGAAATGCCTGAATTACCTGCGGCAAAACGCGCAAGATATCAAAGTCTTGGTTTGAGCGAATATGATGCAAACGTAATTGTTGAACAAATGGGGCTTGCGTTGTTCTTTGATAAGGTTTTGGAACTCGGTGCAAATCCTAAAACAGCCGTTAATTTTATCATGGGCGAAATTGCAGCCTACTTAAAAGAAGCTAAAGTCGAAATTACAGAAACTAAGTTGACCCCTGAAAACTTGGCGGAACTTATTGCCTTAATTGAAAAAGGTACAATTTCAAATAATATCGGGAAACAAATACTTGTTGAAGATATGATTACAAAAGGTGAAAAGGCGTCTGCTATTGTAGAAAGAAAAGGGTTGAGCCAAATTTCTGATGAAGGAGCAATTAAAGAACTTGTACAAAAAGTTGTGGATGCTCATCCAAATGAAGTTGAGGCATACAAAAACGGAAAAACAAATCTTTTGGGATTTTTTGTCGGTCAGGTTATGAAAGAAACCAAAGGCAGAGCTAATCCTAAAACTGTTAACGAACTATTAAGAAGTATTATCGGATAAAAATTAAAAGCCCTCTCTCGTTGAGCGAGGGCTGCATTTCTTAATTAGTTAATACAAATTTAGAAATGCGTGAGAGGATTAAAAGAGGATAATTATGTTATTTTTCGGTAAAAGAAGAAAGAGTTGCATGGAGCAGGAAATTTGGGTTCAAGCCGGAATTTCTCAGGATATTTTGGATGCGTATATTACACAAGAGGGTTCAATAAATCTTGATGTTCCAAACGATATCAATCGAATTATTATTGTTGCAAGCGGTTCTTCATATCACTGTGCAAGGTATGCCGCAGAACTTTTCGGGTCAATATCTAAAATTGAAGCTCGTGCGGTTTATTCAAGTGAATTTTTACTGGAAGAAACAATTGCTCATCAGGACGGGATTTTGTATGTTTTTATAACTCAATCCGGTGAAACAACGGATACAAATCGAGCGCTTGAAAAAGCAAAAGAATTTGGAGTTAAAACTTTTTGTATTACAAACAAAGAAAATTCAACTATTTGGAATCAGTCAGAATATAAAATGGCTTGTCTTGCCGGTGAAGAAAAAAGTATTGCGGCGACAAAATCTTTTACATCTCAACTTTTATGTACAACGATTTTGGCATTGAAGTTTGCGCAGAATAAGGGTATTGATATTTATGATTACCTTTTGGATTTAAAGACAATACCTGATTTTATAAAAAAAACATACGAACTACAGCCAAAAATAAAACAGATAGCGCGTTTTGTTGCGAAGTATAAAAATATTGTGGTAACGGCTGACGGTTCATCTTATGCTTTGGCAAAAGAGGCTTCATTAAAGATTAAGGAAACCTCATACATTCACACAAATTCGTCAATTTTAGGCGAATTTATGCACGGACATGTTGCGGTATTTAATAACAGAAATATAATTTTGATTTATATTTTGAATGATGATATTTCTTATACTGCTATCAAGAATTTGAATAGTATAAAAGAAAATTATCATCCGCCGATTTTGCTAATCGGAAACCGTACCAACCAAGTCAAATCGACATACAATTTGAATGTTGAGTGTGACAAGCCGTTTGTAAAAACATTCTGTATTGCTGTGATAATTCAATTGCTTGCTTTGGAAACAGCGCTAAAACTTCACAGAAATGTTGACAAACCGCACGGGCTTAATAAGGTTGTTAAGTAAAAAACATTAAACTTTTCGGTTGCAATTAGCTTTGATTTCCATAATTTCATCGTTAAGAATTTTTAATTCTTTTGCCAATTCTAACTTTGCATCTTCAGGGCAATTTGGATGATTTATGATTGCAACTTTTGCAAGAATAGCTTTTTGTTTGTCATTTATATTTGTTGTGCTGTCAGGAATTCCTGCGTAAGCTTTCTGTACAAAGGTATCAAAATCATCATCATATCCTGATTTTGTATCGTCAAAATTTTGTATTTCATAATTTATTTGTGTAATTTCTTCAGTTAATGCAGCTTTTGTTTCCGGTGGACATTGCGGATGATTTAGAATAGAAATTTTTGCAAGTATTGCCCTTTGTTTTTCCTCAACTGTAGTTGTAACATCAGGAATTCCTGCGTAAGCTTCTTCTACAAAGGAGTTAAAATCTTGTTCATAATTTTGGCTATTGTTTACTGAGGTTGTTGCCGGAAAAATAGCTCCGTTTGTATTATTATAATTTGTTGGCAAGCCGAACATAAAATTCCTTATTGAATTGCAATAATTATCAAAACCAATACTAAATCCCATTTTTTAACTCCTTTCTTAATATCTCATATATATATAAAAACAATATACTATGTAAAATTGCCTTTTAATTTTGTTTGATTTTTTTAAACCTTGACTACAGGCTGTTTTAGGAGTTAAATTTACGTTTACATTTGTTTACATTGTATGTTGCAATAAAAAAGACCCCTAAAATTTAGGAGCCTTTTTTAGTTTTGCTAAATTACAAAAATTATAATTTAGAAGCAACCATTCTTGTAGTTTCAGCAAGTCTTGTAGAGTAACCCATTTCGTTATCGTACCAAGAAATGATTTTAACTTGGTTGCCGCCCATTACACGAGTTAACAAAGCGTCAACTGTAGAAGATTGAGAAGTACCAACATAATCAGAAGATACTAACGGTTCTTCAGTATAGCAAAGAACGTGTCCGTCAGCGCCTTCTTTTAATGCTGCGTTAACTTCTTCAACAGTAACGTCTTTAGAAACTTCGAATACAACGTCAACTAAAGATACGTCAGGGGTAGGAACTCTCATTGCGAAACCGTCCAATTTACCTTTCAATTGAGGTAAAACAAGAGCTACAGCTTTAGCAGCACCTGTTTTTGTAGGAACGATGTTCAAAGCACCTGCTCTTGCACGACGAGGGTCTTTGTGACCTGCGTCTAAAATTCTTTGGTCGCCTGTGTAAGAGTGAACAGTTGTCATCAAACCTTTAACGATACCGAATTTTTCGTCAATAACTTTAGCTACAGGAGCTAAGCAGTTAGTTGTACAAGATGCCATAGAAATAACATTGTGTTTTGCAGGATCGTATTCTTTGTCGTTAACGCCCAAAACGATAGTTTTATCTTCGTTTGTAGCCGGAGCAGAGATAATAACTTTTTTAGCGCCTGCTGCGATGTGAGCTTTAGCTTTTTCTGCATCTGTGAAGAAACCTGTTGATTCAACAACAACTTCAACACCTAAATCTTTCCAAGGAAGATTTGCAGGGTCTTTTTCTGCGAAGAATTTAATTTTCTTACCGTTAACGATGATACCTTCTTCATAAGCTTCAACGGTACCGTCGAACTTACCCATAACTGAGTCATATTTGAAGATTCTTGCTGCATCTTCCGGTTTTAGACCCGGATCATTGATTGCAACGTAGTTAATTTCATCAAAAATACCTTCTCTGATTGCGGCTCTTAAAGTATTTCTACCAATTCTGCCGAATCCGTTAATTGCTACATTTACCATAAATTTTACTCCTTCTTATGTGTAACATTATACTACTATAACATGCAGATAGTAGCATTAACAAAAAAACTAATCAAGTGGATATGTCTTTGGAATAATTAAGAAAAAGTTAAGGTTTAAAATATTATTTCCCGAAGAAGTTTTCCCAGTTTTTTTCTCCAAAAATTCTAACTTGCACTTGTTTTATTTTTTCATCATAGATATCACAAGGATGATTTATTTTTTGTGCCAATTGTTTCATTGCAGCATACTGACGAATTTCAATTTCTGCAATATCAAAATCCGTTTCAATATCTTTACCTTCTTGTTTAGATTTTTCAAGAAAAATATCTAACTGTTGTTGTAACCAAGAAATTTCACGCAAGATATAATTATCAATTGGTTCATTATGTTCTTGAGCCTGTTTAATTTTATATTCTAAATATTCAATGTCAAAGTGATTATTGTTTTTTGTCATAAAATATTCCATTAATATGTTATCATATTAATTTTATCATAATTTTTTCCATTTACCACCAAATTCGGTCAAAAATTCACCATTTGGCATTTTTATGCGGCGGCATTGTTTGCCCATTATTGTAACTGTATCAATAAGTTTTGCTCCTCTAGGTATTTCTAAAGGTGGTCTTGATATAGGTTTTGTTTCGACGGAAGTCCTGTTAGTATGTGTATTTACATTTGATGTGTTATTATGCTCATATGTTAATTCAACTCTTTTTTTCGCTGTCGAAGGTTTGGATTGTACAGAAGTTGCAGCAGTTTGGGTTGTTGAATTTGAAACTTCTGGCAACTCAGGAGTTTCACTTGTTACAATTGAAACTTTGCCATTATCGTTTTTAATTATTAAAAATGTATTAGTACTTGTTTCGAAAATAGTTTCAGATGTTCCTGATTTAGGAATTGGGATAAGTGTACGTTTTCCATCCTTAATTATTATCACATTAGAGTTAGTTACGGAAGCCCCTATAGGTGTTCCGCTTGCGGTTCTTGCAACTACTAATGGTCTGTTTGTCAAGTTTGTAGTTTTTGAAACAAAGTCACTTGTACTTGTGGTTACAGATACTTCTTTTGGTTTTAACGGTACTGTCGTTTCCTGAGTAGTCGCTGGTTGAGGCGTGGAAACTTTCGATGCGGTTTTAGCTTCTTTAGGTACAGATGATGCAGATGCGGATGGGGCTTTCTGAAGTGAAATTTGCAGCCCGTAATCGTGGGAACCTTTATTCATAAACTGGGTGAATGTACATTGGGTATCAACTCCGGAACTCATAGGATCCCGATAAGTTACAATTTGAGTTTTTGGATCATAATTAACAACAGATTTTGCATGACCGCCCCAGTGGCAAATCATTACATCTTGTCCCGGTATAAAATTATTCAATAATTTTTCTAATTCATCATGTACATTTTCTTTAAATATATAACCTTTGAAAGCGTTACCTTTTTGAGTTGAAAATGATATTTGACTACTTCCGCCAATATCTCTTGCTGCTTCATCCATAGTCCTTCTATTCATAATTTCTGTAGACTGTTTTCCAAGGTTATCTGCACTTAATGTCGAAATATCTGTCATCTGTGCAGTTGAAGACTTTTTAATATGATTTGCCATAAACGCCTGTTCAATCATTTGCACACCATCAGGCGCATTTGTCATAAATCTTCCCGGCATTTTTACAGGTTTGCCGTTTGGGAAAAATATAGGACTTTTCCCATTATTAAGATTAACTTTAATGCCATCTCCCGTATCTTCCAGCATTGTAAACAAACGAGTACGCCCTGACGGAGTTTCAAGCATAGAATTTATTTGCGAAGTCGCAACACAAATATGAGTTCCGCCATCTTGTGTCATTGTAGCAAGTTTCATCGGATCAAACAGTCTATCAAATGTTTTTTGTGACATTCGTATAGGAACAGCTTCGCCATTATTGTTAATGTATAATCTTCCATTTACAGAGCAAACTCCGCCATTTTCAATATGCCGAGAAATATTGTTTAAGTCGATATTATCACTTAATCTTGTAACAAACGTGTTTCCGTTTTTCTGACGTTCTAAAGCATCAATCAGTCTGTCAGAAATGGCATAACCTGTTGTTGCATCTGAAATTGAAGCTCGTGAACCCGATGCATTTATTCTGTCGTGAATATCAGAATTAACTTTTCCTTGAGCAATAGCATCATTAAGTCCGATGTCAATTGCTCTTTGCGTTTTTGCTTCATTTGCAATTCTAACTTGTTTTTCTATAGGGGTTTCCGAGCTAAAGTGATCAGAAATTTTATTTTTAATTTTGCTAAAGAAACCTCCACCGGAAGACGAGCCGCTTACGCCACCGGCTAAAGGCATTCCATCTGCGTCAAGCATTATTTTTGATTCATTGTCTATTTTTGTATCAGAAGTTGAGTTTTGGGTATTTTTACTTTTTAGATTATCCAAATGTTGTTTTTGAACCGCATCAATTTGTGAACGCGGAATTGGCTCTTGCGTTGAACAATAGTTTATCAGTTGTTGAGCCTTTTCTCTGTTTTCAGGTGTTGTTGCAGTCAACATGTGTTCATTTCCGTCAGGATCTCGTATCCAAAAAGCAATTGCGGATTCATTTTCTTTCAATTTATATTTTTGTGTAACTTCATCCCAGACTAATTCGCCCGTATCACCGGTTGATTTTCTTGCGATAAGTGTTCCGTCAGGTAACAAATAGTCTGCTTCAAGTTCAATTGAGCCTTTTATTTTGCTGTTTTGAGTCGGGACTGATTCAAGCAGATTGTCCATATAGTCGCCCACTTGTCCCTGTACTTTCGGATTGTCTAAGTCTTTTATTATTCTTTGAGAAAAGACTACTCCGTTATCAAGTGGTTTTTGAGATTTTGTAAGTTTATCACTTTCAGATAAAGACGGTTTGGTTTTAGCGCTTGTTACGTCAGGGGTATTGGTGTGGACTTTTCCTCCTCCGCCGATGTGGCTAAGTCTTGCCATAAGAATACCTGAAACGATATCCATTGCTGCATCTGTTGTGCCGTATTCTCCGCCTTTGGCAGCTTCTACTCCAAGACTGCCTACGGCATTTATTATTTCTTCGGCAATTTCATTTGCCAGATTGCTGTTAATTTTGAAGGCTTGCATCAATTTTGGTGCAAGTTCGGATGCGCCGGCACCAATTGCCCCGTATACGCCGTTTGTAAGACATTTGTTCTTAATTTCTTCGGCACTATGGTTAGTTGCCGAACTCTCATAAATCGCAGTTCCGACTGCTGCGTTTCCTGCACTTGATACGGTTTTGGATGCAATGTTTGCGGCTTTTGCAGTTTTGCTTCCCTGCGCAGCTTTTTGGGCATATTGTGTACCTTGTTCAAATTTCTTTACTTTCTCAAAGGCGTTAGCGGTTTTGGTTAATACTTTTGCAACTTTAGCTCCCTTTGCACCCCATTTAGTTACACTTGCAGCTAATTTTGCACTTCCCCAAGCTGCTCCGCCGGGGATTGCCGATACTGCAGCAGTAAGGACAATATCACCTGTAATGTCTGCTATCATTTCCGTTGTTGCCATGTTATCGGTAAATTGTGCAATATCTTTTGATATATCATTTGTTCCAAAAGCACTTTTGGCAATAAGTTCGCAGTCTTTGCCCATTTGTTCAAGTGTTTTGCCTCTTGTTAAATTATTGTATTGGCTTGAAAGTTGTCCTTGAGCGTTTCGCATGTGTAGTGTAAGTGCCTGTTTTTTCTCCGCGTCGGTTTTACAATTTGCGTAAACTGTTTTTTGAAATAATGCAAATTGTTCATCATTTAGTTTTAATGTCGATTTTACGGAATTTTCGAATTGAGAAAGTGTTTGATTATTGGCATTACTTAGTAACTTGTTGTAGACTTTTATACCTTGCGATAATCCTTGCGCCATTATATAATTGCCTTGCGACGCTTCTGCTGCTGCAATTTTTTGCGGGTCAAATTCAATTCCAAATACTTGTTTATATCTTGTTTTGAACTCTGCTTCAGTTTTTGCGGATACTAAGCTTTTTACTGCTTTTGCGTTAGCGCCAAGTTTTTTCTCCATTTCTTCTATAGTGTTGCAACCAAACCAACCGCAAACTGTGTCCCCCATTTTGGCAGACCACGACCAGCCTTCGCCTTTTGCTTCATTATAAGCGCTTTGTGCAGAATTGTTCTCTTTTATAAAGCTTGCATTGAATGATTTTATGGCATCTTTTGTTGACATTTTATTAACGTTTGCAGTTTGTTTTGCCGCTATTTCTCCGCGCAGGAAGTCAATGGCTTTTTCCATATCTTTCGGATTTGTACGTCTGGCTTTTGCCGCAAATTCTTTATTTAAACTTGTTTCAAAATATTTGTAAGCTTTTTTGATGTTTTCGTCTGAAACTCCGGCATTTTTTGCGGCTTCGCAAAGTTTATTCATTATTGTCATCAAGACTTTTCTTTGTTCTGTAGAACCTCCCGCTCCAATTTCACTTGTAACGGTATCAATAATTGATGAATCATCTTTTTTGGTCTTTTTTCTGTCGTATGCGTCCAAAAAAGATGTAATATTTTTTGAATTGATTTTTGTATCCAGCAAATTTTGCATTTTTTTCATGCTGCTGTAGCCTGAGTTTTCGTCAGCAATTTTGTAAAATTCGTCCGCAAGTTTTTCGGAAGTTTGTCTTGTTTGTATTCGTTTTTGTTGAATTGCTTTTTTATACTTTTCAGGGTTGTCTACATAATCCTGTTTCAATATTATTCCGTCGTGAGCCATGACATACTGTCGTCCGTTTGCATCCACAACAAGAGAACGCCCGTTTTCCAGATTTTTAATTTTTATGAATTGCTGATTAACCCATTTCCCATTGACTTTGCGTTTCCCTTGAACTACACCTTGCATTTCATTTTTCTCAATTACGCCATCTTTATCTTTATCCAGTGCATTAAAAATTGAGGTCTGAGCTTTTGTTTTTGCTTCACTTCTTTTCAAACCCACGTGAAATTGGTTAAGATTTACTTGTTCTTTTTGCCCAACTTTATTTGTTGTCATGATTTAGTAATAGCCTTATACAATGTACTTAAAAATTAACGGCAACAGTGTATTAAAACTTTAATGTAAATTCATAATAATCAGGTATTTTGGTATCTTTGGGTTCTATAACTCCCGTTATTACTGGCTTTAATATAAAGTTAAGAATTGTTACGATTTTTTGAATATATGTCAATTATATACTCGAAAAATACTTTATATAAATGTGAGCGATAAGCAAACATTAAACAGTAAATAAACACGAGACATAAATTATACACTACCTACTACACACTAACAGTTACACGAGGAATTGAAAAAGATTCCAAACTCTTTCAAAAGAAAGGGTTTTTTTTTGCCTATATTTGTAATACATTACAATTATGGACAGAAAGACTTTATTTAGTGAAAAGACCGTAAATATAGGAATCGAAAGCGGTTGTGACAATTATATAATGGCGATTGAATCAAGCTGTGATGAAACGGCTTGTGCCATTGTAAAAAATGGCAGAGAGGTGGTTGCAAATATTGTAGCTTCTCAAATCAAAACGCACGAAAAATTTGGCGGAGTAATTCCTGAAATCGCAGCAAGAGAACATTTAGATGCAATAAATGTTGTTGTTGAGGAGGCTTTTGAACAATCAGGAATTGCGCCGGAGCAAATAACTGCATTTGCAGGTACTGTCGGGCCGGGACTTGTCGGGTGTTTGCTTGTGGGTTTGAACGCAGCAAAAACATTAGCTTTAGTCCATGATAAGCCGTTTATCGGGGTAAATCATTTGAATGCTCATCTTTGCGCTAATTATATTGACACTGAATTAAAACCGCCTTTTATGGCATTGTTGGTAAGTGGCGGGCATACTCAGATTATTGATGTTGAATCTTATTCTAAGCAGACAATTTTAGGTGAAACAATTGACGATGCTGTAGGGGAGGCTTATGATAAAGTTGCAAGGCTAATCGGGCTGCCGTATCCGGGAGGTCCAAGACTTGATAAATTAGCTCAAATCGGTAATCCAAAAGCCTTTGAACTTCCTGAGGGTAAAGTAGATGGGTATAACTTCAGCTTTAGCGGATTGAAAACAGCAGTTTTACGTCTGGTAAAATCATTTGACGGTCAAGAACTTCCCGTAAATGATATTTGTGCAAGTTTTCAGGAATGTGTTTCAAAAACGCTTGTTAAAAAACTGAAAAAAGCATTGCAAGAGCGTAGCTACAAGCAGGTTGTGATTGCGGGCGGAGTTGCGGCAAATTCTGAAATCCGTAAAAAAGTCTTTGCTCTTGAAAATGAAGGGTATAAAGTTTTTGCACCGGCTATGAAGTATTGTACGGATAATGCCTCTATGGTTGCATCTTGTGCCTATTTTAATACAAATACTTTTGATGATATTGATGTTGAGGTCTTTTCAAGGGCGTAATCATACGACATTAAAAAGTTGTTTGACAAGAGTGTTTACTACTTTTATTTTACCGTTTAAAACTCTTGTAACATCAATTCTTCGCGCTTCTTTCATTTTTAATTCTTCAATATCTGCAAACATTTGACATAAAAGGTTTACATAGTTTTGGTTTTCAATTATACCGCCGTTTGCAAGTTTATATATAAATCTGTAAAAATCAAAGTTAGTAATACTTGTGCAAGGTGTTACGTTTGGTTTCAGTTCTTCTAAAGTTGCTTTAAAAATCTTCCCTGCAAATATTTTTTGTTGCTCTGTTGTTGTTTTTGTGGTGCTAAGTGCCGCAAAAATATGGCTCAACGGGTGGAGTGATTCCGGAAACTCAGCTTTATAAAAATCTATAGCGGTAAAAGTTTTGTCTTTAGGGTTTACAATCACATTGACGCTTGTACAGTCAAAATACATATTATATTTGTATGCTTCGCAAACTTGGTGTAAAAGTTTTGAAAAACTTTCAATCGGAGCTTCTTCGATAGTTTTTGCATTTCGGATAATTTCATCCTCGCTCATAAAGGGGGTAGCTACAGGCATTCCGTTGATATATTTCATTATAGAGTATTTGTTGTTGAGTTTTGCTTTTACGTGGTTTACCTTATCGCTTGGAGATATTTCGGTTGTGATTGAAAACGGCTTTTGGTTTTCAAGAATTTGTTTAACCTTAGATATAGGTTTTTTATTATTTGAACTGCCGTTAATGAATGGAATTCTGATACAATAATCGCTGTTTTCAATTTTGTAAACTTCTGCATCACCGCCTGCGGCAATAAAATTTTTCAGGGTAAGAGAGTTTTTTACTTGTGTAGTAATTTCTTCAGGTGATTGGCTAAGCAGGTCTTTTTGTCCAAAACTGACGGTATCTTGTATAGTTTTGAATTGAGTGTATTTTGTCTGTTTTTTATTTTGATATGTATTATTTCTAATAGGGGTAATTGTTATCAACATATATGGTTTAAAGTTTGTAAATAAATATTTTTGCTATTACATTGTCTTTAGTAACTGATGTTCTTCAGCTTTTTTTAGTATAAAATCTACAATTGTATTTTCTATATTTATTTCAAAGTTTTTATTGATTTCTTTTATAAAGTAACACGGACTTGTAACATTGACTTCAATAATTTTACCGTCAATTACATCCAGCCCTGCCATATATATTCCCATTGTATTGAGTTTTTTCGCAACAGTTTTAAATTTTATTCTTTCATCCTCTGTCAAAACAGCTTTTTTTACGTGGTCATCGTTGTGTTCACAGAATTTGAAATCATCGTTACTTGGGGTTTTTTGTACACAATACGGTAGAACATCTTCCCCTAATATTAGAACTCGTTTATCTCCGTAGATTGCGCTTGGTATATATTGTTGAACCATAATCAGTTTTTTACCGTTATCCGTCATTGAATTGATTATAACTGCGGTATTTTTGTCGCCGTATTTTAGGTACATAACTCCGCCACCAAAACATTGATTTAACGGCTTTAAGATAATTTCGTTGTTCTCTTTCAAAAATTGCATAATATCTGCTTTTGAGGACGTAACGATATTATTTGGCATAAATTCATTAAATATCACAGCGTGCATTTTTTCATTGAAATTTCTGATAGCTTTTGTATCGTTTATGATGAAAGTTTTGCTTCTGTCAACAAAGTCAAAAACATAAGTTGCGTTAAGATAATCCAAATCAAACGGCGGATCAGGTCGAAACATTACCAGTTTAAATTCTTCAACCGGTTTTTCGCAAAATGTAGATTTGTCATAGAATAATTCTTCCCCGTTTACTAATGCCTTGTAGCAGTTGACATAAGCTTTTGAACTCTTTATTTTTAACATATCAATTGTTGTTATAAACACGTCGTTTTTAAGTTCTAAAAATTTTTTAATCAGAGTGAAATTTGTTACTAAGTTGTTGTTTTCAAAATATTTCAATTCCAGTCTGTCTATGACAAATAAAATATTCATAATACCTCTTTTTGTAAGAGGCGGCAGATTTTATCTGCCGCCAATTCTTTACTTATTTGATTGTTCTACTTGATATCTGCAGGATTTAGAATTTGGCAAGCCGTGTTGCTAAATGCGATAAGTTTTGCAAATTTTTCCAAATCTGCTTGAATTTCAGGGAATGTTCCATAGTGCATAGGGATAACCGTTCTTACTCCAAGCCATTTAGCAGCCATAGCTGCGTGTTCAACATCCATTGTATAGTTTCCGCCGATAGGCAAAAGCGCAATTTGTGGCGCATATAATTCTTTTATTGTTTTCATTTCTCCTGTCAGGCAAGTATCTCCGGCATGGTATATTCTGACTCCGTCAACATCAAGTAATATGCTTGCTGCAACTCCGCCGTAAGTTCCGTCAGGTAATGAACTTGAATGGAAAGCCGGTAAAAATACCGCACGACCCCAAGAATAATTAATCCAACTGCCCAAACCTACAGACTTAGCTTTTGCACCTTGCGCTTTACAATATCCTGCAAGTTCTGCGATTGCCGTAATTTCGATATCTTTTTCTTTTGCAATCTCAAGAGCTTCTCCTACGTGATCTCCGTGCGCATGAGTTAACAAAATATCTGTTATCGGTTGTTCATGCCAGTTGTAGTTTTCGTTAACAGATACATAAGGGTCAATCAATACTGATTTGTCGTTGTTTTTGATTTCAAAAGCACTATGTCCTATGTATTTTAAATCTACCATTGTTTTTCTCCTCTCCTTTTCGTGCCCCTTGCTATTTTAATTTAGCATAATTTAGTATAAAATACAAATATGCAAGAATATATTACATATATGAACAGGTGTATAGAATTAGCCGAATTGGCTCAGGGAAACACTACTCCAAATCCTTTGGTCGGTTGTGTTGTTGTTAATCCGCAAGGTCAAATTATCTCTGAAGGATATCATAAAAAATACGGTGAAAACCACGCAGAACGAGATGCTTTATTAAAACTTGACGATGCCAAAGGTTGTACATTGGTTGTAAATCTGGAACCTTGTTCTCATTATGGGAAAACTCCGCCTTGTGCTGATTTGATTATTGAAAAAGGAATTAAAAGAGTTGTTTATGGTATGAAGGATCCAAATCCTATTGTTTCGGGCAATGGGTTGAAAAAATTATCAGAAGCCGGAATTGAACTTGTCGGCCCTGTTTTGGAAGATGAATGTAAGCAATTAAATGAGGTGTTTATAAAAAATCAGAACGAGAAAAAAACTTTTGTTGCAATAAAAACCGCAACAACAATTGACGGTAAAATAAGTACCTATAACGGTGATTCAAAGTGGATTACCTCAGAGGCGGCAAGGGCGCAAGTAAAGCTCATCAGAAAAAAATATGATGCTGTTTTAACTTCTTCTTCTACGGTAATTGCCGACAATCCGACTATGGAGCACAAAAATAAAATAATTTTGGATAGGAACTTAAAAACGAATTTAAACGCTAAAATATACCAACAGGGAAAAATTTTTGTTTTTTATGACAGTAATTTATCACCTAATAATAATTCAAAAAATGTTACTTATATTCCAACGCCGGTGAAAGATGCAAAACTGGATGTGGAGTTTATTCTGAGAAATTTATATGAACTTGGCATAATGAGTGTTATTGTTGAAGCAGGCGGGGGTATAAATGAAAGTTTTTTGCCTTATGCTGATAAGCTATATCATTTTGTTGCCCCGAAAATATTAGGCGATAATTCCGGAAAGTCATGCTTTTACGGCAAACAGGCAGAACATATTTCTGATTGTGAGAATATGTTATTTTATGACTGCCGGATTTTTTCTCCTGATATTCTAATAACGTACTATAGAAAACACTAATTGCTTAATGATATTAGTATGTTTCGTATCTTTAAAAGACTTTTAGTGAAAGATAGCAGCTCGTTTTCAGATAAAAATTTGTGCAGTACGACTATCATTTTGTCGTGTCTTGGCATGATTTCTTCATAAACTCTTTTGCCGCTTTCGGTCAGCTTGTAGTGTGTAAACTTTTTTTCTTCCTGATTTGCTGTTTTGATAAGTAATTTCTTTTTTATCAGTTTATTGATGGTTCTTTCTGTTTCTTTTAATTCGGTCATTGTCATTTGCGACAGCAAATTAATATCAATATGAGGGTAGCAAACAAGTGTATCCAACATTACGTATTCATCAAATGAAACGCGCGCAGTGGTGTCTTCTTCATAAAACTTTCTTGTAAATTTTTCAAAGTAATTTGCAGTTAAGATGATTTGATAAGTTAAACTGTTAGTGTAGCGAATTTTTTTCTCCATAATTAACCTCTTTTCTCGTGTTTAAGTTTCAAATTTTAACAATCAGTATTTAATATAAAATCCCAAAAAGTCAATTTTTCTTCAAGTAGAAAATTCTACATGTAAACTTTTCTTTACAATTGGCTAAAATTCCTAAAGTTTTTAATTCAAGTTGTCGATAGTGTTTTTGTACTTAGTCAAATAAGAGAGAGGCTCACAAGCAAAAGAAAGGACGTGTTTATGACAACATCAGTTTCAAGCGTAAATGCAGGCGCAACAGCAGCATCTGAATCGTCGGTGAAAAAATCGTCGTTAAGCGATTCTACAAAATCAAAATTGGCACAATTGGGGATTGAAGAAACACAAGGGATGACGGAATCTGAAGCGCAATCAAAAATCAGAAAAGCTGAAAGGGAAAAGCAGGCAAGGGAACAAAGGGAAGATTACGACAACGCTTCAGAAGGTGAAATTCGTACAGAAGCTAAATCATTAGCTACGGCTGTAGGGGTATCGTTATCGGATGATGACGATATTAGTGAAATGTTAAATGCAATAGGAGATAAATTGGAAAGCCAACTTGAGGAAGCCGAAAATAATCCTGCAGTTTTATCGCAGTTA
This sequence comes from Candidatus Gastranaerophilaceae bacterium, assembly GCA_051874955.1. Lineage (GTDB taxonomy): Bacteria > Cyanobacteriota > Vampirovibrionia > Gastranaerophilales > Gastranaerophilaceae > Zag111. The sequence goes on from JBJEGJ010000022.1 coordinate 144,612, forward strand.
TCTGTTTATTTGTCCAAATTGAAAAGTTTGGATAACAGGTATGATTCTATATCAAATATGTATTCGGCAATGAATATGATTTCTACCAACAATAAAATAATGCATGGTTTAGATTAAGTTTAATAATACCTTTCTGGAATACTGCGCTTTTAAAAATTTAAAAGCGCATTTTTTTAGCTTGATTTTATAAAAATTTTATTGTACAATTGATGAGCAATAAATAGCTGGGGTTAAAGAATGTTAGTTTCTTCTATCGGATATTTCGACGTGAAATCAAATATTGGTCATAGTGAAAATACGGCTAAATGTCAGCCGAAAAAATCTTTAGGTGAGGGCTTTGGACAGTATGGCAAAAAATCATCGGAGTTTGTTAAAACTACAGGTGTTGTAAAGCGTATTTTCAATGCCTTTAAGTCTTTATTTGTAAAAAATACAACAGAAGACCATTCCAAGTATCTTTCTTTAGTTGCTTAATTTAACTGATTTTCATTTTTAAACAGTTCTTTTACCAGAACTGAACTTAATGCGGGGATACAAGATATTACGACAAGTACCGGCACAATACTTGTTGCTTGCGCGATATAGCCTATTGCAGACATTAAAATTGCAACAATTCCCCAAGAAAATCCGTTTATAAAACCGCCGATTATGCTTTTGTATTGTGGTAAAACTTTTTGAGCCATGCTCATTGTTATCGGAGTTGCGAACATAGTGACAAATCCCATAAGTACATAAATTATAAATGAAATTGCAGGCATGGTTTTGTATGTAAGCATGAATAATATCATCATTGGGCATGTTGAAATCATTGATATATAAAATACATTTGCCGTACCGATTTTCTTTTCAAATTTCGGGCTCAAAAGCGACGCTATTCCGCCTAAGAATAAAAAGCAAAACATTGCCAAGCCGATTTGGAATTTTGAAAATCCTTGAGATTTCCATAAAAACGGCAATAGAATAGAGCATGATGTTGTGATGAGTGATTTCAACATTGCAATTAAATTTAAGATGTTCAGTTTATGGTTGGTTAAAATATCAATAAGTGCTTGCTTTAAATTTATTTTGGGAACTGTATTTTTTTCATCCGAAAATTTCGGAACGAATTTGAACATACTTAAAGCGCATAAAATCCCAAGTATTGCTAAAAACGGCATTCTGTTAAGTCCAAAGTATTGTGCGATAGTTGAGGATAATAATGGGCCCATTGAAAATCCCAAAGTTCCGCAAGCGATAAAAATCCCCATATTCCTTGCCGTATCGGAAGTCGAAAATTTTGAAATTAATCCCAAAGCCTGCGGGTGAAAAAGACTTGAGCCCAAGCTTCCAAAAATAATAAACAAAATCATTAGCCAAATGTTATTGGCAGCAGGTGCGAAAGATATAAATATTGAGGTAAAAAGTAATCCCCAAAATATAAGAGCGCGTTTTCTGATTTTGTCAGCGAAAAAACCGAAATACGGCTGCATAAGTGATGAAAAAATATGCGAACAGCTCAAAATTATCGTTGCTATCGGCATTGAAATGCGTATCTGTTCTGCAATAAACGGCATTATAGGATTTAAAAATCCCGTATAAATGTCATTTATAAAGTGCGCACCGCAAAACCATATTTGGGGTTTTCTTTCTTCATCCTTGTAAATCATACTTTTATTTTGGCACTAACATTTGTTAAATGCAATTCAAAGTAAAATGATTAATTTTAAGCATTAAAGGTTTTGAAAGAAGAATCAACGTTTTTGGAG
>JBJEGJ010000023.1:0-14758 GCA_051874955.1 Candidatus Gastranaerophilaceae bacterium
AAACAAAATCTACGCAGCTTCGCCGCTTGATTTTTAGTTTTTTCAGGATGACATGGGTCTATTATTGTTGAAGTAAATTTGAATATCTTTGACCAGACCTCACCCTAGCCCTCTCCTACCTTAGGAGAGGGAATGTTTTACGAGTATGTCATCCTGAACTTGTTTCAGGATCTGTTTAAAATTATAATTTACCAAGTGACTTGAGAAAAAGTAGCAGTTCAAATAATAAATATGGTTGTTTGGGTAGGAACTCCAATCTGCAGAGCTTTATTTCTTTATCAAGCCGGTTTTTATCTTAAATTCATACTCATTCATATATGAAAATTTTTGAATTAATTTTCTGAATTGGTCTTTTACGGTTAATAATATCGGAGGTTGTCCGGCTTCATTTGCATAAAGAGAATGTGTCGGTAATCCGTTTTGAAAACTTCTTTTGTAAGAGATAGTTAAATGGTCAGAATTTGGGATTTCAACAAATCTTCTTACTGCTGAATTAAACTGTTTATACTGTTTTGGTGGTTGATTTTTTAAATATGCATCCGCTGCGTTTAAAAATTTAGAATCAATATTTGCTTTAAATGAAATATGTGTATCAATTGTGTTATTCATAATATTCCCCTTTTATTTGATTATAAATCCTCTAAAAAAATATTTTGCTATTTAATTTGACAAAACTTCATAATAGAATAACAATATAGCAAATTTTATTTTTATGTACTTTAAAAAACTTGTTATTTAAACGTCGAAAGGGTAAATATGAAAGTAAGCAGCGTACAATCTCCTAATTTCGGAATGGCTTTGAGGATAAATAAAAACGCACAAAAGTCGTTAAAAGAATTACCTATGGAGTCTCTTAATGAGTTAAAGATAATCGGTGAAAGATTAAAGGATACAAAATATTATCACATAGGAATATCAGACAAAAATGGCGATATCGTTGCAAAACTTGAAAGTGATAAAGGTGCTTATTTCGGATTCTTTAATGACGGACCTTGGGGCTATCACGTAAAGCGTTACGCCGGTTTAGAAAAAGATGGGAAATCAATTCCTGATGAAAATGAAATTCTCATTGAATGTGACGGAGCGCCGGTTTTTACAAAGTGGGTTAAAAGACACTTTGTACCGGAAAAACCCGAACCTGTTTATGATTGTCGCTCGGTGCAAGGATCTTTGGATAATCTGAAAGAAATTCGTGAATTATCTGATGTGGCGATAATTTTAGATGAGGCTACCGTGCAAAAATATGCTCAAGAATTGGCTAAACAAAAAGCGCAAGATGAAGCAAAAGCCGCTACCTCAAAAGCTGTTGATAATTTGCTTGATGAATTTGGGGTATAAACAGGAATTTAATAGTTTACCTTAGTTTATTTTCCAAAAAAGTTTTCGTAATTTTCTTTACCGAAAATCCTAATTTGAACATTTTTTATCAGGTTATCGTATTTTTCAGACGGAAGACCCCATTTCTCTGCCAAAGCTCTCATTGCAGAATACTGTTGAACTTCAATTTCGCCTACTTTTGGTGCATTGATATCAAACCCCTCTTTTTGCGCTTTGGCAACAAATTCATCATGTGCTTCTTCTAAAAGCTCTAATTGTCTTTTAACATAATGCAAAAAAGGCTTATTATCAGCTTGAGCTTGTTCTATTTTTAATTGTAGTCTGTTAAAATAATCGTGATTTCCGCTGTTCATTTTTATTGCCATAATTTTACCTCTTTTATTTTACAATATTTTTTTGCTATTTGCAATTATATATCAGGATTTTGCATCATAAATTCTTCCAAACTAAGGACGGTATCAAAATCTGCTAAACGCATTTGGGCACCGGGAAGATTTACTTTTTTGAAATTTTCAATATTTTGGATAATACGCTCAACATCCCCTGACGATTTTACATGCTCAAAAATCCCCGCAATATCACTTGCAGCATTTGAATCTAACTTACCTATTGCAGGACGGATTGGACCGTTTTCATCAAGCATTACACTTAAAAGCCTTATTTTATCATCTGCACTAATATTAGTTCTTCGGGTCAAATCCATGAAAGTTCTTATAAATTCAGAATTTAAGGTTCCGGTTTTTGGCATACTAACCATGCCATTACTTGAAGATACTGAATTTGTCTTAACCATAAAATCAAACACTTTAAATTCATCCGCATTAGTAGGAATAATCATAAGAACAGCCAAGTCTTTTGCGGTATGAACATCAGGCAGATTTGCCGCCGCATACATTGTATTCAGAGGAATATCTGCAAGACTTCCGCTGCGTTCTGCATAAAAATCCAACATACGTTTAAATTCTTCCAACTCTTGTTCTGAGAATTTCGGTTTTCCCGACATATCGTTAATACTCCTCAATGCAGAGATTTTATCCGAAACCTTGGTTGAAGTCAGTAATTTTTCATCAGATTTCCCCAAAAATGAATTTGTAAATCTCTTAAGTCTTGAGAACATTCCCATACCAAACATTTTGTCAAAGTCCTCTTGATTAAGAGAATTTACATTTTTATTCTGCGAAACTGTCGGAGTTACGTCTTGAGATGAACGAATATTACGTTTTGCATTTTCAAAAGCAGCATCTATTTCGCTAAATAGTTTTTTCTCGTCCTTTGAAATGCTATATTGTGTATTTGTTTCTTTGAATTTCGCATAGTTATCTTGAAGTTTTTGCAAGTTATCTTCGGTTTTACAATCTTTCAATTGAGTGAGGATATCGGACTTATACTCATTGATAATAGGTAGTCTTAATTCTGTACGTTTACGCATTATAAATGAATTAATTTCACCGTGGTACATATCAGTTTTGCTGTCATAGAGTTTTAATTCTTCAACCAGCGGAACCAGATCCTCAGGAGTTTTTACATCTTCCAGTCTTGAAAGAATAATATCTTTCATTGTTTCTTCATCAGGAATAGATTTACCGCTAAGGAAATCTTTTTCAGCCTCAAGTGCTTTTGCTTTAATTTCAGATTTACGCTGCTGTACTGCAAGTGCTTCGATTTCACTATTTCCTTGCGGATAAACTATATCATCAAGGTGCTGTGCCTTTTCCAATTTTTGTTTGGCGTCATTATACAATATTGAATTTTTCTTTTCTTGCAGTAAAGTTTCAATACTTGAATAATCATTACCGGCATTTGCGCGTGCTCTATAATCGTTCAGGTCTTTACCCAGCAAATTGATATCATCTAAAGTTTGAGCCTCTGCAATTTGTTTTTCGATAGCCTTTTTGAAGTTATCTACAGACGGGAGCATGCTTAGATCCTTGACCTTATCCATGTGTGTATAAGCATTTCCTACAAGTTCATTGCGTTTCGCCTTTAACCGCTCTGTTAAACCGTCATAAGCAGTAGTTACTCCGGTAGAAGAATACGCATCTTTTATATATTGTTCGAGAATTTCAACATCTTTTATTGATTTACAATCAGCGATTTTTTCTCTGATGTATGAAGCAACGTCTTCACTTTTGCGTCCGTACATGCTTTGAAGATTTTTAAATTCAGGAGAGGTGTAACTTTCAACCATATAAGATTTGTACTGTGGATTTTGTTCAATTAAATCAGCAATACGCGCTTTCATTTCATCATCCTTAATTGAGCCTAAGAGTTCGTCAATATTAACTTTATGTGCATCATCACCGTTTTTGTATAAATATGCATTATTGTCAATCTCAGAAACTGTTTTATGTAGTTGGTATATTGTATCTCTATCAAGATTTTCAAGTGCTTTAGCGTTAAAGCCCATGTCTGTTGTTAATTTAGAAAAGGTTCCCTGATATCTTAGATTATCAATTTTGTTAAAATCAAAGTCCCCAAAAACATTACTAAAAGAATTTCTGCCGTCAGAAACATTTTCAGAACCTTTATTTACCCTTCTGACACCGTCAATAGCAGCAGTTTCCGGTTCAAATCCGCCCGTTATAAGATTTTCAACAAATCCTTTGCATTGCGGAGCTAAAACTTCGTCAGTTCTTAAAATGTCTTGAATTACCCAGTATTGATCTGTAGAAACAAAGCTGTTTTGACTTCTTAAAGTTTCATCAAGTTGGTCGATTTTTGACTGTACCAAATCTTGAGTAATTGGTGTTCCGTTTGCTGCTTCGTTACGCAAGTCATCAATAATTCCTGCAACTTGGTCTAATCTTTCATCATAGCTTACACTCGTATATTTTGGGTTATTTTTTAATTGTTTTGCAAGGTCTTGAGCAAATTTTGACGGTTCAGGTTCAAAACCTCCCTCAATAAGATTTTCAACAAATCCCTTACATTGCGGAGCTAAAACTTCATCAGTTCTTAAAACATCTTGAATTACCCAGTATTGTTCTGTAGAAACAAAGCTGTTTTGACCTCTTAACGTTTCATCGAGTTGGTCAATTTTTGCTAGTACCAAATCATGAGTAATTGGTGTTCCGTTAGCTGCTTCGTTACGCAAGTCATCAATAATTCCTGCAACTTGGTCTAATCTTTCATCATAGCTTACACTCGTATATTTAGGGTTATTTTTCAATTGTTTTGCAAGGTCTTGAGCAAATTTTGACGGTTCAGGTTCAAATCCGCCCTCAATAAGATTTTCAACAAACCCTTTGCATTGCGGAGCTAACACTTCATCAGTTCTTAAAATATCTTGAATTACCCAGTATTGTTCTGTTGAAACAAAGCTGTTTTGACCTCTTAAAGTTTCATCGAGTTGGTCGATTTTTGACTGAACCAAATCTTGAGTAATTGGTGTTCCGTTAGCTGCTTCGTTACGTAAATCATCAATGATATCTGCGACTTGATTTAGGCGTTCTTCGTAAGTTACGCTTGTATATTTAGGGTTGTTGTTAAGCCTTTGCGCAGTAGTTGATGATGAGGTACCATCTGATGCGGAGCGAGGTGCTATTGTTTTTGGGGTCGGAGCAGGAGCTGCTGCAACGGCATTATCAAATTGTGCAACTGCCATGTAATCCATATATTTTTCTAATTCGTAAATAGGGACTTCAGTTACGACTGAGGTATGCCAAGGATTAGTTATATAAACCATGCCTGTTTGTTTATCATACCCTTTGATTGCATACGCATGAGAAGAATATATATCATATTTATCCGAAAGCAAACTTTCAACTTGAGCTTCCTCTGCTCGTGTTGCAAACGATATGAAAACATTTTCATCATTTGCGTATTGTTCAATAAGTTCTTTCATTTTCTGTCTGTTTATTACATTGCTTCCAAAGTAGTCAGTTGTAATTTTTGTACCAAAAATTTCATTTAGCACTTCACTATTGAAGCCGCCTTTAAGGCGTTTCATTAATTCTTCAATATCTGCAACTTTAGAAATGTCTGTTACTGAACTTGTTGCATCGTATGCTCTTGCACCATTGCGAAGTCTGTGAACTGCATAAGCCTGTTCTATCATCAGTATGCCTTCGGCTGTTCCTTCAGCATTTCCAACTCCTCTCGTTATTTGAGCAGGTGAACGAAGTTGTTTATTATTTGGAGTCAATATTGATTTGCCGTTAGGGAATTTAATTTCATCATTTGTTCCCGGGAATTTGACAAAAATATCATCACCTCTTTGTTCCAATAATTGGTACAAAGATACTCGACCTTTAGGTAAATCCATCAAGTTGTCAAGGGTAGAAATGAACCAGCAATCTCCGAGAGAGCATTGCTCAAATGAAATTCTGGTTAATGGCGGGAATAATTCTTCAAATTTCTGTCTTGAAAGTTTTAACTCAACAGCTTTTCCGTTGTCATTTACGTATAATTTTCCGTTAAATTCAGCCACATCTCCGTTTTCTACAAGTTTGCCGATATTTGCCACATCTGACTGGTTTTTCAACGTAGTAATCAGAGATTCTCCGTTTGCAATTTTTCTTATGTCTTTTAGTGTTCTGTTTGATAAGAAGGTATTATTATCAATGTTTTTTAATATGCTTTCATCAATTTTACCTTGTTTTATCAAGTCAAGTAATCCGCTATCAATAATTTTGTTAAAGCGTTTTAAGTTAGACGCTCTGAGGGCTAGCAGTCCGGCAGCATATTTCGGTTGAATACCATATTGATTTATTAAATTAGTTTTGTCTGTCAATGAAAAGGCAACTGTTTCAGTTTTGATTGATTTGGCAATAGCATCAATATCAACATTACCTTTTTTGAGGTTTTCAATAATCGTGAAGGCATCAAGCGGGTTTCCGTTAACTTTCATTTTTAACAGTTGTTCTAAATTATCAAGGTCTGTTTGATTTTTTACGTTATTAAGCATATCTTGAATTGCGAGTGCTTCAAAACGGTTTTGTGTTGAATTTTCAAGGATTGTGTCTAATGCCTTTTCTTGATATGGTGTTGTTAATTTTAAATTGTTTATTTCTATTACGTCATAAGGTAGTGAACCGTGTTTTTTGAGGTAACGCATTACCGGAGTATCTTTAGCAAGATCGGCTTTGCGTGCAGTCATAGCAAATGAAATTTTGTCAATATCATTTGTTTTTATTGCATCAAGTATCAGTGTTTTATCAAGCACTGCAATATCTGTATATCCCCATAAATTTGCTATTGCATAATTTATATCAAAAAGGCTAACTTTCGAGTTTGCTAATTGTGAAAGAATATCGCTGTAAAATGCTTGTTTTGCCTTTGTTAAATTGTTATATTTGTTACAAATTTGTTCAACATAAAATAACTCAGATGCCATTTCATCTTTATCTTTCAGGGCTCTATTGACGAGTTTTTCAATTGTTGCAATATTCTCTGTTGTTTGTGCAGCTTTTGCTATTGTGGATATTTGTCCGTAATTGAGCTTGCTTTCTGTAATATCAATGTCTTTTAACAATTTTTCAAACATAGTTTTTTGATTGTCGTTATTGATATTATTTAGTATGCATACGGCTATACTGTTTTTATTGGTACCTGCTGCATTTACTGATAAATCAAGAGTTAATACTTTATCAACGAATTTGTCAAAATCTTTTATTGATGAATTATGTTTAGCATTCAATATATCTTCTAAGTCTGCGATAGGGAATTGCAGGTCAGTTTTTTCTGCATTGAGTAATTTGACTATCAGGTCAGCGTCTTCATACGATTCAATAGTTGCTAATAAGAATGTAGCAGCATTAGCATCTTTGTTGATAAGTGCTCTAAATGCCTCGTCAGGCATGTTAGTAATATACGGGCCGCCTCCTTTTACTATATTGTTTAGTAAATCAGGAGTTAGTAACGGTTGTCCGTTTGCATCTTTTAAATTCTTTAATGAATTTATTTTATTTGATAACCCTTCCAATTCTGTTGAAGAAAATTGTAGCAAAGTATTAGGGTTTCTAATTAAATCATTCAGTTCTCTTTTAGAGAATATAGGATTCCCGTCAATATTTTTCATATCCTGTAAGATGTTGATTTTGTTATTTATTGCTCGAATTTCATCTATCGGACAGACTAATATTATTGGATTTGTCCTAACTAATGAATTTAATTCAGCGGTATTGAATATAGGATTTCCGTCAGCGTCTTTCATTTCTTTAAAGATATTAAGTTTTTCACCTAACTCTTGTAAGTCATTTTTTTCTAAATTTAATAATTTAGGATTATTTTTAATTATGTCGTCGATTTCATCTGTTGAGAATACAGGCTTTCCGTCTGAACCTTTCAAGCTTTTTAAAAGGTCATCAACACTGTTTGCTTTAGTTCCCTCTTTAAGTTCACCGAACGCAGAGAAAGCATGACCTGCAGCGTTACCGATTACAGACATTATCAATGCCTGATTAAATGCTTCAATATTAAATTCACCCTCCTGACAGTACATCTGAACAAGAGATTGTACTGTGTCACTTGAAACTTCAAAACCGATAGCTTCTACTGCAGATAAGCAAAGAGTTGCCTTTTTAAGGGTTAACGGATCGATATTCGGGGCTAGTTTTGTTATTAATGCTTGGTTTTTGTTTATTATTTTTTCTGAAATTTCGGCAGCTTTTACATTACCCAGCTTAGACAATTTTTCCATTGTCGCTTCAACTTTTGCCAGTTTATCAGCCGGAAGTTTCGCGGTCATTGCAGCAATCCATTTATTTGATTGTTTTGCAGCCTCTAAAAATCCTCTGCCGCCTTTTAATGCCATATCAGCAACCTGACCGACTTTGAATCCAAGTGCTGTAAGAGCGCCGTCCCACAGAGATTGTTCTGCATCGGATGTCCATTCCGTATTCGTATAACCGTCTGCATCTGTTGATTTTTCAAGTGCATTCATTCCGAAAGATACTCCGGTCGTTGCCGCAAAAACAGCCAAGCTGCCGCCACCCGTGAACGGAGCTGCTATGGTTGCGCCGATTAACAGACCAAAGTTTACAGCCATATTACTGTAGTTGATTGTTTTCATATAATTTTCAATCATTTCATCAGTTGCTTGTTGACCGAATGCTTCTCTGTATTCTTGTTTAAGCCCGTCCATTTTCTTTTCGTATGCGGAATTTAAAATTTCTTCAAGCTCGGAATCATTTATGGAACTGTTGTATTCTACTCCAAATAGAGCTTTTGTTACGTCTTTCATTCCTGTTTGAAGCTGTGCTGCAACTTCTGAAAGTTTATCGGCACTAATTTCTGCCCCTGTTGCTTTATCAACAATAATTCCGCCTTTTAATTTGTATCCAAGACCGTCTAAACTCATTGGCTTGCCTGACATTTGGGATAGTTTTTCAATTGTGTCAACAATTGCGGTTGTTAATTGTCTATTATTTTTTGATTTTAGAGCTGTATTGAGTTCTCTTTGACATATTACAAGGTTGTCTTTTGCATAATCCATTGCAACAATTGTTTCTGCCTGTTTTGAAACTTTTTCAACTTTTTCAACGCTAAATTCTGTTACTTCTTTTGGCTTTATTTGATTTCTTATTGCAGAAATAGAAGCTCCGTTTGCGGTGATAAATTCTGATGCTCTTTCTTTAAATACGTCTTCAAAACTTACGGATTTAGTTGTTCCGTTTTCTACTTTTGCAAGTCTGCCTTCTGCAGCAAGTTTTAAGTATTTTAAGGTTTCTTCATCGTGCTTAATTCTTGCTTCTATATCATCTCTGGTTGTTCCTATGTTATAAACCGAACAAAATGCGTTTAATGCGCCAGATACAACACCTTGAGAGTCCAGTGCATCTTGATAATCTTTTTTCATTTTGTTTAATTGATCTTCAAATGTTTTGACCGTCATTTGATATGCGGATTTCTGTTCTTTCGTAAGTGCTATTGGTTTTGAATTCCTTACGTATAAGTTGTTAGACAACTCGGTATTTTCATTGTATTTGTCAGAGATGTATTCAGCAAGAAATCCTCCGCCAAATATTGCCATTTTATCCCATTTTGCCGCAAGGTTTTTGTAGATTTCTTTTTCTTTATTAAATTTTTTCATTACTTTTGCAAGACTTGAACCTTTTGCTTTTAACGCCTTATCAACTGCGTTTGCAATTTCGACGTTGGTAATTGCTCTTAAACCCATTGCTCGATTATCGAAATCGTTATTTTGAACCAAGCGAAATGCAACTGTTGCAGCCTTGTTTACATCAATTAGGTTTTTACTTGCAAGTTCGGCAAAAACTAAATCACTTTTTGTTTGAGAAAATCCTTTTTTGCTTAAATAAGATTCTAAGTTCGTAAAGCCTTTGTTTTTACCTTCAGTAGCCAGTAATGAATTTAACTGAGCCAATACTTTAGCATCTTTTATTTCTTTTACGGCATCTTGTATCCCGCTGAAATTGCCGTCTAAAATTTCTAAGGCTGCCTGTTCAGCTCGCAATTTAACTGCTTCTTCTGGAGTATATGCTCCCTGTTCAATCAGCATTTCGTTAAATTTACGGATTTCTTTGTGGTCTGTAGAAACCCCAAGAAAAGTATCGCATTCATCATATAAAACAGCTTGAAGATAGCTTTGTCCCGCAATTTTGGGTTTAATTCCTTTTTTGGTACAGTAATCTTTTAACAGCTTCTCGATTTCAACTCTGTCTTGCGGTGAATCAATTGCTTTTATTGCTTGTTTTAAATATTCAATATCGGTACCTGCACCTTCTACAGCCTCTTGAACCAAGTCTTTTACAGCTTTTGCTTTTTCTTTACCTTGAATAGCATTATTTTCTGCTAAGATACCGTCCAAATATTTTATTTCACTTGCCCATAAATCGCCTGAAAGATAGTCTTTTAAATCTTTAAATCCGGCACCAAAACTTTTATGATTTTTTATTATGTTGTTAACTTTATCATAAACTTTTTTTGCATTAGCTTTGTCGGTTGCAGCATTTCCGGTTGATTTCGGAGCTTTTATTAATCTGATACCTTCTTTTGTTTCTTCAACATCTGTTCCAAGACCGTCACAGCCGTCGATGATTAATCTTGCGGCTAGTCTTGCTTGTGCGTTTATTGCCGCTTCTCCTTTTAATGCTCCGTTTTGAATTAATGTTTTTACAACATTTTCCATGTCATCAAAAGATTTATCATAAAATTTTGCACCTCTCATTTCTTTATACATATATTTTTCAAGTACAGAATAGTATAAATCAGCTTTGTAACCTTTTGCAGCAAGAACTTTTTCAACTTCTTTCAGTTCTTCAGGATTGTCAATTTTGGCTAGTGCTTTTTTGATAGCTTTTTCGTCATTTAATCCTTTTGTTGCTGCAATTAATTCATTTGCAATTTGTCTGCCTGATTGTCTTTGTACTGTAGAATTTTCTTTTGCGGCTTCAGCTTTTTGTCCTTTTTCTGCAATTTTCTTGTACGTTTTTGGTGCAACTCGTACAATAACTCGTTTACCCTTTAATTCTCCGTCTTTTATGTTCGGGTTTGTTTCTTTTAAATCGTTTATTCTTGCTTGTATTTGTTCAGGTGTAGGATTTGTAACTCCTTCACCTTTATACAAGTTTTGTGCTAATTCTTTAAAAGTGTTGGCTTTCTTTTCTATCCAAGTGACTTTTTTATATGTTTTTAGTTGAGCTTGTATTCTTGCAATTTCTGCTGCTCTTGCTTTTGCACTTTCTTGAACTCTGCGTTGTTCGTCTTTTCTGTAGTCTTCTTTTGTAGCTTCCTTTGTTTTTCTTGATGTTATTTTAGGATTATCCGCATCCAATTCTCCCGGAACGGTTATTTCTTCTCCCACATTGAAAAATTTTCTTTGGGCGTTTCCTTTAACCTTGTCTTGGTTTAGGTCAATAAGCGTTTGGTTATCTGTATTGAATGTTTGGGCAAGGCTTGAGATGCTTTCTCTGTTTTGTACAATTATTCCGACAGTATTACCCTTACCGTCATATTCAATGGTGTAGGTTTCCCCGTCAACGGTTTTTGTCTGTGAAACTCTGTTATTATCTTTATTATATTTTGTTTCGGTTCTGCTGTTTGGAGTTGTAATAACTTCTTCACATCCGTCTTCGGTATAGGTCTTTTCTGTTGTTGTATCTCCTTCTGTTATAACTTCTTTTATTACCTTTTCTTTGTCGCCATCTTTTACTAATGTCTTAACAATTTTTTTATCAGGGTTAAGAGCATCGGTTGTTGTTGAAGTTATTGTTCCGTCGTTATTTTCTTGATATGTTGTTATTTGTTCTTTTTCTTTGTCTCCTTCGTTTAATGTGCTGGAAACTCTTGTTGTGTTACCGTTTTCGTCAATGTTGTAGTGCGTTATAACAACACCTTTTTGTACATCTTTTGTTTTTTGTTTGCCGTTTTCATATTTCACGGTTGTTTTTTCGTTGTTTTCGTTGTCTGTTATTACTTCTTCCTGAACGGTTGTTCCGTCATCTTCGTATTCGGTGACGGTTGTTTGTTTATCCTTGTTAACTGTTTTCTTTTTAGGTTTATTCTCCGGTGTATATTCTTCAATTATTTGTTCTTGATTTTCAGTATTTGTAACTCGAGTGAATGATTTATCTTCATTTACAAAATCAATGGTTCCGTTATTGTATTCTACTTGAACAATTTTCTTCCCGTCTTTTTCTAAAACTTTTACATCCTTGATGTCTTGCGTGTTTTCGATAAGCTCAGCCAAAAATTTTAAAATTTCTTTTTTATCAATATTTTTCAGTTCTTTTGCTTCAAAATATTTTGCTGCTTCGCTTTTTGAAATTGTGTTGTCGTTGTCTGTGTCGATATTTTCTTTGAAGTTTTTTATTTCTTCAGCATCAAGAACTCCGTTTTTGTCGGTATCAATCGCGTCAAATATTGATTTTTCGGCAGCGTTATTCTCTGCAATGTCGGATTTTTTCATTCCTGCATTGAGTTTATCAAGTTCTATTCCTGATTTTTTACCAAATTTATCAAAATTTATCGACATTTTAACCCTTCACTTTCCAAATGATAAAAATAGTCTATTTGTTATATCGGATATTTGTATAAATAACTTTAATTATTTTGGTAAATATGTTACATAACGTTACAAATAATTGTTTTGCATTTATTTGCGTAGCTTGTTCAGGATGACACATGCGCAAAACATTCCCCTCTCCTAAGGTAGGAGAGGGGGAAGGGGTGAGGTCTGGTCAAAGATATTCAAATCTTTGCCAAAGTTAAACAGATCCTGAAACAAGTTCAGGATGACAAACTCGTTATACCATTGCGTACTTCCTTTTTTTTACACCAAGTTGTCACCCTGAACAAGCCGAGCATAATACAAAAAAGTCAAACAAAGATGTCACCCTGAACTTGTTTCAGGGTCTTGCAAATGGTGAACTTTGCTATGGCTTAAGATCCTGAAATAAATTCAGGATGACATACTCGTTATACCATTGCGTACTTCCTTTTTTTACACCAAGTACTCCCGACCATGTCACTCTGAACAAGCCGAGCGTAATACAAAAAAGTCAAACAAAGATGTCACCCTGAACTTGTTTCAGGGTCTTGCAAATGGTGAACTTTGCTATGGTTTAAGATCCTGAAATAAATTCAGGATGACATACTCGTTATACCATTGCGTATCCGTTTAATGCGAGGTGCGTTTCAGTTTTTTTTTTTGTTTGAGGAATTTGCAACTGTGTCATCCTGAACTTGTTTCAGGATCTTGCCGTTGGTGAATTTTGCTAAGTTTTGCAAGCTCCTGAACAAAACAAGGTGCAAAAAATTGCACCTTACAGTCTGCACAATTATAAACATGGATTATTGTAGACTCATTAGTAATTTATTGCCTTTTCTTTTAAAACTTTATACGTACAACCATAACCTGAGGTATTATTATTTATTGACGGGTTACAATTCTTCGACTTATCATTTGCGCCAAACGGAATAAGTCCTTTGTCTGACAGAGCAAAACCAAAAATATCCCTCCCTAAAATATTAGGTTCTCTATCTCCGTTTACATCAACATAAAACAAGCCTATTGGATAATGTATATCAGTAGGCCACCCAAAATATGCATATCCAGGCCAACCACATAAATCAAAAGAAATATTTGTTCCGTCAAGTAACGTAAAACCGATAAAATTCACTCCTATATAATTACTTCCGCTCCATTGAGCTGTTTGACCCGACAATGATTTTGTTGTTTTTGCCCAACAACCGCTTTTGTTATCGCATTTTTTTGCAATCTTTAAAAATGGTTCAATATATGAAAAACATTCTCTTGTTGATGTCTGATTATCATCAATAACATTCCATGAAGAAAACTCCCCATATTCGTTTTGTGCCTGCATAAAAGCCTGAGAAAGCAAAGAATAATCTTTTTGTAACCTTGCAACAATTTCTTTTTCCTGACTTTTTTGCATTAAATTCGGCAAAGTAATAACCGCAACAATGCCAATAACCCCAAGTGTTATCAATACTTCTGCGAGAGTAAAACCAGCTTTTACATCTTTTTTCATCAGAACACCTCCATGCCACCCATAGGTGGTAGTTAATTTAAAGACAATGTACCACAATAGGTGGTATGAGTCAATCTAATAAAACACAAATTCTTAAAAAACTAGGGGCAAATATAAGACAACTGCGCTTAAAGAAAAACCTTTCTCAAGAAGAACTTGCGTTTCAAATTAACTCTGCAAGAAACTTTATCGGCTGTATTGAAAGAGCAGAGAAAAATTCTTCTGTTATCACGCTTTGCCGTATCTCTAATGCACTTGGCGTGTCTTTATCCGAGCTTGTAAAAGACATTGATACTTTATAATTTATTAAACATATATTCCGTTTTATTTTTAAAATTATCAAGTTGTGTAGGTTGGTTTTGCTAATGTGATAATAAATTTTCTTTTTACTAATTTTAAAGAGCCTGAAGTAAGTTTAGTATTAGATGTGTTTTCAATCTACGCACCTAAAAGATCCTGAAACTCTCTTGGATTATTCGGGGTGTCGGCAGAGTAACGTCTGACCGACACCTTACGGGCTAGGCTTCGTCGTCGCCCTACCGAAAATCCGCAAGTTCAGGATGAACATGTGTGTAAAATATTCCCTCTCCTAAGATAGGAGAGGGCTAGAGTGAGGTCTGGTCAAAGATATTCAAATTTTTGCCAAAGTTAAACAGATCCTGAAACAAGTTCAGGATGACACCCTAGTTAAACCATCGCGCGACAAGAACATCACCAAAAACTACCAAACCTCCTACCAATCCTTTACGCAACGCGTTCAACCCCTCGCACCTAAAAGTTCCTGAAATAAATTCAGGACGACATGTGTGTTTAGCTCTTTATTTCCCTCATATTGTCATGCTGAACTTGTTTCAGCATCTTACTAATTAGCAAGGTTGCTATCATTTAGCAAGTTTATTGTCGGATTAACTAAATCCGACCTTGCTTAGCGATTTTTTGCGAAATAAAATGAAAAAAGGACAGAG
>JBJEGJ010000024.1:0-2801 GCA_051874955.1 Candidatus Gastranaerophilaceae bacterium
GGCTTTGTTATCCAATTTAATCTCTATTGGTTCATCCGGCATGATGAAGTTCCTTAATAGGATAATTAGCAATTAACAGTTCTTTATAGGTCTTGTTTTGCCTATCAGCACCCTGACGATTATTAATGCCGTTTTGTCTTTCAACTTCTATCATTTCAAAGCCTTTGTATAATTCTCGTACTTTCGGAGAATCGTCATAAGACAAAAGAAAACGACCTTCAATATTTTTCAAAGTATCTCTTAATCGTTCATGGTCAAAGCCTTCTGTTGTTGTAACATCATAGCCACAACCTGAAGTATATGGTGGGTCACAATAGAAAAATGCACCTTTATGGTCGTACTGCTTGATTAATTTTTCAAAATCTCTATTTTCAATCATAACTTTATCAAGACGTTTATGAATTGCATCAATTTTATCCATAACATTTGCATGAGATTTACAAGCACCACCTGTGGATTTTTTAACAGTTCCAAAGGTTCCGCCTTTACCACCAAATGAGCGGGTGATGATAAAATAGAACTGTACAGCTTTTTGAATATCAGTAATAAATGTACCATTCATAAATTGGAAGAACATTTCTCTTGAACCTAATAAATACTTGTATTCTTCCTTAAAAGCATTCGGATGGTATTTTACAATTCTGAAAAGATTAACAAGTCTTGAATCTAAATCGTTGTAGATTTCCAAATCTGCCCATTTGTCTTTGTAAAACAAAATCCAACCACCGCCACCAAATGGCTCAATATATGAAACAATATCTTTTGGAATAAGTGGCTCTATTGTTTTTCGCAATAATCTTTTACCACCAACCCAATTAATTAAACTTTTTTTGTCAATCGTCATTTTATGCTCCTTTAAATTATATTTAAATGTTCTTTAAAAATCTGCTGCGGGGTTATAACTCCAACCAACATCAGGTGCAATTTTCTTACCTGTTAATGGGTCTGTATAGACTGTAACAGGCTTGTATTCACCTGATTTTTTAGAAACGAGTCTTTTTTCTTCTGATAGTCTGTTATTAGATGAATCAACAATTAAATTATGTTTTTTAACATAGCTATCAGATAATGCTCTTACCCTGCAACGACATCTCCAACCGTTAGGTGGGTAGAATGCTGTCCAAAAGGCATCATCGCAAGGGAATACTAAATCGTGTAATTGTGCATGTTCAGGTCTTGTATTTGCATCCAATACGGCTACATATTGCCAATAAGGTCTGTTTTCTTTGTTTTCGATTTGAGTTTTATATCTTCCTGTTTGATATGCAGTTTGCATATTTACGGAGTAAATTGTTTTTAATCGGTACATAGAACCGAGTTGAACTTTTTCGGCAGTACCTTTTGAATCAACAACAATCTGTTCTCCCCACCAACCTTTCTTTTGCAAAGTTGGTTTAATTTCTTTTGAAAACTCTTTAAATGTTTTGCCTTCTGAAAGGGCTTTGTCTAAAGCTGAACGAATGTCCTTTAAGACATCTTCACGCATAACTTTTGCGACCGTAAAAGATTTTTTGTGTGCATCTTGCCAAAGTTCGTACCAATCCCAACTAAATTTGTTGTTCTTGTTTTTGAAATATTTTATTGCAAGAGAGGGAGCAAGTTTAAACAGACCTTTAAGTTGTACCATTGATAACCTCTGCTAATTTTTTAGCGACAGCTTCAATCACATTTACGGTAACGGCATTCCCTGCCATTTTATATAAATGACAGTCTGCCATTCCAAGAGTTCTTGCAGTTTTTACCATTTCATCAGGAAAACCCTGAAGCCTGAAGCATTCAAGAGGGGTTAAACGTCTAATTCTGTAATCGTCAATAGTTCCCATATTACAGCTTGTGTCAAGTGTTTGAGAACAACCTTTGCCGACTCGCCCACGTCTTGTTTTTGATTGAGGAAATGCTAAATTAATTCCATCTCCGGGACCTGCTTCGTCAAATCCTTTTTTAGTTCCGTTTCGGACTTTCATTAAAGGAGTATCGCCTGCGACTTTTAGAGTTTGAACAGTATTAGAGGCTTTGTATTGATTGTGGCGTGGCTTGTTGATAAAAGATTCAATAGCATCATTAGGAAGATTTATCATTGGTCGTTCTCCGCCAACTTTTAATGTGGATGAATAATTTGATTTTTTGCAATGAAAGTAATATTGATTAATAAAATACAAGCCTGTTTTTCCACCCAAACCTCCACTATTAGATGTTAATGTTGAGCTTATGCCTTTTGGGTCATAAACTCGACTTCCTTGGGATTTACCTTTTGTTTCTGCTAATTGAATTAAATTATTTTCGCTAATATTTTCTTCATCATATCCGGTGATAGGAAATATTTTTCCGGTACATTTTGTTCCATAACATCCAACAATGTACACCCGTTCCCTGTTTTGAGGAACTCCGAAGAACTTAGAATTAAGTAACTGCCATTGAGTTTGATACCCAATGTCGGAGAGAATTTTAAGTATTGTTTGGAAAGTTTTTCCTCCGTTGTGATTAAGTAAGCCTTTAACGTTTTCGAGAATAAAATATCTCGGTCTTTTGTCTTTGAGAATCCGTGCGACTTCAAAAAACATTGTGCCTCTTGTGTCTTCAAATCCGAGTCTTTTTCCTGCAATGCTAAAAGATTGACAAGGAAATCCCGCACACAAGATATCGAAATCTGGGAGTTCTTTTGTATCGATTGTTGTGATGTCATTAAAAAATACCTCATGCGTTGTATCAAAGTAATTCCTGTATAATTTGTTGGCATATTCGTCATTATCGCAATAGCCGACACATTTAAAACCGGCTCGTTCCAAGCCAATTCTAAAACC
>JBJEGJ010000025.1:0-56418 GCA_051874955.1 Candidatus Gastranaerophilaceae bacterium
TACGGGCTAGACTTCGTCGTCGCCCTACCGAAAATCCGCAAATTCAGGATGACACTTTCGTTTAACCTACCCACGAACCACAACCCCATGCTATGCGTTCAACCTACGCGCCTAAAAGAGGATGACACGTTTGCTAGACCATTGCCATTCTCGTATTTGGCGCTAAGACCTCGATGTTCAACCTTGACCAGACCTCACCCTAGCCCTCTCCTACCTTAGGAGAGGGGAGAAATATAATTCAGGATGACATACTTGTTTTATGTTAGTGTGCCCCGTCTAAATTACCGTGACCTTAATGTTCAACCTTGACCGGATTTCACCTTAGGAGGTGGAATGTTGTTGTTGCCTAAAAAAATAATGTTTTTACAAGTTTGTTTTATTATCAAGTTTTAAATAAGCAACAATTAAAAGAATTACAACAATTTGAGCTGGAAAATTGAGGGTGTGTTCTTGACTTTTTTAGTGAAACACATAATCATCCAATTTCAAAATTATCTTTATTAGAGCCTATAGCTATAACCAAATCATTGTCAACAAAAGAACATCTTATATTTTTTTGTTTTGAAATTTTTTCTAAATTTATTTTACCTGTTCAAGTACGCAGGTCGGGTAGTATCTGACACTTCAAACTAAAAACTAGTCTTTAATATTTGGATAAATACTTTTTAATTCTTTATATAGATTATCGATGCATTTTGCACCATTCATATTTTTAGTGTCGCTATTATTGCTATAGTAATGTCCGGTAATTTTTGGAACAGGTTGTTCTTTAAACTCGAGATGGCAATTAGCAGAATTAAATGTTCCTTCAACAAACTTTCGACCATTGGGTTTACATTTACCTTGTTTGTACTCTGAATTTGCTTTACCATAGTATTCATTATAAGATCGCGAACACTCACCTTTCTCCATCCAACCTGCAGCTACGAATGATTGTACACTTTTACAATATTTATCTTGGGTCATCGTTGGCGTATAATTCATAAGCGATGGACAATTATATAGCGATTTTATATCCATAGCATATGTTAATGGTGCTATAGTAATCATTGTTATAATTAACAGAATTTTTGAAAATTTATTCATAAATTACTCTCCGTTTTTAATTGTTATGTTTAATCAAAGTAGGATATTCTTTTTTTAGCTCATTTTCCAGCAGTTTGACACATTTTTGCCCATCGGCATTATTACCATTAAGTGTAGTAATACTAATGCTATTTGCCTCTTCTCCGACTACGAATTCAGCTTTACAGCTAACTGAAGCATATTTATATGTTTTTGTTTGATACGGATAACATTTCCCTTTTTTATATGCGGTTAAACCTAAAAGATACCAGTTCCAAATTTCTTCTTCGTGAGATTTGCATGAATTATATGATATGGTATAACCCTTTAAATGTTCACACTGATTTGTTTTAGGTTTATCTTCCGGATTAAAATCTCCGGCATATCCATCGTTAGCACAAAAATAGTTTGTTGCAAAAGCAGGATTTGAGAATATAGTTATGCAAATACATACAAATAAAAAATAAATCTTTCTCATAAGATAATTATATTAAATAATGCAAGATTTTGCAAGTGTGTAGGTTTGTCCTATCTCTTTTCTTACGCCCGAAGAGATTGTCTTGACCTGTTCGCATTAAACGTGTCTACGGTTTTTCTTTTCAGAAACGTTGTTTCTTCCAAAGAAAAGACCTCTGTGTTCTGCTAACTGTCGGTAGGTGGGCAAAAATGAAATAACACCCACCTATAATATGTAAATAAATTAAAATTGTGGGTATGGCTTAGTCTTTGCTCACACTACATTTTATCTGTAATAAAATTCTCAAATCCCAATCTTAGGAGAGAAAATGAAGTAACTACAAATTACAAATCACTTGATTTATAGATATTATAACCTTCATAATGATAACTTGCATCAATTCCTTTCATATAAACTTCACGGTTGTTTATATCATTTGTCAAAGCATTTTTTAAGAGTTCTCTTATCTCTACTGTTTTAACAGGGCTTCTTTCCATTGCAAGCAGATAATCTTCTTTATCAACATTACTCCAATCAACCACCAATCCGAGTTCTTTCTTTAGAATCAAGTCGAGCCATATTCTTGTGCTTCTGCCGTTTCCCTCTCGAAAAGGGTGCGCAATATTCATTTCGACGTACTTATTAATTATTTCTTCAAATGTCGACTGTGGCATATTGTCAATATGCTCCAATGAAGTCTTTAAATACATTACAGGTGCAAATCTAAAATTACCTTTTGCTATATTTTCTGTTCGAATTTCTCCCGCAAAGTGGTAAATATCACCAAAAAGGTATTTATGAATTTTTGAAAGTGTTTCAAAAGTTCCCGCTTTTAATTTATCAAGATAACCGGTTTCAAAAAGCTCTATTGCTTTAGTTTTGCTTATTTTTTCTTCTTCCCTTGCTAAATCTGCGGAATTATCTATACCAAGTTTGTTATCTAAAACCATAAGTACCTCTCACCGTTTGATTATAGCATAAATAAAGCAAGTCAACAAACTCCTAACTGGGTCTGTGGAAAATATGATGTAAAAATTTAAATAATATGTAATTATGTGTAATTGTTAAGAAATATGAAATCAAGTTTGCAATGCTTAAAAACCAGGTTATAATACCTAAAATTCAGTTATAATACCCTACGTGATAAGATATGTTGTGATGTGATATAATGGGTGCGTAGCAATAAAAAGTGATGTTTTATATAGTTATGAAGTGTTTGTGTAATCTGTAAAGGAGTAAGTTATGTTTTTAAGCGTAAATCGTGTATGTATATCACCAGCGAATTCAGTTCCGTTCAAATCAAATGATGTAAATTCTCAGGGTAAAAAAAGATTTGATGATGATTGTTCAAGTAATGAGGGTATTAAAACCTCTACTAAATTAATGCTTGGTGCAACTACATTAGCCGGTGTTGCTGCATTATGCATTGCAGGCGCTAAAGGACACTTGGGTCAAAGGATTCAAAAATTGTTAGGTAAAGCGGAAAAAAACTTTGAAAATGCTACTCCAAAAACGAATGAGGCTGCGCCTAAAGCTGAGGTAGCTGTTAAAAATCCTGAGAAAGTCGTTGAAGCTGCTAAACCTAATGATGTTCGTAAAAGAATTGCTCAAATACTCAAAGATGCAGGTAATGTTGATGATAAATTAGTTGACTTATTTTTGTCTATAGTTGAAGAGGTTGTCTTGACCGGTTCGCGTTAAACGTGTCTACGATTTTTCTTTTCAGAAACGTTGTTTCTTCCAAAGAAAAGACCTTCGCACTCTGCTCACAGGTCGCTCGAACTCCGAAAGGACTTCTCATCAATATTCAAACATAAATAAATAGACACCTCTATGGGTGTCTATTTATTTACGCCCGAAGAGATTGTATCTTGGATTATTGACGGTTCAAGGTTTTAGCGTTTCGCTTTGTTTATGCTGTTAGCATAAACAGTCGCTCCATAAAACCTCTCACCATGATAGTTTCGTTCGCTTATACATATCTCAAAATTTAACGAAAAAGTTTGCTCATTTGTCCTGCGAACAGCTTGATGTTTTCGCAAACTTTTTATTGTGTTATTTGTCGCTCTCTTCACTATCGTCAAAATCCGCCGAACTCCGAAAGGACTTCTCATCAATATTCAAACATAAATAAATAGACACCTCTATGGGTGTCTATTTATTTACGCCCGAAGAGATTCGAACTCCCGACCTTTTGGTTCGTAGCCAAACGCTCTATCCAGCTGAGCTACGGGCGCTTATTTCCTGTCCTTTCTTATTCTAGTTTAAACAAACTTTTTTTTCAAGCATTTTATTATTTTATATTTTGTTTCTTTAGTTTGTTATGAAATATTATAATCGTGTAACATTTTTGATATTTAATTTTATAGATATATAATTTTAACAGGTGTTAGTTATGAAAAATATTTTCGGAAAAGCTTTATTAATCTTTGCATTTATCCTGTTGACTGCGATAAGGGTGTTTGCGGCAGACTTGAATATAACCTCTGTCACTTATGATAATTCATCGGCTTTTTTATCAATAAATACTTTTGATAATGAGGATTATTCTTTTTCGGCTTCTCCAAAGTTGTACATCGTTGAAGATGAAAATAAAGCATATTTTGATATTAGTTCTGCCGTTTTAAAATGTCCGGCTCAAGATTTGGTTTTGACCTCTGCCGGAATTAAAGAAATCATGGTTAAACAATTTTCAACAAATCCGAATATCGTCAGAGTTGTAATATACTACAATGAAGGCTTTAACCCGAATGATATACAATTGCGCAAGCTAAACAATACTTTATTTGTAAGGTTTAATCATCCGCAGCTTCAAAATTATTATTTCCAGCATGTTTATGCCGAAAATTCAGGTTCGGTCAAGCCTGTTTATGAAAATATAAATATTCAATCACCTGTTTTGGCATCTCAAAATAATGTACTAAACCAAATAAATTCGGCGTTTAATATCGGTAATTCTCCGGATGCTCAAAATTATGTTTTGACAAAGAAGGATTTGATTTTACCTACAAAGTATTATATTGACAATATTACATTAAAAAACGGAACAGTTCATATTACGGGCATTGGGTCATTAACTCTTGTAAAACCTATTCATTTGACAAATCCTGACAGAGCGGCTTTTGATATACCGGGAGCAATTGTAAACCCATCTGTCCGGAATAAAGAAGTTTTTATAAATCAAAATGAAACAATAAAAATCGGACAGTTTGATAAAGATATGGCAAGAATTGTTATTACAAGCCCAAATGCGCTAAACTATGTGCCGATTATTTTTGGAGATACTCAACGATTGGTTTTTGCAGATAAATCTTCAGGAAATATCCAATCAATTTCATCTGCTAAATCTGTTTTACGTAGTATAAATGATGAAATAAATGATTTGAAATCACATTCAATAAAACTTGTTTTTTCAAAACCTATTTTGTACGGCTTTGAAAAAACTTCAAAAGGTTTAGAGGTAAATCTTTACAATGTAGATAAAATGTCTGATATTGACATAAAATCGGCATTTATATTTGAAGGAATACAGCTTGAAAAAACAAATAAAGGGTTTTACCGATTAACAATACCTGATATTGAAAATATAGATGTTCACGCAGGGGTCGATGCAAAAACTCTACGATTAAAGATTAAACATTCGACGGTGGCTTTACCTGAAAAAGTTGAACCTGTTATAGTTGTTGAACCTGTAGTTCCTCATCGTGCAGCAGGCAAAAAGTACGTCGTGATAGATCCGGGACACGGCGGTTCGGATTGCGGTGCAACAAGAAACGGAATTTATGAGAAAAATATTACTCTTGATGTTTCAAAACGAGTTGCCGAATTGTTGAAGAAAAAAGGATATGAAGTTGTTATGACAAGATCTTCGGATGAAACGGTTTCGCTGCAGGAAAGGGTTGAGATAAGTGAGAATGTTTCTCCGGATGTATTTGTAAGTATCCATGTTAATTCAAGTAGCAGCGAAGCTCCGAACGGTTTGGAAACCCACTATTACAAAGACAACAGTTTAATGCTTGCCAAAACAGTACACGCATCTATGTTAAATCATATAAAAGCGAACAATCGAGGCTTGTTTAAATCAAAATTTTATGTTATAAATCACACAACAGCGCCTGCAATTCTTGTAGAAATAGGTTTTATTTCAAATTCCGCAGAACGCGGTCAGCTTGTATCTGAAAGCCGAAAGCAGGCAACAGCAAAAGCAATAGCTGAGGGTATAAATGACTATTTTAAATAATAAAAATAAGACGGCTCCGATTGCTTTTTTTGATTCGGGAGTTGGGGGCTTAACCGTAATGAACAAGGTCAAGAAGATTTTGCCTTGTGAGAACTATCTTTATTATGGTGATACATTACACATGCCCTACGGTGAAAAGTCAAAAGAACAATTATTAAGGTATTCGGAATCTATTTTTGAGTTTTTTGTACAAAAAGGCGTAAAAGCCGTTGTTATGGCTTGTAATACAACGTCATCGGTGATTTATGAGGATGTGAAAAATAAATATAATTTCAAGTTGTATCCTATTGTGCAGTCAGTTAGTGAAATTTTATCAAAACTTCCTATTGAAAGGCTTGGAATTTTTGCAACCCGTGCAACGATTGAATCTGGCGCTTATCAACGGGAAATTTTAAAATACAATCCTAATATGAAAGTTTTTGGGCAGCATTGTCCTGATTGGGTTCATATAGTGGAAGAAAATTTATTAAAGGATAAAAAGAGTATAGAAATTATTAAATCAGATTTGGATAGAATGTTTAAAAATAATCCTGAAAAAATTGTATTAGGCTGCACCCACTATCCGTTTTTAGCAGATATTTTATCGGAATTTGCGCCGCGTGATATGTTTATTGATCCGGCGGTGGATTTTGCCGAGTTTATTAAAAAAGATTTGCTAAATGATAATTTGTTAAATGATACCGAGCAAACCTATGAAGAATTTTTTGTAAGTTCAAATCCAAAACAATTCAAGATTGCCTCTGAGATGTTTTATAAATTAGAAAAAGAGCCTAATCTTTTAGTATTTGAGTAAGGCATTCTTTGTAGTTTTCAGTTTCAATTACATTAACATTGAGAGCTTGTTTATCAACATTTAGTTCCGTTTTGTTTTCTTTTATCGCAAAAATAGGAATGTTATGTTTTTCGGCTTCAAAAACAGGAGTTGAACCAAGCGAATTATATGGCATTACTAAAAAGTCAAGGTCTTTGATGTTTATTCCTTTGGTTAAATCTGTTGAGATTTTCGGAGCTTGTGAAAGTCCCAAAAGAATACAAGGTAAGAATGTCGGAGTTATGTATTCGGAAGCTGATTTTGGGTTGATTAAATCCGAAGAAATTTGATAATTTATAAATGCCGGAGAGTGTGCGCAAGGAATTTTGTAGTATTTGGAAATGTAATGAGAAATTATTGCTTCTACCCCGCCAACAGGGTCTGTTCCTGTTCCGTTCGCATAGTCGGGATTGTCATCTTCTGCTTCTTCAAATAAGCAAACAATTGCAATAGCCTCGCAACCTTTAGAGATAAGTTTTTCACATGCTTTTCCGACTGTTTGGATATTTTTTACGGTGCCGGTTGATATTCCGTCGTTTGTCAGGTAAAATTCAACACCGACTTCATCTTCTGTTATTTCGTAAGCATAAATATTCGTGCCGTAAACGGTTTTTACTGCATTTTGAGTGTTTATGTGAACATTTAATACATCTTGCGGAATTGCTTTATCGTAGATTATCCCTATTTTATTGTCTGTTGAGGGAATTAAATTAATTTCTCCTTTAAAAAAGGAATCAAGTGTATAACCTTCAGTATAGAGCATAGTATCTGTGATGCTTGAAAATCCGCCGGCATTAACTACATTAGGGTTTACTATAAGATGTGTGTGTGTTGCAAAATTTCTCGCATAAGCTCCGGCATCTCCCGCATATCCGCCAATAGCTGCACCAATCCCTGTTGGGACAATAAATGCTCCGAGTTTTTTATTATTGTATGTCATTTAAATAGTTCTCCAGTCCTTTTTTTATTGCAACTGCCGCTTTTTGTTGAAATTCGGGGGTTATAAGTTTTGCATTATCTTCCGGAACAATCATATAACCGACTTCTATCAAAATTGACGGCATTTCGGTATTCCTGATTACCGCAAAGCTTTCTGCTTTAAGTCCGTCGTCACAAAGTCCCAGTTCCTTAACAAGTGTATTCTGTATTGATTTTGCAAGGTTTTTTGACTGCGGATAATAGTAGTAAGTGCTTGTTCCCGATCTTTGCGAGGTCGCTGCGGAATCAGGAAGCGCATTGTTATGAATACTTACAAAGATATCGCAATTATGCTTGTTTGCCAGCGCAACTCTGTCAGAGAGTGTTATTTCATCATCATTGTTTCTGGTCAAGAAAACGTTTGCCCCTGCATCCAAAAGTAGTGTTTCTAATTTTTTTGCGATTGCAAGATTGATATCTTTTTCTTTATCTCCAAGACAGCCGATAGCACCATTTTCTGAACCTCCGTGTCCTGCATCTATTGCGATTTTTAAACCTTTAAAGGGATTTGTTTTATCTGTTTGCGGAAAGTTTTTAACTTCAATTACTAAATCTGTTCGATTTTTATAATAGCTTTTGTAGCCGAAAGGTTTTCCTGTTTTGTTAATATGAAATTCATATTTATTTTCATAGAATTTATCCACATTGTATAACGTCAGGTCAAGTCCTGTGTTTTCGTATAGAATATAAGGAACTTTTTTGTTTAGTTTTATTGTAAAAATTCTTTTATCAGGAGTTTCTTCATAAGTGTATGTTTCTATTTTGGCAGGTTTGTTGTCAGATTTTTCAAGTTTTTTTAGGTGGGTTTTGTTAATCCAAGCATAGTCATCTCTTGCTAATTGGACTTTATAAAAATCTCCGTATTCTCCGACAACAGAAAAGGTAATATTTGCATCCAAGTGCTGTAATCTGTTAAGTCCGCCGTCAACAGGTGTTGAGCGCAGCGGAACATTTGCCTGATTTGTCAGAGCTGTTATCGGGGGATCGTATTTAATAAATTCAGGAGTTTTTATGCTTGAATTACCCTGTGGACGGGTAATTGTGTATATTGTAGCTTCTTCACCGTTGTTTATTGTAAAGACATTTTCTCCGTATTCAAGTTTTACCGGATGTAAAAATCCGCCGGATGAGTGGATATTTACAACTTCTGAATTTATCTTTAGTTCTTTATTTGGACATTCGTTACCGATAAAAAAAGTTTTATCCGAAGCTATTGTGACATTGTTGTTTTTGGGGTAAACAATCTCTGTTGCCGTTGTTGGCAGTGATATTTTACACAATAAGCTTGCTAATACTAAAATCTTTAATTTGTTCATACTTTTAATATACTATAATTAAACAAAAATTATAATTTCGTAAATTAATTTAATAATTGTGTTATTTATGGTTCATTGTGATAAAATATTTGTGATAAGGGATAGGGATGAGAGAAGAAAACGAAAAGAATCAAAAGAATTCCAGAGGAAAGTACTGTAATAAAGTATCAAATATTTTGGATATAGCATACTGTGTGGTGATTGTAATTCTTGTAATTCACTTGTTTGTGTTACAAGTATTTGATTTTAGGAAATACCGTGAGCGCGGTAAGATGCAGCGTGCAAATCATGATTTTGCGGTGCGTGGTGATATTTATGACAGGCACGGAATAAAACTTGCAACAGACAGAATTTATTACAATATTTATGCCCGTCCGGTTGATTATTCAAAAGGTCCTGATGACGGGAAAAAAGAAACTCCGCGCCGGCTTGCAAAATTGCTGGCTCCGGAATTGGGTATGTCTGAGGCTGCATTATATGCAAAATTGTCAAATACAAAGATCCCAGTGATTGCCGTTAAAAAAGATGTTGACCGAGATACTGCAAAAAAAATTATGGAAATTATCAATAAAAACAGTTTCCGTTCAATCAGTCTTGATAAAAAAAATACAAGAGAGTATCCGCAGGGTGTATTCGCATCACATGTATTGGGCTTTTATAATTTCGATGCAGGCGTTTCAAACGGAGTGGAGCTTACCGCAAAGGATAAGTTAGAGCACGCAGTCCGAGCAACTTATGATATAACACGTGACGGAAAAATTATATACAATTTTTCAATGGATCCGGAAATTCCGACAAGAAATCCGAAAGGTCAGGATATAACCCTTACGATTGATGCTGCAATTCAGCACGTTTGTGAAAAAGAATTGCATAAAATGATTCAAGAAAAAGATGCACTCAGAGGTGCTGTTATTGTAATGAATCCTAAAAACGGGGAAATCTTGGCTTATGCGGTTTATCCGACTTATGATCCGAACAAGTTCCAAAAAGCATCAAATACGCAGATTAAAAACTGGACATTGACGGATGTTTATCCTCCGGGTTCAACATTCAAGACAATTACCGTAACAAGTGCAATGGAATTGGGTAAGATTAATGAAAATTCTATAATAGAAGATTCGGGAAGAATGAAATTCGGCGGATACACTATTGAAAATTACGATTACAAAGAAAAGGGTGCTCCGGGTAAAATCAATTTGGTTTATTTGTTTGAGCATTCAAGTAATATAGGTTCCGTTAATGTCGGATTTTTAATGTCGCATAACGAGTTTTACAGTATGCTTAAAAAATTCGGTTTTGGAGAAAAATCAGGTATCGACTTGCCGGGTGAATCTTCCGGATTGCTTGCTTCTCCAAAGTATTGGGACAGAGGTTTACATATGACAATGTCGTACGGTTACGGAACTTCTGTTTCTATAATGCAGATGGTTTCTGCGGTATCAGCTTTGGCAAATGGCGGGGTTAGGGTCACTCCTCATGTAATCAAGTATTCTCCTGAAGAAGAAGCCGAAAAAATTAAGCGTATTCCGACAGTAAGCCCCGAAACTGCAAGAACTATTACAAAACTGCTTGCAATGAGCGTAAATAACGGGCGCTCTTGTATAAAAATGGATAAATATAATGTTGCTGCAAAAACAGGAACATCAAGAAAACCGTTAGAAAACGGCACCGGATATTCAGGTGCAATGTATACTTCAACAATAGGTTATTTGCCTGCAAGTGACCCCCAAGTTTTGATTTATGTTGTTGTCGATAGTGCGAAAAAAGGACCGGTTTGGGGAAATACGGTTGCAGGGCCTGTTTTTCATGAGGTAGCTGAACAGACGGCAAGAATACTTGACCTAAAGCCTGATAAAGTGCCACCAACAAATACAAAGAAAATGTAAAATAAGGGAGATATAAAATGAGATTGGATGAACTGATTGAATATTTAAAATATGATGATTTGATTAATTTTAAAAATGTCGAAATTTCAGGTATTTCGTACAATTCAAAGACAACCAAAAAGGGTGACATTTTCATCTGTTTGGTTGGTGAACATACTGACGGGCATGAATATGCACAAATGGCTATAGAAAACGGCGCTGCAGCATTGCTTGTCGAGAGAAAGGTAGAAGGGATCAAGGTTCCGCAGGTTCAGGTAGATTCAACAAGACACAAAATAGCAGATATCGCTGATAGATTTTATTCAAGACCTTCAATGGGCTTAAATTTGATAGGAATCACCGGAACGAACGGAAAAACTACGGTTACCCACCTTATCCAAAAAATATTTGAAGAAAACGGGCAAAAATGCGCTCTTATAGGAACATTGGGATATAAATTGTCTTCAAACGGTGAATATCGTGATGCAAAACACACAACTCCTCAAGCTCCGGAACTTCAGGCTACATTAAGGATGATTAAGGATGTTGAAAAGATTGATAATGTGGTAATGGAAGTAAGTTCTCACGCATTGGAGCAAAACAGAGTAGGCGGTTGTCGTTTTAATGGGGCTGTTCATACAAATCTTACTCAGGATCATTTGGATTATCACATTACAATGGAAAACTACTTTAAAGCAAAAGCATTGTTATTTGAACGCCTTACTCAAGGTGATTTTGCCGTTATTAATAATGATGACGCTTATGGAGAAAGATTTGCCTCAGTTGTTCCTAATGGAGTAAGTGTTTATACTTATGGAGTAAAAAATAATGCGGATATTATGGCGAAGGATATTCATTTCTCTTTAAACGGTGCAGAATTTAAACTAATTATTAAAGGTGAAGAATATTCTGTTAATTTACATATGAACGGGATGTTTAGTGTATATAACGTATTAGCTGCAATTAGTGTAGCTATAGCTATGGAAATTGATATAAAAGTAGCAATAAAAGCTTTGCAAAATGTACATGGTGTTGCAGGACGCTTTGAGGTTGTAAATAAAAAACCGCTTGTAATTGTTGACTATGCACATACGCCGGACGGACTTGAAAATGTTTTGAAATCAGCGAGAGAAATTACACCGGCAGATGGCAGATTAATATGTCTCTTTGGCTGCGGTGGGGATAGAGATGCCACAAAACGACCAAAAATGGGTGCGATAGCACAAAAACTTGCAGATAAAATTATTATCACAAGTGATAATCCACGCTCGGAGGATCCGCAACAAATCATAACTGATATAATTGCAGGGTTACAATCTGTTGCTCCCGAAAGAGTTACGGTTGAGCCTGACAGAGGGGAGGCTATTTCTCTGTTGAAATCAATTGCTGATAATAATGATGTTGTTGTTATCGCAGGAAAAGGTCATGAAGATTATCAAATTTTGAAAGATAAAACGATACATTTTGACGATAGAGAACAGGCGAGAAAAGTATTTGCGGGAAGTGTAATATAAGAGGAAATAATTTTGAAAACTCCACTTTTAATTGAACAACATTTTCACGGGTGTTACGGAATATACTTTAATACTGCATCGGCAGAGGAAGTCTTGTTTGTGGCTCGCAAATTGTTAAGTGAGGGGGTTGGGTATATTTTCCCTACACTTGTCACGGATACTGTTGAGAATATCAATCGTCAGATTAAAATCATAAAAGAGGCAGCAAAGCTACAATCTTCGGATATGGCACGTATTTGCGGTATTCATCTTGAGGGAATATTTTTAAATCCCGAGAAAAAAGGTATTCATAATGCTGATTATTTTATGATGCCTACGGTTGATAATTTTAAACTTGTCGAGGATGATTTTATAAAGATAATTACTATTGCTCCTGAATTGACATCACCTGAACTTTTCAAATATCTGAAAGATAAAGGCGTGAAAATTCAAGCGGGGCATTGCGTAGGGGCTGATTTAACTTATTGCGATGCCACAACGCATACTTATAATGCTATGAGCGGAATTACTCATCGTGGAAAATCAACCGCACTTTCAGCGTTAATAAATGATGATATTTATACGGAAATAATTGCTGATGGAGTACATGTCACAGATGATGCCTTAAATTTATTGTTTAAGACAAAACAAATGAATAAAATTTTATTGATATCGGATTGTTTGCCTTGTACGCATAGTGATGTTAAGGAATTTGATTTTGCCGGTTCTAAGATTTATTTTGACGGCGATAAAGCAACTTCCGCTTCCGGTACTATAGCGGGAAGTACAAAACTTTTACCTGATATCGTAAAAATTCTCGCTCAGAAAGATATGTTTTCTAAACAGTATATATCAAATTCCTATATTTACCACAATTTAGAGCCGAGTGGTGAAATTGAATGGGATGAAGATTTTAATATTGTAAAAATTTCGTATTAATTTGGAGATACAAATGAGAAGTGACAGTATAAAAAAGGGTATAGCAAGGACACCTCATCGAGGACTATTGATGGCAACCGGTGTCAGTAAAAAAAATATGGATGTTCCGTTTATCGGAATTGCAAGTTCTTTTACTGATTTAGTTCCCGGTCACATCGGGATGCGTGATTTGGAAAGACAAATTGAAAAAGGTATTCATTCAGGCGGCGGTCAGGCTTTTATTTTCGGTGTTCCTGCCGTGTGTGACGGGATTTCTATGGGGCATAGCGGAATGCGTTATTCTCTGCCTTCAAGAGATTTGATTGCTGATTGTGTTGAAACTATGGCGGAAGCTCATCAATTAGACGGTCTGGTTTTGCTTTCAAATTGTGATAAAATAACTCCGGGTATGCTGATTGCCTCATTAAGGTTAAATATTCCGACAATTATTGTAACCGCAGGCCCGATGCTTGATGGTGAAAGCCGATGCGAAAAACTTACAATGATAAAAGGTTCTTTTGAGGCTGTCGGAAAGTTTAGAAGCGGTGTTATTGATGAAAAAAGACTGCTTGAACTTGAGGAAGAATCTTGTCCTTCTGCGGGTTCTTGTCAGGGTATGTATACCGCAAATACAATGGCATGTTTAGCGGAGGTTATGGGAATGAGTTTGCCTTATTGTGCAACTTCTGTGGCGGTTTCCTCTAAAAAAAGAAGAATTGCGTTTGATAGCGGTGTAAAGATTGTTGATTTAGTACGCAATAATATTTGCCCGTCAGATATCGTTGATAAAGACAGCTTGCGCAATGCAATAATTGCTGATTTAGCAATGGGAGGTTCTACAAATTCGTTCCTGCATATTTTGGCACTTGCAAATGCTGGTGGGATTGATGTAACTTTGAAAGATTTTGAAGAATTGAGTTATAAAATTCATCAAGTTGTAAAATTAGATCCTGCCGCAGTTCCGACAATGTCTGATTTTCATAAGGCAGGCGGAGTTCCTGCGCTTTTAAAGGTTCTATCAGATGCAAACGTAGGACTTGAAGATAAAAACACGGTATGCGGGCTAAATTTGTCACAAATAACCAAAGATGCTTATGTAAATACTGACTTAATTCATCCTTATAATGAGCCATTTACCACTAAGCCGGGACTTGGTATATTATATGGAAACTTGGCAAGTGATGGGTGTGTCACAAAGATTTCGGGAATAGATCCGGCATGTTATGAATTTGAGGGTGTTGCAAAATGTTTTGACTCAGAAGAAGCTGCAATGAAGGCTTTGGAGGATGATGAAATCAAAGCAGGAGATATAATCGTTATTCGATACGAAGGTCCTAAAGGCGGACCGGGTATGCGAGAAATGCTTGCTCCGACTTCGTTGTTGGTAGGCAAAGGTTTAGGAACATCTTGTGCGTTGATAACTGACGGCAGATTTTCAGGCGGAACTCGCGGTGTTTGTATCGGTCACGTTTGCCCTGAGGCTGCAAACGGTGGTGTTATTGCCCTTGTAAAAGACGGTGATAAAATCAAGATTGATATTAATAACAGACAAATTAATCTTCTTGTGTCAGACAAAGAATTACAAACAAGGAAATCCGAGCTGAAACCTTTTGAGTTAAAATGCAAGTCAGGTTACATTGCAAAGTATGCAAAAAATGTTCAAGATGCAAGTCACGGAGCAATTGTATAATGGAAGATAAAATAAAAAATATAGTTAAAGATACGGATATAAAGCATATTGCAATTATTATGGACGGAAACAGGCGCTGGGCAAAGGAGCGCAATTTGCCAACCCCTCTTGGTCATAAAAAAGGGGTGGAAGCATTAAAAACGACCTTGAGAGCTTGTAATGATTTTGGTGTCAAGTATTTAACCGTGTATGCTTTTTCTACGGAAAATTGGAACAGGAAGAAGGAAGAAGTTGATTTCTTAATGGATTTGGTTGCAGTAACATTGACCAATGAACTTGCGGAAATGCACAAGGAAAATGTACAAATCAGGTTTATTGGCGATATGTCAAGGTTTTCTGCGAAGTTGCAAAAAATATTAAATAATTCCGTTGAAACAACTAAAAATAATACGGGTGTAATATTGCAAATTGCATTAAATTACGGTTCTCGAGATGAAATTACAAATGCTGTTAAAAAAATTGTCAAGTCAGGTGTGAAATCTGATGAAGTAACCGAGCAAATGATTAGTGAAAATTTATATACATCAGGGGTGCCTGACCCTGATATTTTGATAAGAACGGGTGGTGAAAAACGTATATCAAATTATCTGTTGTGGCAGATTGCTTATTCGGAAATTATTGTACGAAAAGAGTATTGGCCGGAATTTGATAAACAGATTTTGGCAGATTGTATTGATGAATTTGGAAAAAGGCAGCGCCGATATGGAAAATAAAGTTGAAATAGTTTTTGCAACGGGTAATCCTCATAAATTACAAGAAATAAATGATATATCAAAAAACTCTGGAATTGAATTTATATTACCGCCGGAGGGCTTTAATCCTGAAGAAAACGGAAGTACCTTTGAGGAAAATTCTTATATAAAGGCAAAAACTGCGGCATTGTTATCAGGTAAAATTTCGCTGGCAGATGATTCAGGGTTATGCGTTGATGCTTTATCAGGTGCGCCGGGTATTCATTCCGCAAGGTATGCACCGACTGCATCCGAGCGAATTGATAAATTGTTATCAAACCTTGCCGAAGTGTCTAATAGGAAGGCAAAGTTTGTTTGTGCTATGACATTGGTTGATGAATTTGGTAATGTGTTAGACAGAGAAATCGGAGAGTGTTATGGAGAAATTACCGAAGAACCTGCAGGTGTAAACGGTTTTGGTTATGATCCGATATTTAAACCGGACGGATATGACCGCACTATAGCAGAAATGTCGGAAAGTCTGAAAAATCAAATATCCCACAGAAGTAATGCACTTACTAAAATCATTGGTTATATAAAGACAAATTTAGTTTAACTTGTGAAAGGTTTTATGAAAAAAAAGATAATTATAATTGTTATAGTTGTAATTCTTGCGATATTTGCAAGGTTTTTGTATTCCGCATTTGTTAAATATCAGAAAAAACAGTCGATGGCAAATCGTGTTCCGCCAAATGTCACAGTTGAAACAATAAAAGAGGAAGATGTTATTCAAACATTGGATGCACCAGGCAGAGTAATTTCAAAATATCAAGTCAGTATTATGGCAAGGATTTCAGGTTATTTACAAAAGAGCTTTTTTAAAGAAGGTGATTATGTAAAGGCGGGAGATACGTTATTTCTTATTGAGCCTGTTGAATTTCAAAATGCTTCTAATATGGCGGGCGCAAATATTCAAAATATTAAGTCACAACTTGAATATGCGAATAAACAACTGACAAGAGCGGCAGAACTTGTAAAAAAAGATTATATTTCAAAATCAAGATATGATGAGTTATTAGCAAACAGAGATGCTTTGAAAGCTCAACTTAAGGCTGCGGAGGCGAATTATAACGATACTAACAGAAATTTGAGTTATACTGAGGTGAAAGCCCCTGTGGACGGCAGAATAGGAATAATTGATGTAACTGTGGGAAATTACGTGACACCGTCTTCGGGTTCTTTAACTACAATTAACAGTACAAACCCTATTTATGTAACTTTCCCGATTTCGTCAGCCGATTATGTAAATATTGTTTCAGTTGACAAAAAAGCGGATGAAAAACGTAAAGTTGAGTTGTATTTTGCAAATGGTACAAAATATGAGCCGGACGGGGTTCAGGATTTTTTGGATAATAAAGTCGATCAATCAACCGGTACCGTTACAATGAGGGCAACTTTTCAAAATCCTGATAACAAACTTCTTCATGGGGAATTTGTTAATATAAAATTGTATGCCAATCATCCGATAAAAGTTCCTCTTGTTCCGCTTGTTGTAGTTCAGGAAAACCAAGAGGGTAAATATGTTTATACACTTGATGATAAAAATTTACCAAAACTTACTTATATAAAAGTTCAAGGGCAATCCGGTGATAATTGGATTGTTCGAGAGGGATTAAAGAACGGGGATAGAGTTATAGCAGACGGAATTTTAAAAGTAGTTCCGGGTTCTCCCGTAAATATTGTATCAAAAGATGAAATAAATAATAAAAATAAACTGTTACAACTACCTAAAAAATAAAATATTAACCAGAGAAAATTAAATGTCAGAAGAAAAACAAGGAAACCTTTTTATAAAGCGTCCTAAGCTTGCTATTGTCATTTCGCTTGCAATATTACTTGCCGGAATTTTGATGATAACAGGTCTTCCGCTTGAAGAATATCCGTCAATCACGCCACCGCAGGTTGTAGTTAGCGCAACTTATGCGGGTGCAAGTTCAGATGTTATAGAAACAACTGTAGCAGCACCGATTGAAGCCCAATTGAACGGTGTTGAAGATATGATTTATATGTCTTCAACTTCGCAAAACGGGAGTTATAAATTAACTCTTTATTTTGAAGTTGGTTCTGATCCTGATATGGCGGTTGTAAATGTTCAAAATCAATTACAGCTTGTAACTCCCCGATTACCTGAAGAAGTCAGACGTTATGGTTTGTCGGTAAAAAAATCAACGGGAGGTCCGGGTTTGTTAATGATATCAGTTAATTCTCCGCACAATTCTTATGATAATTTATTCATCTCAAATTATGCGGATATCTACATCAAAGATGAACTAGCAAGGATAAAAGGTGTTGGCAGCGTAAGTGTTTTCGGTTCTTCAAATTATTCTATGCGTATTTGGTTAAATGCTGATAAAATGGCAAGTTACGGACTTTCGGCAAATGATGTTATAAATGCCGTTCAGGCGCAAAATATCCAATCGCCGGCGGGGGATTTGGGTGTTGAACCGATGAAAGATAAACAGTTGATAAAACTGACAATGAGAACAAAAGGCAGGCTGAAAAGTGCAGAAGAATTTTCCGAAATTATTGTGAAATCTTTGGCTAACGGAGCTCAAATAAGACTTAAAGATATTGCAAATGTGGACTTAGGTGCAGAAAATTATTCTAATTTTTCAAGAATAAGCGGTAAAAATTCCGCAATAATTATGGTAAGTCAGCTTCCTGAGGCAAATGCAATAGATTTATCCAATAAAATCAGGAAGAAAATGCAGGAATTGAGTAAAACTTTTCCAAAGGATATCGAGTATAAAATTCAACATGATGAAACAGAGTTTGTAAGGGAAGCTATACGAGAAGTTGCAGATGCCGTTATTCTTGCCGTATTGTTGGTTTCTGTTGTTACATATTTGTTTCTTGGAACTATCAGAGCGGCTTTTATTCCGTTTGCGGCTATACCTGTTTCATTAATTGGAGTATTTATTTTTATGAATATTTTTGGGTTTTCAATCAATTTATTAATCCTTTTCGGGTTGGTTCTTGCAGTAGGGTTGGTTGTAGATGACGCAATTGTGGTATTGGAAAATACACAACGACATATTCAAGAGGGGAAAGATGCAAAATTAGCAACTGAAATAACTATGAAAGAAGTTTTCGGAGCTGTTCTTGCAACTTCTTTAGTCTTAATGGCAGTATTTGTGCCGGTATCGTTTATGGGCGGAATTACAGGTCAAATGTTCAGACAATTTGCGTTATGTATTGCTTCATCAATAGGTCTGTCAACTTTGGTTGCTCTTACCCTTGCTCCGGCACTTTGTTCTATGATTTTAAAAACGGATGTTGATAATGCGGATTTTCAATTTATACAAAATTTTGATGATTGGTTTTCGAAAATTCGTGATAAATATTTACAATATACTGTATGTTTTGTAAATTCCGGTAAGCTGACAATGGGGATTTTGTTTCTTATTTTTGTTTTGACTGTCGGTTTGTTTATCCTCATTCCAAAAGGATTTTTGCCGCAAGAAGACAGGGGTGCCGTATTTACTCAAATCCAGCTTCCTGACGGATCATCTGCTTCAAGAACAGATGAAGTTGCAAAAGATGTTGAAAACCGATTAATAAAAATTCCCGGAGTAAAGGATACTATATCGCTTGTCGGTATGAACGGTGAAAATACGGCATTTATTGTTTCGGATTTTAAGTCTTGGTCAAAACGTAAAAATAAAGAAGAATCTTTAAAAGGTATAATGAAAAATATAAATTCGGAATTTTCTCAATATTCACAGGCAACCGTTGCAACTTTTTCTCCGCCTGCAATTTCAGGTTTGGGGATGTTCGGAGGGTTTGAATATCAACTGCTTGATAAAGGCGATAGAGACTCTTCCGAGTTTTATAATGAAGCAAAGAAACTTATTGCAAAAGCGATGGAAAATTCTGATCTGTCTACGGTTTACACCTCTTATAGTGCAAATTTGCCGCAATTGTTAATAGAGGTTGATGTTGATAAGGCAATGGCGCAGAATGTAAAAGTTAGTGATATTTACGATACTATAGCTGCATATTTTGCTAAAACCTATGTCAATGATTTTAATAAATATGGCAGAGTTTACAGAGTTTATGTACAGGCTGATTCTCCGTTTAGAGCAAAACTTTCTGATATAAATAAAATTTACGTCAAAAATGATTATGGCAAAATGGTTCCTTTGTCATCATTGATTATTACTAAAAATATTATAGGTCCATACAGCAGAACACGATTTAATATGTACCCTGCAATTACCATAAACGGAAGTGCAAGAAATGGAGTAAGTTCTGGAAAAGCTATGAATATAATGGAAAATATTTCTGCCGAAATTTTGCCGAAAGATATGGGATATGCGTGGTCAGGTACCTCGCTGCAAGAGCAGCAATCAAGCGGACAAATTGTACCGATATTATTAATGTCACTTGTTTTTATATTTCTGTTTTTGGTCGGTTTGTACGAGAGTTGGTTTCTTCCTATAAGTGTGTTAATGGTTACTCCTGTTTCGTTGCTTGGGGCTTTGTTGTTTCAATATGTTGCAGGGTATGAACTTGATATTTATTCGCAAATAGGACTTGTTATGTTAATCGGTTTGAGTACAAAACAGGCTATTTTGATTATTGAGTTTGCAAAAGATGCTCATATAAATGAAGGTTTATCTGTTGCGGATGCCGCTTTAAAAGCTGCAAGATTAAGGTTTAGAGCTGTAATGATGACAAATATTGCGTTTTTGCTCGGGTTGTTACCTTTGGTTTTTGCATCAGGAGCAGGAGCAGGTTCAAGACATTCTGTCGGAATGACTGTTTTTGGCGGAATGATTGCAGTTGCTTTTGGCGGGACTTTTTTGGTTCCTGCGTTTTATGTGCTCGTAGAAAATTTTAAAATAAATTTGATTGAGAAAATTCAACAATTTAAGGGTTTTAGAAAAAATGTTTAAGGTTTTGGTAATTTTAACTGTTGTATTAAATATGTTTTCGCTGCAAGTGCGGGCTTCCGAGTTAGGGAATTCTATCAATATTGATGAATATCCGAAAAGTGAGTTGGTTTTGCCAAATGAAACAAATAATTCGAAATTACTTATATCGGGTTCTGTTGAAAAAAATGTAGAGATGAATTTAAAAAATTGTATAAAACTTGCACTTGGGAATAACCCTAAGATAGATGCGGCATTTCAGGATATCTTGGCATCTGATGCGAGAGTTCGTCAGGTTTGGGCAAATTATTTTCCTATTTTTTCTTGGCAGACGTCTTACACAAGGTTGAGGCAATTACAATTATCTGATGCGTTGGGTGAAAATCTTGAATTTAACTACTATATTTTGGGGCAAATATCTCTACAACAGATGCTTTATGACTTTGGGGTAACCCAAAATCAAGCAACAATAAGAAAATTGGATTATGAAGGGTATAAAAAAACATTTGAAGCAACGGTTAATGATGTTATTTATCAAACAAAAAACGCTTATTATAATGTTTTATATGCCTATGAAAATCGTAATGTCGCAAAAGAAACCGTAGACAAATATCAACTTTTTTATAATCAGGCAAAAGCTTTTTATATTGCGGGATTTAATCCGAAAGTTGATGTCACGATTGCGGAATCTAATTTGAGTAATGCAAAGTTAAAACTTATTCAAGCCGAAAATTCAGTTAATTTAGCCATTGCGAATTTGAATAATGTAATGGGGCTTCCTTATCTTGAACACTATAAGATTAATGACAAACTTCAATACAATCCGATAAAGTTAAGTTTTGAACAGGCTGTTTCTATTGCAAGAGATGCCCGTCCTGAATTAAAATTGGCGGAAATTAAAGTTGAAACAGCAAATCAAACGGTTAAATTAACCAAGAAAGCTTTTTTCCCGACAATTTCAATAGAAGGTCAGTATCAGCGAGGCGGAAAAAGTTGGAATTCAAACTATGGTTTTAATCTCGGCGGGTATTTAACTTTTCCTAATATAAATTTGATGTTATTAAAAAACGAAATCAAAGAGGCTAAATATACTTATGATAAAGAGATTGCAAATGCACGAAACACGCAAAATTCTATCTATCTTGAAATTCAAAAAGCATATTTAACTCTTGAAGAAAAGCGAAACCAGTTGCCCGTTGCGATTTTACAAGTAAAACAGAGTAAAGAAAATTACGAACTTTCTTACGGTAGATATCGTGTCGGAGAAGGTTCTGCGACCGAACTCAAAGATGCTGAAAATAATTATGAACAGGCACAGTTGACATATTATACGGCATTATATGAGTACAATTCCGCAAAAGCTTCGTTAGAAAAGGCAATCGGTAAAAATCTTCTGTCAGATGAAGATTGTGTTGAATTATTAAATGATTAAGTTTTGTTAAGAAAGCTTTTCTCAAAAAGGCAATTTTTTACAAAGAATATACTTTATATATATGTAAGATATAACAAGAGAGAGAAAATTTTATGTTAGCAACAACAGGACAAGCTTTTGGAACTATGACAAGACGTAATACTCGTAAAAAAGTTTCCGAATTTAAATATTTAGAAAATAAAGATAAAAGAATGAGATTTAACACTTCACAGGATCCGATATATTATGTTTTTGATTGTATTGAAAACAGACCGGTTTCGGTATTGGCAAAAGAATTTGTTAAAGATTCTGTTTTTGAAGTTATGAATTTTGTTTCAAAAGTCGTTGGATAAATCAATAGGATTAAGAGAAAAGAAAACAATTAGGAAAAGGATAGGAATAAATGAAAAGCGCTTATTAGAGCGCTTTTTTATTATGCTAATTTTGTTAAATCCGAAATCGACGGATCTAACAATCTTCTTCCTACATTTTCAAATGATATGGAACAAAGCGTTTTATTTCCATATTTTATAATTTTTTCCACAACTCCACGCCCGTATCTTGGGTGGGTTACGCTGTCACCTTGCTGCAACTCGTTTATATTGGTATCTGACAAGTTATCATCTTCTGTGTATACCGGAACGACAGGAGGTTGATTTTCAGAATATGAAAGTTCGTCATAAGTGTCTTCAACAATCTCATCTTCATCTGCTGTGATATCATCTTGCAGATACATATCTTCTTCGACTTCAGTCTGTTCAAATTGAGTTTCATCAATGAAATCCAAGTCGTCTTCAGTCAATGGTTCATGGGATATTTCATCTTCTTCAAGTTCGGCTTCCGGTATAAAATCCTCAGTCGGCATATCTTGCTCGGTAAGAGTAAGGTCTGTTTCTGTTAAATTTGTTTCTTCTTGAAATTCGTTCTCCTCAGACAGTATGTTTCCTACCGGTTGAATTTCATTTGATGTAATTTCTTCATGTTCTGTTTGTGAAACTTCGTCATAATCTTCATTTTCTTCCGTGTTATCAGTCGGTAAGTCTTCGACCATTTCAATCGGCGGGGTGTCTATTTGCGGTATTGATGAAATGGCTTCTTGCTCGTTGTCATAAGATTGTTCAACCTGCGGAGTTTCCGGTTCGTCATAAAGTTCAACTGGAGTTTGGTTACCGTAATTGTCGGTTGTTACCAATTGCAGGTTTTCGCTAACAGGAACAAATTGGTATTTCTCGCCCAAAACATCATCCTTTGTTAAATCCAATTCCAGATCCGCCATTTCAACGATAAATGGAATTCCTTGAGTGAGTTTTCCGTATACAATACATTCATCAGGATTTAATTTATTTAAAAATGTATTGAATGCCGTAAATTCATGGTTTGTTGTCATTGGCTCAAATAATATCAGGTTTTGAGCATGACGTTTTAATTCTTGTGCGTATTTATATTCAGAACTTGCCAAGAATGTTGTAAATATATGGTTATTATTGATTAACTGTTTTAACAGTTGTTTGTCTGAATTGTTATCAGTCAGCGGAACAAAAAAGTAAATGTATTTGTCAAATTCTGTTAATGTCGTGTGAATAAATGAATAAACTTCTTTTTGAAGTGATTCGTTTATTTCTTTTAAATCAATAATTGAACAATTTTTTTCTGATAAGATGTTTTTCAATGCAAAAATTTCTTCGGTTGAGTTTGCAAAAACATTTGCATCACGATATTTTAGTAATTTATTTTTTAACAACGCCAATTCAGGCAATTGCATTTCTTTGTATTGGTTTGTGACAACTTCTACAAAGTTATCAATCGGCAAAAACTCATAATCAAGAGTTTTTATGTATTGTTGTACTGCGTAGAAAATATCTTGAATTACGGCTTTTGTAGCTGCGTCAACATCTGCAAGCTCGTATTCAAAAATATAATCAATCATTTGTGAATTTAACGGCAGTTTAAAATCTTTACCCAAAACAATTTTTTTATAGTCTTCAAAGAGGTTATCCGTATCAATAATGACACTTTTTTCTTTCATTCTAAAAAGTTGTCTTACGCAGTTTGAGATAAAAGTTGTTTTGTGCGTATCTTTTTCGCAAAATACGGTAAAGTTTCTTTCAAAAACAGAAATATCAACAGAGAGCATATCTTCTAATTGTGCCAAGTTTCCTATTTTAACCGCAGTTTCTACAGGAAGCAGGTTTAGCAATTCTTCTGCAGGCAAAAATGATAATTCTGAACTTATAGAAGGAATTGACCCGTCGTAATTGTCTACAACCCCGTCAGGTGTAAAGGTAAAAATCAGTTTGGCTATTGCAAAATTATTAATCGAATCTGATTTTAAATTTACGAACTGAGCAACATAAGATTTTGACTCTGTTGCTAATACTATAAATCTTCCAAGAACCGGTGTTTCGGTTTCGGTATACGAGATTTTAGCCAAATTGTTTTTAATCTCTAATAACTTCATTAATTCCCTCTCTGTTTAGGTAAATTGTAACAAAAAAATAACAATTTGCATCCTATTATTACATTATTTAACATTAACTTCATTTTGAAGTTTGTTATAAATATCAATTGTAAGCGGGCAGATAACCAAATCTCGGTCTACAAGGCTTTTTATGGTTTGTTTATAACATTGAAGCATTGCTCTGTTTAAACCGTTATCTTTGTTGAGTTCATCAATAATCGGTTGTGAATATTCTTTGTTTCGTGTTTTGCTTTCAATTTTGTCTGCAATAAATATTACTTTTTCAAAATCGGTCATGTTTAGTTGACCAATAGTATGCCATCTGATTGATGATAATATTTCTTCATCTTCAACTAAAAACTCAGTTCTGGCAATGTAAAAACTAACAGGCGCATGCAGAGTTTTAAAGTTAGAACGCTCACATTTATCGACTTCAATATGTTCATCAATAATTTCTTGCATTTTATCTTTTGGAAAGCACTTTGCGCAGTCATGTAACAGCCCTGCCGTGTAAGCTTTTTCTTCGTT
Source organism: Candidatus Gastranaerophilaceae bacterium (assembly GCA_051874955.1). GTDB lineage: Bacteria > Cyanobacteriota > Vampirovibrionia > Gastranaerophilales > Gastranaerophilaceae > Zag111. The sequence continues at coordinate 24,836 of JBJEGJ010000025.1, forward strand.
CAGGTTGTATTTTTGAGCAAGTTCTCTTGCACATTCTGCTGTTCCGATAGAATGTGCATATCTTTCATCATTTAAGTTTTCTTTTAACCAGTCTAATATTTCTTCCGTGCTATATTTTGTATAATTCATTTTTAATAATGTATTCCTTTTCTTCTTGTGGTATCAATAAATCAATATTTTTGTGTTCTGCAATTCTTTTTCTTAGTTCTGTTGATGATATATCCAAATATTCAAGAGTTTGACATTCAAAATCAACATCCATATCTTTTAAGTAATTATATCGTGATTTATCAAAATTTTCATCCCTGATAAAGACGATAAATTTAACAAGTTTTTTTAATTCATTAAATTTGTACCAGGTTTCAATTTTATCAAAAGCGTCCGTTCCGATTATAAAATGGATTTTTTCATCAATTTTATAATTCTTGTATAACTCGCATATTGTATCATAGGTATAAGATTTGCCTTTTCTTTGGTATTCGATATCGGATATTTCAAATTTCGGGTTGTTCTTTATTGCAAGTTCCACTATTTTAAAACGATGTTCTCTCATATTGGGTTCAGAAGTCTTGTGCGGCGGATTATATGCCGGAATAAACAAAATTTTATCAAAATTGTAATGCTCAAGCACATATTCTGCGACCCGCAGATGAGCGTTGTGTATCGGATTAAATGTCCCTTGAAATACGCATAATTTCATGAACTCATTTTAGCATAAAATAAATTGTAGCTTTAAATGGTTTTGTTTGATGTATAATATCATGGTGAGGTAGAAAAAATGTTACTGGAATTTTTATATTCAAAGATACACAGAGCAACAGTTACAGATGCAAATCTGAATTATGTAGGTTCAATAACGATAGATGAAACACTCTTAAAAGCTGCAAATATAAAAGAATGGCAGAAAGTTGAAATTCTTGATGTAAATAATGGCGAAAGATTTCAAACTTATGTAATAAAAGGTAAAGCAGATTCCGGACAAATTTGTCTTAACGGAGCTGCAGCTCGTAAAGTTCAGCCGGGAGATAAAGTTATTATCGTTACTTACGGCTATTTTGAAGAAGAAGCCGTCAAAGATTTTAAACCGACTGTTGTTATTGTGGATGATAATAACAAAATTGTCGAAAAAAGATAGTATTGTAAAGTTTTTTTAATATTGTTTGTTTTCAAAAAAATAAGGGACATTTTATTTGTAGAAAAATATATGTCCTTTATTTTTTTATAAAGTAATATAATTATTCAATGTTTAGAAAAATATTTTTTACAATTGCGAAATTTTTAAAAACTCTGAAAATCCCTTTACATAATCTTTACACGTAAAAACTTGACCTTTTTTGATAAAGTTTTTAAACTTGAGAAGTAATCCATATTAAAGAAAGAGGTTTTTATGACAGAATTTACACACAGAAGATTAGATGGAAAACAATTTACCAGAGATGAAGTAAAAGAGCTGATAAAAGAATATAATATTAAGTTTATAAAACTTCAGTTTGTTGATATAAATGGTCAAGTTAAGAATATGTCAGTTCCGTCGGAGCAAATTGACAAAGTTTTAAATAACGAAATTATGCTTGACGGTTCATCAATTAAAGGGTTCAGAAGTATAGAAACTTCTGATATGTTCTTCCACCCTGATATCAATAGTTTTCAAATTTTACCTTGGAGAAATCAAAACGGTATAAATGCGGCAAGATTGATTTGTGACATTTATAATGCTGACGGAACACCGTTTGAAGGTTGTCCGAGATGTAATTTAAAAAGGGTAATGGAAGCCGCTCAGAAATTGGGCTTTTCAATGAATATCGGACCTGAAGCTGAGTTTTTCTTGTTTTCTAAGGATAAAAACGGAAATGTAACAACCGAAACTCAAGATAGTGCAGGGTATTATGATGTAGGACCGGAAGATTTGGGAGAAGATGTGCGTTCTGATATTGTTTTAACATTGCAGGAAATGGGATTTGATATTGAAGCATCTCACCATGAAGTTGCGGATGGTCAGCACGAAATAGATTTCAGATATGCTGATATTTTAACTGCGGCAGATAATGTTACAACATTTAGAATTGCGGTTAAGGCTATTGCCGCAAAACATAATTTGCACGCAACATTTATGCCAAAACCTATATTTGGTATAAACGGTTCTGGTATGCACTGTAATGTTTCTTTATTCAAAGATGATAAAAATGCGTTTTTTGATGAAAAGGCAGAATATCAATTATCGGATACCGCAAAGTATGCAATCGGCGGAATGTTAAAGCATGTAAAAAGTATAACAGCAATTACAAACCCTGTTGTAAACAGTTATAAACGTCTTGTTCCGGGATATGAGGCTCCGGTATATTTAGCTTGGTCTTTGGCAAACCGAAGTGCGTTGCTAAGAGTTCCGGCAAAAAGAGGTATCTCTACAAGGGTTGAGTTGAGATCTCCGGATCCGGCTTGTAATCCGTATTTGGCATTTGCCGCAATTTTAGAGGCTTGCTTGGACGGTATCAGAAATAAAATTGATCCTCCGGCACCTGTTGAAAGTAATATTTATAAGTTGACCTCTAAAGAACGTAAAAAACAGAGAATTGATTCCCTTCCGGGCAGTCTTGCAGAGGCGTTGGATTGTATGGATAAATCTCTTGTTGCAAAGGCAGCGTTGGGAGAGCATATATTCAAGGAATTTATGACTGCAAAGAAAAAAGAATGGGATTCGTTTAGAACTTACGTTTCGCAATGGGAACTTGATAAATATCTTGAAAGATATTAAAAGATTAGACGGCGGGATGAAAAGTCCCGCCGTTTTTCAATTATTAAATAATAATTAACTAACCTGCAAAACTTTATTTTTGAGTTAAAATATAAAGTAACAGGAAAGGAAAATTTATGTGGGATTATTCGGAAAAGGTAATGGATCACTACAGAAACCCCAGAAATGTCGGCTCAATTGATGATGCTGATGCAGTCGGTATAGCCGGTTCTTTAACTTGTGGTGACCAATTAAAAATATATTTAAAAATAAAAGATAATATTGTGACGGATGCAAAGTTCCAAACTTTTGGCTGCGGTTCTGCTGTTGCAAGTTCAAGTATTCTGACCGAGATGATTATCGGAAAATCCGTTGATGAGGTCAGAAAAATTACGAATAAGGATATTGCGGATGAACTTGGCGGTTTGCCTCCGGAAAAGATGCACTGTTCAGTTATGGGCTATGAAGCGTTAGAAGATGCCCTCAAAAAGTATTCCGCTGACGGTTATGTAGACCTTGATGAGATTAGAGATGAATATTACGGTTCCGAAAAGAAAGAAAAAATGGTTTGTACCTGTTTTCAGGTTACCGAAAATATTATCTGGGATGCAATTAAACAAAACGGCTTGAAAACTGTAGAAGAAGTTACAAATTACACTAAAGCAGGCGGTGCTTGCGGAAAATGTAAAGCTGCAATTCAGGATATTATAGACACTTATTATAATAAACAAAAGTCTGAGATAGAAAAACTTACTCCTACCCAATGGATTTTAAAAGTTAATAATGTTATCGAAACGCAGATTTCTCCGGAACTCCAAAAAGACGGCGGAGATATTGAGTTGGTGGATATTAAAAACAAAAGTATCTATGTGAAATTAAGAGGAAGATGCTCAGGTTGTAAAAATTCTACTATGACACTCAAAAATTTTGCCGAAAAAGTTTTGCAAAACTCGTTGGGTACGGATGTCACTCTTATTGAGGTAAAGTAATATGGTAAATAAACTTATATATTTGGATAATAATGCGACAACAAAGGTTGATGAACGTGTTTTGGAAGCTATGTTACCGTATTTTAAAGAAGAATACGCAAACCCGTCCAGTATGTATGATTTTGCAAAAAAGTCATCGGCTGCAATAAAGCAGGCTCGCGGGGTCATTAAAGATTTTGTTAATGCAAACGATGAGAAAGAAATTATTTTTACATCTTGCGGTTCTGAAAGTGCAAATACCGCGATACGTGGCGTCTTGAATTATAACAAAACAAAAAAACACATTATCACAACCTCAGTTGAACATCCTTGTGTATTAAATGTTTACAAATCATTGGAAAAGCAAGGGTATAGGGTTGACTATATCGGGGTAAATTCAAACGGGGAACTCAATCTTGAAGAACTTGAAACTAAAATTGATGAAGATACCGCTTTAGTTTCCGTTATGTGGGCAAACAATGAAACAGGTGTAATAAATCCGATAGAAAAGATTTCTCAAATAATTAAATCTAAAAATAGGGATACAAAATTTTATGTGGATGCGGTTCAAGCAGCCGGTAAAATTCCTATTGATGTGCAAGCTGCCGGTGTTGATTTATTGGGTATTTCAGGACACAAATTCCACGCGCCAAAAGGTGTAGGTGCTTTATATGTAAATTCAAAAACAATGATTACTCCGTTGATAATCGGCGGACACCAAGAACGAGGCAAGCGTGCGGGAACTGAAAATGTTCCTTATATTGTCGGTATTGCAAAAGCTGCAGAGTTAGCCGCAGACGGTTTAAAATATGAATTAACCGAAGTAAAAAGATTACGTGACAAACTTGAAAAAGGTATAGTAAATAAAATATACAATGCCAGACTGAATACAGGCGCGGCAAACAGAGTTCCAAATACTACCAATATCGGTTTTGAATACATTGAAGGTGAGTTAATTCTTCTTCACTTGTCTGATTTGGGTATTTGCGCTTCTTCCGGTTCTGCTTGTACTTCGGGTTCTTTGGAACCAAGCCATGTCCTCAGAGCAATGAATGTTCCGTTTACTGCTATTCATGGTAGTATTCGTTGGAGCTTGAGCAGATTTACTACGGAAGATGAAGTCGATTATGTTATTGAAAAACTGCCTTCAATAATTGAAAAAGTAACTTCAATTTCCCCGTACCAAAAAGAACTTAACGAGTTAAAAAGATTACGCGGAACTGTGAATGACGTTTAATACGTAACCCTGTCAGGCTACGAAAAAATATTTGATTTTAATTTTTTAAAAACTCCTAAATTGATGAATAGGTTTAGTTTGTAAATAACCTTATTCTGACACTAAGGAGTTTTATTTATGAAAAAAATAGTTGTCTTCTTAGTATTTGCTATGACTTTACAAAGTGCTTTTGCAACTCAACATACTGTAATTTTGGATAAAATCGAAAATTCTGTTTTTGGTTATACGTATTCGGATGAAACTGAAAATGCTCGTGTAAGTCGTCTTGAAGAAAAAGTTTATGGTCAGACATCTTCCGGACAATTACAAAATCGTATAGTAAAATTAAAAAAAGATTTGGCTGCAGATGTTATCGGTCAGGAAATTGAACCGAAAGAAGATACATTTGCATCTGATGAAGATTCGTGGGTTTATGCAAAGGAACCTGTGGAAAGTACAAAAATTGATTATCCTGTAATCAATGAACTGGAACAGCAGGTCTTTAAAAAAGAATTTAAAGATCAAAATATTAAAACTCGTCTTTCAAAATTGGAAACAAAAACTTTTGGTAAAACTTACGATAGCGATGACCTTTCAACTCGTGTTGATAGATTGAAAGCTGAAATTAAACCTCAAAATTTTATGGCTAATAAAATTGCCCAGCAGGAAAATATGTTTTATGACGGTGATATCGGTAAACTTGATGAAAATTATCACTTAAATTCTTATGGTGATCCGTTTGATTATGGTATGTATAATCAGATGAATAATCAGAATTATTCTGATTATAATGACTATTATTCTTCATCTCCAAATGTTTTTAAACCCTCAAAACCCTTAGATATAAGTGCAATTGAAAAGAAATTATATAAAACTAAATATGAAAATGAACCTATGGATACTCGTTTATCGCGCGTTGAATCAAGTGTTTTCGGGACTGTTTTTGCAAATGATACTGAAAGTGAGCGTATTGCAAGACTATCAAGTGCCATAAATGCTCAAAAAACAGCAAAACGCTACGACAGTAACAAATTCAGCCAAAATATGGCAACGGCTTTTCAAATAGGAACATTAATTTTAATGGTATTAGCTTGTATTTTATAAAATAAATTAGTTGTTTCTATTTATTCTGTCAAGTTCGTTATTGAGGTTTTGAATTTGCATTTGCAGTTGTGTGCGTTCATCAATTACGGTATTAAAAGCTTTTTCCAAAGTTTTGATTTTTGCTTCCAGAACTTCAACTCTGGAGGCATTAGTTGTTCCTGTGATAGAAGTTTTTTCAAGTTCTCTTTGATAGGCTTTTACTTTTTCGGTTTGAGCTTGCAAAAACATGTAAATTGTTCCTGCGCCAGCAAAAATTCCGCCCAATAATATTAACATCGTATATGTGGAAAGTCGGATTGCTTTTGTGAAAAACCCGCTTTGTTCGGTCCAGCCGGCTGCATTTTGTGCATCTAACAAATTGCTGTACAAAACATTTAAAGATATGTAGTTGTTAAAATTCAATATCGCAAAATATATAACGCTTAGTATTATAAATACGCTCAAAATCAGATAAATTTTTTTCATTTTATACTCTCCTGTTTCGTAAGTATGTCAAAACTTTAGATAATTTTTCATCAGGTTTGATTTCAAGTTCTATTATCTGTGCTGAAAAAGGTTTTGCAAATTTAAGGTAGTAGGATTGTAAAACTTGTTCTTCTGTTTTTACTTTTCCGCAGCCTGCGCCATATAAAGTATCATTGTATACGGGGTATTTTTTATAACTTGTATGCACTCTAATTTGATGAGTTCTTCCTGTTATCAATGTTAATTCAACATAAGTTGCATCTTCAAATCGTTCAAGAACTTTCAAAATTGTTTTGCTCGGTTTACCATCCGGTGTTACCGCCATTTTATGTCGTTGAGTTTTGTGTCTTCCTATTGGTTCTTCAATTATATCTTCATCTTTCGGGTAGCAGCCTTTTAAGATTGCGTGGTATTTCTTTAATATTTGATGATTTTTTATCAAGTCTGCAAGATAGTTGTGTGTGTGATTGTTTTTGGCAATCATTAGCAATCCGGAGGTGTTTCTGTCCAGCCTGTGAACTATTCCTCGTCTGAAATCTCCGTTGATATCCGATAGATTATCTTTATACTTATATAAAAGCGCATTAACCAATGTCCCTGAGGTTTCAACGGCAGTCGGGTGGGTTAACATTCCTGAGGGCTTATTTATTACTGCCATGTTTTCATCTTCCCAAATTATTTCAAGCGGAATGTTTTCGGCTTCTATTCTGATATTATTTTCTTCGGTTAAATTTTCAAATTCTATTTTATCATTTTCTTTAAGAATGTAAGAAGGCTTTTTTGAAACAGTATTGACTGTTACTTTTCCGCCTTTTATCGCTGTTTGAATTTTAGAACGGGAAATTCCTTCATATAATTCCGATAAAAAATAGTCAAGTCGTAAACCTTCGGAGTTTTCGTCTGCAATTATAAACATTATTATTTCCCTTTATAGAAACATAGTATAACAACAAGAGCTATAACTCCTATTGTAATAAAAATATCTGCAACATTAAATATCGGGAAATTTATAAAATTAAGTTGGATATAATCTCTAACATAGCCCAAAACTATTCTTTCGTGGCAGTTGCTCATTATCCCTGCGCTCAGAAGTGCAATAAAAGATATGGATATCAAGTGAATGTTTCTTATGTGGTTATGCACATACATAAATAAAAATGTAGTGGCAACAATCGAAACTATTATGAGAAATTCTCTGGCATTTTGCAGTAAACTAAAGGCTGCGCCTGAATTTTTCAGATAATGCAGGTTAAATACTATATTAGAGTAGTGATAACCGGAGTTTAAATTGTCAACTATAAGTCTTGATGAAAATAAGGCAAGAAACAGCCAAAATATAAAACTTGCAGTTAAAAATAAATATTTTCCGATTGAAGTGTTCATTTTAATCCTCTAACTTTATAAAATTGTTTTTTGGTACGACGTTAACTCGTTTCATAACACAAGCCAGCCCTGCCATATATATCTTATAATTTTCAATATTAACGGGTTTAACTTTTGAAATTGCCATTGATGCAATAACATATTCGTTTAAATTGTCTGTGTTAGCTTTGATTATTCTTTCTAAAATTTGAGTTTCCGGAAGCATTCTCAAGTCGTCTTGTGGAGTTTTTGCGGGATAGACTACCGGATCTGAATTTATGGAAGCCGTAATTAATGTATTTGTATCCGCATCAACTTTTAAAGATGCTGTGTATTGCTCTCCGCTATTAACCTGCGATGGAGCTTGAATTTCAATATTCATATATCGAGCATCGCCGTATACAAGAGAGGATTCATCACTTAAAGCCGTTTCTCCGGAGATATACCAATTCCCGTTAATGCTTTCAAGGTGATAAATACCTTTTGCTTTTGAATGAATTTCTCCTGCAATTGAAAAATCTTCAATTTTTTCAACCAAAGTTCCTGATGCTGTTTCGTTTACGTAAACATTTGCGTGGTCACCGTTGATTTCGATTGACAAAATTTCGGTTGAATATGTCAAATCTTTACAGGTTTCCCATGTCGCTTCAATACTTTTAAAGTACGCTTTTTTATCAAAACCGTCATTGTTTACGTATTTATCCGAATACAGGATATTTAAACCGTCAAGGTCATGCTTGTTTGCAAGCTGTTCGTGCATTTTGAACAATGCTTTAATTTGTTTAATGTCATTTTTTTGTTCTTTTCTGACTGATGCCCGATAAGAACGGTCAGAGATAATAGCTGCCTCTGTCGCAGGTACTGACAAGGCAAATATAGATGCTATTAACAGTATTGAAAGAATCTTTTTCATAGCTATAAGTATAGTTTAAAAATGTAAAAATTTTAATAGTATAAATAATGTAATTTTGTTATAAGTGCCGGTGTTTATCTTTTTGCTGTTGTTTTTATCAGATGCCAGCCGAATTTTGTACCTACCGGATCGGAGATTTCGCCTATTTTTTGGTCAAAAGCGGTGTCTGCAAAAGGCTGTACCATTTGTTTTCTGTTGAAGTATCCCAAATCTCCGCCATTTTGACCTGACGGGCAAAGTGAGTATCTTCTTGCCGCATCTTCAAATGTAATATTCCCGTGCTCAATTTCTTTTTTTAATTGTACGGCTTCAGCTCTTGTTTTTACAAGTACGTGGCTTGCGCGAACTTCATTTATATCCAAGTTAGGGTTAAGAAAAGTCGCATAAGAACTTAAGCCCATAAATACAACTGCTATTGCCATAAACATTTTTATTATTGATTTCATATTAAACCTCCTATTGTCTGTATTTGTATTGTAGTACGTAAAAATTTTATTTAAATACTACAATTGTATTGTTCTTAGTACAAAATAATATCTGTAGTTCCCCCAGTATACTATTATTGATATAAAATTGTTGTCTAAATCATCTGCTTCCAAATATGTATCAGGTATTGGTTTTCGTTTTGAACTTTTTACGTTTTTACCGATTAAGTTCAATGTTTTTTCTCGAATTAGCTGTATTTTTGTCATTTTAACCTGAGGAAGATGATTTTTATAAAAATCCATCGGTACCATTTCTTTTTTATAGCAAGGTACAATGTATTTTACTTTTCCAGCTTCCTTAAACAGAATATACCAAGCTCCTTTATGTTCTCTCGGGGTTAAAAGATAATATCCCGGTTCGATTTTAACTGTTTTGAAAAATAGCGGCGCAGTCAACCTGAAAAGCGGATAAGGCGACCAGGTTGAATACATTGTATCTTGATATTCTCCGGGGTCTATGTTGTGTACATATTTAAAATCCGGAACAGGCATATCTCTATACATTTGTTCAATGTCAATAGACTCATCCGTGTATTCATCATCAGAAATTTCTTGCTTATCAATGTCTTCAGGGTATGAAGTTGTTGATTGTTCTGAACTTTGATTGGATTGAGTGTTTGCGCAATAGCCGCATAGCGCTGAGAATGTAAATATCATTATAACTGCATATAAAAATACTTTTTTCATACAACAATTTTAATATTATTTTTATAAAAAGCAATACATCTTATAATTGAGTATTTATCCTTTCAAAAATGGCGCGAACGTAATAGTTTTTGTCGTGTTGTAAATCGTATTTAAGTTTTTTTAGTTCGTCGTTTTGAAAGTTGTTTGTTAAAATTTTTGCGGCTTTTTCTCTGATAGTGTATTCTTGAATTTTTGCAGAGCGTTTTAGTATTTCTTTTAAGTCTTCAAAATTCATCTTGTCATAAAAATCGTAGATTGTTTCTAGGCACCAGTAAAGTTTAAAAACTTCTTTGTTAACTTTATATTTACCATCTTGAAAATCGAATTTTTCAATAATATCCAAAAGGTTGAATGCCAGGGTTGTTAAATTTGAGCAAAATATTTTGCAAAAATTTGAATTGGATTTTAAGTTAGTAATTGCGCAAATTATGTTTCGGCAAATGTTTGCGTTTATATCAATTATTGCATCTAAAAATATATTGTAAAATTCCGGCTGTTCAAAATGCTCCAGCATTTCGCAAGACATAAATTCACAAACTCTTTTTGAAACTGCCTCTCGAATTTTTCCGTCCTGACCTGTCAGATTATCCAGAAGAATTGCGGCTTCTTTTTTGTTGTTTATCCCGTCAAGTCTAATTGCAGCAATCTGTTTTTGCACGATGTTTCCGGATTTTAAAAGATCCATAAGTTCATCATGCGTATAATTGTCTTCGTATAATTTCAAAGCTTGTGTAAAATTTTCATCCAAAGTTTCATAATAAGAATTATTCAAATCTTACTCCCTTTCCGGTCTGTATTGTTAATATAACATAAAGTCCAATGATTTTTAAGTCTTAAATCGTTTAAATGTATGATATAAACTTTTATGAACAGGCTATAATTGAGGTAAGGAGAAATATTATGGGAAATATACTTTCAATATTACAAGAAATTTTTATGTTAAAAGAAGATAATAGCGTAAAAATTGGGCTGTCAGAATTTAAAGAAGCAAAAAGTCCGATAGAGAAAAAGCCTAAAACAAAGGCTCCTGCGCCTAAAGAACTAAAATTGTCTGATTTGATGCGCAGAGAAAGTTATTAATTTCTGTCAACGGTTTAGAAATGTAATAAATATTATTTCTAACGGATAATGTCATTTTACAAAAACTTCGTGTTCTTTGTAATTTTTACCTTGATTAGTTCTTTTTATTTTGTTTATACTTTGCGTAGGTTTTAGCGATTGTTGAAAGCGCATTTGCCTGAACGATTGTGTTGTCATCATCACAAACCTTTGTTAGTGGAAGTATAAAATTTTCTATTGCACAATAGTCATTTTCTGCCAATGTTTGAATACAGGTGACAGCGGAATTTCTTACAACCCAATTGGAAGAATTTAACGCCTCTATAATTCTTTCTTGCAAAAGATTTGGGTATCTGCAAATTCCAGCGATTGCGTTTTTTCTGATGGTATCATTATCTTCTCCGATTTTGTTAAATAATACGTCAAAAGTTTCCAATCTCGGAAATTCCGATATTGCAAGCGTTGCCGCTGCTGATACATTTGTATTTGTGGAGTTAACTTTTTCTGCTATTGCATTATAGGTAAGTGTTTCGTAATCAATGGCATTTGGATTAACTTTTACCGGTTTAGGTTTTGCGTGTCCTTTTTCTCCGTTTGGCAGAATGTATGAAAATCCTGCAATTGTAATAGCTGTTTTTGCATCTTCAAGTTTATCAAAGGATAGAACATCAGACCCCAGAGGATGCGGAATTTTTTGGACTACTGTTTTGTTTTTGTTTTTTAAAGAGATTGCGTTAACTAAAAATATTGGTTTACCGTTTTTTTCTTCTTGTTTTATTGCTATATATTGCATTTTTATATCCCTTCGTAAAATAAACTTTTATCCAGTTGAGCAAAAAATTCCTGATAAATTTCAGGTTTGAAAACTTTTAGTACCCTTGTCGGGGCAGCTTTCACATAAGAATATCCGTCGGCATTTAACAGAACTTTTTGTGAGAAAACTATTCTGACTTTTGTTTTATTTTGTCCGAATTGCTCAACATTTACATTTGTATCAATGACAACGGTTTTTTCGTGAATTTCGTTGGAGATTTTCATCGCGGGGTCAACAATATGGTACGCAGTTGAACCGTACGTCGAAATTGCGTCAAGCGTATATATTGCAAGAACCAAAGATTGCCCCGCTAATCTTGCTTTGTTTATAAACCGTTTTTTATAAGTTTTTCTTGCTCTAAGATAGCCTAACTCCGGTTCAATTTCCTGCACGATGTATCCGCTGTCCTGCAATGTATTTATTGCAGCTTTCATCACTCTTTGGGTATCCGGTGTTTCATAAAAATGAGTTTCTATTTCACGACGCTGCAATTGAGTTAAATGTTTAACTCTTTTTGCAAACGCACCATTGGCAAAAATTATTGCAAATGTAATAGCTATAAATACTGTAAAAGTCTTTTTTATCATATTTTTTGTTTCTGTAAAAATATTGCTTTGTCAACTTTTGCGAAAAAGTCTTGATAGTAGGTTTCATCATTCACATCATCAATGAATTGCGCATTACCGTAGATGTTTAATAGTTTTCGTTTAAAATTAACTCTGACACGCATATTTTTACCGTATTCCGTTACGTTGGCAGTTGTTTCGATTGTTGCAACTTTTATACCGTTTAGGTTTAATCTTGATTTTGACAGACCAAATTCTTTTGAAATATCAATATTTTTATCCGAAGTATCAAAATCCTTTACTCCATATATAAATCCTAAAAGCGGATTTGCATTATATACAATAAACCCTTCATCTTGTAATACGTTTAGCATCGCTTTCATTACAAGCGGTTTATCTGCGGTTTCGTAAGTTCTTGTTTGAAACTGACGTTTTTCAAGTTGTGTCATCGGAGTAATAACAGCGTCATCTTGCATTTTTTTTGCCGACACAGGCAGTGCAAGACACAATATAAACAATGCCGCTAATATGTTTTTTATCATTTTTATCTCCTAAAATGCGCTCATGTGGTAAGAAAATGATGCTACGTTATGTTTATCATCAAATTTTAAAACAACAGTAAGAGTTTTTTGCACGGATTGGACAGTTCCTCCGTTTCTGTTGTAGCCTGCATTTAGTAACCCCCCGCCGAAACCGCCTGAGCCATAGCCTCCGCCCATGCCGCCAATTCCGACCCCAAATCCTGAACTGCCGTAGGAGGTTATTGAAGAAACTTTATCATATATCCAAGTTTCACGACCTTCTGCATCTAAAGTTACAATGTTTGGCGAACCTAAAGCTGCCGCAACGTCAGCTTGCGATGTGCCGATTTTAATATCACGTTGTACAGTACCTAATGTCATTTGTTGTTCTTGTATTGGTGTTGTCATTGGAACTTGACATTTTTCGGGATGTTTTCGACATTTTCTGCTCAATTTTTGCGTGTCGTTTATTGCAAATGCAGGAGTTGCAATACCCAGTATCAACAATGAAATTAAAATCTTTTTCATAATATTTTCCTTCCTTTTGTTTTAGATATAATTTATAATACTCTTTGTTTCAGATGATTTCAATATATTTGACATTATCTTTACAATCATTAAAATCATTTATATGAGAATATTCGGGATAGTATTTTTGTTTTTTATATTGGTATCACCAGCTAATGCGGAGGTTATTCAGGGCGGAGTGCGGTATTCAATTAATTCAGCCCGAGAAGAACTTTTGAAAACTCCCGAGATTTCTGTTCCTAATTCTTTGATGCAGTCAAATTTATTTGATTTAAATACCGAGATAAAAGACAGGACGCTTGCTAAATTCTCCGATGGAAGTTATGCTGTTATTTATAAAGATAATCCAAAATTTGTTTGGTATTATTCTCAAAACGGCATATTAACTCATGTTCAGGTGAAAACTTCCGAAACATATCCTTATAAAACTTATAAATATACTCCTGATAATCGTCTTGTAAATATGAGTTTACGGGTTTCAAAAGATGAAACTTTTATATACACGCCTAATGGTAAATTCCTTGCGCATTGGCTTTATCAAAATTGTTATGATGAAAACAATAACATAATTATGACAAGACAAATTTATGAATAAGTCTTACCTTAGACTTTCCGGAATTGCCATTGGTATCGGAGCGGTTGAAGTTTTTGCCGCAGGTTTTGGAACAGGTGCCGTTGTCGTTTTTTGTTTGACTGCTTCAGATGAAGGTGCTGTTTCTTTTTGTTGTACAGGAGCTGCGTTATTTTCTGCAGGTGCTTCCTGTGTTTGTGGTGCTTCTTCTGTATGGTTTACGACTTCACCGTCCTGATTTGGATTTTCATCATCTCCGATTACTTTGGCATTACCAAATCCGCCGTTATAATTTTCCAGCTCAATTTCAGGATAATCAAAGTCTTTAGCTCCCATATCTCTTGTTGCAGCGGTCATCACATCTTTCCAAATTTTTGCGGGAACAGTTCCGCCGTATAAGCCGTTAATCTTTTTGTTGTTGTCATCTCCGACCCAAACGCCTGCTACAACATCAGGTGTGTATCCGATAAAATACGCATCTTTGTATTCATCTGTTGTTCCTGTTTTTCCTGCCGCAGGTTTTCCTATATTTGCCGCAGTACCTGTACCTGAAATTATTACGGTTTTCATCATTGCCGTCATTTCGGCAGCTGTTTTCAGGCTCAATTGATGAGAAGATTTTGTTTTTCCTGCTTTGTACAATACTCTGCCTCGAGAATCTTCAATTCTGTCGATGGCGTAAGGTTGTACAATATATCCGCCGTTGGCAAACGCGCCGTATGCTCTTACAAATTCAAACATTTTTACACCGTTTGAACCCAATGAAATTGTATAATCATATTCAATCGGTGTTGTTATTCCCAAAACTCTCGCAAGTTGTATTACGGAACGAATACCTACTTCTTGTATAATTCTTGCGGCACAAACATTTGATGATATCATCAAGGCTTTATATACAGGGATTTTTCCTCTGTATTTGTGGCTTGAGTTGTGAGGTGACCAGTTCCCAATAGTAATAGGACTGTCATCAACCAAGTCGTTCGGACTTATACCTTTTTCCATTGCTGCGGCATATACAATCGGTTTGAATGCGGAACCCGGAGCTCTGACGGATTGCGTAACCCTGTCATATTGAGATTCTCCGTAATCTTTTCCTCCTGCATAAACAAGTATTCTTCCGTCTAAAGGATTAAACGCAAATACTGCAGCCTGTTGGGATTTGTTTGTTAATCCCCATGCTCTCATATTTCTCAAAATAGATTCGTTTGCAACTTCTTGAGCTTTTGAATCTAATGTTGTTATAACTTTGTATCCGCCGTGTATTATGTCTGTTTCATCAAATCCCAATTTTTGCATTTCCTGAACAACATAATCGCTAAAGTACGGAGCTTTGTTGGTTGTATAAATTTGCGGTACGGAACTTAATTTTACATCCGCTTTTATTGCCTTGTCGTATTCTTCTTGCGTAATGTATTTCATTGTTAACATACGTTTTAGAACCTGATTTCGACGTTTTATGGCTAACTCTTTGCTGTTATAAGGGTTGTAAACGGATGGCGCCTGTGGTAATCCTGCAATTAACGCCAGTTCCGGTAAAGTTAATTGATTAAGTTTTTTGTTGAAGTATATTTTTGAGGCAGCAGAAACTCCGTAAGCTCCGGCTCCAAGATATACATTGTTCAGATACATTTCAAGAATTTGATCTTTCGAAATTGTTTTTTCAATTCTTGCTGCAACTTCGATTTCTTTTATTTTTCTGGTTAAAGTTCTTTCGTTAGACAAGAACAAAATTCTTGCCAATTGCTGAGTTATGGTACTGGCTCCCTGAACGGCGTGACGAGCAATGACGTTTTGAATGGATGAACGTATTATCCCAAAAAGGTCATATCCGCCATGTTTGTAAAAGTTTTTATCTTCCGTTGCAATCAATGCCTCTTTCAGTTGTTCGGGTACATTTGCCAAGTCAACTTTATCATAGGTGTATGCCGTAAATGTTTTAATCACCTCTCCGTCTTGAGAGTAAAACTTAGTTACAATATTCGGTTTGAAATCTTCAAGATTTTCGATTGTCGGCAATGATGATAAATATAAATTAAATGATACAAAACCTGCCAAAAGTAATGCGACTGTGGCAAGTATAAACATCTTTAAATTTGAAAAGAATTTGTTTCCTTTTTTTCTTGAAATGTTTTCTCTGGCAATATCTTTAGCCGCTCTTTGGCGTTTATATCTTTCATAAGAACTTGACATGTATATACCTCTCCCTATAAACGATTATATTATACCATGAGAATTTAAATAGCAAACAATATAAACCAAATGATTAAGAAGATTATAAATAACTTTACAAAGTCTTTTAAATAAATCTTTTTCGGGTTATACTGGCATAGTCAATTGAAACGGAGATTTATGAACATGTACAATGTAGCGATAATCGGAGCAGGTCCTGCCGGAATATTTGCGGCTTTAGAAATTATGAAGTTAAAACCTGAATGGAAGGTTGTTTTAATTGAGAAGGGGCAGAGAATTGAAAAAAGGAAATGCCCGATAAGAGAGGGTTCTCCAAAATGTGTAAATTGCCGCCGTTGCGGTTTGCTTTGCGGTTGGGGCGGAGCCGGAGCTTTTTCGGATGGAAAATTGACGCTTACCCCTGATGTCGGCGGACATTTGGTTGACTATATGACAAGAAAACAAGCAGAAGATTTGATTAAGTATGCCGATGATTTGTATCTTGAATACGGTGCTACTGATGAGGTCTTTGGTACTGATAGAAAAGTGTTTGAAGAAATTGAACATCAGGCTGTTTTGGCAGAATTAAAACTTGTTCATTCGCCCGTCAGACATTTGGGAACGGAAAGAAGTCTTGATGTTTTGAAAAACATGCAGGACTATCTTGATGAAAGAATTACTATTTTGAATAATGTATCCGCTCAGTCTTTAATAGTTGAGTGTGAACAGGTTAAAGGTATTAAGCTGGATAACGGAGAGATAATTTCGGCTGAGTATACAATTATTGCTCCGGGCAGAGAGGGTGCAGATTGGTTAACTAATGAATTTGCTCAACACAAAATAGGTATGGTTAACAATGCTGTTGATGTCGGGGTTAGGGTTGAACTTCCGGCGCCTGTATTTGAACCGCTCACTTCAAAATTGTATGAGTCTAAGTTGATTTATCATTCACCGACTTTTGGGGATGAAGTAAGAACATTCTGTATGAACCCGAACGGTGAAGTTGTTCAGGAAAATTACAGCGGAATTGCAACCGTAAACGGTCACAGTTATGCAAATTACAAAACTCCGAATACAAATTTTGCGCTTTTGGTAAGTGAAAAATTCACGGAGCCGTTTAAAGAGCCTATTCAATACGGTCAACATATTGCAAGGCTTGCAAATATGCTTGGCGGCGGGATTTTAGTTCAGCGTTTCGGCGATTTGCTAGAGGGCAGACGTTCTACTCCGGAAAGAATTAAATCAAGCGTGATTACGCCTACTTTAACTTGTGCAACTCCGGGTGATTTGAGTTTGGTTATTCCATACCGTCAAATGACAAGTATTATTGAAATGCTTCAGGCTTTAGATAAAATCGCTCCGGGAACGGCTTCAAGGTATACACTTTTGTATGGTATTGAGGTTAAATTCTATTCTGCAAGAGTGAAATTAACAAATGAACTTGAAACCGAAGGTGTAAAAAATTTATTTACAATAGGTGACGGTGCGGGAGTAACAAGAGGTCTTCTACAGGCATCGGCATCAGGTGTTCATGTTGCAAGAATAATTTGTGAAAGATAGGTAAGTTGGGAATTTCTTCATTTAAAAAGAGAGTAGCTTTTACTTTGGCTGAGGTTTTGATAACGCTTGGTGTTATTGGTGTGGTCGCAGCAATGACCATGCCGGTTTTGATGTCGACTTATAGAAAAAGGCAGCTTGAAACTCAAATTAAGGCAGCTTATTCGACAATTCAACAAGCTTTGAGGTTTGCTGAGGTTGACGGAGTGTCTTATGATATGGCAATTCAAGACGGCAGCGATGCCAGTATGAAAGAATGGTTTGATACTTTTATGGCTCCGCATTTGAAAGTTGAACAGGTTTGTTATAACAAACCCGGTTGTTGGCACAAAAAGGGTATCGTTAAATCCATGACTGGGGCTGCTCCTCGATATGAAAACAATAACGGAATTGGCGGTAATATTATTACATTTAAAATCGCAAAAGGGGCGATGTTCAATGTCGACGGTAATACGGCTGCAGATATGGCATCTTTTGGAATTGATACGGATTCTGACGGTTTAACTTTTTATTTTGATGCAAACGGAGATACTCCGCCAAATCGTGTAGGCAAAGATATTTATATTATGGTTTGGTCATCTCAAGGACTTGTTCCGGCAGGATATAGCAGGTCTAAAGCTCAAGTGGAAGCTAACTGTTTAAACGGTGATGGTTATTTCTGTCTGCAGTACGTGATTTCGCACGGTTGGGAAATTAATGGTAACGTGTGGAAAAAGAAAATTTAATCTTTTGAAGAATTTATATCACCTCTGTTTATGCAATTTCCGAATTGGCAGTTTGCGTTATACGGCAGATTACCCTCTTCCTGCACAGGTTCTCTATGAATATTATCAGGTGTAAACGGTTGCCCTAATTGTGTTCGGTTGTTCATGGAATTGTTCGGTTGTACTGTTTGTTGCAAGTTGTTTGGTATGATTTTATCTTGCAGAGTATTGTTTATTCCGGAGCCGATATCCGCTTTGCATGAGCCGGGCTTATCAATTGGGCATGCCAAAATCGTTGAGTTTATTCCAATAAGACTAACTATTCCCATAATCATTATTATTCTTTTTAACATTTTATAATCTCCTAAATTTGTCTATATGACTAATTTACGAGATTAAAATCAAAATTACATTGGAGTAAAGTATAATTTTTTTTAGAAAAGTTTGCGAATTATTTTTTTATCTTGTTTGTTTTTCACATCCTGTAAAACCTTTTCAAACGGAATAATAGGTTCCATTTTATATCCACATTCATCAGACAGAGTTCCCCCCATGGAAAAGAGTTCTTCTTGCGGGTATCTTCTGCAAATTCCGGGTCTGCGAAAATGTATTTTACATTTTTTAGTTACTGTGTCAAGATTTGTACATTCAAATATTAATCCCAAATCGTCTTTGCCTATGATTTTTAAATCGGCATAAAATTTGTGTAAGTATTGTAATCTTTTAAATTCTTTTTCATCCGTCAGTACATGTTTAAAATGTTTTACGTAAATATGTGTACAGCATTGTCCGCAACCTTTACACTTTCCGGTTCGGTAGTAGTATTTGTGAAGTACTTTTGATAAAAAGAATTTTTTTATTTCTTCCCACATATAAATATAATACGGCAGATAATTGTTAAGTTTTGTAAATATATTATTCAAAAAGGCAAATATTAATCTTGAGGGTAATTTAACACAATGTAAGAAAAAAACAATTACCCCTTATATATCATACTATAAACCTATACAGTTTTATAACTGACATAATACTATAACATAACCAAAAATAACCAACCTTGACCTCTAATGAGGTCTTTTTTTTGTGCAAAAAAAACACATCCCTTTTACTAAAAAGGGATGTGCAAAGTTTTATTATGAAAAATACTATTAGTCTTTAGCGTGACCTGCTGTACCTAATACATCTCTCATTTTGTGCATAACCATTTCTTTAACTGCAGTTCTGCCAGGACCCATGTATTCACGAGGGTCGAATTTTTCAGGATGTTCAATGAAAAATTCTCTGATAGTAGAAGTCATTGCAAGTCTAAGGTCTGTATCAATATTGATTTTTGCAACGCCGTGTTGGGAAGCGTATTTTAACATTTCTTCAGGAACACCTTGAGCGTCAGGTAAGTTGCCGCCGAATTTATTACATTTAGCAACAAATTCCGCAGGAACTGAAGATGAACCGTGAAGAACGATTGGATAATCACCAAAGCCTGCTTCTTTAAGTGCGTCTTTAATTTCTTTAAGTCTTTCAAAGTCTAATTTAGCTTCACCTTTGAATTTGTATGCACCGTGAGATGTTCCGATAGCGATTGCCAAAGAATCACAACCTGTTTGTTTTACAAATTCAACAGCTTCTTTTACGTTAGTATATTTAGCATCTTTAGCGTCAACATTAACATCGTCTTCTACACCTGCCAATTTACCAAGTTCAGCTTCAACTGAAACTCCTCTTTCGTGAGCGTATTCAACAACTTTTTTAGTTAAAGCTACGTTTTCTTCAAACGGGAATCTTGAACCGTCAATCATAACAGATGAAAATCCGCCGTCGATACAAGCTTTACAAATTTCAAAATCAGCACCGTGATCTAAGTGAAGTGCGATAGGTACTGTTGTTGTAGCTAATGCTGCTTCAACCAATTTGATTAAGTAAGTTTGGTTAGCATATTTTCTTGCACCTGCTGAAACTTGTAAAATAATAGGTGATTGAGTTTCTTCAGCAGCTTCTGCAATACCTTGTAAAATTTCCATGTTGTTTACGTTGTAAGCACCGATAGCATAACCGCCTGCGAGTGCTTTTTTGAACATTTCTCCTGTTCCAACTAATTTTCTTTCACTCATTTGAGTTCTCCTTCTTTTACGTAAAATATTTACACACCTCTAATTTATAACAAACAAAAATTTAGTTCAAGCGAATTGATAAAAGGGTTTTTTGTTATAGAATAAGTTTTATGGCAGAGGAAATTTTCGGAAATATTCATTCTATTGAAAGTTGCGGAACGGTTGACGGACCCGGAATAAGGTTTGTTGTTTTTATGCAGGGTTGTCCTATGAGATGTTTGTATTGTCACAATCCTGACAGTTGGGCGTTTAGCGATAATAAAAAAATGTCTGTTGATGATGTTTTGCAAAAATATGACGGAGTAAAAGAATTTGTCCAAAGCGGCGGAATTACCGTAACCGGTGGTGAACCTTTAATGCAAATTGATTTTGTAACTGAGCTTTTTAAGTGCGCAAAATTGAAAAATATTCACACCGCACTTGATACTTCAGGTATTTTATTTAATAAAAATGACACCTCAAAATTTGATAACCTTTTGCAATATACCGATTTGGTTCTTTTGGATATCAAACATATTGATGATGTTGAGCATAAAAAATTAACAGGACATTCAAATGAGAATATTCTTGAATTTGCAAGGTATTTGTCTGATATTTCAAAACCTGTTTGGATAAGGCATGTTGTTGTTCCCGATATTACATATAATGAAACTTATTTAAAAGAATTGGGTAAATTTTTAAGAACCTTGAAAAATATCAAAGCGCTTGATGTTTTGCCTTATCACGACATGGCGGTGCCAAAATATGAAAATTTGGGAATTGAATATCCGCTCAAAAAAACAAGACCTTTAACCAAACAAGAAGCCATAAATGCCAGAGATATTATTATCAATTCAATGCGCGGAGAAATTTAAATCCTGTCGAATTTAATATTTTGCAGCGCAAATTTAATTGCATGATTTGCAAAATCTTCTTTCATTTGTTTGCGCGCAGTATTTGGAGGTAATTTAATTTCCTTCACAGTCACTATGTTCTTATACCAAAGTGATATATAGATAAGTCCTACAGGTTTTTCTTTTGTTCCGCCTGTTGGGCCTGCAATTCCCGTTGTGCATAATGCAATATCACAATTTGTGCGTTTGTGTAATCCGACAGCCATAGCCTCAGCACATTGTTCGCTTACTGCACCATAAGTATTCAATATTTCCCAATCTACATTTAAAATATCGTGCTTTGCCTCGTTTGCATAAGTTACAAAATTCAGTTTTATATAAGAAGAACTCCCTGATACATCTGTGAGCTTTGAACTCAAAAGCCCGCCCGTACAGGATTCTGCTGCTGCAATAGTCAGGTTGTTCTCAATTAAAAATTGTCCAAGTTCTTCTTCCGGTGTTTGTATCATATATTTTTATCCATAATTCTCTAATCTATGAGGCAGGTGAAATGCAAGCCGAAATTGCATCAATTACTCTTTTTACAGGTACAATTTGAATTTTATCATTTTGTACCGAGCGGTTTGCGTAAGGTATTATTGCTTTTTTAAATCCTGAAGTTACTGCTTCATTCAGGCGTTTGTCTATATTATTAACGGGATGAATTTCTCCCGATAAGCCTATTTCGCCGATAATAACGGTTTGCGGATCAACTACGACATCTCTTGCGCATGTTGCGATAGCAAGTGCAATACCTAAATCTGCGCTTGGTTCGTCAATTTCAATTCCGCCCATTACATTTACATATACGTCTTGTTTGGATAAATTTAATCCGACACGTTTTTCCAAGACGGCTAATATTTGTAAAAGTCTGCATGTATCAACGCCATTAGCCACCCGTCTTGGTGCAGGATAAGGTGTTGTCCCGACAAGAGCTTGAATTTCTACCAATAACGGGCGCGTGCCTTCATTTGTTACGATTATGGCACTACCGGGGATTGAATCCTGAGAGCGTTCGTTTAAGAATAATTCGTTAGGATTTTTAACTTCAACGAGTCCGTGAGTTTGCATTTCAAAAATACCGACTTCTGAAGTGTTGCCGAAACGATTTTTCATAGAACGCAACATTCTGTATGATTTATATTTGTCGCCCTCAAATGATATTACCGTATCAACCATGTGTTCAAGAACTTTTGGACCTGCAATATTGCCATCTTTTGTTACGTGTCCGATTACGATAGTTGTAATGTTTTGGTTTTTAGCAATTTGCATAAGAATATTACAACATTCGCGGATTTGAGAAACGCTGCCTGCAGAACTTGTGATAGTTTGCGAGTATATTGCTTGGATACTGTCAATCACGACCATATCAGGGTGAAGTTCATCTATTTGAGTTTGGATATTTTCCAAATTAGTTTGCGGGTAAATATAAAGATTATCCGAATTGATACCCAATCTGTTTGCTCTAAGTTTCAGTTGCGTAGAGGATTCTTCTGCCGAAACATAAAGGATTTTTTGACCGTTTTTTGCAAGTTCACCGCTTGTTTGAAGGAGTATTGTAGACTTGCCTATGCCGGGATCTCCGGCAATCAAAACAAGTGAACCTTGAACCAGTCCGCCACCGAGTATTCTGTCAAATTCGGAAATGTTTGTGCTTACACGAACCTCATTCCCGATTTTTATGTCTTTAATTAAAGATGGTTTTGAGTCATTTATTATCCCTTGAGGAGTGAGGCAGTTAGTTTTTGAATTTGAGGATATTTCTTCCGTAAAAGAGCCCCAAGACGAACATTCGGGACATTTACCAAGATATCCCGCGCTTTCATAACCGCATTGTTGACACACCCATTTTGATTTAACTTTTGCCATAAGTTAATTATAGTGCTTAATTTTCTTAAGGTCAACGGGGAATTTATATTCCCCGTCGATTTATGTTTCAAATTTCAGTTTGTCATCGTCTAAGTCGATTTTTATAGTGTCACCTTTTTTAAACTTCTGAGCTAAAATCATTTTAGACAACGGATTTTCAACCATTTGTCTGATAATACGTTTTAGCGGTCTTGCACCGTATACAGGGTTAAAACCTTGTGTTGCCAAAAATTCTTTAGCCTCGTTTGTTATGACAAATTCAAGTTCCTGCTCTTTCAAAAGTTCTCTAAGATAATTCATTTGAATATCTACGATTTTGCTTAGTTGTTGTAAATTCAAGGCTTTAAAGAAAATAGTTTCGTCAATTCTGTTTAAAAATTCCGGTTTGAAATGTTTGCGCAGAACGTCAAGGACTTGTTCTTTCGTATCGTTGTATTGTTCAGGAGAAAGCATTGAATTTAGAGTGTTTTCTAAGATAATATCAGAGCCGATATTACTTGTCATAATAATAAGTGTATTTTTGAAATCAATCGTTCTGCCTTTTGAATCGGTTAAACGTCCGTCATCAAAGATTTGCAGCATTATGTTAAACACATCGGGATGTGCTTTTTCGATTTCATCAAAAAGTACTACAGAATAAGGTTTACGTCTGACCGCTTCCGTTAATTGCCCGCCTTCTTCGTAACCGACATATCCCGGAGGAGCTCCGACCAAACGTGCAACATTGTGTTTTTCCATATATTCTGACATATCAATACGAATTAGTGCATCTTCATCGTTGAACATAAATTCAGCCAAAGATTTTGCAAGTTCAGTTTTTCCGACACCTGTCGGTCCTAAGAATAAGAAAGTACCAATCGGACGTTTTGGGTCTTTTAATCCTGAACGAGCTCGGCGAATTGCATCTGATACAGTATCAACTGCTTCTTCTTGCCCGACGAGGCGTTTGTGTAAAATTTCTTCCATATTTAAAAGTTTTTGCATCTCGGATTCTACAAGTTTTGTAACAGGAATTCCTGTCCATTTGGATACAACTTCTGCTATATCCGAACCGTCAATTTCTTCTTTTAAAAGTTTATTTTCGGTATGTTCCTTGTTTTGGCAGGCTTTTAACTGTTTTTCCAGTTCCAAAAGTTTACCGTATTTGAGTTCTGCTGCTGTTTGAAGGTCGGTATTTCTTTCGGCTTCTTCAATTTTGTTTTTAACATTGTTTATCTCATCTTTTATATCTGCTTCTGATGTTATTGAAGCTTTTTCTTTTTCCCATTGAGCTTTCATTTCATTAATTTTACTTTCAAGTGTTTGGACTTGGGTGGAAATTTCATCACATTTAGCTCTAGCTTCATCTGTTTCTTCTTTTTTTAGTGCTTCGCGTTCAATTTCAAGTTGAATTTTTTGACGCATCATTGAATCGATTTCCTCAGGCATTGAGTCAATTTCTATACGCAGAGAACTTGCGGCTTCATCAATTAAGTCTATTGCCTTATCAGGTAAAAATCTGTCCGTTATATATCTGTCTGATAATTTTGCAGCTTCAATGATTGCGCTGTCTAAAATTCTCACTCCGTGATGAACTTCGTATTTTTCTTTCAGCCCTCTTAAAATACTTATTGTGTCTTCAACTGATGGCTCATTTACCATAACGGGTTGAAATCTTCTTTCAAGAGCAGGATCTTTTTCGATGTATTTTCGGTATTCGTTAATTGTTGTTGCGCCGATTGTTCTTAAAACACCTCTGGCAAGCATTGGTTTTAAAAGGTTTCCGGCATCCATTGAACCTTCTGTGGAACCTGCACCGACTACAGTATGAAGTTCATCTATAAACATTACAATTTCACCGTTTGAATTTTCAACTTCTTTCAAAACGGCTTTCAATCGTTCTTCAAATTCACCTCTGAATTTTGCACCCGCAACCAAAGCACCCAAATCAAGCGAGATGAGTTTTACGTCTTTTAGGCTTTCAGGAACATCTCCGCGCACTATTCTTTGTGCCAATCCTTCAACTATTGCGGTTTTACCGACACCGGGTTCTCCGATTAAAACCGGATTGTTTTTTGTTCTTCTGTTTAATACCTGAATAATTCTTCTGACTTCTTCATCTCTGCCGATTACCGGATCAAGTTTGCCTTTTTTTGCCAATTCCGTTAAGTCTGTAGAATATTTTTCAAGTGCTTTCATATTTTCTTCTGCGTTTTTGTTATCCACTTTTTTGTTACCTCTGATTTTTTTCATTGCGTTAAGTATTGAATTATAATTAACCTTGTATTGTTCAAGTAAACTTTTTATGTTTGAATTTTCCAGTTTTGTCATTGCTAATAAAATAGCTTCTATGCTGACAAAATCGTCTTTCATAATGTTACTTTGTTCAATTGCCAATTCCAGTAATCGTCCTGTATCGTTTGATAAATACAATCCCTGAGGGTTGATTGCTCCCGTTATTTTCGGAAAGTTTCCGATTCTTGAAACGATATTGTTAATGAAACTTTGGTTTAATAAATTCAATTCCGCCAAATAATCCTTGATTATGCCGTTATCTTTTATCATCGCAAGCATAATGTGTTCAGGCTCCATTTGTGAATTGTTGTAAGATGCCATTAATGAACTTGCGCTTGACAGCATTTCTTGTGAGTAATTCGTAAATTTGTCAAAATCTAACATATACATCAACTCCATTCAATATAATTCTTTATATTTTTATTTTAATGCTATTTTGAATAAAGTCATTATAAATTAACTTTTATTTAATCTTTTTATGCAAGTAAATTTCATAATCAAGTATATCTGCGATTTCGGCAAGTTCAGAAACTCTAAAAGTTTTATTTCGAAGTTTATTGCTCAGGTTACGGTTACTGTCGGTTTTATTATATTTTTTGTTAACTTTCAACTTTACCGAAGTCATTGTTAATCCTTCAATAGCCGCAAGGTATTTTAATTGAGATGCCAAATTATCAATATCTAATTTAATATTATTATCCATTTATTGATATTACTATTTTTAATGTATAAAACAAACATACCTTGTATTAATTCATTATATAATGTATAATAAAACGAAATAATGAATTATGTATAAGGAAGAAAACATGAAAAGATTTTTAAAAACGGGTTTTACTTTAGCTGAAGTTTTAATAACTCTTGGTATTATAGGTGTTGTTGCGGCGATGACGATTCCGACTTTAGCTGCCGGAATTCAAAAACAAAAAATTGAAACACAGGTAAAAGCTGATTATTCTGTTATTCAACGAACAATGAGGTTTATGGAATATGATGATGGCGGATTTTATTCTTTAAAAGATCACGATACCGCTGCAACTTATGAATGGTTTAAAAATAATATTTTATCTCATCTTAAAGTTTCGCATGTCTGTTATAATCAGGCTGGCTGTTGGCATAAACCAAATGTAGTGAAAGATTTAAACGGAGCTAAATTCCTATATGATTTACCGGCAGGTCCGGGGTTGAATGTGATTACATTTGTGCATCCAAACGGGAGTTATTTTAGTTTGGATATTTGGGATGGTTTAGCAAGCTTAAAAAATAGATTTGGTATAGATTCAAAAGTTAATGTGTTATTAATTTTAATAGATGTAAACGGAGCTGTAAAACCTAATGTTATTGGTAAAGATATTTATATTATGGCTTGGACAGAAAACGGTTTAGTTCCTGCGGGGGAAGATAGAACATCGCAGGAGGTTAGAAATAACTGTTTGAATGGAGACGGATACTGGTGTCTTAAACATGTAATAAATTCAAGTTGGAAAATAGATGATAAAGTTTGGAGGCGTTGATATTTATTTTCTAATACCTTAATGATATAATGCATTTATGAATAATTGGCGTAAAATGGCTGGCTATATTTGTTTGATATTGATTGCAATAAGTATGTTGTATCCGTTTTTTGCAATGGTGAATTTATCATTAGTACCAAATGGAGAGATATTTAATCAGGGAGGAAAGTTAATTTATTCTCCTTTGACTGCCAAAAATTATGTGAGTGTTTTTGAAAAGATACCTATGTGGAAATATTTTTTGAACAGTTTGCTGGTTGCATCGGTGACTACTGTCGGGCAGGTTATTTTTTCGGCACTTGCAGGGTATGCGTTTGCAAGATTGTCTTTCAAATGGCGGGATACGTTGTTTTTGCTTGTTTTAATTACTATGCTTATCCCTCCGCAGGTAAATATTATCCCTCTATTTTTTCTTATGCGTCAGTTAGGCTGGATTAATACATATCAGGCTCTGATTTTACCCGGAATTTTTGGTGGGTTTGGAATATTTATGATGAGGCAATATTTTTTAAGTTTCCCTAAAGATTTGGAAGAAGCTGCAAAAATTGACGGCTGTAATATCTTTGCAGCTTTTTTTAAAGTTGTTTTACCTCTTGCGCTTCCGGTGGTGGCAACTCTTGCTATTTTTACGTTTGTCACGTCGTGGAACAGTTTTATGTGGCCGTTGATTGTAACAAATACGGAAAGTATGCGCACACTTCCCGTTGGTCTTGCAATATTTAAGGGTAGTTTTAGAGAAATCACTTTGTGGGGCGACTTGCTGGCATGTTCTGTTATTTGTACAATCCCTGTTGTCGGCGTTTTTCTAATCGGTCGAAAATATTTTATAAACGATATTTTACAAGGAAGCGTGAAATAATTATTTACGCTGCTTTTGTCTTAATTGAGCAATTTCTTCCCTGATTTCTTGTGAACGGTGTGACAGTCTGTTATAAACTTGTGAATTGATTTCTCCGCCGATAAGGAGAAGAATTGAGGTATAATACAGCCAAATCATTAAAATGAAAAATGCTCCGATTGTTCCGTATACAAGGTTATAGGTGCTTAAATTGTTGACGTATATTGAAAATCCCCAAGAACCGACTAACCAAAATGTTGTGAAAAATACTGTTCCGGGTAATGCGCTTTTTCTTTTGAATTTTTCGTTTCCTCTTAAGTCAGGCAATATGTAGTAACTTAAAAATGCCATTAAATATAATGCCAAAAATGCAACAGGCCAACGTAAAGTAAGTATGGTTATCGCCACTCCTTTTGACATATTAAAATGAGCTACAAGAAACATAATTATAACTTTACCGAAAATAATGATGTTTATTGTCAGAAATAGTACAAGTACATTTACAAAAACCATTAAAAAGGAGAGAATTCTTGTATAAATAAAACTTCTGGTTTCTTCGACTTTGTATGCTCGGTTTAGACCTTTCAAAACAACTGCAACACCGTTTGTTGAAAGTACAATTGTCATAATAATGCCTAAAACTGCAAGAAGCGTACCGTGATTAAATATCATGGTTTCTTCCATAACTGATTTTAACAGGTTCATTGCCTGTTGTGGCATAATATTTGATAATACGATTAAAATCGGATCCATGTATGATTTGTTGCCAAGCCACCCAAATATAGCCATCAAAAACAGCATAAACGGGAAAATACCAACAACAAGCATAAATCCCATTTCTGCAGCCATTCCGTAGAAATCGTTTTTGATTATGGATTTGATTACACGCACTAATGCGCGTATATATTTATTTTTTAACAATTTCTTTAACATAAATTTTTATTCTTAATTTCATTTAATATCAATTTAATTGCATTTTCAGGTTTTGCTTTGATTACAGCTCCGGCAGCAAGAGTATGCCCGCCGCCTCCGAATGCTGCGCAAATTTGCGCTATGTCTTTTGTTTTGCTCCGCATCGAAACCTTTGATGTATTATTACC
Source organism: Candidatus Gastranaerophilaceae bacterium (assembly GCA_051874955.1). Classification (GTDB taxonomy): domain Bacteria; phylum Cyanobacteriota; class Vampirovibrionia; order Gastranaerophilales; family Gastranaerophilaceae; genus Zag111. The sequence goes on from JBJEGJ010000025.1 coordinate 53,831, forward strand.
CACTTCTTTTACTACAAAGGCTATTTCTGTTGTTGATATGGCGCGAAGTTTTTCGGTTAAACCGTCCGTAAAATCTTCACCGTTGTTGTTGAATTTTTCTAAATCCTTTTTGTATACCGTTGTGTAAGCTATTTTATCATTTTCCGTAAATTTTGCTTTATTGATACAATAGCTTTGGAATAGTACCAAATTTTTAGAATTTGATTCATAACATTTTTGATAAATTTCAGACGGAGAAACCCCGAGCCCTAAAAGTTTGCCGGCGTATTCCATTGTTCTTTTTGTAGTATTTGAGAATTTAAAACCTCCGGTATCAGTTAAAATTCCTGTATATAAAGAAATAGCAGTTTCTTTTGAAAGTTTCCAATTTAATTGAATTGCGATATTTAAAATAACTTCTGCTGTCGCTGACGCATCAGGTTCAACAATGTTAATATCCGCATAGTTAGGGTTAGTTTTGTGGTGATCTATGTTAACAGTCTTTTTTGCTTTGTTAAAAAGAGTTTGAGCATCGGTACTTCTGTCAGGTGCTGCAATGTCAAGGTTGATTACCAAATCATATTCTCTGGATTGGTCAATTTCACTTATTTGCTTTACTGAGTCTATATCAGGTAAAAATTTGTAAATCGACGGAATTTGCGAAACTGCAGTCATATCTGCATTTTTTTTATAGTTTTCTTTTATAATTGTGTGCATTGCGCACATAGAACCAAGTGTATCTCCGTCAGGATTGATGTGCGAAACCAGTAATATATTTTTAGAATTCTTTATGCTAATATCTAATTGGTTAACAGTCATTCTGAAATTTTAGCACAAAAAGTCTTTAATCCAAAATTATGAAGAAAATTTTATATACAAAATTTCAAAATATTGATGATATAATCGCAGATTTGATGAAAAATGCTGCAATTCGTAAGGCGGTTACACGTGCAAATTTATGTAAATTTTGGAATAAGGTTGCAGGAGAAAAATTTGCAAAAACATCAAGACCCTATTCGATGGTAAAAGGGTCTGTTATGGTTATTGCTTGTGAAACTCCTGTTGTGGCTCAAGAATTGATGCTCCGTAAAACCCAGCTTTTGGTGAAATTTAAACCTTATGTTGAATCATTAAATATGCGGCTTACGGATTTAAGATTTGATGCTAAAAAGTGGCAAAATATTAAAGAAAGTTAGTTAGCCTAGTACAGTAATTGCTAAAATAAACTCAAAGGATTAAAATTGTTGTATGTCAGAAAAATTTTTGGGTATAAAAAATCTATATGTAGAGTATGATACCAAATCCTCAGTTTTGGGTAAATCTGAGAAAATCCATGCAGTAAACGGTGTGAATTTGCAGATAAATAAAGGTGAAATCGCTGCAATAGCAGGAGAATCAGGCTGCGGTAAATCAACTCTTGCAAAAGCCGTTATGAAATTGGTTGATAGTTCAAATGGAGAAATTCTTTTAAACGGGCAAAATATAACAAAAATCCCTTCAAATGAATTTTATAAAAAAGTTCAAATGATTTTTCAAAATCCGTATTCAAGCCTTAACCCAAAGATGAAAATCGGGCAAATTTTGTCTGAACCGTTGGAAATTAACACAAATCTTTCAAAATCAAAGATACAAGAAATTGTTAACGAAAATTTGAAGAAGGTAGGATTAGACAACTCTGTAACCGATTTGTATCCTCATGAATTTTCGGGCGGTCAGCGTCAAAGAATTGCAATTGCGAGAGCGCTTATGCTTAATCCGGAATTTATTGTTGCGGATGAGCCTGTTAGCGCTTTGGATGTGAGTATTCAGGCTCAAATTATAAACTTGTTAAATGATTTAAAAAAAGATTTTAATCTTACGTTTTTATTTATTTCTCACGACTTGAGCGTAATCAGATATATTTCAGACAGGATTGCCGTGATGTACTTGGGTGAAATTGTAGAACAGGGATTGACACCAGAAATATTTGAAAACCCGAAACATCCGTACACGCAGGTTTTGCTGAGTGCCGTGCCTGAATTAAATTCTGAATTAAATAAAAAGTCCGTTAAATTGAGCGGGGAATTGCCTTCTCCTGTTGATATTCCAAAGGGCTGTAAGTTCCACACAAGATGTCCTTATGTAATGGAAATTTGCAGGTCAGAAATTCCAAAAACTGCTGAATTTACATCAACTCATCATTGTAATTGCTTTTTATATGAAAAATCTGTGGTATAATTGTTTTATGGAAAGAAAAGTAATAACGACAAACAGAAAAGCTTTTCACGACTACATGATTTTTGAAAAATATGTAGCCGGTATTGTTTTGACCGGAACTGAAATCAAGTCAATCCGTAAGAATGCAATAAACTTAAAAGACAGTTTTTGCAGGATAGAAGATAACGAAATTTTTATGTATAACTGTCATATTTCCCCATACGAACAAGGAAACAGGTATAATCATAAAGCGGAGCGAACAAGAAAACTTCTTTTAACTAAAAAAGAGATATTGAAAATGCACTCCAAGGTTAAAAAAGACGGTTATACGGTTGTGCCGCTTGAAGTTTTTATAGATAGAGGGTTTGCAAAGATTGAAATAGGCTTGGCAAAAGGTAAAAAACTTCATGACA
>JBJEGJ010000026.1:0-13524 GCA_051874955.1 Candidatus Gastranaerophilaceae bacterium
AATGCTTTGGCTTATGGCAATACTTCCGCAGGTCTTGGCGGTGCAATTTATACCGCAAGTGATATGACCATAACGGATTCTGATTTCGGTATTGATAAAAACGGAAACCAATCACTAAATTACCATAATGGTAATATTCAAAATGATATTTATATTAATGGTGAAAATACAAAACTTGAATTTGTAACGAACGCTAATAATACTATCCAAAGCGGTATTGCAGGTAACGGAGAATTTATTAAAACAGGTGCGGGTATTCTTAATCTTAACGGCAAAAATGACGAATTTAGAGGACTTTTGACTGTTAATGCAGGCGAACTTATCTATACGATAGACAATAATACAAATAATACCTTTGTTTCAGGGAACGTAAGTATAGGGCAGAGCGGTCATTTAACCATGAATGTTATTGATGATAATTATGCTTTAAATAATGTAATTTCGGGCAACGGTATATTTGAAAAGTCAGGTAGTGGCACAATGACCGTATCGGGTGACAAATCAGGATTTGTCGGTAATATGTTGATTTCTCTCGGTTCACTTGTTTATAATCCGACAGCAAGCTCTGATAAATACTTTGGCGGAACAACAACAATTAAAGACGGAGCTAATCTGACACTTGATATAGCTTCTGATGTTGCAAATCAATCCATTACAGGGATATTTGGAGAAAGCGGTGCAACCGTTACCAAAACGGGTTTGGGAGCAATTGTATTAAGTGGTGATAATAGCGGATTTGGCGGTACTGCAACAATTAGCGGCGGTAAATTACAATATCTTGCAGATGATACATCTGATAAGTATTTTAGCGGAAATACCGTTATAGCGTCAGGAACATTAGAGGCAAATATTAGTGCGGGAGTTGCAGAGCAAACTATTTCCAATATCTCGGGTAGCGGTGCGTTCAATAAAACAGGTCTTGGCACATTATCACTTGCAGGTGATAATAGCGGATTAACCGGTATGACGACGATAAGCAACGGTATGCTCACCTTTACGGCTGACGATGTAAATAAATTTGTATCAGGCAATGTTAAGGTTGATGGGACAAATACTTTACTAAAACTTGAGATAAATAATGCTGTTACCTTATCCAATAACTTTTCAGGTAACGGTTCAATAGAAAAAACAGGTTCTGAAGCTTTAACTATATCAGGAAGCAGTAATTCAAGTTTTAGCGGAAATGTCGTTATTTCAGAAGGTTCACTTGTTTATAATCCGACATCAAGCTCTGATAAATACTTTGGCGGTAAAACTACTCTAAAAAATAATACAAATTTAACACTCGATATAGGAAATTATACAAATCAGACTATTAATAACATCTCAAGTGCATCTGCTAATGCAACCGTTACAAAAACCGGAGCCGGAACAATCACATTAAGCGGAGATAACAGTGATTTTAGTGGTATTACAACAATTGAGGCCGGTACGCTGAAATATAATGCAACATCAAACACTCATAAATATCTTGGTGGTCAAACATTTATTAATCCTGATGCAATATTAGAGGCATCAGTAACTGCGGCAACAACAAATCAGACGGTTTCAAATATTATTAGTTCTGTAGATGGTGCAGGTACTTTCAATAAGACGGGTGATGGTGTATTAAGTCTTGTCGGAGATAACAGCGGATTTTCAGGTATTGCCAATATTGAAGCTGGGACATTAAAATATGTTGCTGATGATGCGGCGGATAAATATTTTAGCGGAAGTACAGTTATCATTGGTACATTAGAAACGGAAGTTGCTCAAGATATTTCTACAACTGTTTCAAATATTTCGGGTAGCGGTGCGTTCAATAAAACAGGTCTTGGTACACTATCACTTGCAGGAGATAATAGTGAATTTATCGGTACTACAAATATTGAAAACGGCATACTGGCTTTCACTACCGGAATTGGTAATTTTGTAGGCGGAATTACAAGAATTCAAACTGATGGAATACTTGAATATACCGTAAACAACGGAGATAATGATAATATTACAAAAATTGAAGGTGTAGGTACTTTCAAAAAATTGGGTGGAGGAACACTAAATTCTATCGGTGATAATTCAGGGTTTACAGGCATTTTGGATATCCAAAACGGAACATTGACTTATAATACAGCTGAGGATAGTGCTTTCTTTAATTCCGTGCAAAATATAATAAACGGAACACTTAAACTCAATAATACTGATAATGATGATATTTCGCTAAATAACATATCAGGAACAGGAAACATAGATAAAGACGGTGATGCAAAAATTAAACTGAATGGTGTTAATAGCAGCTTTAGCGGTTATTTAAATATAAACAGCGGCAATGTAACATTTGAAAAAACGGCAGATAATTCATATATCAGCGGTATTACAACTATTAATACTTGTGCAAATCTTGATTATACAACAACCTCAAATGATATATTGAAAAATATTTCAGGAACCGGAAATGTTAACAAATTCGGTGATGGAATACTAACCTTTAACGGCGTAGATAACACGACCTTTAGTGGTACTGCAAATATTAATTCCGGTACTTTGCAAGTTTCAGGTTCAGGATTTGACTTTGATATAAACATAAATAATGCCGGTATACTTAATTACACTGCAATAAACGGAGCTAATATAACTCTTGGCACATCTTCAACTCCAAATGTAAAATTCGGTGATATAAATAGCGGTGCTGTAGTTAATTTTGACGGTGGAACATATAATTTGGCAGGAGAAATTACAAATTCTACAGGTAATAATATACAATTTAACAATGCGACACTTGTATTAAATAACGCTGCATATAATGAAGGAGTTTACTCTGTTACAAATTCGCTTATAGATTTAACCAAAGACAGCGGACAAGTTTCTGACAGAAAATTTAATAACCTTTCAACCGAAAATACAAGCCTGGATATTGATGTAAATCTAACCTTGCCGAATCCGACAACAGACAGACTGATTGCAAATGCTGGTGGCGGAGCAATCAAAATTGCGTTGGATAGTATCACAATAGCTGATACAACAGATAATGGTGAAAACAGTCACTACGAATTTAATGTTCTTGGCGGGGCGCTTACATTTGATACATCTAATTCAATCACGAATTGGGCAACGGATGTTTATCAGTATGAGGTTAAAACAGAAAATCAGAATATTGTACTTGATGCCTATAAAGCCTCTGACAACAATTCTCTAAAAGTAATGAACCAAACTGAAAATAACAGAGGCTTTAATTTCACGGGAAATGATGATAACCCGTATATTATTGCTGAAAATCTCGGAGAAACTGCACAAGGCAAATTTACTGTAAAAGGTATTGGTTCAACAATCATATCGGGTGAAGATACAAAGTCGTTCTTTGAAGTCGTTAATAGTACTGATTTAACCGTTAAAGACTTATCTATCCAAGATGCTTATGCCGGAAGCAACGGCGGTTCCGCTATTTTTGTAAATAATGAAAATGCAGATGTTTTATTTGACAATGTAAATATCACATCAAGTTCATCGACAGGTAATGGTGGGGCAATTAATAACACTCAATCAAATTCCTTTGTTATAAATAATGCAAATATCGCAAATAATACATCAGCTGACGGTTTAGGCGGTGCAATTTATACAAAAGGCTCAATGACAATTACCGATACAAATTTCTCCGGCAATAAAGATAAATACGGTTCTAACGATATTTATTTGGACGGGGATATGGCAGTAGTAACCATTGTCGCAAACAATACATCTAAAATTTCAAGTGGTATTGCAGGAAACGGTACAATAAACAAAAACGGAGCCGCAAATTTAGTATTATCGGGTCAAAACCAAAACTTTACGGGAACACTAAATCTTGTTGACGGCAACGCAGAATTTACACAAACTACGGCAAATGATACTTATATCAGCGGAGAAACTGTTTTGTATGCAGGAACAAATCTTGATATAACAAATAATTATTCTGATATCATTTCAGGTGCGTTTACGGGTGCCGGTACAATTAATAAAAACGGTTCTGAAAAATTAACAATCACCAACGATAATTCGGGATTTATTGGGGATGTTAATATTAACGAAGGCACTATTTTTATTGATACAGACAATAATAAATATTTTGGCGGACAAACTAATATTAACGAAGGCGGAAGCCTGAATATTTTGACAAATAGCGGAACATCTTTAAGTAAAATTAACGGCACGGGATCTTTTGTAAAACAAGGCAGCGGTGTGTTGTTAATGATGGGTGATAATTCAGGTTTTACAGGGAATTTAGAAGTTCAAGAGGGAACATTTGCGCTGGCTGCAGGTTCAACAATAGGAGAAATGGCACAAGGAACTTTTGCAAACGGCACATCATTAAATCTTCAAAATACATTACTTATACACAATGATGATGGAACTTTTTCTACAAATCCTTCTCCTGCAAGTCTTGAAAATTTATACTTTGATAATTTAATCTTAAATGGAAATGTTGGGTTAAATATTGATGTTGATTTAAAGACTTCCAAATCCGATAAACTTGGAGCATCTACGGTATCAGGTAATGGTAATTTTGTGCTTGGACAAAACAGTTTAAATGTAATAAGTGATTCGTTGATTAAAAATACGGAAGTTCAAATTGCATACGGAGCATTAGCGCAAGGAAATTACATCTTACTTGATGACACGGCAAAAACGGTTATGGGTCCGATTCAAAAATATGACGTAACATACGCCGGCGGTAATTTAATGTTTAACCGACAAGGAGGCAGTACGCCGGATGTGCCGTCAGTAAACCCTGCAATAATGGCATCACCTGTTGCAACTCAAATTGGTGGCTATCTGACGCAGTTACAAACCCTTCAAGACGGATTTTTCCACATGGATAGATACTCTAAGTATTCTCGCCAATTAAGATTATCGGCAGAAAATGCAAATAGGAATGCGTTGACGGAAACTCCGATATATCAAAGAACAACATTACCGGAAATTTCACAGTCGATGTGGGTCAAACCTTATACAACATTTGAAAAAGTACAGTTAAAAGGCGGAATAGGAGTTTCTAATGTTGCTTACGGAGCTTTATACGGCGGGGATTCAAATCTCATTGAATTAAGTCATGGTTTCAAAGGTATATTATCAACATTTATAGGTTATAACGGTTCACATCAGGCATATAACGGAATTAGCATGAATCAGCAAGGTGGAACATTAGGTGCTACCGCTACACTTTACAAAGGCAATTTCTTTACCGGATTAACAGCATCAACCGGAGCAAGTGCGGGTGAAGCTTATACTCAATATGGTCAGGATAATTTTGCAATGATGACAGCGGGTATTGCGTCAAAATCAGGTTATAATTGGGAATTAAAAGAAGGTAAAATTATTGTTCAATCGACCTTGTTCTTGGGTTATACATTTGTTAAAACTTTTGATTATACAAATTCTGCTGGGGTAAGAGTTGATTCGGATCCTTTGCATGCAATTCAGGTTGTTCCGGGAGTCAAGTTCATCGGAAATTTGAAAAACGGTTGGCAGCCATACGCAGGTATAGATATGGTTTGGAACGTAATGGATAAAACCGATGTAATGGCAAATGATGTAAGACTGCCTCAATTATCAGTAAAACCTTATGTTCAATATGGTGCAGGGGTACAAAAAACTTGGGGTGAAAGATTTACGGGATTTTTCCAGGCTATGGTAAGAAACGGCGGAAGAAACGGCATAATTCTAACCGCAGGATTCAGGTGGCTATTTGGACGTGATGACAGCCGAAATGAAAAAGTTGAAACCACACCGCATAAGACAGTAATTAAACAATTAAATAAAACGCCGGCACATTTATAAAGAAAGCCGAATCCTGAACAAGTCGAGCAGAGGATGAAAACTCAAACAAATGTGTCACCCTGAACAAGCCGAGCAGAGGATGAAAGCGTAAGCGATATCCGTTTAATGCGAGGCGCGTTTCAGCATCTAGCAATCGTTGAATATTTGCGATGTTTTAAAAAGATCCTGAAAAGGTCTTGGCAAATTCTGACAGGTCATAAGATCCTGAAATAAATTCAGGATGACATACGCGTTTAGCTCTTTGTTTTCCTTGTATTGTCACCCTGAACTTGTTTCAGGGTCTAGTAATCGTGGAATATTTGCGATGTTTTAAACAGATCTTGAAAATGTCTTGGCAAATTTTGACAGGTCATAAGATCCTGAAATAAATTCAGGATGACATACGCGTTTAGCTCTTTGTTTTCCTTGTATTGTCACCCTGAACTTGTTTCAGGGTCTAGTAATCGTGGAATATTTGCGATGTTTTAAACAGATCTTGAAAATGTCTTGGCAAATTTTGACAGGTCATAAGATCCTGAAATAAATTCAGGATGACATACGCGTTAGACCTTTGCGTATTCATTTTTACCACCAATTACTCTCACCTTTGTCATGCTGAACAAGCCGAGCAAAGGATGAAAACTCAAACAAATGTGTCACCCTGAACTTGTTTCAGGGTCCGTTAGTTCAATATCGGTAGACTAAAGTCTACCCTACTTGGCTGCTTGGGTTGTTCAGATAAAATGTAGAGTAGGCAAAGGTAAAGCCGTGCCCACAAATTTAAATTATTTACAAATTAAAGGTGGGCATTGTTTCATTTCTGCCCACCATACTCCTTATAATATCTATTTTTGCGAATGTTTTTGTGAAAGTTTATGGTTTTGATATTTAGCCTCACCAAGCGCATCTTGTAACTGCGATTCCTGCGCGCTTTCACCTTTTCCTTGAACGCGTAATACGTCGATTTCGTCCTGTACTACCTGGTTATTCATTGTAACTCCGGGCTGGTTGTATAAAATACGAGTTTCGTCCTTTTCATCCATGTGAACGGTATTGTCTGAAGTTTCTGATCCAAGATCTACACGATCCTTTCGCATATCACCGTTTACATACCAGCTTTCTTTTTTATCAACAAAAATCTCGTTATCGCTGGAATTACCGTACAAACCTATGTAATCGCGTTTATTGGGGTTCCCATAAATTTTTGCATCGTGTAAATCGTAAATGTTAATATGTGAGCTATCTGGGTTATACCATTCTTCGCGTAAGCCCAAACTTTCAACGCGTGCCGGTTCTGCTTGATCCGGAAAATCAATTTGCACACCCGGTTTTACAAACACGGTATTTATTTTTTTACCGTTTTGCGTATAAGTTTTTGTTTTGTCCTCCTCAATCTGATCTTTTCTAAACTCAACATTACCGATTTTAACTGTCTTCGGTTGAGCAGGTTTTGCAACAGCGGGAGTTGCAGTCTTAGCACTAATAGGTTTTACTGGTTTCGTCATAATATATCCTCCTTTAGTTTACTTTTATATAAAGTTTTTTATATTACAATAATTGCTTTTATTTAGATACTTTGTAACAATTCTTTATAATTATTTAGCCATATTATTAAATAATTAGTTTATTAAACTATTTAGAGAATTATTATAAACTCATAATATATGAACTATCAAAGACTACTTAACTCAAATATAAAAGAATTAAGGATTAAGCATGGGTTGACACAGGAAGAATTTGCCGAAAAAATAGGCATAAGTATTCAAGGTCTCTCAAATCTTGAACGCAACAGATATCAGCCAACTTCTGATACTATTGATAAAATTTGCAAAAATTTTAAGATATCTCCGGTAGAACTTTTACTAACGAATCAAAAAACAAACGAAAGTCTTATTAAAAATATAAATGCGCTCTTGCAAAGCTGCTCTGCGCAAAAACTAAGACAAATTTATGAAATTATATTGGTTTTGTTAAATTCATCAAAATGTTAGTCAGTAGTATGTAGTTATGTAGGTCGCATTTACCAATGCAACAATAAGTTTGCTAAACCACAGTAACCTTGCCAATTGGTAAGATCCTGAAACGAGTTCAGGATGACAAATGTGCCCAACCCCGACCAGACCTCACCCCAACCCTCTCCTATCTTAGGAGAGGGAAGAATTATTGTGGTGACACCCTCGTTATACTCTCGTACCAAAAAAGATCCTGAAATAAATTCAGTATGACATACGCGTTAGCCCTTTGCTTATTCATTTTTACCACCAATTACTTCCACCTTTGTCATGCTGAACAAGCCGAGCAGAGGATGAAAACTCAAACAAAGGTGTCACCCTGAACTTGTTTCAGGGTCTAGCAATCGTTGAATTGTTGCGATGTTTTAAACAGATCCTGAAAATGTCTTGGCAAATTCTGACAGTCATAAGATCCTGAAATACTCTTGGATTATTCGGGCGTGCAGAACACTTCATCTCGCTTTTAAATCCTTTCGGATTTAGTCGCTCAATCGTGTTCTTTGCTCTTACGAGTTTTGCTCGTTTTACTCGCTCACTCTACCGAAAATCCGCAATTCAGTATGACATATTTGTTATACAGTAGTGTTCTCTGAATATGTCATACTGAACTTTTTAGCATTTTTTATCATTCGTGTTAAAACATGATAGAATTAGATAAGAAAAAGATAGAATCAGGTCTTTTATCTTTACATATCTTTGTTAATAATATATAATATCAATTTATACGAGGGGAGAGGTATATGAAAAAGAAAATATTTGCACTACTGGCAATACTGCTTATTACACAGAGTTGCGCAACAGCAAGAGAGGATTATTCAATGTTAGAAACAATAAACAAACCACAAGATGTTAAATCATTAAATACAAAACAGATGAACATTTTAGCCCAAGAAATCAGAAACGGTATTTTAAATCATTCAAACACAATCGGAGGACATGTCGGTCCTGATTTAGGAATAGTCGAGGCTACGATTGCGCTTCATTATGTTTTTAATTCTCCTAAGGATAAAATTGTTTTTGATGTTTCTCACCAAATTTATCCGCATAAAATGCTCACCGGAAGAAAAGACGGGTTTATAAGCCCTATTAATCCAAAAATTACCGGTTACTCAAATCCGGAAGAAAGTGAACACGACTTTTTTGTATTGGGTCATACTTCAACTTCGTTAAGTCTTACAACAGGAATGGCAAAGGCAAGAGATTTAAATAAAGAAAAATATAATATTATCGCATTGATTGGTGACGGTTCTTTATCAGGCGGAGAAGCTCTTGAAGGATTGAGTAACGGTGCGGTTTTGGGAAGTAATTATATTGTAATTGTTAACGATAATGATATGTCAATTGCTCCGACAAACGGTGGTTTGTATAAAAACCTTGCAGAGTTGAGAAAAACAAACGGAAAAGCCGAGAATAATATATTTAAAGCTATGGGATATGATTACTATTATTTGGATGAAGGAAACGATGTAGAAAAACTTATCGAAACTTTCAAAAAGGTAAAAGACACAACAAAACCTGTAGTTGTGCATATTCACACTCTAAAAGGAAAAGGTTATGAGCCTGCGGAAAAGAACAAAGAATTTTATCATTGGCAACTTCCGGGATTTATGGATGAAAAGCAAGTTTCACCGGAGGAATCTTACAATTCAATAACAGCGGATTATTTGTTAAACAAGAAAAAAAGTGTGAAAAATATTCTTGCGGTATCTCCTGCAACTCCGGGTGCTACAGGCTTTACTCCTGAATTTAGAGAGAAAATGGGCAGTAACTATGTTGATGTTGATATTGCGGAACAACACGCTATCGGTTTTATCTCAGGTGCTGCGAAAAACGGGGCGGAGCCTGTTCTTGCGGTTATGAGTTCTTTTATTCAAAGAGCTTATGACCAATTGTCTCAAGATTTAGCGTTGAATAATGCTCCTGCAACAATTCTTGTATTTTGCGGAACAATTTCGGATATGGATATGACACATCTTGGAATTTTTGATATCCCATTAATCAGTAATATTCCGAACATTGTGTATTTGGCGCCTACAACAAAAGAAGAATATACTGCGATGATGGATTGGTCAATTAAGCAGAATAAATACCCTGTAGCCATCAGAGTTCCTGCAGGAAAAGTAATTTCAACCGGTACAAAAGATAAAACAGATTATTCTCAAATAAATAAATTCAAGATGACACATAAAGGTGAAAAAGTTGCGATAATTGGCGAAGGGAATTTTTACCATTTGGCACTTGATGTACAAAAAGAAATCAAAAATCAACTTGGAATTGATGCAACAGTCATAAATCCTGTATATCTAAGCGGAATTGATAAACAAATGTTGGAAGATTTAAAACAAAACCACAGTATTGTTATCACGCTTGAAGACGGATGTCTTGACGGCGGATTTGGAGAAAAAATTTCAAGATATTACGGAAATTCAGAGATGAAAGTTCTAAATTACGGTGCTGATAAAGAATTTACCGACAGAGTTCCGCTTAAAGAACTGTATCAACGATACAGACTTACAAAAGAACAAATTACAGATGATGTAAAAAGTTTACTTGATAAATAATGAACTAATTTCAAAAAGCGGTAATCTTACGGATTACCGCTTTTTTATGCTAAATTTTTAATAAGTTATTTTACAATAATGATATCCAGTCATTTCCATCCCAGCCGCAGATATCCGCAATATCATCTTATGTTTTTCAATATTTACCGGTTAATTAAAAAATATGAAAAACTAATGGTTATATAAATCATATATAATTTATATGTAAACTTTTGTAAAATTAAATTGAAGATTAATCAATTTACTCAGAAAAAATGTTTTTAAGAACATGTGAATGATGTGCATTCGAGAGTATAAAAAAGGAGATTTAACTATGGTTGAACCGGTAAGCGGAACAAATGGTCCAAGCTCAACACCTGCGAGCGAATGGCGTCCCCCTATGAAAGCGCCTGAACAGAAAATCCCAATGTTTGAGTGGCAACAGTCTACGGGGAACAAAGGTACAGAAGTTGAAAGAACAGCTCAACCTGACGAGGCTAAAAAACCAGAGAAAAAAGAGGATACAAATGTAAAACCGACTCCTCACAAAGTAAACAAAGGTTTTTATGCTGCAACACAGGATAAAAACTCGAAAATTAGCGGTAAAGACGGTATCTTGGCAAATAACGGCGAAAAAATCAGAAAATCTGATGACCCTGCGGGAACCGTTGCTGATGCAGTAATTTCTACAAAATCATATACTGCAGAAACTGCGCAAATGAAAAATCAGGTAAGACAAATGATTATTGCCGCAAACCCAAGTGTATTTGAAAAAGACGGCTCTTTGAAAAAGGATAAAGACGGTAAAGTAATTGCTGATTTAGGAAAATTGGACTTACCGACAAGAACTCACTTGCAGGCTACCTTAGATAAAGCTGACCCGAAACGAACCGTTATTCCAAAAGGTTTTTACCCTGCATTTGGTGATAAAAATGCTAGTATAAACGGATTAACAGAATCTGAAATTCGCCAAAATGAAGGTAAAAAAGGTGAAGAAACTTGTGGTGCCGTACAGGTTCTGAATGCGTTGTTAAAGACAAAAGGCGCACATATTATGGCAAGCGGAGAAAGAAAAGCTGCATTATTAAATGACTTAGTTCGTAAAAATCCGAGCGTATTTGACGAAGACGGCAAAGTAAAGAAAGATGCTGACTTCTCAAAATTAGATGTACCGTCTCTTGATTATATGGCAAAGGCTTATGGCAAATTACCGTATAAATCATCAAAACCTGTTGTTATTGCAAGGAATGGAGCGTACGCTGTAGGAACAGGAAAAGAGGCAAAATTCTATCTTGCAAACGGTAAAGAAATTTCTGCAGCAGCCTTCAAAAAGAACTGCCCAAGTATTTATAAATCAGTAACGGGCGAAGCATAAATTCTAAACAGAATAAATAAGAAGACCGGTTGTAAATGCGCATCCGGTCTTTCTTGTTGATATTATTTTGAAAACTTCTCCCCTCTCCTAAGATAGGAGAGGGCTAGGGTGAGGTCTGGTCAAGGTTGGATATTATGTGCAATGTTGATAAAGATGCTGAAACAAGTTCAGCATGACATGAAAAGAGGTGACACTATGGTCAAACGCGTATGTCATCCTGAATTTATTTCAGGATCTTTAAAACTTAGCAAAGTAGAGCAGCTACAAGACCCTGAAACGAGTTCAGGGTGACACATGTGTTTGGGGGTAAGGCAAGTATTCAGGCTACTGTATCCCCTCTCCTAAGATAGGAGAGGGCAAGGGTGAGGTCTGGTCAGGGTTGGATATTGAGGTCGTGGTGACAGCAACGAGGTGTACTAAGGTATAACAGATATGTCATCCTGAATTTATTTCAGGATCTTAAACCATAGCAAAATACACCAATGGTACTCACAAATTTAAATATTAACATATTAAAGGTGGGCATTGTTTTACTTCTGCCCACTCTATCACTCTTCTGTTTAAAATTAAAAAAATAATTAGTATTAATAGTGTTCATCATTAAAAATATGAAAATCATTAGGTAATTTGTTCTCAATATTGTAGAATAATTCTGCCATACTCCACCCAAAAGCTTCTGCAATCTTTTTTAATGTAACTAATTGAGCTTCATTTTCACCACGTTCAATTCTGCTGAGTGTTGATTTTGAAATATCGTTTTCATAAGCAAATAATAACGAGCTTTTACCTGTCTGTTCAATTCTTAGTTCTCTTATTGCTTTTCCAATCATTTGACAATATATTTTTTCTTTTGAATTCATCAATATCCCTCAAACAGATGTCCCATATATGGGATATTAATGTAAAATATAAATGTAGTTACCCATATATGGGAAATGGAGGGTAAAATGAAAAATACATTCACTTTAGCAGAAGGTGCTACGCACGTATCTATGCCACTAGTAATACCCCGTAGGTCGTGGATTGATGTAATAAGTGCTAAGTTTTGTAGCATAAAGCCCCGCCCGACCGAGGGCTCTAAGGCAGGTTTTACTTTAGCTGAAGTTTTAATAACTCTCGGCATTATCGGGATTGTTGCAGCAATGACAATTCCAGTATTAAATGCAAAACTTCAAACAAAACAAACTGTTGTTAAACTGGAAGCTGCACATTCGATTTTATCAAGAGCCTATAAGCTTGCAGTATACGAAAATGGAGATGTCGAATCTTGGGATATTGGGAAAAGTGATACAACAGAAGGTGCAAATAAACTAATGAATTATTTCTTACCTGCTTTAAAAACTGCTCAAGTTTGCGGAACCTCTAAAACGGGTTGCTTTGCAAAAGAATATATTAGTGCAAGAGGTCAACTAGTTCCATGGCAGCCTGATACTTGGCAACGCTATGCCGGAGTAAAATTATTAAATGGTTTACCTATATTATTTTTTTCCTTAGGCACAGGTTGTACAAATAAAGAATTGTGCGGTATGATTAGAATAGATGTAAATGGGGAACGAAAACCAAATCAGTATGGAGTTGATACTTTTCAGTTTAATATTACGCCTGAGGGTATTGTTCCGTCAGGAGCAATAAATGCGGATGAAAACGGTTTATGTGATTATAATTATGGTAATAAAGTGGTTGAGAGTGGAATACATTGTACATCTTGGATTATGAAAAATAAAAACATAAATTATATGAAAAAATATAAAGAACTAAGTAAAAAATAAGCATTGTAGATATTTCTCTTGATTATTACGAAATTGTTACAAATCAATCTGCAAATAGT
>JBJEGJ010000027.1:0-13356 GCA_051874955.1 Candidatus Gastranaerophilaceae bacterium
GGATAGTCTTAAAATATACTTGGATAAAGATATTGATACAAATTTGATTAAATCAAAAAAAATAGCAATCATCGGTTTTGGCTCACAAGGCTACGGACAGTCAATGAATTTAAAAGACTCGGGTTGTGATGTCGTTTTAGGGTTGAGATTAGGCGGGAAATCGGATATTAAAGCAAAAAACTACGGATTTACGACAATGTCAATTGAAGATGCCGTCAAAACAGCCGATATCGTGCAAATTCTTATTCCTGATGAGTTGCAGGCAGAAGTATATGAAAAACAAATAAAACCATATATGCGCTCAGGTCAATATTTGATGTTTTCACACGGATTCAATATTCATTTCAAAAAAATAGTTCCGCCGGAAGGGGTCAATGTAATAATGGTTGCTCCAAAAGGACCGGGACATACAGTAAGAAGTCAATATGAAGAAGGCAAAGGAGTTCCTTCACTTGTTGCGATTTATCAAAATCCATCAGGCGATTCAAAAGAAATTGCGCTTTCTTATGCCGCTGCAATAGGCGCTGGAAGGGCAGGAATTATTGAAACAACATTTAGAGAAGAAACAGAAACCGATTTATTCGGAGAACAAGCTGTCATTTGCGGCGGAGTTTCCGCACTGATGAAAGCGGGATTTGAAGTGCTGACCGAAGCGGGATATTCTCCATATATGGCATATTTCGAGGTACTCCACGAAATGAAACTTATAATTGACTTGGTTAATCAAGGCGGTTTGGCGGATATGCGCTATTCAATCTCGAACACGGCAGAATACGGAGATATGACAAGAGGTCCAAAAGTCATAGGGGAAGCCTCAAAAAATGCAATGAAAGAAATTCTTAAAAATATTCAATCCGGCGCGTTTGCAGACGAATTTTTAAACGAAATGAAATCCGGATGCAAACAATTTAATAAATTACGTGAAGAAAATCAAAACCACCCGATAGAAAAAGCAGGAGAAAAAATCCGTTCTTCTTTTGTTTGGGGACAGGAAAAAATTATAAACAGAGATAAGAATTAAATAAAGGGAAAAATAATGTTTAATACACAAGACACATACGAAGTTGTTATATTTTCAATAGGCGATACCAAAGCAGGTACAAAAATGGGCAAACTGCAACTGCGCAACACCGTTGACGATACGGTTTTAAACTGCATATTGTGGGAAGAAACCCTAAACCGTTTTGATAATAAAATATTCAGAACGGGGAATTTGGTCAGAATTGTTTCAGCCAGCTTTAATGAAAAATTTAACAACTGTCTTGTTTCGGCACTTGAACTCATACAAGAGGCAAAACTTGGAATTGACGAAAGTGAAATAGAAAAATATTGGGCAACATTACAGACATACATCAACAAAATTACTGATGAAAAATTGAGAAATTTTGTTTTCGATTTATTTGAAAAACACGCGGATAAATTCAAAATAATGCCGGCGGCGAAATTGATGCACCACAATTATATCGGAGGACTTTTGGTTCATACGGTTGAATGTGTTGAATTTGCGGAACTTAATATGGAAAAATTTACGGAAAAAGTAAATAAAGATGCTGTATATGCTGCTTGTTTACTTCACGATTTCGGGAAAATTTTTGAATACACAATTGATACGGAAACCGGTTTAATTGATTATGCTGCAGGATTTAGAGAAGAATGGATTTCTCACTCCCAATACGGTTTCAGCATCTGTATGACGGCAGGGTTTAAACTTGTAGCGAAGATGATTGCGGCACATCACGGACGTGCAGAATGGGGAGCGATAATTGATTTAAACCAAAAAGACTTAGAACTTGAATTATACTTACTGCATTTTATAGACAACCTGTCCGCAAAATTCGGCAAAATTAACACAAGATTATTAGGCTAAAATACAATAAATGCTGTATTGAACAAGAAAATAAAAAGTATTAACATTGTTCACATGGAAGTTGGGAATAAACTAAAAACTTGGTTTGTCAGGATAAATATTATCCTGTTACCTTTGTACGCATTTTTAATTTCAGATTTGTTAATAAAATATTCAAAACAGAGCATTTGCTTGTTCAAATTAGTTTTAAATTTGGACTGTTGGGGATGCGGAATGACAAGAGCTTTTCATTCTCTGTGTTTATTCAGAATAAACGAAGCATACAACTACAATTCTAAAATATTTATTGTTGTAGCGATTTTACTATACATATACATAATGTTAATAAGAAAGGAGATTTTATGCAAAGAAAATCATTTTTAGTTACGGAAGTTTTAGCTATCCTATTAGGCTGGTTAGGCGCCCACAGATACTATACAGGATACATCGGTCTTGGTGTTTTACAAACATTAACTCTTGGCGGATGCGGAATTTGGGCATTAATTGATATTATATTTATCAGCTTGGGTAAATATAAAGATGCAAAAGGTCAAGAACTTGAAGATTACAACAAAAATATAGGTATCGCAGCAATAAGCATTTTGGTTATACTCACTCTATGCGGAAAACATGCTTCTAAGACCATTGAAAAAACTATTGTAAACAATAATAGTACGGAAATTAATAACTATTATGAAGGAGAAAGTAAAGAAGTTAGTTTTGAAAATGCAAAATGTACCATATACAAAAATGCTCACACTTGCTTTGGTGAATTAACCGAAGAAAACAAAGCTGAAATTGAGAGAATAAAAGCAGAATTAAAATAATAATTTCTTACAACAAAAAAAAGAGGCAGGATTAAAAACTGCCTCTTTAAAATTGTTACTAACATTATCTATACATTAAGTACGAATCCGCCTTTATCGGCGTTTTTTAAAGCCTCACCATCAATTTTGGCTCTTAAATTTTTAATATATTTATAAACATAATCTCTCGGCAATTCCAAAAGTTCAGCCAAATCTTTTGCGTAAACGATTTTGTTTTTGTGAGCTGCAAAATAATCAAAAACCTTTTGTTCTCTATCTGTCAAAGCCTTTTTAAATACAACTCTGACTTCATCTCTCAGGTTATCACCGGTTTTTGTATTTTCAATATTTTTTGCCACAGTTTTTGCAGTTGATTTTTTTGTTTCGGTTTTCGTTTTTTGAGATTTTACCGATGATTTTTTCGGCTGCTCAACTTTTTTAGTTTCTTGTTTAGCAGGTTTCACATCATCAGTCTTCAAATTTTGAGCCGAGAACGGAGACAAATATAATTCTCTTTCTTTTTCGTATGCTCGGTCGGCGATAGAACTTAGTCTTTCAACTTTTGAACTGCTATACTCAGTCACCTCAGAAACTACCGGTTTTCCATGCAAGACAATATCAATCAAATCATTCGTTGTCTTTTTTTCTTCAACCTTTTTCCCTAATCTTGCAGCAAACTCCTCTAAAGTAATCTTTTCTAATGAACTTCTCCATTGCTTTATCTCTTCTTTGCTCAAGTATTCAGACATTCATAATCTCCTTACTAAAAACTATTCCTTAAATATATCCTTTACTCAATCTAATTTATCATGAAACTTTTGCCATGACGCAAAATGTTTCATAACGTAAATTTTTATTTATTTTTTTAACATTAGCTTGCATTCCGCAGATTTTTAAGGAAATTAAATTTCCTCATTTTGAACTATTGCACTTTGAATAAATGTGTAGTTTAATAATTTTACAATCAGGTTAAGGAATAGTAGTTATGCTGGAAATCACAAAAACACAAGACGACGGTTCTTTGCAAAAACTAAATTTAAACGAAGCCGTATCGGGTTCTTGGTTTAACCTGATAAATCCGACACGGGAAGAAATCCAAAAAGTTTCCTTAGTCTTAGGGCTTGATGAAAGTTTCTTAAATAACTCTTTGGACGCAGATGAGTTGTCACGTATGGATTTTGAGGACGGAAATCTTTTGATAATCACAAACGTGCCTGTTATGGATGAGGAAGGAAACTTTGATACCTTGCCTTTAGGTTTGATTTTCACTCCGGAAAGCGTAATTACAGTTTGTTCTCACGAAAATAAAATAATAAATTCTTTTAACGAAGATACAGCAAAATTTTTTGACACCCGTCAAAAAGCTAATTTTATGCTTAATATTTTGTTCAGAGCCGCAAAATTTTATCTGCGCTATTTGAATGTTATTAATAAACAAACAGAAAATATTGAAGATTCACTTAAAAAAACCACTCACAATAAAGCATTATTCCAGTTAATGGAAATCCAAAAATCGCTTGTATACTTCACAACGGCATTAAAAGATAACCAGCTTGTGCTTCAAAAACTTTTAAGAATGGTAAATGCGCCATCGCTACAAAGGATTTTGAAATTCACGGAAGACGATATTGATATGCTGGAAGACGTTATCATTGAAAATAAACAGGCTGCCGAGATGGTTGAAATGCACAGAACAATTTTAGAAAGTATGATGGATTGTATGGCATCAATTATCAATAACAATCTTAACCTTGTGATGAAATTTTTGGCGGCAATTACAATCATAATGTCTATACCTACGATGATTGGTTCATTCTGGGGAATGAATGTACCTATGCCTTTTGGCGAAAATCATTTCGGATTTTTAATCGTTATTATGATTTCGGTTATTGCAACCTGTATCGCAGCATTTTTCTTTAACAGAAAAGGTATGATGTAGAATATGCTTGTCGCATTATCTGCATTGTTTTTGAGAATAATATCAAATCCTTGCGCAAATACACTACAAAAAAAGTTAGCGGAAAAACATTCTGCAACACTTATAAACCTATATTCCTACGCATTTTTGAGTTTGTTTGTATTACTTCCTGCCACAACAAACAACTGGAGCGGATACGGGTATAATTTTTGGTTATACGTAATACTTGCCGGGATTTTATGCACTCTCGGGTCAATTTGTTTGATTAAAGCATTACAATACGGAGAAATGTCCGTACTTGCGCCGATAAACTCCTATAAATGTATAGTAGGACTTATTTTTGGGTTTTTACTTTTGGGGGAAACGCCGTCAATCGTGCAATTTCTAGGCTTGATACTGATAATATTCGGCAGCAGATACCTTTTTGAAACAACTCCGGAAGGTTTTAGTTTCAAACTCTTTAAACGCAAAGACATATTATTAAGAATTTTGGCATTGATATTTACAGGTTGCGAAGCCGTTATCTTAAAGAAAATAATTTTAATTTCATCACCTTTAAAATGTTTTATTTTATGGTGTTTTAGCGGATTTATTTTCTCAGCAATTTTAATGTTTTCGCGGGAAAAATCATTAAAAATGTTTTGCAAAAAAGATTTGTTTGCGTGTATGGGAATAGCAATTTCTCTCGGAATAATGCAGTTATCAACAAACATTGTATTTAAATATATAAATGTAGGTTTATCTTTAGCATTATTTCAACTATCAAGCGTAATTGCCGTCATTTTAGGATACAAAATGTTCAACGAAAAACAAATTCAAAAAAAATTACTGGGCACATTCATAATGATTATCGGAAGCTGTATGATTTTGATTTTAAAATAAAAAAAATCCTGCTAAAAGGAGTAATAGCAGGAACCAGTTCAGTAAAAGAGACATCAATTAATAACATTATTATTATATTTTTTCTATCGTCAAATTTTTACACCGCAATCCATTTTTACATAGTTGCAAAAGCCTTTAAAATTGTTAAAATTATTTTGTATATTTGAAAAAGGATATTTGAAATGAGTGAAAAAAAATATTTTGCATATTTGAGTTTTATTTTAGGATTAATGTATGCTGTACCATTTTGTATAGTGTTTATGCCTATGATGAAGAATTACCAAATAAACAATGTCGAACATTTTTTATTCATTATGTTTAATATAATATTATCATTGTTATATGGTCCAATGATGATGCTTTTTATAAAATTTTACTTTGGCAAAAATTTTTATACAATTTTGGATGCAATAATTAATCTATGTTTTTTCAGAAATACCCCGAAAGCCATCGAATTATATAAACTTTCACTTGAACAACTTACAAATTCTAACCCTCAATCCAAATTCCAAGAAAAACAAATAAAAGAAAATACAATAATTTGTTATTACGGTTTAATGGTTTGTTACGCGAAAATCAAAGATAATGAAACGGCAAAAGAATATCTTGAAAAATATTTGGAATTAATTCCTGAAAAAAATAGAGAAAAAGCAAAAAATTGCTTATACAAAAAATATCATTTAAATGAGGTTTTACCCGAAGAAAGTTATGAAAAAAAGGTTGTAAAAACCGGTATAAAAGTGTTAATTATAACTGTCATTTTTTCTTGTCTGTTTTGTCTATTTAGGAGCTATTTTTATCCATATCCGAGAATAACAATTGTAGCAGAAACAGATAACATTCAAACCGCAAATGAAATTCAGGAACTAATCGGACAAGATGTTGATACAATAAGAATTAAAGACGGAGTTAAGTATCAAATAGCAATTTTTGATGAAACTCGTGAAGTTACGATGAGAAAATCAATTGAGCTTGCTGACAGTCATTTATTTAACGAAAATATTTCATTACGTAATTCATCATACATATTCAGACATCCCGATAAAGTTGCAAAAGAAATGAGTAAGTCTTTATCAAAAAGTATAAATAAACTTGCCCCAGTCATAAGCAGTAAAGTTGAAATAACTATTGGCAAATGTTCTTTTAAAGCAAAAAAATGTGAACCGAGTTTTGCAAATGTTGAAATTAATGCTTTTCAAAATGCAGATAAGAAAAATATCACAAGAATTGTACAAAATTTACTTATAGGTGTTGTGCCGGATTTACCAAAAAAAAATATCAAAATAAAATTTAACCTAAAAGATGATTGTAAAAATGATGTGTGCAAAACTTGCCCAACTCCATATCCGATAAGTACAGACTACTACTATACATTAGCAAGAGAATACTACCAAATCGGAAACTTTGAAAAAGCCCGTCAATTACTGTTTGAAGCTGAGAAAAGAACACATAATTACAAAACTTCCATTGAAAATATGGATAAAATGCAAAAATTAAACAATGCAATCGAAAAAAATCCAAAGGATTACAACCTGTATATTCAAAGAGGTGATCTGAAAAACATTTCCGAATGGAGTATGTTTTATTTTGAACAAAGTATTACATCTGATTATTACGGTGCAATAAAAGATTATGAAAAAGCATTGGAACTTAATCCAAATGCTGATAATGTATACACAAAATTGGCTTTTGCATACACAGAATGCGGGTATAAAAAATGCGAAGTTTGCAAATTAGAAAAAGATAAAAGTGACTACATAAAAGCTGCTCAAAATTATGAAAAAGCCCTGAAATATAGCCATAATAAAAGTAACGTTCACGAATTAGATTATATATATTCTCAACTGGGTGAAATTTATGCTTTTCATTTAAATGCCCCTAAAAAAGCTATTGAATATTATTCAAAAATTAGTGATATTTATGCAGAACCTGAACTAAAAACACCTTATCCTGACGGATTTTTTAAGACTGCCTCAAATTATCCGATTAAAGCAATTAGCATCGCAAATTTATATGCACAAATCGGGGATTACGCTAAAGCAATAAATTTATTAGATAATACAATTATAAAAAGTAAATCTAACGATACTATACAAGAGGCAAATAATTTAAAATTCTTATACTTGTGGAAATCAAAACAGTATAAAAGATCCCTTAAACAGACTGATAATTGTTCTGTTTGGATTTGCAAATTGATAGGTATAGTTTTTTAATTTAGTGGAAATTTAGTTAAGTTTATTTTATAATCCGAATATGAAAAAAATATTATTGACACTACTTATTTTAAACATATCACTTGCAACACCTGTTTATGCTTTTGATATGTCTTGGAAAAAACATAATCCACAAGAAGAACAAGTCGTCAGTCAGGTTTCTGAACAAGCAAAAGCACTGTATGCTCAAAACGAAATTGATGAAGCATTAAAACTTTTGCAAAGCAAACCTGAAATTGACAGAACAGCAGAAGACTGGCTGCTTATCGGTAATATTCTTCAAGACAAAGAAAAAATTGACGAAGCAGTTTATATGTTTAAAAAATCAATCGAAACTGATCCAAAATATTACAAGGCTCATTATAATCTTGGATACATTTATATGATTAAAGAAATGCCGAATATGGCACTTTCGGAATTCAAAAAAGCTGTCAAATACAAAGATGATTTTGCTTATGGATATTACAATATGGGATGCGCTTACCTCAAACTGAAACAGTACGGCAATGCCCGTTATAACTTTTTCAGAGCAATTGATATAAAAGGTGATGAACCTATGTTTTATTACAACCTTGCATACACTTTTAAACAACAGGGGAAAACAAAACAGGCTCAAACATATCTTGACTTGTATAATAAATTAATGGAACGGGAGCAGCAATAAAAACTATGACAACTCAATATAAGGGAATAATTTTTGATTTTAACGGAACATTATTTTGGGATTCGCACCTGCACAAACAAACTTGGCGCCAATATTCAAAAATTCTGCGCGGAACGGAGTTTTCTGATGAAGAAATGGTTAAATATATGTTCGGAAGAACTAATGAACAAATCATAAAATATGCAATCGGGAAACAACCAACTCCTGATATGGTAGAAAAATACGGTCAAGAAAAAGAAGCTCTTTATAGACAAATGGCAAAAAGCGATATCGAAAATTTTCATTTGGCAAAAGGCGCAGTAGAATTTCTAAATTTTTTAAAAGAAAATAATATTCCGCGAACTATTGCAACAATGTCAGATAAAATCAATGTTGACTTTTTCTTCGAGAGTTTTAATCTTGAAAATTGGTTTGATATTGAAAAAGTAGTATATGCAAACGGCATAATTCCCGGCAAACCGGCACCGGATATTTACGAAATAGCTGCCAAAAATCTTGACTTAACCCCGCAAGATTGTATTGTCGTTGAAGACGCAATTTCAGGTATCGAATCAGCAAGGGCTGCAGGAATCGGTAAAATCATCGCCATCTGTTCAGAAGAATCTCCTGAACTTTATCAAGCAATACCTTGCGTAAGTTCTGTAATAAAAGACTTCACCGAAATTGATAAAAATTTATTCAATATAAAAATCTTAAAATAAACTTTTCATAACAATGTTTTTGTATTACATTTATGCAGTACCCCCTTTGGAGCAAAATCAATGAAAATAACCAAAGTAACAAAACTTACCTCAAAATGTGTTCCAAACGATGTTAAAAGAACCGGCAATATGCTTGGCGAAGCGATAAAAAACGGTTGGATTTCCGGCAAGAAAAAGGCAGAAATTGATAACAAAGGTTTGATTTCTGATATGTACGGACGTTCAAAAGATATCGCCGGAGAAATAAAAAAACTTGACTTTAGCTGGGAAGATGCCCCTGCTATTGCTGCGGTTATAAGTTCATTGACCCCGATACCGATTATTGGCTTGGGGTTATATGTATATGCGCTGGGAACAGGGATAAAAATCTCTGTCAAACAAATCCTCCGCGCAAAAAAATATTTGAAAAAATTATAAATAAAAAACACTTATATATTTGTACTATAATTAACTCATGCAAAGGTTTTATGAAAAAGACGATATAACTTTATTTCTGGGTGATTGTATTGAAATTTTAAATCGTGCAACGCCTGACACTGTTGATATGATTTTTGCGGATCCGCCTTATATGTTGTCTAACGGAGGAATAACCTGCCATGCCGGCAAGGTTGTCTCTGTCAACAAAGGCAAGTGGGACGAAAGCAAAGGCTTAGATGAAGATTTTGAGTTTCATCAAAAATGGATTAATGCTTGCAAAAGAGTTTTAAAACCGAACGGAACAATTTGGATATCTGGAACTTATCATTCTATTTATGCTTGTGGTTTTGCTTTACAAAAAGCAGGTTTTAAAATACTCAATGATATTTGTTGGTTTAAGCCAAATGCTTCACCGAATATGAGTTGCAGATATTTTACAGCAAGTCATGAAACTTTATTATGGGCAAAAAAAGACCCAAAAGGAAAACATACCTTTAATTATGAAGCAATGAAAAACGGTGATTGGGACGATGATATTCTTAAAAAGCCAAATAAACAAATGCGTTCGGTTTGGCAAATTGATACTCCAAAACCTTACGAGAAAACTTTTGGCAAACATCCGACACAAAAACCTTTAGAATTGTTAAGACGCATAATCCTTGCCTCAACTAAAAAAGGCGATTTAATTCTCGACCCATTCACAGGAAGCTCAACAACTGGTATAATGGCGTTAGAACTGGATAGAAAATTTATAGGAATAGACTTAGAAAAAGAATATTTAGACCTTTCTGTTAAAAGGTTTGAACAAGTATTTTCAAGGAAAGAAAAAGTATGGCAGTAGAACTCGAACAATTAAAACTTGAAACTTATCCGATTGTTAAATGGGTTGGCGGCAAACGTCAGCTTATGTTTGAGTTATTAAAAAATATGCCCCAAAATTACAACAGATATTTTGAACCTTTTATTGGCGGAGGTGCATTATTTTTTGAACTTCAACCTGATAATGCTTATATTTCCGATATGAATGAAGAATTAATTAACCTGTATCAAGTTGTTAGAGATAATGTTGATGAGCTTATTACAGACCTGCAAAAACACGATATCTCAAAAGAATATTTTATGGAAATCCGAAATATTGACCGTACAGAAGATTATAAAAATTGGTCTGATGTTCAAAAAGCAAGCCGTTTTATCTATTTAAACAGGACTTGTTTCAACGGAATGTACCGAGTAAACTCTAAAGGTGAATTTAACGTTCCATTCGGACATTATAAAAATCCGAGAATAGTTGACGAAAACAATTTAATAAATTGCTCAAATTTATTACAAAGAACCGAAATCAAACATGCAGATTTTTCAGAAATCTTAACTAAAGTGCAAGAAGGCGATTTTGTGTATTTTGATCCGCCTTATGTACCATTAAGCGAAACATCAAGTTTTACATCGTACACGAAAGACGGCTTTGATTTGGATATGCAAATTAAACTCCGCGATGTTTGCAATGAATTAAACTTAATGGGAGTAAAGTTCTTACTATCAAACTCGGATACTAAATTTGTAAACGAATTATACGAAAACTACAATATTAAGAAGGTTTTTGCTTCGCGCCAAATTAATGCAAATGCAGATGGCAGAGGCAAAATTACGGAAGTTTTAGTGAGGAATTATTGATGATAAAAGATGGAATTGGTGGTGGAAATACAACTACCGGACTTGTTTTTGAAACAAAAGCAGATTTAAAAACATTATTAAATGGTATAAAAAATTATAGAGTTGACAATAAAAATAATGTTTTATATAAAGATAAGTTAGTTGGTATGATATTTGTAAAAAATGGGTTATACAAATTTTTAGAACAAAATAATGTTAATTGGAAAAATTACCTTTCAAAAAAGCTTTTACCGGATGATTCTATATATGTAATTTTGAATAACACTTTTTATGTTATAGAGTGTAAATATCAACAGGTTGCAGGTTCTGTGGATGAAAAACTTCAAACTTGTGATTTTAAAAAGAAACAATATAAACGATTATTAGCAGCTTTAAACTTTGAAGTTGAATATATTTATATCTTAAATGACTGGTTTAAAAAACCTGAATATAAAGATGTATTAGCATATATTCATAGTGTCGGTTGCGATTACTATTTTAACTATATTCCATTACAAAGATTGGGTTTGCCTATTGAAAATTAAAAGGATGCATTAATCCTTAAAAAAAACAATCACAAACCAAAGCCCTAAAACCACTACGTATCTGGGTTTAGGGCTTATGTAGAAATTGTTTTTTAACTATTTTCTGATTATTGAAGTTGCAACGGCTCCGACCAATGCCAAGCCCCCAACGATTGTTGCGATTGAGCCTGCTCTGCTGATATTTTTATCAACTTTTTCTCTTGTATCAGTATAAGACTGTGTAACCATTACGTTTCCGTTATATGGTTCGGCAGTTTGTACAGGTGCAGGATAATACATATTTTGAGCGGCATATCCGTTTACCGGAGCGTTATAATTTACAGGAGCATTATAATTATTATAATATCCGTTTGCCGGATAAGGAGCATAATTTACCGCCTGCTGCGGTGTATTGTAGTTTGTATAATAGTTATTTGAATAATTATCATAATAATTATCTCTAACTACATAAGCTTGAGGATTATCATATTGAACCCTTGTGGTATAGGTATAATTTTGTGCTGCAAAACACGGCATTGTTAAAAATGAACTGATTAATATTGTTGCTAATAAACTTTTCCCAAATCTCAACATAGTGTATGACCTCCATTGAATGCTTGTTATTCTGTACTTATCCAGCCGGTAACTATTAAACGAAACATATTTTTAAAAGTTCATTTTAATAAATTCTAATTAATAAATCTTAATAAAAACATTTTAATTATCAATTCCAACCGTCAGTAAGACTTTATTAATATACAAACACTTAGGGGAAAATCGAAAGGAGAAGTTATGGGAAATTGGAATTACACTACAGGCTCACCTGTAGAAAGAAAAGTAACAACAGGTCAATATATGAAACAGGTTGTTGACCTGAAAGCCAGAGGAAAGCATAGCGGCATAACTTATGATTTGCGAGATGCTTTCAAAGAATTGGAAAAAAAGGGAGTTCTTGTTGATGTAAACAATGACGGATTTACAAAAAAAGATGCGTGGAACTTATACCTTGAACTTGATAAAATTCACAAAGAGCGTAAATTAGATCGTAATTACACAAAAATGAAAGAACACGCAAAATTTGAATATTCGGAAAGCGAAGTAAAACGATTGGCAGAAGCGGCAGGATACAAAGCAAAAACCACCGTAGAAGAAAAAAATGTATGTCAAACAGACCATACAGGAGTAGCACCTAAACCGACACCGGAAAAAATTGTTAAAAAATCCTAAGAAAGCTACAAACAAAAAGTGGCAAAGGTGGGCAGAAATGAAATGATGCCCACCTTTAATATGCAAATAATTTAAATTTGTGGGCACGACTTTGCCTTTGCCCACTCTACGCTTTATCTGAACAAGCCGAGCAGAATACAAAAATCAGACAATCACCCTGAACAATCCGAGCAGAGGATGAGAACTCGAACAATAGTGTCACCCTGAACTCGTTTCAGGGTCTTGCCATTGGGGCGAATTTGCTATGTTTTAAGATCCTGAAATAAATTCAGGATGATACATTCGTGTGGGTTCCCCGAGCAAACATGTCACCCTGAACAAGCCGAGCAGAGGATGAAAGCGTTAGCGTATCCGTTTAATGCGAGGTACGTTTCAGGGTCTTCATCATTGGTGCACTTTGCACGCCTTTGACCTGACCTCACCCTTCCCCTCTCCTAACTTAGGAGAGGGGAATTTTTCGCGTATGTCATCCTGAAAAAACTGAAAATCAAGCGGCGAAGCTGCGTAG
>JBJEGJ010000028.1:0-2540 GCA_051874955.1 Candidatus Gastranaerophilaceae bacterium
CACCCTAACATACTTGCTAAACCCTGACCTGACCTCACCCCCACCCCCTCTCCTACCTTAGGAGAGGGGAATTTTGGGTTGAAGACGACCTTAGGAGAGGGAAATTTGTAACTCTAACTTTATTGGTGAAATTATACAGATTGATATTTCTCAAAAAAAAATACGGACTATGAAATTCATAGTCCGTATTTTTACTCGATTTGCTATTATTCTTTTACGTATTCAGCATCGATTACGTCATCGTCATTATTGTTTGAAGATGAGTTGTCTGAAGATGCGTTTTCGGAATTTGCACTCTGTGCCGCTGCACCTTCTTTTTGTACAGCTTCATAAGCCTTTTGAGAAATCCCAAACATTGTTTGTTGCAATTCTTCAGATAATTTTTTCAATTCATCTGATGATTTGTTTTCATCCAATGCCTTTTGTAATGCAGATTTCTGTTCTTCCAGTTTTGATTTATCGTTAGCATCAATTTTGCCTTCAAAGTCTTTCATTACTCTGTCTGCTGATGCTATCAGGCTTGATGCGTTGTTCTTTATTTCAGCTTCTTCTTTTTTCTTTTTATCTTCTGCTGCGTTTGCTTCAGCTTCTTTTACCATTTTATCAATATCTTGTTCTGACAAGTTTGAAGAATTTGTAATGGTAATTTTTTGTTCTTTATTTGTAGCTTTGTCTTTTGCTGAAACGTTAACAATACCGTTTGCATCGATATCAAATGTTACTTCAATTTGTGGAATACCGCGCATTGCAGGAGCAATACCTTCTAAACGGAACATACCCAATGATTTATTATCTCTTGCCATTGGTCTTTCACCTTGAAGAACTTGAATATCTACAGCTGTTTGGTTGTTTTCCGCAGTAGAGAATACCTGAGATTTTGAAACAGGGATTGTTGTGTTTCTCGGAACTAACGGTGTCATAACTCCACCCAAAGTTTCGATACCCAATGTCAACGGGGTTACGTCTAACAATACGATATCCTTAACTTCACCTGCAAGTACACCAGCTTGAACTGCAGCACCAACAGCTACAACTTCATCAGGGTTAACTGATTGGTTTGGTTCCTTACCTGTATAATCTTTAACAAGTTTTTGTACCGCCGGAATTCTTGAAGAACCGCCAACCAATACAACTTCATTAATATCTGATTTTGAAATTCCTGCGTCTTGAATAGCTTGTTCTACAGGTTTTTTACATCTTTCTAACAAGTCATAAGATAATTCTTCAAATTTAGCTCTTGTTAAATTCAAATCCAAGTGTTTTGGTCCGTTTGCGTCTGCTGTAATGAACGGCAAGTTGATATTTGTTTCAAATACTGATGATAATTCGCATTTAGCTTTTTCAGCAGCTTCTTTAACACGCTGCATAGCTTGTTTATCACCGGTTAAATCAATACCTTCCTGTTTTTTAAATTCTTCGCAAATCCAATCCATTACTTTTTGGTCAAAATCGTCACCACCTAAGTGAGTGTCACCTGATGTTGATAATACTTCGTGTACACCATCTCCGATTTCAAGAACAGAGACATCGAATGTACCGCCACCTAAGTCGAATACCAAAACTTTTTCAGCTTTTTCTTTTTCTAAGCCGTAAGCCAAAGCTGCAGCTGTCGGTTCGTTTACGATACGTAATACGTCCAAACCTGCAATTTTACCGGCATCTTTTGTTGCCTGTCTTTGTGCGTCGTTAAAATATGCAGGAACTGTGATTACTGCAGATGTAACTTTTTCTCCCAAATAATTAGAAGCATCATCTGCCAATTTTCTTAAAATCATTGATGAAATTTCTTGAGGAGTATAGTCTTTGCCCTCAATATTTACTTTATAATTTTCGCCCATGTGTCTTTTGATTGAAGCGATTGTTTTATCAGGGTTAACGATTGCCTGACGTTTTGCTAATTGTCCGACAAGTCTTTCTCCTGTTTTTGAAAAACCTACAATAGAAGGGGTTGTTCTTGAACCTTCAGCATTTGCGATAACTGTCGGTTTTCCGCCTTCCATAACTGCAACAACTGAGTTTGTTGTACCTAAGTCAATACCAATTGTTTTTGCCATAATAATTATCTCCTTTACTTAAATATTTTTATCATGCCTTATTTTTGTTATAACACTGTTTTTTAAAAATCCTTAAAAAATAAACAAAAAATTAACAATTGACGTTAATAAATTAATAATTTTTTAAAATATTGCAAAGTCCACCTTGCAAGAATAGCGAAAATTTTGTAATATGAGCTTATGTATGAAATTAAAAAACAAATTTATTTGACATTGTCCAAAAATCAAAAATCCGCCTTGTGCAACTATTTACGGGCAACAGTAAAAAAATCTGCAGATTTACCTGTGGATGAAATACTAAATAAATTTTTGGAAGATGAAAAATATTATTTGGAGCTAAATTGTTCAAGGTTTGAGTTTTTGGCAGAAATTTTGGAGGATGAACAATTCATTAGCGATACCGTTAAATATATACAAGAATGTAAAAAATACTATGAATATAAAGAAAAGCAACGCCCAATTATTGAGGCAAATAAAGAATTTGAA
>JBJEGJ010000029.1:0-13071 GCA_051874955.1 Candidatus Gastranaerophilaceae bacterium
TCTCCTATCTTAGGAGAGGGGAGAATTATTATGCTGACACACTCGTTATGCTCTCGTACCAAAAAAGATCCTGAAACGAGTTCAGGATGACATACGCGTTAGACCTTTGCGTATTCATTTTTACCACCAATTACTTCCACCTTTGTCATGCTGAACAAGCCGAGCATAGGATGAAAGCGTAAGCGATATCCGTTTAATGCGAGGTGCGTTTCAGGGTCTTGCTGTTGGTTGACTTTGCTATGTTTCAAGATCCTGAAATAAATTCAGGATGACATGTGTGTTTTTCATTTGTGTATCCTGTCAAAGTCACTCAGACCTCAATGCTCAACCCCGACCAGACCTCACCCCAGCCCTCTCCTACCTTAGGCAAGTTTTGATACATCCTACTAGGAGAAAGTTGTTCTATTTGAGATAATTTTTATTAATAATTTGCTTTTATTTTTTATGGTTGTATAATTGTCCTATAAGTATTAGGTTTGCCTAATCTCTGTTTTGCTAATGTATTTGAATTTAGAAAGGTTTTATTTTGGAAAAAACTACAAGAGAACAAATTCTTGAATTATTATCTAAGGATTATGATAACAAAGAAATTGCCGCAAGGCTTAATATTAGTGTACACACTGTTAAATCTTATGTTTTTTCTCTACTGAGAGAAGGTAAAATAAAGGAAATCTAAAATTTTCGCTTTTGCCGTCTTTTGGGGATGTGGATTTTATTATGTCTGATATTTACTATGAATTGAATTTGCAAATCAATCCGGCGTTAGAAGATGTTATCGCAGAGATATTTTTTGATAACTTTTCCTGTGAAGGGGTTGTCTTGGCTGAAGAAACCTACAAAGATTTAGAAATGGTTTCTACAACCGAAGGGGTTTTGAGGATATTTTTGAAAGATGACAATCAAGGCTATGAAGATTTGCTTTATGATGTTGAAAATGTCTTAGATTTGCATCGTATGGAGTTTTTCTCGCGCGGACTTTCAGAAGAAGATTTAGGCTCTTGGAAATTTACCCTTGAACAAAAAAAGAATGAAGACTGGTCAAAAAAATGGAAAGAAAGTTGGACGGTTACTCATGTTACGGATAAAATAGCCGTTGTGCCCGATTGGATTGAATATCAACCAAAGTCAGGTGAGGTTATTATTAAACTTGAGCCGGGTTGCGCTTTTGGTACAGGTACGCATCAAACAACTCAATTATGTATGAAAGCCCTTGAAAAATATATGAAATCGGGTGATAAGGTTGCGGATATCGGCATGGGCTCAGGTATTTTATCAATTCTTGCTAAAAAATTGGGTGCAAATTATGTTTATGGGTGCGATAACGATGATACGGTTATTGATGTCGCTCATGAAAACGCTTCGAAAAACTCTGTTGAATGTACTTTTGAATTAGGAACGGCTGACAAAATTACAGAAAAATTTGATTTTGTTGTTGCAAATATTTTGCATTTTGTTTTGGCTGAAATCATGGATGATTTAAAAAATATCATGAAAACAGGGGCTTTGATGTCCTTGAGCGGTATTTTGTACGAAAAACGAGATATGGTGATTGATGCCTATGAAAAATCAGGATTGGTACTTGTTGAGGAAATTCAACAGGATCAATGGACATCATTTGTTGTTAAAAAAGTTGATTAGATTGGAGAAAATAATGGGAAAAACTGCAATAATTATACCTGCGCGTTACGGATCGTCAAGGTTAGAGGGTAAACCGTTAATAAAAGTTATGGGGAAATCTGTTATCCAATGGGTTTATGAAAAAGCAAAACAATCGGTGTTAGCGGATGTTGTGATTGTTGCAACTGATGATGAAAGAATTTTTAACGAGGTTAAGTCTTTTGGCGGCGAGGTTGAGATGACTTCCGTAAATCACAAATGCGGTTCCGACAGAATTATGGAAGTTGTGTCAAGACATCTTGAAATCTCTTATATCTGCAATCTTCAAGGGGATGAACCGCTTATAAAGCCTGAAAGTATCGACGATGTTATAAAAAACGTAAAAGAAGATGATAATGCTGATATTTCAACATTGATAAGAGTTTTGCATGATGAAAACGAAATAAATGACCCGAATCTTGTCAAGTGTGTAGTTGATAAAAACGGTTTTGCCCTATATTTTTCCCGTTCAAAAATCCCGTTTGAAAGAAATCTCGGAGTTGCTGATTTTTACGGACATTTAGGAATTTACGGTTACAAACGAAAAGCTCTTGAAGCTATGACTACCCTTGCTCAAACTCCTTTGGAACGGGCTGAAAGTCTTGAACAGCTAAGAGCTTTGGAAAATGGAATGAAGATAAAAACTTCTGTTGTTGACTTTGTGCCGGTCGGTATAGATACAAAAGAGGACGTTGAAAAGTTTAGACAAATTCTTGAAAGCAGATTGCAGTAAAAATATAAAATTTTTAAAAATTTTGCTTGCTTTTTTTTGTAAATTAGTGTAACATAATGTTATAAAACTATAGAAAAATATATAATTTGTAATATTTTTCGTGTGTTTATGAACTATTGTATAAGATTTTTAAAGTAAGTAAGTAAGGAAAAGACTATGACAGAAAATTTGGAAATGCCTACAGAGACCGAAGATCGTCAACGTATTCTTTTGGCTGATGATGAGGCCAGTATCAGAAGAATTCTTGAAACCCGTTTAAAAATGGCAGGATATGATGTTTATACTGCTCAAGATGGTGAAGAAGCGGTTTCTGCTTTTAATAAGTATAATCCTGATTTGGTTGTGTTAGATGTTATGATGCCGAAAATGGATGGTTATGGTGTTACAAGAGAGATTAGAAGATCTTCTGATGTTCCTATTATAATCCTGACAGCTTTGGGTGATGTTTCTGAGCGAATTACAGGTTTGGAATTGGGTGCAGATGATTATGTTATTAAACCTTTTAGCCCGAAAGAACTTGAAGCAAGGGTTAAAGCTGTATTAAGAAGAACAAACAATCGTGAAATGGTTACCCCTTCAGGAAAAGTAACTAAGAATGTTATTACAACGGGGAACATCAAGATTGATACAGCACGCCGTCAGGTGTACAGAAAGAATGAGAGAATCCGTTTAACCGGTATGGAATTTAGTTTGTTAGAATTGTTGGTAAATAATTCGGGACAGGCTTTCTCCAGAAATGAAATTTTGCAGCATGTTTGGGCTTATCCGCCTGATCACAGAATTGATACACGTGTTGTGGATGTTCATATCTCAAGATTACGTTCTAAGTTGGAAACGGACCCTGCAAACCCTGAGTTGATTTTGACAGCTCGCGGAATTGGTTATATGTTCCAAAGAATTAACTAGAAATAAAAAGACACTCAAGTTCTTGGGTGTCTTTTAGTATGAGGATTGCTGTATGCTTTATGATTTTTTTGATTTTATAAAAAATCATCCGATATTTTGTATATTATGTATTATTGTTTTTCTATCTCCAATTCCATTGAGTATGGCTGAATGGGATACACATCCTAAGCAAATAATATGTTATGCGGCTGATAATACTTGTAAAATGGAGGTTTATTCATACAAGCATGATATCTGTTGGGATTGGTTGTTTCATCGTAGACATCGTTATAAAGGATGTAGTTTGCCTGAATATAAATCTTCTGAAATAGATTTGATTTCTTTATATGATATTAAAGATGTCATTGTAAATAAAGAGGATAAGTTTTACAAAGTGTATTTAGTCGGCAAAGATGATAATAAATCTTATCTTTCACAATTTAAAGAAGAAGAAAGTGCAAGATATTTGTCATCTAATTTAAAGGTCCGGATTAAAAAATGGCAGGAGTCATCATCTGTATTAAATAATGAAAGGGAAAATTCATATTCTTATGAATTTATTGAATAATATTTTTTTATTTAATTTAAATATTTAATGCTTGATTTTAAACCTTTTTTTGATATGATGAATGTACACGGAAATGGCGGAAGTCGTCAAGTGGTCAAGACCTCGGATTGTGGTTCCGATATGCGTGGGTTCGAATCCCATCTTCCGCCCCATTTTTAAAAAGACCCTATATGGGTCTTTTTTATTGTAAACATTGTTTTTTCTTACACTTATTGAGTTTTATAATGAGGGATGATTATACTTCTAATTATAGTTTGAGAAAATGTGTCAGATAAAATGAAAAATTTTATTTGTTGGGTTAATGTAATTTGACTTAATAAACGAGAAATTTAGATTTCTAAAATTAAAAACTTGGCAAGAAAAATAAAATTAACATTTAAACAAAACTTTACTTTAATGTACTTATATAAAATTATTTTGCTTTAGGTAATTTTTAATTTGCTGAAATCCTGAATATATTATCTTAATATGTTTTTTTAATTCTACAAAACCCATATATGGAGATATGATTTCATTAACTGAATTATGAGCAAGTTCATCTCTTTTGTTTTTTACGGTTCTAAGTGATGATTTAAAAGTTTGCAATTCTATTTCAGGAACTTGAGTTTCTATATTTATACAATTATTTACTCCAACACAAAAACATAAACACCCTTTAATTTTTTCATAATCAAAACTATAACATTTTTGTATATGTTTTTGTACTTCACTTTGTAGTTGTAAATCATCTCGTGCGGTTGTTAAATATATGTTATCTAAATAATTTTCTATCCATCCAGTAAACTCCAAAAATGCTAACTTCAATAGCATTTTTTCCAAGTACAAATCATGAACACTCGAGTAAAGAGTTTCTATTTTTTTTATATTTTTTAACAAACTTCGCAAATTATTCTCCAAATATTACTCGTGCGGCGTTATAACGTTCAAGTAATTTCCTTTTATTTGAAGTTCCTTCTTGTAATTTTTTAAATTCAAAAGCTGGACTAATTAATAATTTTTCGTACAAATTTTGTAATTGCTCTTTGCTTTTTGTTTTACAAGATTCAATATTTTTGGCTATTCCATATAACACGGCATCTATATAAATATTTCTTGTAGTATTTAATTCTATTTGCGATGCAATGTTTATAGTCTGAATAAAAATATTTTTTTGTTTTGTTATCCATTCTTCTTCAGAATGCTGATGGTCTGCTAAAAAATCGTTCATAAAAGAAGATAACTTATTTTCGTACTTTTCAAGTTGATTATACATGCAGAAAAACAGTAAAATTCTTTCTGCGCCTTTCATTCGTTTATTTTTTGCCAAACTATTTACCCATAAAGACCACTTTTCATTTTTATTACACTGGTTAATCAGTTCAAGAAAATTACCTTGATAAATACAGTTGCGTATTTCTTGATTATTTAATTTTAAACCACCTGTATTTAATCTATGAAAAATATTATATATGTAAGTTAAATTATCTTTTCTCTTATAATCACACTTTATAACATTTATTGGTATTGAAAAATTTCCTATAGTTCTGAACACATCAGGGTTATTTGTTCTGATTTCTTGTATTGATTTTCCTGATATTCTTTCGTCGATATCCTCTAGCGCGGAGAGCCTGCTTCCCAAATTTTCTTGTGAAAAAAATTCTAATATAGTTCCTATTCGCTGCCTCCCATCTATTGTTAGATAATTATCGTTAGAATCCACGCTAAAACACATGCTTGGTATTGGAAGTTTTTTTAGTAAAGAATCAATGAATCTTGTTTTTTGTTGGATATCCCAAACATCATTACGTTGAAATTCGGGATCTCTTTTTAAGTCTTTATCTGAAATCATTCTAACTAAATCATAACAGGAACGAGTTTCAGTATATGAATATATATTCGAAGGTGGAGAAACACTTGTATCATCATTATTTTCAAAAATATCTTCTTCATTTTTTAAGATTTTATCTAAAGTTTTATTTATACCTGACATGATTAATTGCTCCTTTTGTTAAAAATTAACTAGCATTTTTTCTTTATCGACAAATAAAAGGGATTTTAAATCTTTCATAATTTTACTTGCTAACGCATAAGCCATATTCACAGGAACAGCATTTCCTACCATTTTATAGCCATTTACAAGATTTGAATATTTAAACTCAAAGTCATCAGGGAATGTTTGAATTCTTGCACATTCTCTTAATGATAATCTTCTATACAGATGTTCTTTCCCTTTAACAAACTCTCTTTTATTTTGGTCAATAAAAGTCATTTTAGGGGCTTGAGGGTGAATTGGCGCATGTCGTCCGCCTGCTTGTATAGTAAACGAAGGTTCATCCCATGCTCTGACACGATTCCTTGACATAAATATTGTAGAGAATCCCCCTATCATATATTCGTGGTTTGGAATAGTGCATATTGAGCCATTTGTATAATTTTTTTCTTTAGCAGGTAAAGCTGTTTCTCTTAAATCCCAAATTGCATCTTTTAAAACAGGCTTATACTCTTGTATTTCAGGGAATTCAAATTTCAAATTTAAATCACTTCTATATCCAACAAAAAATACACGTTTTCTATCTTGAGGCACACTGTAATCGTTTGCATTTATCAATCTAAAACTTAAATTATATCCTGATTCTTTGAATAACTTTTTAATATTTGATAATGCTTCCGCATGTCTTTGAGCTAACATTCCTTCAACATTTTCAGCCAAGAAAAATAAAGGTTTTTTATCTCTTAAAATCCTGATAAATTCATAGAATAATTGTCCTCTTGAATCGTTTATACCTCGCAAAGCACCTGCTTCACTCCAACTTTGACAAGGTGGACCACCGATAATTCCTACGCAATCAGGAATATCGTCTGATGGAACATCTCTGATACTTCTTCTATCAAGAACCGTATTAGGAAAATTATGTTCAAAAGTTTCCCAAATGGTTGAATCATATTCATTAGCCCATATTATGTCAAAACCGGCTTGCTCAAAACCTTTATCTAAACCGCCTGCGCCTGAAAATAAACTTACAATTTTTTTAGTCATAATAAAACTCCAAAAATTTAATATTTTCCAAACTTGCAGGATTGTTTGGATTTTTAATTTGCAAATCAGTTACAAAAAACTTTTGGTTATCAATTAAGCTCTCTAAATTTGTTCTATTTTCCTGTGAAAAAGAATTATATTTATTTTCTTTAATTACACAATAAAATGCGAACCTACAACCTTCTTTTTTCTTTGGAAGATAGTTAAAAACTTTTTTAGGATGGAAAATTGACCACATCCCCCTAACTCTTAAATCAGTTATTCCAAGTGGATCAACTTTTTTTATTTTCCCTAGTTCATTTGTTTCTGCTAATTCGATATTTGGAATAGAATGTAAGCCGGTTATAATTGTATTCTTAATACGTTCATATATTTCTTTGTCTGCAGCATAACAGTCACCATATACAAACCATAATTCTTTTAAGCTACTATCGTCAGTATTTCCAACAATATAAATTATATCCTTCTCTGTCCATTCTTCACAATTCCTACAATTAGATGTAATCATTGTGCTGTCAGAATATAGTTTTGCCTTTGGATATGAACTGTTCAAAGCAAGAGCATTGGCATTCCCTTGCACTTTTTTTACTTCAATGGCATCTCCATTTTTTAAGATAATATCTGGAGGATTGTTTTGGTTACCCGTATAAGAAAAAACATCATTGTATGCTTGTAATCTGAAATAGTCATCCTCACAAGATAATGTATTTGCAAATAAATCTTTAATGTATTTTTCTAAGGCATCACCAACACCATTCGCACGATTTCGTCCTGAATAATGTGAAGTTAATTCAATTACAGGGCTTTCTACTAGATTTTTAATTGCAATTAAAATATTTGAACTCACATTTCCCCCTTGTATAACTTAATTATACATAAAAATAATAATTTTCATATATTTGTAAAGTTTATACATTAACCAATTATGTCAAATGTTTTTACTAATACAACAAAACATTTCCTACCCCTCGGAAGTAGCGAAAACCTAAACAACACCTAAATTATCCCCGCATTTTCTCTTTCAAATTTATCCGTCAAATTATATTCAAGTTTGTATTCATTTTGTCTGAATTGTAACAATTTCGTAATAATTGTAAAAATTTCGCTAAAATAGTAAAGTTTAAAGGTCGAAATGACGATAAAACATATAACACAATTGAAATTGTGTTATATGCATGCAGATTACTGAGGTGTTATGTCTTTTAAAGATATAAAAAATTTAATAGGACAAAATGGAAATATATCTCTTGATAAACTGAATTCTACACTAAAAAATAAGAATGCAAGTCAAGAGTCTACTAAAGTTGCGCAAAGTATTTTTACGCATTTGGATAAAAATAAAGATGGCAACATTAGTGCTGAAGAATGGG
Source organism: Candidatus Gastranaerophilaceae bacterium (assembly GCA_051874955.1). Taxonomy (GTDB): domain Bacteria; phylum Cyanobacteriota; class Vampirovibrionia; order Gastranaerophilales; family Gastranaerophilaceae; genus Zag111. The sequence goes on from JBJEGJ010000029.1 coordinate 8,229, forward strand.
AAAACTTAAATCAAGATTATGAAAATTTAGATGCGAATCAAGATGGAGTAGTAGACGAAAATGAAATACAAAATGCATCTGAAAATAGTTTATTTAAAGCTTTTGGAAATAAAGTGAATGAATTTGTTGATTTTGTAAAACAATCATTTACATCAGATACAGAGAATGTGTCAGATACAGATAACAATCCAAATCCTGAAAATGAGAAAACTGATACGCAAAAACCTGAAATACCATTAGCAAAAAGTTCTTATCAAACATATAAAAATGGGGATTCTGAAACGAATATTCTTTTATACAATGAAGACGAACATTTTGAATTAAAAGCAACTAATTTTAAGCCTAATTCAAATAGTAATTTTAATGTTAAAAATTTGAATATTATTAATAACAATGGAACTATGCTGGGCGAAGCCTCATATATAGTCAATGGGGATAATTCGACAACCGCATATGGTATTCATGCCGATAACATTGATATTGATGATCCAGACAATAAAAAATTAGATATACATGCAAGTGTTAATAAATCTATTAAACATAAATCAGATGATGAAACTGAAAATATAGATTATGGTGCAGATATTTCATCAAATAATTTAAATTTAACCAGAGGTAAAAATACAACAAATGATGAAGATGGTAGTTCGCAGGTTTCTAACTATACTATCAACGCAAATCTAAAAGATTTGGGGAATTTTGATGCAAAACATACTTTAACAAACCAAAATGACGAATCTACCATAACAAATACTCAAAGTATAGGTATGGAAAATGATGATATCTCTGCAAGTGTTGAAGAAGAAAAAACAGACAATGATGGAAATATAAATACGAAGAAAGCAGATGCCACATATAATAAAGAAACAAAAAATTTAAATTTAGATTTGAGTAATTCTTTACAAACAAATGACGGAACTCGTACTAATTCTTTAAACTTAAATTCTGCAACGGATGAATTAAATACAAAAGCGTCATTTGAACATACAAGTCAAGATAGTAATGGAAATTCAAGCACTTTAAACCTTGGTGCAGGTTATAATGAAGATTTAGGATTAAATGCTCAACATTCAAAAGTTAAAAAACGAGATAATAATACTATGACAAATACCCAAACTGCAAATTTTGAGAATGATTTAGTATCTCTATCTTTAACTAATAATAGTGCCGATAATGATGGAAATGTTAAAAATAAAAAAGCAGCGACTTCATATAATACCGATTCGGGAGCTATAGATTTGAACTTCTCGAAAGATTCCCAAAATGAATAAGGTAACAGAACAAATAGTCTAAGTTTATCATCAAATACTAAAGATTTTGAAACAAAAGCGACTTTTAATTCAACAAAAGATAATGAAGATGGTACTTCAAGCACCTTAAATTTATCAGGCGGCAGAGAGACGGATGGTTCAATGGCACTTGGTTTTGAAAATAGTAGAACAAAAAACAATGATGATGCTTCTGTTACAACATCAAATAATGCAACATTATCAAATAACACAGAACATATTACCTCCGCTTCGTTTACAAATAAAAGAGAAATGACTGTAAACAATGATGATGGAACATCGTCAAATATAGAGCGTGAAATTATGGTTGCCGGCTCAATAAATGGTAGTTCAGATGTTAATTATAGAATAGATAAAACGCAAACTGTAACAAATGAACAAGGTGAAGAAGTTGAGCAAAATAAATCTCATGAAGTTAGTACACATTATAACCGAGAAGAAAAGTCTTTAGATTTGCATTATTCTCAAAGTCGTAGTGAAAATGGCGAATTACAAAGTCGTCTTGATATTGATGGAATGTTTACTGAAGATGGCGGCGAGGCTTCAGTACGAACAAGTAAACTTAATAAACATGGAAGAATGGTACGAACAGAAGTAGCGGCAAATGCTTCAGATGAAGCTCAACATCTTGGTTTAAAATTTAAGCGAAATATAAATAATACACCTTCGACACGGGTAGAAGAAGGTGCTAAGCCAAAGAAAAGTAAATCTCTTTATATTAAAGCCGATGTAACAAAAACACAAATAGAATCAGAAGGGAATGATTATAACGAATTTTTCGATGATTACTCTCAAGATTATTCGGATGAAGAATTTTATGATGAGGATAATTACGAAGGCTATGATAATGAAGATGACTTATCGCAGGATTATGATTATAGTGACGGAGTTGGATCGCAACCAAAAGCGAAAACAGATGTTGATGTAAAAACAAGATATCGCGTGGGTAATGATGCTGTATCGGTTGAATCTCACAATTTAGAAGGGGGCAGAGTCGGTTATAGTCATTCATTCCACAATAAAGATAATGGTACAAGCGGTAGTGCATCTGCATATACACAATACGACAAAGAAAACGGATTAAACATAGGAGTAGGAGCCTCAAGGGTTAAACGAGATGAAAATGGCAGCCTTAAAAATGCTACTGCCGCATCAGTGAGTGTTAATCCTCAAAATGGTGATATTACTGCCACAACCGGATATGCGGCACCTATAAGAGATAAAAATAAAGAACAAGTTGGAAATATGAGCACTTATGCCCAATATAATTCTAAAGCCAAATCTGTTACGGTTGGCGGTCAAATAAACCGAATTGTATATAAGAAACCTCAAGACAACGAGCAGTCAAAGATAAATAATACAGATGAAGACGACTTTTTCAATAGTGAAACAGATATTCAAGAAAACACACAAGATGCGGAAGAAATGGAAGCTATCGGTAACAATGAAGTTGCTGATAGTTATACTGTTGAAGATGATTTGAATAATGTATCTCAAATTTCTGACGAAAAACAAGTTGCAGGAGGTTATCACATAAGAGCTGAAGTTGGACACGCTTCTGATAGAAATCCTGCCCTGCAATATAATATTGACGCACAAGGTTTTATAAATACAAATATTGCCGGTAAAAATTCCACAGTTTACGGTCGTGTAACAAGTACAAATGGTCATTTAGATGAAGTGAATAATGTTTATGGCGGACAACTGAATAATCCTATGCAAAGTGATATTCGAGATGTTGCATCCGGACATGAAAATATGGAAAAATACCGTGAAACTTCGTTTAGAGAACATGAAGGTTCGGAGGTTAATAATGTTACGACTGTTGGAATGGGAGCCGTTATAGGAAATCCGGAACAACTTGGAACAAATTTTGCAGGATCAGCGAATGCTGCTTTTGAAGATGGTAAAATGACTAATTTTACTGCTATTGGTAGGGGTGAATATGTATTTAATGCAGGAGATAATAGACAAGCATTTGGAGCGGAAGCCGCATATAATATCGACAAAAATTTTGGAACAAGAAGTTTTGTAACAGATGCGTATTATGACCATACCTTCAATAATGGCAAAACAAGAATTAATACGGGTATTGGCTATGCACAGAACTCATTCGGTGAATCGGGAACTCAAACAGTATTTACAAGTTTTGGTGCAAGACAACAGGTCGCTAAAAATGTAGATGTGTATGGACAATTTGAATTCGGACAAACTAAAGGTATCGGCTCAATGGACAATTCAAATGACACTTATATGGCAACGAGAATTGGTGCACAGTATCATTTAAATAAAAATACTGTAGTTTTTGGTGAATATAATGTAGGACATGGCTCTGCAATGTCTCAATCTCGAATGATTCCTCAAGCAGATAAAGACCGAATGAAAGCAGGGAACATCACCTTTGGTATTGGTATGAGATTTTAATCTTGCGGATATTTGACTGTAGAAACTAAGTTACGAATATCTTCAGTATTTTCAATTACATCAGCCCCATAAACCTCTTGCAACTCTTTCTTTGATACTATATCTATTGCATTGTTATTATATCTTGAGGCTGCAAATTTTAGCAAATAATCCCCAAATTCTTCAGGGATAAGGCAAGTTTTAACTTCTCCTGTATTTTTAAAATTAATTATTTCTTCATAAGTTGCTAAGTATTCATTATTGTCGGTTCTGTCAGGACAAACGGACTGAAAAATTCCTGTCATTACACCTATGTTGCCATCATTTGTATAACAATTGTAATTAAATCCCATCAATTCGGCATTTTTAGAATTTTTATCAGTATTGTATGCAATAAATCTACAGAATTCATCCTCATTTTTGGTGGTAATTTCTTTTTTACCTAAAACTGAAATAGTGTCATTTTGCAATGCCGTTTGCTCTAATTGTTGAGTTTGTTGTATTGAGGAATTAATTGCAGAAGTATTTAATGGACTCATCGCAATAATTGCAACAAGAGGTACAGATTTCAAGTGAGATATTGGATTCTCAGAATATTGATTTGAATATTTATTTTCTACATTATTATTTTTAACCCTATTAGGATGATTTTTTGAAGAAAAACTTATTGCACTAACTTTCATAATCAAACTCCATTTTATGATATTTATTATAATACATGAAATAATAAATTTTTGCTAATAATTAATATAAAATGGTTATCAAACTAAGCTAATAATAATTTCAGCTTCCCGCCATTTTTGAAGTCTTTATCCTTTTTCTACCCTCGTTAATCTTTAGCTCCTGTCGGATTAAGTCGCTCAATCGTGTTCTTTACTCTTACGAGTTTTGCTCGTTTTACTCGCTCACTCTACCGAAAATCCGCAAATTCAGGGTGACACATTTGTTATGCTATTGCGTATTCACTCTTTTACTACTAAGTACTTCCACCTATGTCATCCTGAACTTGTTTCAGGATCTTACTGTTGGAGTAACTATGCGATGTTAAAAGATCCTGAACAAAACAAAATCTACGTAGCTTCGCTGCTTGATTTTCAGTTTTTTCAGGATGACACATGTGCTTAATTTTGGTATTCTGTTTTAGTTGACGC
>JBJEGJ010000030.1:0-13051 GCA_051874955.1 Candidatus Gastranaerophilaceae bacterium
CCGCTTACTTTACTCCGGCAACAAACAGAAAATCTGCAAGAAGTGCCGGATATAGAAGTGAAGCCAGCGCGAGATTTGAACGCGGTATAGATATCGAAGCCGTTAAACCTGCACTTATGCGCGCAATGCAACTGCTTGTTGAATACGCTGACGCAGAAGTTACCGGACTGGTTGAGGACGGAGAAAATAAGCTTCAACCTACCGAAATCACCCTCAGATACAACCAAATCAAAAGAATTTTAGGTTGCGAAATCGCACCTCAAAGATGTATTACAATTTTAGAAAATCTTGGGTTTGAAAAACTTGGAGGAAATGACGCTGCAGCTAAGTTCCTTGTTCCAAGTCTCAGAGCTTATGATGTGACAAGAGAAATTGATTTAATCGAAGAAATCGCAAGAATTAACGGATATGACAAAATTTCGCCGACATTACCCGAAAAAAATCAAACTCCGGAAATCTCTTTAGCTGAAAAAATTATTAAACAAGTTCACGATTTGATGCAATACTCAGGCTTGAACGAAATCCAAACAAGTTCACTCATCGGCAAATCTTTGTTGGATAAATTTAAAATCACATACGATGATGAACACGCAGTAAAAGTTCAAAACGCAGCAAGCGAAGACTATTCAATGCTTAGACAAACTTTGGCTGCAAGTATATTGAATTGTATGAAATATAATTTTGACAACGGACAAAAAACATTCTGGGCTTACGAAATAGGCAGAACTTACATAAAAGTTTCAGAAGCTGATGAAAAACACTCAGGTGTAAAAGAATCAAATGTTTTGGAAGGAATTTTAACCGGAGAAGTTCAAAATTCAAAATGGCAAATTAAAACTAAAACCGATTTCTTTACGGTAAAAGGTATTGTTGAAAACTTGATAAATGAACTCGGAATAGCAAGACGTATTAAAATTGTTCCATTGGAAGAAACCGAACTTGCCAAAACACATAAGATTTTCCACCCGTACAGAACTGCCGTAATTTTGCTTTTAGGTAAAAAACCTCAGCCTATCGGATATTACGGACAAATTCACCCGACAATTCAAGATAAATTAAAACTCAATCAAGAAGCATTTTTATTCAAAATTGACCTTGATGAAGTTATTACAACAGTAAAAGAATCCGTGCCAAGATTTAAACATATTCCGCAATTCCCTGAAGTAAAAAGGGACTTGGCATTCATAATAAACGATACAATCAGCGTTGATGATATTCAAAAAGTTATCAAAGGCGGAGTGAAACAAAATATCTTCAAAGGTTCAGAGGTCTTTGACGTATATCAGGGCGAACACGTAGAAGAAGGTTTCAAAAGCGTAGCGTTCAGGATTAAAATGCAAGATGAAAATGCAACACTTACAGATGAAATTATAGAACAACAAATGACATCCGTAAGAGAAAAATTGCAGAAAACTTATGCTCAAATAACCTTTAGGGAGTAATTTATGAAAAAATTATTATTGTTATTTATTGCTTTTGCAACAGTAGGGATTTTATCATTAAATGTTACGGCAAAAGATATTATTCCGACTCGAGTGATACTCAACCAAGCTAACACTATCGGAATGTACCAAGTGTCAGACGATGTAACAATATACAAAGAACCAAATGATGATGCGTTAAAACTCTATCGTATACGCTGGAGTGAAGATGAATTTTTCCCTGAAGAAATAGGCGCAGATAAATTTTTTACGGTATTTCTGCCGAAAAAATCGCTTGCTCTTGTTGGTGTGACAGATATGACCGATGATTGGGTCGAAATTATCTATGATAATTCCTCAGGTAAAACAGGTTGGATAAAAATTGACGACCCTTATAAATTTATGACTTGGGTTAATTTTTACTCAACCTACGGGAAAAAATACGGGCTGACGATGCTTAAAAGTTGCCCTGAGTTTTGCAAAGACATAAAAGCGTCAACCGAAGATACATCAAAAACAATTTCAACAATAAATTATGCAAAAACGATAAACCTTAATGTCATTAGAGGCAATTGGGCTTTGGTAAGTGTTTTGGATATGGATAAAACCCCAAAAACAGGATATATCAGATGGCGCTCAAACGACGGAATCAGATATTTCTTTCCTGATTTGAAATAACAACAGATAAACCCATTTTGACAAAAAATCAATTTTACTTAAAACGGTTTGGTTTGATTTAATTTAAGACGTAAATCTCTAAATCTTGCGATATCTTCCTGTGTTTTGCCTGAATCTTTGAACACAGCTTGAGATGTAGGGTGTACCATTAGTACATAATCCATGTGAATTTCTAAAAAATTGTATCTGCGAGGAGATTGATTTCCTACTCTTGGATATATCTCAGCGTTCGTAACCGCCAAAAAACGTCTTTCTTTATCGTTTAAAAGGTCTGTTAATTCACGATTTGTATTTGTATATTTAGAAACATGCACAACCCCTTTTATATCGTGGTCTGCAGTTAAAATTGTAACTTCTATAGGAACTGTATCACTATGTTTTGCCATCTTCTTATTATCCTTATTTCTTTTTAAAGTATATAATATTTTTTTTGAAATGTCCAGTTATTAAATTTTATCAATATGCTTTCTGAACCTGCCACCATAAGCCTCGTGCACATCTACAACAGAAACAAAGGCATTTGTATCAATCTCTTTTATGATTTCAAGCATTTTTGGCAGTTCAAGTCTTGAAATTACACAATATATCAAATCTTTATCCTGACCTGAATACCCGCCTATTCCTTTCAAATAAGTTACACTTATATCAAGTTTTTCAATTAAAGCATTACCAATCAAGCCCGCATCATCACTTATTATTCTTACGGATTTAGAACTGTTCATACCTTCCATTACAATATCTATAACCTTTGAAGCGATAAAATAAGTGAGAATTGAGTACATTGCACTTTCCCAGCCAAAAACTTTACCTGCAACCAAGTAAATAAACAGATTTATCCCCATAATAAATTCGCCGACTGAAAACCCAAACTTTTTTGAAACTAGAAGTGATAAAATTTCAGTACCATCTAATGATGCCTCATTTTTGAGAATCAATCCGACACCAATTCCTAATACAATACCGCCAAATACGGTTGCAAGAAGAATATCTCCCGTAACTTTATAAGAATGAAACAAATTCAATGATAAAGCCAATATGACGTTAGCATACAAAGTTTGAAAAACAAAAAGTTTCCCCATTTTCTTAAACGCTAACAAAATAAACGGTAAGTTCAAAATTACAACAATCAAACCTAAATTAAATTTTGAAACATGGCTTATAATCATGGAAACACCAATTACACCGCCATCAATTACATTATTTGGAACCAAAAACGCTTCCAATGCAAAAGCTGCAATAACTGCCCCTAAAGTTATAAATATAAAATTTCTAAATAACCTCGATAATAAGTGTTTTTTTTTGTTTACAATTTCCGCCATATTATTTTTTATCCCGTTTTATTGTGATAAGATTTTCCAAATTAAATATAGATTTTTTCTCATTTTCTTCAATTTGTTTGTAACCCAAAATACTTTCTAAGTCCGCTTTTAAAGAAGGAATGTCATCATATTTTTTCAACGAACCGTCCAAAGTAACAGACACATCACCTGTTTCTTCAGAAACTACAAGACAAGCGGCATTACTTGATTCAGTCATCCCGATTGCAGCCCTGTGACGAGTTCCGTATTTCCAACTGAGTTTTGGATCATCTGTTAACGGTAACAATACTCCGGCTGAAATTATTTTATCACCGCTTATAACTATCGCCCCATCGTGAAGCGGAGTATTCACATGGAAAATTGTTAAAATCAATTCTGTCGAAACATCAGCATTTAATATTGTACCAACATCATGATAAGTGTTACTTAAATCATTTTGGAAAACAATCAATGCACCGGTATGTGATTTTGAAAGATATTTTACGGCTTCTATAATCTCTTTTATTACATCAATAGAACGGTTAGAGGTCTTATTTCTGTCATTTTCAAACAGACGTTTTATGAAATCAATTTGACCCAAATATCCCAAAAACCTTCTTAATTCAGGCTGGAATATTACAATCAAACTCAGAGCAATCAATGTGACAATTGAGCGTAAAAATACACCCAAAATATTCAAATCAAATGCTACGAGAATTTCACTAAAAATCCATAAAAATACCAGCACAAACGCTCCGTTAACAAATTTTTCGGAATGGGTATTTTTGATAAATTTTCTGTAAAAAACAATCAAAACTGCCGCAATTATAAGTATTTCAAAGATATTTTTCCAACCGAAAGTATCCTTGATATAAATATGCCAACTGCCTATTAAATTTTGAAGAACCATTAAAATATCATCTATCATTTTCTCAACCTATCAGGAATTACATCATGTGAAATTAAATCATCTAAATTTTCACGCTCAATAATAATCTGAGCCTCACCGTCATTTACCAGCACCATAGCCGGTTTTTGAACTCTGTTATAATTGGATGCCATTGAATAATTATAAGCACCCGTATTATAAACACATATAATATCTCCGCTATCCAACACGGGAAGTTCTATATTTTTAATTAAAATATCACCGGATTCGCAATATCTTCCGGCAAGAGTAACCTTTTCGGTAAGAGTAACCTCTTTTTTATTTGCAACATCAGCCGTATATTCTGCTTGATACATCGAAGGACGCGGATTGTCTGCCATACCGCCATCCAAAGCTACATATTTTGTTCCAAACGGAACTTGTTTACTGCTGCCTACAGTATACAATGTTACACCTGAGGTAGAAATTATACTTCTTCCGGGTTCTAAAAATACCGTAGGAGCATCTATTTGATATTTTTCAATAACTTCATTCAACTTATTTATTATAAGCTCACCAATATCATAAGTTGAAGGAGGAACATCTTTTTCTGTATATTTTACGCCCAAACCACCGCCAATATTGATTTCGTCAAGTTTCAGATTAAATTTTTCATCAAGTCTTTTTATCTCTCTTGCCAATATTTCAATCTCATCAGGATAAATGCCTGTTTCAAAAATTTGAGAACCGATATGTGCGTGAAGCCCGTGAAGTCGTATATTTTTATATTTAGTTTGAATAAGTTCAACCGCCGTATCAATTTGTGTTAAATCAAATCCGAATTTTGAATCCAAATGTCCTGTTTGAATATACTCATGGGTATGACATTCAATACCCGGAGTAATTCTCAAAAGAATATGCGCAATTTTATCCTTTGCCGCAGCAGCACCATTTAATAATTCCAATTCATAAAAATTATCAACAGAAATTCTTCCGACATCCAAACTTAAAGCCATTGATAGTTCTTCAAATGTTTTATTACTACCGTTAAACAACACGTGCTGCATATTTACGCCTGATTTATAAACGGTATATATTTCGCCCGCCGAAACAGTATCAAAACCAAACCCTTCTTCATCAAGTATTCTTGTTACCGCACTTGTACAAAGAGCCTTAGAAGCGTACATCATTCGGGTTTTTGGATAATTTGCAAATGCTTTTTTATAATCTTTGCATATCGAACGCAGAGTTTCTTCATCAATTACATATAACGGCGTTCCGTAACCTGACGCCAATTCTACCAAGTCACAACCTCCAATATCAAGATTGCCTTTTGAATTAATTTTTGTTGTAACGGGTTTTATGAATTGATTTGTACTTGATGTCATCTATGCTCCTTTTCTCACTATTTTCTTTATAATACCATAGATATCGCTATTTTTACATACTACATAACTTGTATTTAATAAGAAAAAAACCTGTCAAAATCCACATCGTCAAAACTGCATAACAGTAAAAAAGTTTCATCATCTTCATCCATTCGCTGGAAGTTGTATTCATTAAATTTCCAGTATTTTGGGTTAATTCCCTTAACCTTGACTAAACCTTTTTCTTTGAGGATTGCCAATTTCTTTTTCACCGTTTCAACGGAAAGGTTAACCAACTTGGCAAGTTCAACCGCCGTAATTCCGTCAGGGGACGAACATTTCTCCGGCGTCATAAACATCAACTCAAGTCCGACGGATTTTAATTCTTTATCTTCTTCAATTTGCGCATAACTATCCATATTGACATGATAACCTAAACATATCATCAGGATATCCTTTATTTATAGGAAGTTTTTATATTTTAACTATAAATTTAGGTAATTATAAACAATATTACATTGAACTACTTTCCTGTTTTCTATAACGATAATTATGTCCTTTGCATTTATTGACCTTTGAAATTTCTCATAAGGGGGTACAACAGTTCCGTTCCAAAGGATTTTTTCTAAAAGTGCATAGCGTTCATCTTCCGTTGGGAATTTCTGTATTAAGTCTATTATTGATTTAATTTCTTTACTAACCATACTATTTATAATAGAACTTGGATATGTCAGAAAGGGACATAAAAATTTATTGATAAAAATTATATCCTATCACTATAAGGTAACGAGTTGATGTAATCTTCCATAAATTGCCAGTCTGGAATATAGCCTTTGTCAGAGTATGTACGGTTATTATCAATAATGGGCTTTCTGTTACTGTCTCTTTTTATAGGTAACTTAATCATGAAATCAGTTTTATAATGTGTATTAAGTTCTCTACCAAAGGCTAAATACTTGTACTTGCATTCATTACGTATCAGTGTAGAAATAAATAGTTTAGTTGCAATAGATAATGGTTCTTTTTCAGTAAGTACAGCCACATTTTGAGCTGTGTAATATGGATACTTCTGAACAAAGCAAGAACCAAGAAAACTACCACCTAATGCTAACGTCATAGTACCTGCTTGAAATGGTTCTTCGATTGTGGTTTTACCACTCTTACTTATATTGATATACTCATCAACTTGTGCGACAACACCATTTCCTTTGCTATCACGTGATACATAATTATATTTAGGATTATTACTTGTTGTTGCACTTGCGTCAATGCCATTGCCCATCTGACATACAAATAAATTCTTCAAGTAGAATTCTTCCCAGTTATCAATGTCTAACTCTTTAATATTACCAGATTTAATTTTGGTTGTAATAGGTTTATGGTGTAACGATTTTATATAATCCTCCATAAATTGCCAGTCTGGAATATATCCTTCATCAGAGTATGTTCTGTTTTCATCTATAACAGGAGTATTGTCTTCATTATGTCTAATAGGTAGTTTTATAACTATTCCTTTAGAGTCGCCTACTCTGCACTGTCTGCCATAAGACCACTTACCATTTTCATTGAACGTAATAATAGAAGTTAGAAACAATCCTACATTTTGTGTCATTTTAAATTTAGGTGAAAATATATTTGCATCGCTTGTAGCACTAAATGGTTTACCCTGATAGAATGCTTTACACTCAACTTTACCAGTTACAATTTTATTTTCACTAAAGTCTGGCGGTAAATCTATCATCTGACCAACACCATTATTTGTAGCAGAAGCTGACACATAAGGTGTTGAGCCATTTTCATAGTCATCTGAACTGTAATAGTTCCCAGCGCATATATCAAACAACCTTGTTACATTAAATTCTTTCCAATCTTGAACATTTAATTCCATGTTTAGACACCACCATTGTTTTCATAAACATCACCTTCTTTTACTAGGTAAGAGAGATAGTTATTAAGTGTGCGTTGAAAATCATCAGATGTTAGTTTAGTATAATCAGTTTTCATATATGCTTCGCATAACCATTCGTCTTTATCTGAAACATTTTTCAGGCAAGACATTCCCTCTTTTACAATTTTATCTTCGTATAATTCTAACCATTCTTTTTTAATGGTTTCCCACCTTCCACTATCAATTCTTCCTAATTTTTTTGCTTTTACAAAACCATCATCTTTATAATAACCAAAGAATGTATTTTTAGAACTATTATGTTTTTTATGGGCTTCCCATACCATTACACAAACATTTGTTCCAACTTTTTGTCCGCTAAAAATATCATTAGGCATAGAAAAAACAGCTTTTAATGTATGATTTTCAAACAACCTTCTTCTTGTTTCTTTAAATTTCGTACCTATTGCACAGGACATAGGAACAACTGCAACACCTATCCCCGATGGTTCAAGTATATTTAGCATTTGTTCAACAAATTCTAATTCACATTTTCCTTTTTTTAGAGAATAAGGTGGATTAATAAGACCAATATTTATTTTTTCTTTTTTTAATTTTTCATATAATTTTTTATTAAAGCAGTCATTGCAATAAATATTAGATTTACCATCTTTTCTTATAATCATATTTGTAAGAGCAAGTAAATGATGATTGGGGGATTTTTCTATACCATATAAATTTTCTTTTCTTATATGTTCCCATTCTTCAACATTTGCTTCTCTGTGCATTATTCCCATGGCGGTGACTAAAAATGAACCAGATCCACAACAAATATCAATAACTTTACTGTTTTTATTTACACCTGCCAATTCACACATAAATTCAGTTAAATGTTGGGGAGTTAAAACAATACCTAAATCTTTTCCATCACTACCACTATATTTTATGAACTCATGATAAAAAACACCCAAAGCATCTAATGTTGATGTTGAATAATTTAGCATTGGTAATATTTTTTGGTCTAATTGCTTCAAATACCATAATAAGGAATTATCCTCTCCTAATGGAATACTTTTAAATGAATCAATATGGGCTACTATATCAAAAGAATTTTGAATCATTTTAATTTTGTCACTATCTACAGATGATTTTGTTAATTCATTTTCAATAGCAAATTTTATGCTATTAACTAAAATATCAAAAGAGTTTATTTCATCAAAATTTTCTTCAAATTCAATATTTGTTAATGCAATCAGCATACCCGCTATTAAAATTGGTTTTAATGTGTTTTCAACACTATTATCTCTTAAAGATTCATGGATGTTTATTGCAGTATTTTTTATATCTTCTAAAGAATAATTTCTTTTTATTTTTTCACCTTTAAAAAGATGTAGATAATTTTCGGGTTCTAAAAAGAAATTCCTTTGTTTTTCATATTCTATAAAATTTTCTTGATTTTTGCCCCAAAAATATGAAGATATACGACATTTTTCTTTTACGTTACCACTTATTCCAACTGCAATAACATTATAATAAGATTTTAGATATTTCGCATAATACAAAGCACCATCGCAAGCAAAATCAGCAGGACAATCAATAGCTTCAGATATGTGTTTCTTAACAGATGATTTACATTCTATTACTATAATCAAATCTGACTGTTTATTAAATGTTATAATATATTCAGGTTTTCCTTTTCCTTTACCTTTTGTTTCAAAATCTGATAATACACATTTTTTAGGCTTTCCACCTGAATTTTTAAGAGCATTTTCTATATCAGAAAAATTACCTGTAAAATTTTGTGCTAAAACTAAACCAAAAGGATTTTCGCCAACAATAAAATTCATTTCAGAACGAGTTATTTGCTCAGTTAGAGTCTCTGTTAATTTTTCAGCCATTAGCAAACCTCACTTTCAAATTTGCTAAATTTATCTAAAAATTTTTCTACAAGTTCTAAATTTTCTATTAGCCTCCTTATAATTACTGAGCATTCAGTAATTATAAGTGGTTTAACCATTTTATACACCATTAAATCCTTCCTTACTTAAACTTCTTACCGTTTCAGTATAGCATAAAAATTTATGTTAGTCTAAAATCTTGTGTAACATTGCACATAGTTACTTAAATTTAATTTTGTACCGCATACATTTTCGGTATTTTGGTAAGCCTTAGCAACAAACTTCATTGAAGGTTTTACTCTGCAAGAGCCGGTAAACGTCAAGGCAGGGTTGGTTTCAGGAACATGATAAAGGATTAAAGTAGAATCCTCCAATACTAACGGTACATCCCTGCCGTTACAATGCCTTACGATATAGTATTCACCGGTTTCGTTGTTTACGCGTGAATAATAAATGTCTTTTTCATCCTTTGCATTTACGAATTTTAAGCCTTCACGCATCCCTGCAATTCCGTATGTACAACCGTCACCATTCAAATATACTTTATCAAGATGAATTTTGTGTTGTTGATTTTCAGCACGATAGTTTGAATGTAAATTTGAGGTATTAAATAAGGACAGCGCCATCCTGCCATCTGTACTGTGACGTAATATCGCCGGAACTTTATATCCTTCATGAGAAGTTTGTACCGGTAACAAATGAACAGCACCGTTATTTAAAGCATTTAACTCAGGTCTTGCTCTTAGTGCCATAGTTTCGTCAAAATATTTTTTAAATTCATCTATGAATTTTTTATATTCGGGATTTCCTTCCTCCGTCCATTCATTATGAACTCTTTGACGACATTGTAAAAATATATTTTTTGTTTTTGTATCATAACCTGTAGCGCCTCTGTCATCACCGTCAAACAATGTCGGCATTCCCGGTAGTGCAACAAGGTATTTCATCATTGCAAGAGCTTTTGATAATGCAGGTCGCATCACAGCTTCAAAAACCTCATTTTCAAAGTCTTTTTCGGATACGCCGTCAGGAAATTCCAATCCATGCGCTTCCTTAGCCTGTCTTATTACCATTTTCACGTTTACATCAATCGGTTTGATACCAAAAGCATCCGCATCAAAATTACCGTCGACAAATCTTCCGTTTGCCAAATCTGCAACAGCTTTGCTTATAGGAATGTACAATTTTTCATTAAAGAATCTATCGTCTGATAACTTATCTCTGTATTTATCATACCTGTATCTGTTCAAAATATTTATAAACGCAGGTCGTAAAACATCAGCCATCGCTACGGCTTTTGGCGACACCGCAGAAAAATCAAAAGTGTTCACTTCCGAATCTTTTACAGGATGATTTTTTTCATCAAACCTGTCATTAACAACCATAAAGGCTCTTTTACGATTATTAAAATTATGAATATCGTTTAAATTTGTATAGAACATCTTCATATCCATAGCTGAATAATGAAGAACACGAGGTTTATCGTGATTACCGATAGCGGTATAAGAATACAACAACGATTCAAAATTTCCGTTTCTTAAATAATTACCGCCACCAACGTCAAAAATATTGGCAACTTTATTCTGTCGAGCGTCATTATCTTCAATAATATTACCGTCTTCCGACTTTTGGGCAAACAACATCGGAATATCATGGAAATAAAAATCGTAATGAGCATTTGAGGTCATGCCTGTTTCTCGGTAGAACTTCTTGAGAATTGACGTTTGTTCCGAGAATTTCGGAGAATATCCGCCATAACCGAGATTATGCAAATCTATTGCATCCGTGATTTCAGCTACCATATAAGCATTAGGGTTTTTAGCAATTACACCCTGTGTAAATTGTTTCCAAAAATCAATTACTTCCTGCCAAGTTTTTTCAAAATCCTGAGATTTTCCGCGCAAAGCCTCAATATCTGCAATATCTTTTGTCGCGTCAATTCTCCAATCCAAACCTGTCTGAGTTTTATCAATTATCAGGTCTGCAAGCTCAAAACTTTCAAGAGATGTACCTTTTAATGTATTAGAAATAGAAGATACCAAAACATCTTTATCTTTATCGTTTATTGAAGATAAACCTTTCACCATTTTTGCAAGCACACTCATTGCTTCTTTTTCAGGAGTGAGCGAATTCCTTACCCCGATTGTTTCCAAGTGTGTTTGTTTTAAAGCCTTATAGTCATAAGCAATTTCACCGGTTTTATCATTAACGGTATATTTAACATTAGGCGCAAAAGCCTTAACCAATGCGTATTTAGTAATTTCAGGAAGTAAAATTGGAAGAACATACTTACCGTAAGTTGTGACCTGCTCACCTTCAAATAACTTTTTATCATCAGGCTGTTTACTGTCCACTTTATTCAATACATCCAATGCAAACGGATAAATATTTTTTTCAAATATATTATCCATTAACTCATAAGTTTTACGATACTCTTGCGGCAAATTTGCATTACCGTTTTTGTATATCTCAAATCGAGGGACACCGACTTCTGATTTTACATTTGCTCTTTTTGAAATTAAAGGAGAAGCCAAAACCCCCACCAAATTATCGCCAAACTCGATACTATCAAGCGGGGTATTCATCACACCCTCTAGGATTTGTGACTTTTTATCAGCGTCAGACAAAACTCGTTTATTATTATAAACATCTGCTAATACGTTTGTCACTTCCTCTTGTGAAACTTCAGCTTTTACTGATTTTGGAAGATGCTCACCGTCTGCAAGAGATTTTATACTATTGTAGACCAACTGCGGATTATTTTTATCTACATTTTTAAGAGATTGAGCAATATAAAGTCTTAAAATATCATCCGTTTTTTGTGTCCAATATTGCCCTGAAGATACGGCATAATCCTGAACTTGCCAGTTTCCGCGTTTGATTTTTCTTTCTTCAATTTTTTGTTCTCTCAACGGTAAATTTTTCAAAGTTTTTAAATCATTATTTGAGAATACAAAATTCAACTTTGCAATATCAGGGTTGGCATCCCAAGTTTCAAAACCGCTTTCAAATTTTCCGTCAACATTATAATTTTCAGCTTTAGATAAAAATCTTGCCGCCATATAACTGTCGGGCTCAATTCTGTTGTGAGGATGATGTTTATTGTACTCTTTCAATTTTGCCATGTTTATATCGTAAACTTTCGGATCTATCTCAAAAGCATAAGGGTATATTGAATCGTTATGAGTGTGCATATTGTACACATTTTGAGTACTCATCTTCATATTAAGCGGATCAATTAAAGCTCCGCCGTCTTCCGCATCAACAGAAGATACCAATCGTTTATCAAAAAACTGAATATATGTCGGACGTTTTGGATCATAATTTTTATATTTCGGATGGTTTACAACTTTTGAGCTGATAAAATCCTTATTTTTTGAAAATACACCCAGCGAAAGCGGATTATCTTTCAAATTGCCCGCCTTAAACCAATAAAAATACGGTGAATCTTCACCCCAACGAAGCATATTTTTAAAGTGAACGCCCTCAAGACCTTCATTTACAAATGCACCGTCAGATACCAAATTTAGCCCATGCGCAAACATTTTTCGCTGTAGTGACGCATAATTATTAATACTTCCAAAAGAACTCGCCATCTGCATACAGTTTTTATTCCAATACGCGTGAGCGGAAAAA
>JBJEGJ010000031.1:0-12599 GCA_051874955.1 Candidatus Gastranaerophilaceae bacterium
AAGATTTTTACCAAGAATAAATTTGTAACCTTGACTTTCAACTTTAACATAATCAAAGAACCTAAAGATTACGGAATTGGGGAAAAAGTAGGATATGACATTAATGTAAAAGATACTGAATTATATATACAAGAAGAAATAATAGGAGATTAAAAAAATGTCAAACACATTGTTAGAAAAATTTTTTAGTATTTTGTTCAAACTTCCTGACGGTCGTTCAATGGAAGATTATTACAAAACAGTTGCTTTAATTGCACCAATTGCATCAGGCGAATTGAAATCTGGCAAGACATTCCCTGAATCAGGTTTATTGGTTGCTGCTTCTTTAGATGTAGTTGCAGAATACTTTGCAGAGGCTTCACAAGTTTACAAAGAAGCAACAGCAATTTTTAACCAAAAATCAAATACACAAACAACTTCTCAAATTAAATATTTATTTATTTTCAAAAAAGGCGAATCTGATACTTATGTTGAAGCATTGAATAAAGCAAAAGCAATTAACACAAAATTTGCACAAGTTGCAATGACTTCAAGAACTGCAGCAGATATTATTGATGTTGCTGGATGGTGTTTATCAAATAAAAGATTTTTATCAGCTACAATTGATTTAACAGATATTGCAGATATTGCAACATTAAAAACAGGCTTGAATAATTATGCTTATATTTTAGCTAGAAAATCAGCAAACTTAACTGAAGGTATTGGTTCTGCAGTTGCATCAACTACTACAAAAGGTTATTTTGGTGGAACAAAAGGTTCTGCTCAATTTACTCAATTAGTAGGAATTACACCTGAACAATTAACTGATTCTGAAATCTCTGCTTTAGATGCTGCAAATATCGGTTATTATTCAAATGTTTCACCGGTTGATGGTGGAGGTGCTGAAGATTTTGGTTATAATTGGGTAATCGGTTCCAAAATGATTGGTGGCACTTTAAGACAACGCATGATGATTATGGATTATGTTGAAAAAGCTATGGCTTTAAAAACTCTTGAATTCTTAAATACAAAACCCGGATATGATGAAGATGGCAATGCTACTCTTTGGGGCATGCTTCAAGTGTTAGGCCGTTCATTACAAACTTATGAATTGATTGTTCCTGATACAGAAGAAGTTGCCGGTTTTGTATTCAATGTTCAAAGAATCAGAGGAACTGCTGACAGTATTCAGAATAATGATATTGAAGCATACAACGGCAAAAAATTTAAAATTTATGGTTACTACTACGATAAAATCACAGGCGAAAAAGTTGATGTTAATTTAGTGGTAGATCCAACATCAATGGAAGTAGAAAATTTATTAGCTTAATTATAAGGAGATTAAAAGATGTATGATATTAAAAATGCTCATTTTGTATGGCGAGGTTTAACTCTTTCAGGTTTTGGTGATGATCACAAATACAACATCACTCAAAACGGAGATAGTGCAACACCTTATAAAGGAGTTGCCGGCGAGGGTTTAAATATCGCTAATAACCAAAGAATGTGGAATATTACAACTACATTCAAAGTTGATAGCACTTCTTTACCAATTCTTATTCAAGATAATTTGAATAGAGTTGAGGGTGATTTGGTTGTTCGTGATTTGAACACAGGAATTTCTGATTCTTTTGCAGATGCAGTTATTCTTAATATTTCAGGCGAACAAGACAGCAACACAAGAACTGTTACATGGTCAGCATTAACAAGAAATGGTAAATAGGTGATTTATGATAGAATGCAATGTTGGTGGACACAAATATCAAACGGCAAAACTATTATTTGAAGATTTTACAAATCTTGGAGCAATGTTAGAAGAAAAGGTGTTCCCTTTCTTCACTTGCTTCATGGCTTGTATAGCGAATGATTTATCTGATGCAGAATTATTAAAGGCCCTTTACACTTCATGTAAAGATGTTTTTAATAGAGAAGATATGAAATTTATCTCAAAATTAGTTTTAAACAAAGATACTTTGACAGTTGACGGAAAAAAACTTGATGAAGCTGAATTTAATCTTCATTGGCAAAAGGTAGGTTATGCAGATTATAGAGTTGTAATTGTTCACTTTATAAAGGGCAACCTTGGAAATTTTACGAGTTTGTCGCAGCTTCTTCCGAACGGTGCGACAGAGAAAATAAAGAGCCAAGTAGAAAAGAAATTATTAACTCTATTTACAAACCTAAACGGACAATTAAACAAATAATGAGCCAAACTACAAAGTCAATAATGCAAATCTTCATGGCTAATAAAGGTTTAATGATGAATGTCGGTTTAGATGAAATCAAGAAAATGAAACCTGAAGAAATGTTTATTTTATTGGAAAACATGCGAGAAGTAATAAAAGAAATGGAAGCAAAGAAAAATGGCATTTGAAGATTTATTAGTTCAATTATCATCTAAACTTGATGAAAGTGGGTTTAAAGCATTAGACAGGCTTGAAAATAAAGCTATTAAAAAAACAAACATTCTTTCAAATTCTTTGAAAAGAATGTTTGTTGGTGTAGTTGGAACTTTTGCTGTTAAATCAATTATGGATGCAACTGTCAAACTTGATACACTCCAAAGGTCAATGGCTGCTCTTGCAGGTTCAGAAGCCGGAGGAAAATCTCAATTAACATATTTGAGAATGGAAGCTGACAGGCTAGGTCAAAGTTTTGAAACGATAGCAGATAGTTATAAAAATTTATTTGCTGCCGGCAAAGGTGCAGGGTGGGGCGATAAAGAAATTCAGAATGTATTTAGTTCTGTTTTGGAAGCCGGAACAGTCCTAGGATCATCAAAACAACAAATAGGAGGAGCTTTACTTGCTTTGGAACAAATGATTTCAAAGGGTAAGGTTTCAATGGAAGAATTGCGTAGGCAATTAGGTAATGCTCTACCGGGGGCTATGCAAATAGCAGCAAAAGCCATAGGTGTAACTTCTGAAGAATTACAAGACATGCTTTCAAAAGGCATTGCAAGTGAGGGTTTTGTTAAAAAGTTTGCTAAAACTTTACATGATGAATATGCAAATAAAGTTCCTAAAGCTGCACACACTTTAAGAGCAGAATTAGAAAGATTAGGAAATGCTGTGTTCTTTTTGCAAACATCTTTACTTGATGGTGATAATATGCAAGGTGTGGCAGATGCAATTAGAGAAATAACAAAAATAATTTCAAATCCTGTATTTTTGAAAGGTATAAATGAAATAGGGAAACTAGTTGCTTTTCTTGCAAAGCACATTAAATTGATTATTGGAATTGCAGTTATAATTGGACTTCAACGAATTTGGCAGCAATTAGTTATTTTAAGGCTTGAATTATTAACAACAACTTTTGCTGCGGGATCTTTGGGTGCTGGTATGCAGTTAATAGTTAGTGGAAGTGTTATTGCTGGTTTAAGAACTATAACCGGAATATTTCTTGCTTGGCTTGCTCCACTTCTTAAAATTGCTTTAATTTTGGGTGTTATTATTGAGTTAGTTGATACTTTGAGGGGAAAACCTACTACAACAAGTGAAATTATTGGAAATGCACCGACTTTACAAGAATTTACTCAAAGCGAAAAATTCCAAAGAGGATGGATAAACTTTAAAAATAATATGCCATGGCATAAAGAAGCACCTGTATTATATGATCCAAGTAATGTAAATGCACCTAAAAATGATAATCTTTCATCAAATAATGCTACAATAATTATAAATGCAGGAAGTGCAGACAGTCAACAAGTGGCAAATTTGGTTAAATCAACTGTTTCAAATATGTTTAATAGCTATGAAGAGGTGTATTCATAATGACTTACGCAGCAATTTATATAAAACCTGATAAACCAAAAGCAGGAATAGTTGATGCAGTTAAAGCAACAACTATTCAGGGGCAATTAAAACAAGCCTTTAATACTGCAAAAAACAATATTAAAAACTTTGATTTAAAAGGCTTTGCAAATAATCTTACTTTAGAGGGTGTAACAGATTTTACACAAAAATATGCAACTGCCGGACTAACAAAAATTATCAACGGCGAGCCAATAACAAACCAATCAATGATGGATGGTTTATTTAATGGTTTTGCACCGGCTATTGATATGACTGCAGTTCAAATGGGTTACAATAGTGTAAAAGAAATGCAAGTTGCAGTTAAAAATGGAAATATAAATGTTGCGAATTTCATGCAAGGTTTTTCAGGGGCTTTAAGCACAGTTGTAAATAATAAAAAACAGGCTGCAGACTATTCCTATTTAGGTGATGAAATCACAATTGATATGATTATTGATATTGATAGACAAAACATAGCAGAAACTCCTGACAGACGTGTTCAAAGTGGCCAGGTTTATAATGAGTATATTCACATTTTGCCAAAAGTTTTATCTTTCACAGGAAAAATTAAAGATGGTGGGAAATATACTGCAGATGAATATGAAGAAATTTTAGATGGTGTTTTTCAAAGCAAAAAGCCTTTTACATTCAGAGCCGGCGAGAAAGTATTTGAAAATTATGTTTTTACTTCATTTATTCCGGCTAACAATTTTGAGCAGAGTTTAAATTTTTCTGCAGAAATAAAAAAAATTGGAGTAGGGGAAATTTTAATTCAAAAAGTAAATATTCCAAAATCTTCAAGCAAAGCAAAACAAAAAACTATAAAGAAAAATGAAACTTCACAAACAGGTAATGAGGGACAAGGAATTAAAAACAAAACTACTCCTAAAAAACTTTATGGAATTGGTAGAATTATCAATTTAGATCAAGGTGTAGCAGATATTGTTAATAAATTAAATGAGTGGAAATAAAAATGAATACAATTCAATTACCAAATTTAAATGAAAATGCAGATGTAACTCAACCTATTGTAATAGGCACAAAGGCTTATACATTTAATTTTAAATGGGTTGATGACTTTTGTTCTTTAGATATTTTATTAAAAGATAAATATTTAGTTAAGGGTAGAGCAATGGCAACCGGCAGCGATTTAATCGCTAGGGTTAAAGATGATGAGTTAATAACCGGTAGTTTGTTTTTAGTGAACAAATACGGCTATTCCGTAGAGCCTACACAAGAAACTTTTAACACAGATTTTTATTTGGTATGGGTAGAATAATGACAGTAATAGAATCAGAAATTAAAGTTATAAAATACAATAGTTTAGATTTTCACTTGCGTTTAGAAATTGCCGGTGCTGATTTGGTTATTGAAGATATGGATATTGATGTCGAATTTGTCAAAACAAGAGCATCAGAACCAAATAAAAGCACAGTTACAATATGGAACTTATCAGATGATATTTTCAAAAAGTTATTTGATACCTATGCAGTAGATGTTTATGCTTGGTTTGGTGATGATGAGCCATCTTTGATTTTTAGAGGTTACACAGATCCAAATAGAATGGTTAAAATGCATGCAGTAGCCGGAAGAATAAATACTGCAAAAGGTTTTCTTGCTTCAACTGTTAAACAAGATAATAAAGGTCAATTTGATATACCTACTGTTATTGAGTTAATTGATAGCAAAGTCAATTATTTAGCTTCAAAGATAAATAAAACTTATTCTGAGGAAGTTACAAGCACGCAGCTTATAAATGATTGCATTGAGGCTATGGGTGTAGGAATTGGTTTTATTAGTGAGAATTTGCCGGAAAAAACTTATAAAAACGGATATAAAATAATTGGAAAACCTCATGCAGTTCTTAAAACTCTTTTAGATGGATTAGGTGCAAAATTTAATGTAACAAACGGTTTTATTTATATTCAAATGCCTACAGATAAAAATAATGATACTTATGCTGTTGTTTTGAACCCTGAAAACTCAATGCAACCGGACCAACAAAGTGATGATACAATAGTTATTAGCACAAGGTTAATTCCATTCTTAAATGCTAATGATTGGGTTAAATTAGAATTTAAAGAGCTTGAGGGTTTAGAACAAGCCTATGAAATAAGAGGAAAATGTAACAATTACGGGACTGCCGGAACTACTGAAGTTATAATCAAAGTTCCTATAGAAAAAACAAAAAAGAAAAAAGCAAAAAAGGCTGAATAAAATGAGTAACGAATTTGATTATGAAGAAAAACAACATGATGATAGAAGTTTTGAGGGTGCTTTTTCAAGAATTTTAAAGACACTCAAAAAGGATTTGAGGGTTCAATTTGCAGCAAAAATTATTAAAGTTAATAGTCAGGATAGTGTAAATATTGAATATTATTCAAATGGTGTAGCCGATATTCTACAAAATGTCCCTGTAAGACATTTGAAATCACCAACAGGCTTTTTTATTCTAAAATTAAAAGTTGGCGATAGAGGAGTTGTAAGGTTCTTTGATGATGATATTGATTTATACAGAACTTCCGGAGTTGTTGCAGAAAGTTCAGAAGTAAAAGTTCATGACATAAACGATAATATTTTTGAAATTGGTTTTTATCCGGATAATGAAAATTATATTTATCCTGATGGCGATTTAGTTATTGGAACAAAAGCCGGTGCTTTAATCAGTTTGACAGAAAACAAAATAAATATTTCAGGTGGCGACATAGCTATAACCGGCTCAAATGTTAATATTGGAAATAACACAACTATTGACGGAAAAGTGTTTTTAGAGCATGTTCATTCAAACGGAAATCAAGGTGCAAACACAGGACCTGTGGTATAATTAAATTATGAAAGACTTAAAATTAAACGGAAATAAATTAGATTGGCTTAATGGTGATTTGGCTCTTGTTGAGGGGTTAGAACTCATCAAACAGCATATTTTAACCGGACTTTATACTTTAAAAGGCGATTGGCTTCTTGATGATACTGTTGGAATTGATTTTTCTAGAAATATGAGAGATGAGGTATTTTGGAAACATGACATTAAAAAGGTTATTCTTTCAACAGACGGAGTTAATCAAATCAAAAAACTTGAATTAAGAAAAGAAAATCAAAATATAAATATTTATGCTTACATTACAACTGAATTAGGCGATATAGAACTCAATGAGGTAATAAGACAATGAAAATAGATGCACAAGGTTATACTTTAGATAAATTAGATGACATTTTAAGTGCTTTTGAAACTTTTTTAAGAAGTAAATATGGTGATGATTTTTATATTGAAGCAAAAAGTGTAATTTCTAATATATTTACTTCTGTTGCTTTCCAAGAAATGAATTTGCAAGAGCAAATTGCATTTTTAATTAAACAATTCGATCCGGAACAAGCAGAGGGTGATTTTCAAGATGCACTTTATGAAAGATTGCTTGTTTATCGTATCAAGGCAGAAAAAACAGTTGTAGAAAGAACTATTTTAGGAACTGCCGGATTATCAGTTAATGCCGGTTCAATTACTATTAGAAACAAATCTACTCTTGATGAGTTTGTAAATAAAGATACTGTTATTATAGGTGAAGATGGAAAAGTTGTTGCCGATTTTGAATGTGTTTTATTTGGTCCTATTGAACTTCCTGAAAATGCTGAAATCGAAGTTTTGAGCATGCCTATTGGAGTTAATGGAATTGAAACCGGTGAAAACCCAAGAATTTATTTAGGAAGAAACAGAGAAACTGATGAAGAATATCGTGTTAAATACAGAAAAGAAAAAAGTAAAAATGCAAAAGCAACAAGAAACGCAAATTATTCAAATTTAGGGAAATATGTTGATGATCTAAGTTATTTGAATATTATTGATAAAAAAACTGATAGTTCAATGAATGCCGGAGAGGTTAAAATTGTAGCAAATCATAATACAACGGACACAATTTTTGCAAATGCTATTTTTGAAACTGTTGCAGATGGAATTGATACTGTTGGAACTTCAACTCTTACTGTAAAAGATAATGCCGGCGAAGATGTAACTATAAATTGGATAAATGCATCATTCACACAAATAGCTATTTCTGCAGACTTAAAAATTAAATCAGGATTTTTATTTAATAGTGTTGCAAATGCTGTTAAAGCTGCAATTCTTGATTATATACAAAATAATAGGATTTATGGATTAGGTCAGACAGTTTATGCAAATGAATTCATTATTCCATCATACAAAGTTGATGGAGTTGAAAATATTACAAACTTAAAAGTAGGAATTTATGATTCAGGAATAATGGCTAATAGTCAAGAAATCATTTCAACATCATTGGCAATGTTTAACACAGATTGGATAACTTTAAATGAAGTATAGAGATTATAAAGTAGAAGTTTTAAAATATTTAATTTCTTATTTTAGACAAAATGAGGATATAAAAAACATTTTGCTTGCTATTGGCATGAGGTTTAATGAACTTCAAGATGTAATTGTTCAGCTTCTTGATAGTTTGACAATTTCAAAAGCAAAAGGTTTTTTGCTTGATAATATTGGAACAGAAGTAGGAACAGCAAGAGATGAAGTTGATTATGGCGATTATTTCTGTGTTAATTTACCTCATTTGAATGTTCCTAAAAGATTTTATTTTTTAACTTCAAATTTGAATCCAGAAATGACTATTACATTAGAAGATAAAGAATTTATCCAAAAAATAATGGCTGTAATCGGTGGAAATTTAAGTTCCGGAACAAGAAACGAAAATTTGAACATTATAAAAATGATTACAAATGCAGAAAGTGTTATAATAAAGAAAGTAGGAACTTGTCAGCTTGATTTATATTTGAATGGTCCTGACATAACTTACACAAAGAACACTTTTGAATACATTTCAAATATATTAGCAGACGGAACATATTTAAATGAGGTACATATAAATGAATAAACCTACAAAACCAAATATTGTAATTCCTGAAAGTTTTGCAGAAAACGGAATTAAAACTGATTTTGATAATGAAAAACTAACAAACGGATTTGACCGTTTACAACCCGATGTATTAGCTGGCGATAATTTAAACAAATTTATTGATGATACTTATAAAGGTTTGAATTATGGAATTGCTGCTGCAGATGCAATTAATTTAATTCAAGAAGGTGAAACTTTAACTGTTCAAAATGGAGAATTAGTAAGTGGCAGTACTGGTGGCGGTTTAGAGGTCTGTGACATCGGTATGGCATTGTTTGTCGACGAGTCAAAGGGTTTAAGACGTTACTTAAACGGTCAGATTGTTGATATTAACACGAATACACAAGCGTTTTTAGACAGGTTATTACAAATCCAAACCACAAACCCAGATTACTTCACAACAGAAGACAATTGGCAAGCAGAAGCGTTGCTCAATGTTGACGGATGTGTTTATAAGTTTGTACTTAACTATTCTGGAGATACTGTCGTATCTGTAAGGCTTCCGAAATATCCCGACTATGTGGAAATAAATGCAGGGGGCACGTTGCCTGTTGTTGGTAACGGAATGACGTTAGGTTTAACAAACGGCAGTGGTTATGGTGGTATAGCTCCAAATGCCAGTAATAAAACAACTTATATTTGTTCTGAAGTTTATGGACAACCTGTAGGTGCTACAAATGGTTCTACATCTTTCGGATATTCTATGGGTGTAACTACTGACCCTGCTAAATCAGGTATCCAAACAACATTAAAACAAACAAAGCTCAAAATGCGCTACTTCATCCAAATTGCAACGGGTGCGGAAACGGAAAATAACATCATTAATACTCTTGAAAACGTTAACGGATTTACTTTGCTTGAAAGTAAGTATTCCGACAAACCTTTATACAACGAGAGTTGGTTATTATCTAACGGACAATATAATCCTAAAGGAACTTATCCTACCGTTTATGAAGGTTTACAGGTTGAATATAACACTGAAATTGAAGCAGGAACTACGGTAACACTTCCTAGTGGTACAAGTTATACTAAGCGTGGGTTGAGTGTTAAGTTGTGGACTGACGAGAGTGCTACTGATTATGATTTCAGAATTAATACAGCAGATGAAACATTTAGATTGCCATTGTTAGATGGTAGTGAAGATTTGCCGAGCGATAGGTATATTGATTTGGAGCTAACGGCGAGTGGTACGACTTATATTGCTCCTGCAAATGGATGGGTAAACCTTCGAAAAGTTGCAACAGCGGTAGGACAATATATATCATTAGTAACTAACGCTGAAAGAACTACAGGTGCTAAACAAGGATTTGGTTATAATAATTGGATATCCAACTCAGCCGTAAACAATGCTTTAGAAACAACTGTACCTGTTAAAAAGGATGAAAAGGTTGAGATTGGTTATAATGCAGGTGGTACAACTGAAAAGTTCAGATTTTGGTACGCCCAAGGCAATGGCTCACTCTACTTCTACGTAGGCGAAACAGTACAGAATGCTAACTTAATAGATGCTGGCAGGATTGGGGAAGTATTACCAACTAAAACCGACAAGGTTCAAGCTGCAAGAGCAAGTATGCCGTCTGATAAGTATATCGACTTGGCTGTAGGGATAAGCGGTACAACTTATACTGCTCCGGCGAACGGCTGGTTTTCTGTATTCGGAGTTACCTCAAGCACTCAAGCGTTTATAGGGTTTAAGAATACGACAAGTGGATTAAATATTACTAATGCATATTATGGTTCAGGAATTAACGGTTGGAGTTCATTTATGCCCGCAAAAAAAGGAGATGTTGTACTATTTGGTTATAACAACCTCCTCACATCACACGAAACTTTTTATTTAAGGTTTTATTATGCAGAAGGTTCAAAGGAGGATTAATCAATGTTTTATATAGAAAATGAAAATAAAATTGTTTTATTTGATGAAGATAAACAAAAACTCCAAAACACAATAGCTTTTATGCCGCAGTATGCGGGTTTAGAAATCAAAGAGGTTCAAGAAGGCTATGTAATTTCAGACTTTAAGCTTATGACTATTGAAGAAAAAGAAGCAAAAGATGCTCAAAAAGAGCGGGAACGGTTGGATATGCTTTTCTTGACAGGTGCTGATGTCGAGCGTGGAATTTATCAAGCCAAAGGAATGGATTTTGACGATATTATGGCTTTTGTTATGGCTAATCCGCCTGTAGGGTTGGACATAAAGGCTTTGAAGATTGAGTTGAAGGCTAATAATTTTTACAGAGGAAATCCGTATGTTAATGCCGTTGGTGCATTGTTAGGGTTTACGAGCGAGCAATTGGATAAGTTCTTTGAAACGAAAGATTACAGAGAGTTATTGCCTGTTGAGGATGAAACTACCGAGGAAAATTCGGCAGTTGAAGAGGTAGAAAATGAAGATACAACCGCTGAATAGTATAACTTTCGGCTACTCACACAAGCTAAAAACTGACTTTAAAAAAGGCAGATTGCCGATAAAATTTGACCTTGCAGGGTTTGAGCTGAATAAGAAAAACGTAACTCTTGACCACGTTCAACCAAAGAGTTTGGGCGGTGAAAGTGAATTAAGTAATTACGTACTAAATACGGATTGGTTCAATAGTTTAAGAGGTAATCAGCCTATGAAAGACTTTATCACAAAAGAAATGTTCTACAAATGGGCGAAACAGTTTGAAGGGTTGAATGTTTGTGGTGTTGATGGGTTAGATTACGTAACAATGATATATAAAAGGATTTGGGGGTAAATATGAAGAAATTATCATTTATTTTAGGAATTTTACTTTTTTGTTCTTCAGTTGTATTTGCTGACGAGGTATTACCTCAACAAGATATTAAAAACGACCAAGCATATGGCACACTTAATATTCAAAAGCAACCACAAGAGGGCAAGCAAAAACAAGGAATAACAAATCATTTCACATTTTTCACAATCAATGTGCAAGTTAATGGAAAGATTAAAGATAGCGATACTAATAACAAATAATAGATTTTATTTTTATGTGAGGGTTGAATTATGAAATGGCTAACAGATAATGCAAGACTTGAAAAATCAACAAAACCTAATAAATGGTTTTTGTTAGATAATGAGTTGTTTCAAGATGATGACGGCTCGATTTATTTAGCACCAAGAAATTATGAAACTGATAATTTTTCTATTCCGGATTGGATTGCATGGTTAGCCGGCAACAAATCAAAATATGATCCAAGACCATCACATATTCATGACTTTGGCTGCCAATATAAACAGTTGATTAAATTAAAAATAAATGAAACAGGATTAAGACGATTAAGGCTTTTAAGAGTTCATAAAGCAAAGTTAATTTGTGAGGATATTCCTACAAAATTTTTGTGCCTTGTTCCGGTTACTAAATGGGAAATTGACTGCATGTTTAAACGCATGATGAAAGCAACAAAAACAATTCCGGCCGCAGTTTGTAATTTATTTAGAGGTGGAGTTGTTTTTAATATCGGTTGGTTAGGCAAGCATAAATCCTATGATATGAATAAAATTTACCAAAGAGAGTATAATGAACCACCAAAATATTAAGAAAAAATTAAAAGAAATGAGCAAGGCTGAATTAAGAGCATTATTTGAAAAGGCAGAACTTGAAGAAACTGAAAAATGGCTCTTAAGATATGCTTATATTGATGAAAGAATGGTTTTGAATACATGTGCAAAATTAAATATTTCAGAATCTACTTATCATAGACTTTTACCGGTAGCATTGATAAAAATCTATTATACACTAAAATTTAGTTAAAAACTTGGAAGTTTTTCAACAGAAACCTCTTTTATTATTAGAAAATAAAGGAGATTTTTTATGTTAGAAAAGATTGAAGCAAGATTAGAAAAAGAAGTTGAGAGAATTCTCTCTAAAGAAGAATTAACAAGAGAAGATTATGAAATTCTATC
>JBJEGJ010000032.1:0-12478 GCA_051874955.1 Candidatus Gastranaerophilaceae bacterium
GATTATTGAAACTCAATTGCAAGAAAAGAAAGATGAGCTTTCAAAAAAACTTGCGGACATTTCAGGTCTTAGCTCAACTGCGGATAAATACATACAAGAAAGAAATGATGTATCAAAAAAATTAGATGCGCTTAAAGACAAAGACAACGAGCTTTTACGAACATCACTACCTAAAGAAAACGAATTAAACAATCTTAGAAAAGCTGTTCAGGAAGCAAAAGATTTTGTTGAAAATGCACTTAACGCAAAAAGCAACTTCGCGGATGACAAGTCATTAAAAGAATTGCAAGTCAACGACCTAAAAAAAGAAATGGATGAATTAAAAGAAATTCAAACCAAAACTATGCAAGATTTGGATAATGCAAAAACTGCAATAGAACAATATGATTACGATGTTCGCGCCGCATACAGAAGATTTACGGAAATGGAAGCTCAGCGTCGTGCTGCATCATCATCGGGTAGCAGTTTGCCGATTACTACGGTAATGAATGCTCATTTGGAAGGTGTACATGCTCCGTTGATGCAATTAGGAACTGTAGATGAAGAATATTCAACGGCACTTGATATTGCCTTTGGCGGCAGACTAGCACATATTGTAGTTGATGACACTCACGCCGCTTACGTGGCTATGGAATTGTTAACGTCTTCCCGTGCCGGTCGTGCAACATTTATACCTTTGAACAAAGTAAAAAAAGCTCCGAATAAGCTCCAGTTACCAAAAAATAACGGAGTAATTGACTTTGCCATAAATCTTGTTGATTTTGACGACATGTATTTAGACGCATTTTTCTACGCCGTAGGTGACACACTGATTGTTGAAGATGCACAGGCGGCAGAACAATTAATGGGCAAGTTCCGAATGGTTACACTTGATGGAAAACTCTACGAAAAGTCTTCCGCAATTACCGGCGGATACGTTAAGAAATCAATGTTCGGTTTTGGACAAAATGACGATAAAGAACTTGAAAAAGCAAAATCAAAACTTGATGATTTGCAAAAAAAATACGACCAATCGGTCTTAAATAAAAAACATTTGGAAGAAAAACTCGAGCAAATAAGAACATCTTACTCGGCATCTTCTACGGAATACTCTAAAGCAAAAATTGAACTGACCAATATGACAAATCAATTTGAATCAAGTCAGGGGCTTTTAGAGGCAAAACAGAAGTTTATTGCAGAAAATGAACCGCTGATAGAAAAAATCAACAATGAGCTTGACAAAATTGAAGCAAAACGAGTTGATTTGTCTGATGAAATTCAACAAGCACAAGACAAATTGTCAGAATTGGATAGTCTTTTAAATGACAAAGATTTGAAAGATTTAAAAGAAAAAACTCAAGGAATTGAAGATGAAATTCGAAGATTAAATAACAATTTGATGAGTGTAAACAATGAAATTCAAGGATTTAACAACACAATTAAATTCAATGAACAGCTTATAACATCAAAAGAAGACGACATCAAAAATATCATAAAAAATAACGAAAACCTTGAAAAAGATAAGGTTACCTACGCAGAAGAAATCAAGCAATTAGAGGAGCAATTAAATACCCTATCTGATAAAATAGCTGTGATTGATGCAAAAATAGGTGAGCTTGTGAAAGAAAAAGATGACATTCATAAGAGTCTTATAGATTTACAAACGAACAGCGCTGTTAAATCATCTGAAATTGACAGAATTAACGAACAAATTGAAGCGTTTAAAACTCGCCGAGGAGAACTTGAACCTCAATTAAAAGAAGCCTCTGAAATTTTAGAAAATTCCGGTATTAAAATTGACAATCTTGAACCGGTACAAATTTCAATAGAAGAATTATCAGCAAAAATACAGCGTTTAGACAAAAGAATGCAGGAATTGGGCGATGTAAACATGAGAGCTATTGTATCTTATGAAGAAAAAGCCGCAAGAAAAGCTGAATTAGATACTCAAATTCAAACCTTGTCAACCGAACGTCAATCAATTCTTGACAAAATGAACGGGTTTGAACAACAGAAAAAAGAAGCCTTTATGACTACATTTACTGCAATAAACGAGAATTTCAAAGATATCTACCATCAGTTATCGGAAGGCGAAGGAAGATTGATACTTGAAAATGAGAAAGACCCTCTTTCTGCAGGAATGACAATCGAAGCAAAACCAAGAGATAAAACTACCAACAATAAACTGGGAGCATTATCCGGCGGTGAAAAAGCTCTTACGGCTTTGGCTTTGGTATTTTCTATCCAAAAACATCTGCCTGCACCTTTCTACGCATTAGATGAAGTTGACGCAAGTTTAGATACCATGAACGTGGAAAGAATTGCAGAAATGGTGAAAAAGCAATCCTCAAATACGCAATTCTTGGTAGTAAGCCACAGAAGACCAATGATTGAAGCCGCAAACAGAACCATTGGCGTTACCCAAAAAGAAAAAGGTAAAACTAAAGTTACAGGTGTAAAATTAAGAGACGACAATAATGAACAATAATTCAATAAATACCGAAGATTTAGAATCTTCAATATACGCTCAATCCGGAGAATTTGATGCCAATGACGGTATCGGAATTCTTGTTGATATGGCAAAACAAGGGAAAATTGACCCTTGGAATATTGATATTCTTGATGTTACAGAAAAATATCTTCAAAGAATGATTGAATTAAAATCATTAAATCTTAGAGTTGCCAGCAGAACTTTACTATTTGCATCAATTCTTTGCAGATTACAATCAAATGTACTGGCGGGGATTTCAATAGATGACTTCAAAGATGAACCGGAAGATGAAGTAATGTACGATGAAGATGGTTTTATTGTCGAGTATCCCGATGAAAATCAGGAATTTATCCCGACAAGTAATGTTGTAAGTTTTGATGAAGCTCTGCAACGTCGTACAAGTATCAGATTAAACAGAAATCGTGTTGTAACCTTGAAAGACTTGATAAAACAATTGGAGTTCTATGAAAAACTTGAAAAACGAGCTTCCATGCAAAATGCACACGAACGTGCAAAACGACACGTCAGAAACTATTCAAGACTGACTCCTGAAGAAATTGTTTCAATGGCTCACGAAGAATATATCGAAGAATCTGTACTTAAATTAAAAGACAATTTGGAACAAATTTTTAATCATCAGGATAAAATTGAATTAAATGAATTGACAATTCTCGGAATGGATAAAATAAGCGCATATTTAGCGTTATTATTCTTAAGTCGCGACACGGATTATGAACTTGAACAAGAAGAATTTTATTCTGATTTGTATGTAGTAAAAGGCGGTAACCATGCAACAGTTGAAATCTAGAATTGAAGCGGTCTTATTTGTAACTGCAAAAGCATTATCGGCAGAAGAAATTGCTGCGTATTTGGATACCGAACCGGAAGAAATAGAAGAAGCACTTCTTGAACTGATTATGGATTACTCGGCTCGTGACGGAGCATTGGAAATTGACGACGAAAACGGATATATTTTACAAGTCAAAGAGGACTACAGCGATATTGTAGAAAAAATTTGTCCGATAGATTTATCTCCTGCCGTACTTAGAACCTTGCTTGTTATTGCTTTAAAAGAGCCAATAAGACAAACAGAACTTGTAAAACTCCGTTCAGCAGCGTATGAACATGTTGCAGAATTGGTCGATAAGGGTCTTGTTTCAAAACACAAGGACAAAAACGGAAGAAGTATCAATATAAAAACGACTTCAAAATTCGCGGAATACTTCAAATTAAAAGGTGATACACGAGCTTTGGCTCAGCAACTTGAGAAGGATTTAGCAGAGAAATCAAATGCGTAAAATATTACTTGGAATACTTTTCATTGTTCTTATTGTTGCGTTGCTGTATAAATCACCATTCTCGGCAATGTATAACTATAAGAAAGCCAAAGATTTATACAAATCGGGCAACTACGAACAATCTTTACCATACTTTGAAAAGGCTTTATTTGCATCACCAAAAGATGAACTAAGCAGATTTTATTATGTTCTTGCGCTTTCAAAAACAACCCCGACATACAGAATACAAAAAAGACTGTACGAAATGGCAGAATCAAAAATTCAGGACGAAGCCACGAAATATGCAAAATTTCAAGCTGTATCGTTACGTTTTAAACTGACAGAGGGTATAAATAACAACTATATAGACAATGCAGTTTCAGGTAAAGATGTCATAAGATGGGATTTAAAATCTTTCCCGCTCAAGGTTTATATTGAACCGACAAATGACATCCCGCCATTTTATACAAAAACAATACTTAAAGCATTTGCAATGTGGCAAAATAAGACTAACTTTATAAGTTTCAACCAAACTCAAAATGAACAAGAGGCAAATATCACAGTCAAATTCAAAGACATACCGAAGGATATTTGTAAAAACAGTATTTGTACATATACAATCGCAAATACAACCCCTGAAATAAACAACGATAAAATATTAAAAAAAATGGTTTTAACTTTTTACAAAACAAATCCCTACAACAAAACTTTCACAGAGCAAGAAATATTCAACACCGCAACCCACGAAATCGGTCATACTTTAGGAATAATGGGACATAGTGACAATCCTGGCGATGTTATGTTTGCAATGAAAGACAATACCGATTACCGAACATTTAAAACCGGCGTGAATGCAATTTCAACAAGAGATATAAAAACTTTAGTTTTACTATACAGAATTGCAGCTAATATAACAGATACCAACGCTTTACCTGCCAAAAATTCTTACTATGCACCGTTGATACTGGGAAGTAACGATGTAAGATTACAAAAAAAATTACAAGAGAATTTAAATTATATAAAAAATTATCCTAATTTTGCATCCGGTTACATAAATATCTCAGGTGTGTACACGGAAATGGGGGATTTTGACAGTGCTTTAGCAAGTTTAAATAAAGCAAAAGAATTATCTGTTACTCAAGAAGAACAATACATCATAGAATACAATTTAGCTATCACATACTACAATAAACAAGACTATCAAAAAGCCTACGAAACAGCTTTGAAAGCCCGAAATATTAAATCAGAGCAAAATATAAACGACCTCATCACCGAATTGGAAGAACTTAAAAAATAATAGTATAATGTTTTGCATTATCTGCTAAAAATTCGGTTATTTTAATTATTTGTCTTTTTAGAAACAACAACAGCATTAGATAAAGCAATTCCTCCTGCTTGTTGCGGACGGTTTACTATTTGTCCGTTGACAAACATAACAGTAGACCCGCCGCCATCTAAGTTTATAGCATTAACACAACCTAACGACTGCATCAATGCTGCAAGTTCATATAAAGTCAAACCTACAGAACTTCCTTCCCGTCCATCGACCGCAACGAGAATTAAATCATTATATTTTGTGTAACCTATTGCACTACGAGGATTTCTGCCACCGATTGATTGCAGCTTTTGGGCTTCAACATCAACAAAAACATCACCGTTTTTTACCAAATACGGTCCGCCACTTATTATGTGACGTACATTTTCCCATTTAGGATTAGTATTTATTGAAATATCAACATATTCAGCGCCAAAAAGTTTTCCTAACTGAGATTTAGGTCCTACAAGAACATATCCGTTTTCTGGAATAGAAAGGGGATTGGCGGATGCAGCCGTAATTTTATCTCCTTCAACTCTGAGTTGAACGCCATACTGAGGCGAAGCAGGTGCGTATGCTCCCCAATCCCTTGTATAAAGTAAAATATATGAGGATAACATTCTTGGTTGATTTATATTATCAATTTTGATTGTTTCGCCGTTTCCGACAATTTTGGCATCCAACATTACTCGTCCGACATCATAACCATCGTCAAAAATTCCCAAAGCAACCCTGTCATAAATCGGACCGGTAACCATTTTACCGTCAATCATCAAAGTCCCGAGCGGAACACCCGTTTGAGGTTTAAAAAATCCACCGTTAATTGCGGCAACAGAATTTGTATTTTGAGCAATCGTACGAATTGTTCTTTTATTTGGTAAAGTTTTTGACGCAATTGCCGGTTTTACTTCATAATCATGCGCAACCGTTTCATTAATTTCAACGATATTTATGCGCACAGGCTTGCCGGAATAATATTTAACCATTTTTACATGCTTAATACCGTCAGCAACAGTATTAACATTCCAATTGCTGTACTTAGATGCAACTCTTTCATTAAATTGAGATTTCAGGAGTTCATTATCCGTAACCCCTTTTGCTACATCAATATTTTTTATAAGTGCAGGTGTCGTAATAACAG
Organism: Candidatus Gastranaerophilaceae bacterium; assembly: GCA_051874955.1. Classification (GTDB taxonomy): domain Bacteria; phylum Cyanobacteriota; class Vampirovibrionia; order Gastranaerophilales; family Gastranaerophilaceae; genus Zag111. The sequence goes on from JBJEGJ010000032.1 coordinate 6,204, forward strand.
TATTTGCCAAAATATCGTTTGCATAAATCGGAGCTTGGAAAAATGAATGAACAAGGACTAAAAATATAAACAGCAGAATTGACAAACAATACTCGCAAGTCCTTTGGTTGAATTCGTATTCAGTTTTCTCAACAAACGTATCCATAACGTCACCTGATTTTTAGTAACCGGATACCTTTTTGTTTTTAGAGTGGTGTGGGGAATAACACTCGTCAGAGACCTATGAGGGCAAATAGGGTGTTCCTACTATCATTGTAGCATATTTTAACACATATCTCAAGTGTCTACAATCCTGTAACCGCAATAAATTTACAAAACTAAATAGTGGCAAAGTTACACTATTTCTGACATACAGAAAAATAGATACCAGACTAATTGAGATATTCCGATAATTTATTTAAACTTCGGATATGAAAAGAATATTATTTTTAATAGCCATCATAGTTGCATCACTTCCTGCTATTGCGTCACAATACGGAGTGCATACACCACAGGAATACAAAAGAAATTTTCAACTGAACGAAAGTGAACGTATACTGTTTATAATGGATTTTTCAAACAGTATGACCGAACCTTTGGAAAATTCAACTAAGGTAGATTTAATGTTAAAGACAATGCAGGAAATTTTACCAAAAATCAAACCCGATACATGGGTCGGACTTCGGATATACGGGCACAAAATGGGATTTACTCCAATGGAAGCGTGCCGAGCCTCTACACTTGCAAGTCCGATTACTCAAAACGGAGCTGCCAACGTAGAATATGCACTAATGAGAACAAAACCGCGCGGGATGACTCCGATTACATATTCACTCAAACAAGCTATCAAATATGATTTTATGGGCTTTCCCGGTAAAAAACATATTATACTTTTAACAGATGGCGGAGAAAATTGTGACGAAAGCCCATGCACTTTTGTAATGAATTTGATAAAAATACGCCGTGATGTAACAATTGATGTAATTGCATTTAACATCAAGGATTCAGATGATTTAGAACAATTGGAATGTACCGCATTAGTAACCAGCGGGAAATTTTACAACGCACAAACCGCAGCTGAACTTGTCGACGGATTTAACAAAAGTATAGGTTCTGCAACTAAAAATGTCGAAGCAAAAATAATATCACACTAAATTATTTTTTATCAATTCCTATCCGCAAAACTTCATATATATTCATCTTTTTAGCTTTTCCTCGTATTTGAACTTCACTGATTTTAATTACATCCGCAATATCAGCAATATGCTCATAAGTTGAACTGCTAACAAGCAAATTTGTCTTGTAAACCTTATTATAACTTTCAATACGACTTGCCAAGTTAACAGTATCGCCAATAACAGTATATTCCATACGAGTTTCTGTACCAATGTTGCCGATAAACACTTCACCCGTATTTATTCCGACACCGATTTCTATCTTTGGCTTACCCTCGTAAAGCCACTTTTCTCGCAAATATTCTACGGTTTTCAACATTTCATAAGCACATTTTACTGCATTTTGAGGGTGATTAATATCTTGAATAGGCTCACCAAATATTGCCATTACAGCATCGCCGATGAATTTGTTAATTACACCGTTATATTTTGTAATTATAGGTTCCATTTCCGAGAAATACTCATTCAAAATCATTGAAACTTCTTCTGCCGGCATTTTTTCACTCAAACTTGTAAACCCACGAATATCAGAAAACAATACAGTTACTACAGCACGTTTTCCACCGAGTTTCAAATCATCAATATTATTGACAACATTTTTCATAATATCTTGAGAAAGGTATTTTCCCATTGCCTGCTTAATCTTCTCTTTGTTTCTGTTCTCGGATATAAATTTAAACGAATACCCGAATATTAAAGTTGTAACCTGCACCATAATCGGATTTATAAAACTCAAAATATAGTTATTATAAGCACAAGCGGCAACCAACACAAAGAAAATCAAATCACACAAAATAATTAAAGTTAGAGATTTCAAAAATGAATATCTTAACACTGCAACAAATGCAAACACAGCCAATAGCACAATAGCCAAGATTCTGACAAGAAAATGCGCGCTATGCAGGAATTGGTTATTTGACAAGTTATCATACATTGTTGCCTGAATATCCACACCCGGATGTCTGTTACCCATAGGAGTTTTTAACACATCGGCTGACGGTCCGTTTATATTTGCCCCGATAAAAATAACTTTTCCGTTAAACAACTCCGGAGCCAAATCATCTTTCATAAGTTTACCCGATTTTAAGTGTCTGTAGGATTCAATAATTTTATATGCAGGAATACTTATGTGTGTATAATCGGATTTTATATAACCGTTTTTGTTTTTAACCACAATATTTTTATAAAATTTCAAATCCGTTTCAACCCAGCTTTTTAGAATAAGTTTATGCGGAATTTTAAGCCCTGTTTTTGGGACGATGATAAAATTATCATCAACGATAATATCATTAGTATTATTTTCAAGAAGGTACATTCTAAACGGCAAAGACGGGTAATAGGAATCACCGATTTTTAAAAGATTAATATCAGAAACCGTAGTACCTGAAATACTGTCCGCATTTATTTTTACGGATGCAAGGGATTTAACAGAATCAAAATACATTTGCGGAATTACTTCGGATTTATAATAAAAAGGAACCGCATCATAAGCTCGGTAATCAACATTAACAGAATGTTTTTTACTCAAAGTCTCCATAAAAATCTTACGTTCATCATCCAAAGTATCACCGGATTCCGGAGAAAAACCCGACACTAAATTATCCATTTTTGATACGGTATTAACAAAATCTACATCTGCTTTGTTCATAGGATTAAAATTGTTTGAAAACAAAATATCAAAGCCGATTATTTTTGGTTTAGCATACTCTGAAAAATAAGCTAACAATTCTCTATATAAATTCTTCGACCAAGGCATCGGATATTTTGCAAGAGAACTGTCATCAATTACAATATTTATAATGTCATAAGATCCGACGCTGTTAGCTGAAAACTTTGAGACAAAAAAGTTTCTGATATTTGCATCAAGAAAAACTGATGAAAGAACCAATGTTACCGACACCATAAACAAATATATAAATGCCGTACAGATATAAAACAATTTATTTTTAAACTTTTTCATAAATGCTCCCCGTTATTAATGTTATGATATAATAAATTAGAAAAAAAGGATAGATTATGAACATAAATTTAATAGATAAATTAAAACAAAATAAAATATTTCCGATTATAAGAAGTTCAAATCCGCAAGATGTAATAGATAAAGTTCATGCACTATTAGACGGCGGATTGGATATGATGGAGGTCAACGTAGAAAACCCCAAAATATTCAACGCAATAAAGGCTGTATCAGATGAAGCGATAATTTGCGCAGGCGGTATTATAACCTCGCTGCAAGCTCAAGCGGCACTTGATGCTGGCGCAAAAATCATATCTTCACCAATATTTCAAACAAACTTGGTTAAAATTTCAAAAGACAAACACGTACCGTTTATTGCAGGAACCTCAACGGCAAACGAAGCATACAATGCGTGGAAATCCCGTATTCCTATAGTAAAAATATACCCGATTACAGCAATGGGCGGAGAAAAATATATAGAAGACCTGCTAAGACCAATGCCGTTTTTAAACGTAATTCCTCAGGGAAATGTTGAACTTGAGGATGCGGAGGATTACATAAAAGCGGGAGCAACTGCAGTAGGCATAGGTCGTCACCTTACAAATGCCGACACATATTCCGAAATTACAAAAAGAACAAAAAAATTATTGGAGAAATTAAATAAATAATGGATACAAAAGAAAAATTTGACATAATTACAATTGGTGAAAGTTTAATAGAATTTTCAACAAACCAAAAACTATCAGACGCCGAATGTTTACACAAGTATTATGGCGGAGATTCGCTTGTTGTTGCGATTGCGGCAAAAAGGTTAAATTCAAAAGTCGGATTTATCACATGTCTTGGTGACGACGCATTTAAAAATTACTTACTTTCAAGCTGGATAAATGAAGGTTTAGACACAAACCATGTCAGAATTGTAGAAGAAAACAACGGGATTTATCTTGTTTCAAGACAATCTGCAACAGAGAAAGAATTTATATACTACAGAAAAAGAATTGCCCCTGCAAAATTGTCAATTGAAGATATTGACGAAGATTACATCAAAAGTGCAAAAATAATATACGCATCCGGAATTACACAATCGCTTTCTCTACAAGCTAGAGAAGCCGTAAAAAAAGCATTTCAAATAGCAAAAGACAACGGAATAATTACGGCATACGACCCGAATTATTCATCAATGATTACAACCAAAGAAGATGCAAGAGAGTATTTTGATGAAATTATACCGTTGACGGATATTCTTTTTATGAGTTCAAAATACGACACAAAAAGTATCTTTGAAATAGAATCACTTGAAAACATAATAAAAACTCTGACAGATACTGGAGTTCAAACAATAGTAATCAAATCAAGCCCTGAAAAAGGCTACTATTTAAACAATCAACAATCAACAACATTTATACCGTTCTATACAGAAAATATTATTGACACCACCTCCTCGGGAGATGCTTTTAACGGAGCATTTTTATCGGCTTATGCAAACGGATATTCGGCAATTGAATCTGCGCGTATTGCATCTATTGATGCAGGATTACAAGCTCAAGGAATAGGTGCTGTCAAATCTACACCTCACTATGAAGAAGTTTACAAAATCTATAAGGAGTTATAAATGGAGAAAAAACGCTTCGTTCTATCCGGATATTTTGGATTTAAAAACTTCGGGGACGAAGCGATATTATCCGTGCTTGTACATAAACTTCAACAATACGGACACAGAATAACAATTATTTCATCCGATACGAAATATACCGTTTCAAAATTCAAACACGCAAGAAGCGTTTATACTTTTAAAATTCCGGATATTATAGGCGCAATTTCAAAATCCGATTATCTTATTTCAGGCGGCGGCAGCTTACTGCAAGATGCGACAAGCATAAAAAGTTTAATCTACTATTTAGGGATTATCTTTATAGCTCTTATTCTGCAAAAAAAAGTTATCATTTTTGCTCAAGGTATAGGACCGATTAACAATAAATTCGGGCTGTTTTTAACCCAAGAGATTTTAAAACATTGCACATATATAAGCGTTCGCGACTCAAAAAGCAAGTCTTTACTGGAAGATGCAGGTATTAGCGCTGAGCTTGTATGCGATCCTGTTTTTTCATCAGAAATTAAAATCCCGCAAAAAAATAAAACGGTCGCGGTTCAATTAAGAGATTGTAAAATGATGAATGAAGATTTTATTGACAGACTGGCTCTAAAGGTTTCAAAAGAGTTTGCAGACTACGAAATTTGGATTTTCCCGTTTCAAAAAAATCTGGATACAGAAGTTTCAAAAAAATTTCAAAAAGCCTTGAAACTTTTAAATCCGGAGCTTAAAACAACAATTTTCGAAGATATCACCGACGAAGAAATCGTTGAAGAAATTGCAAAATGCGAATACTTAATTGCAATGAGGTTTCACGCAATTATTATAGGACTTCTGACAAATACCAAAACCCTTGCAATAAACTATGACATTAAAATCGAAAAGATAGCTTCAGAGTTCAATTTACCGATAATAAATCTTATCGGAGACTTTAAAAACAGATTTCAAGAGCTGAAAAATACTGATTTAGAAAAGATAACAGAAAAAGTAAAAACAAAAACTTTCAATTGGGAAAATTTTGAAAAGATAATAAACAACTAAATTACGATATAATAAGCATTTGACAAATACTGAATAATACAACTATTATAAAGAAATGAATATAAAAGAATTTTTTACGGGTTATAAAGGGTATGATATACCTAAAGAGCTTCAGGAATTTAACTGGGGAGCCTTTTTATTAACATTTATCTGGGGATTTAAATACAAAGCATGGATTACCTTTTTAGCAATTCCTTTAATTTGGTTTCAAATGCCTTTTTGTTTAAACTGGATTTTGCTATTCATATTACAAATATATTGCGGATTTAACGGAAACAAATGGGCATACCAACTTGAATACTGGAAAAAACCTGCAGATTTTCGAAAAACTCAGATGCTGTGGGCAGTTTTTGCAGTTATGTTGCATGTCATTGTTCCTTTTGCGATTTTAACAATACTTGTAATGTTTATTAACAAGTCACCGGATAATCCGACAGAAATTGCTCAAAATGCTCAATGCAGTATCAGCTACAGAGAATTAAAAAAGAATTTCAAAAAATAGTGGCGAAACAAAATATTTGTGATATAATCC
>JBJEGJ010000033.1:0-49072 GCA_051874955.1 Candidatus Gastranaerophilaceae bacterium
ACTAAGCGAGTAAATGTATATTTAAAGGGAAATTACTTCCCTTTTTTCTTGCGCAAATAAAAGATCCTGAAATAAATTCAGGATGACATATTCGCAAAATCCCCCTCTCCTACCTTATGAGAGGGGAGATATATATTCAGGGTGGCTGTGTGTTAAAGTGTAGCGAGCTCTTATTTTATCACTAAATACTCACATCCCCTTTTTAGTTCAAATAAAAAAGACCCGATATTATTTCAGGTCTTTTTTATTAGGCGACACCCAGATTCGAACTGGGGGATAAAAGCTTTGCAGGCTTCTGCCTTACCACTTGGCCATGTCGCCAAAACTTTTCCGTATATCCAATATACGAAAGACATGCTTTTATGTCAAGATTATTTTGAACTTATCATTTGTTCCAATATGGTTTTTGCTGCGTCAAGTTGAGTATCGGTTTTTTGTTTGAAATCTTCCTCCTTGAGTTGCAGTTCAATGTCCGGTTCGATGCCGTGCTTGTTTATGTCTTTCCCTTTAGGAGTTAAATATTTTGCCACCGTTAAATTTATACCGGTTTCATTTGGCATCGGAATTATTTTTTGTACCATCCCCTTGCCGTAAGTTTTTGTACCCAAAAGTTTTGCTCTATGATAATCTTTCATAGCCCCTGAAAAAATTTCGCTTGCGCTTGCGCTTGTTCCGTCAACTAAAATTATCACAGGCTTAGTTATGTTAACATTGTTATCCTGTGCCATAATATCATAGTGGTATCCGTTTCTGCCTACAATACTGACAATTTTCCCTTTTTGGATAAACATATTTGCAGCAAAAACAGCGTTTGGCAAAAGACCTCCGGTATTTCCCCGTAAATCTATTATTAATCCTTTTGTGTTGTCTGTATTTTCTAAAGCCTCCAATATTTCATTTGGGGTGGAGCTGCTGATAAAACTTGAGATTTGAATGTAGCCGATGTTTTTATCTACAGAGCTTTTAACAGTTTTTATACTTATTTCTTTACGGATGATTTTTTTCTTTATTAATTCTTTGTTTCGTAAAATGTCAATATTAACAAAAGTATTTGACGGTCCTCTTACCAGATTTGAAACTTCAGCCAAAGACATTCCGCTGACTTTCTTGTCGTCAATTGCGATAATGATGTCATCGACTTTTATGTCTGCAAATTGTGCAGGTGTATTTTCCATTACGTTTATAATCTTTATTTTTCCGGCATCGCTTATTATATTTACTCCAATGCCTGAAATTTTAGAAGTTATTGAATTATTTTGCTCCGCAAATTCTTCCCTTGTCAAAAATCTTGAATACGGATCATCCAAACTGGAAAGCATTGTCTCTATTGCGACTTTTGCATCTTCTTCCGTTTTTATTTTTCCGTGATAATGGTTTTTCCACCTTATCCAATATTGTTTATTAAAATTTGCATCATAATATTCGTTTTTCACGACTTGCCAAGTGTGATCAAAAAGTTTTTGCGGTGAAACTTTTGTCGAGTTCACGTTTTGCTGTTCAACATTGAGCAGCGGGTTATGATAATTTGAATATAGCGCATTTGCGGCAAACAGAGTGACTATTGCCGCCGTCAAAAGTATTACCGCTTTTATCCTTCTTCTCATATTTTTAATTTAACATCAAGGATTTTTTATAATCAATATACTTTTTAGTATATAGAAAGTTTTATTCAAAAATCTTTATAAATTATCAAATCCCGGAGAATAGGACGGTAAGTTCTTGTATCCGTTATTTTGTAATACTGCTTTTTTTATGTATTTGTTGGTATAATTTCCTTTTTCTAAAAGTTTTTTCAAGGTGTTTTCTCTTTTTACCAAAGCATTATTTTCAATATTGCTTTCAGGATAAATTTTTACAATATCATTCCATACAAAGGCTTCCATTGTCCAAGCATAAGTTTCTTCCGCAAGAGAATTAAATTCGTCTTGGTGCAAGGCTTCGTGCGCTAAAAGTGCCGCTAAAGCTCCTGCAGGAGCATCTTTATGTTTATTATTTATATATATATATAAATTTTTGCCTTTTTTCCAGCCTAAAGCATCAAATGTTGCATATTCACCGTTTATTTGTCCGAGATCACGAAATTCTATTTTTATCGGTTTTTTAGACAGGTTATTTCCTAATATTGCGTTTCTTGAAAACATACCTTCGGTTTCTTTTAACATATCAAGCGCAACGTAAAATACTTCGTCTTTACCTATATCTTTGTAGGTAGGTGTGATTTGTCTGATATATTCAGGTGTATATTTTGCAGGATACTGGTTAGGTACGGTCATTTCGGGCATTGTTGCCGCAAATGCAGCCCCCTGTGTTGCTAAAAAAATAACATATATGTTTATCAATAATCGTTTTAATTTGTTCATAACTTCCATAATCTCTCTCCGCTCAAATCTTATATCAAGTATTATATTTATGTTTTTTGTGAAATCAATTAATTTTTACATAAATTAATTATTTATGTTTTCGATTAAGTTTCACAAGTTCAGAATATAAGAATTTGTATTCACTTGAGTCGTCAATGCTTTGCGCTTCTGCAATATATTCAAGTGCGGTTTTATAATCTCCTTTTGCTTTATAAATTTCACTCATTTTTTTATAATATTCGGGATTGTTTAAATCATAAAGAATTGCTCTTTTTAAACATTCAACGGTTTCATCAATATCGTTTTCACGTTCTCTTGCAAGAGCAAGATAATAATAACCCTCAGAACAATTGATATCAAGCGAGATTGCATCCTGAGCAAAACCTTTTGTGAGGTTGTTATCCTCCATTAAATACGCAGTTTTGGCACCGAGAATATCTCCTGCAATATAATTCGGATTGATTTCCAAAACTTTATTGGCAATATTGAGAGCTTCTTGATAATTCTTTTCTTTGATGTATATTTCACCAAGATTTGTCAGGTAATTCAAGTTGTTCGGGTTCTTTTCAATAACTTCCGAAACCAGTTCTTCAGCTTTATTAAATATATTTAATTCAGTATAAATTTTACTTAACGTAATTTTTGTGAAATCATCGGTTATTCCTTTTTGAAGATTATCTTCAAGTATTTTTTGCGCTCCGATGAAATCATTATCTTTTGCCAGTAATAATGCTTTTAGAACTCTTGCCTGAGAGTGTTTTGGATTATTTTCAAGTATTGCCGAAATCTCTTTTTTTGCTTTTGTGTAATCTTTTTGGTCGTAGTATAAATATGCAAGTGAATATCTAAAATCAAGATTTTCGGGTTCTATGTAGAGTGCTTTTAGGTATGCTTTTTGAGCTTCATCTGCCCAACCGTTGTAAAAATACGCATTTCCAAGATTGTAGCAGTATGTTGCATTATTATTATCAATATTTATTGCTTTAGAAAAATTTTTTATAGCGTCGATAAATTTCATGTTTTCTAAATCAAATAACCCAAGATAATTTAAAATCTCCGGATTTTGTGAGTTCTTACCTATTTGGTTGAAAATTTCGGAAGCTCCATCAAAATCATTCTCGTCGAATTTAATTCTGCCGATTAATAAAAGCGTATTTTCATCATCTTTATCACATATATTCAACAGCTCTTTAGCTTTTTCTTTTTCTCCGTTTTTGTAATAAGCGTTAGCACATTCAATTTTTACATCCTGAGTAAAAAATTCGGATTGTGTGTATTGTTCAATCTCACAAAAAAGTTTTAATTGAATAAGTATTTTTATCAAATTTGTAAGATTTTCCGAATTTTGTTGTGCATTGTACAATCTTTTTGCGAAATTTAATGCTTCGTTCCAATTTTCTTGGCGTTGGTATATTTTCCCTGAAATTGTTAGGCATTGAGTATGTTCAGGGTTGATTTGAAGCACCTTATCAAGATATTGGAGCGCTCGGGAATAGTTGTTTAAAAGGAAATACAACTCTCCGATTTGAGATAAGATTTCCACGTTGTCATTTTCCAGCTCCAATGCTTTATACAACATTTCGATAGCCGGTTTATACAGTTTTTTATCTTTTAAGTCAAATGCCTGTTTTATATATTCAATACATTCTGTGTTTTCCATAAAAATAATCCGTTTCTATTCTTCAACTACTTCTTGCGGTATATAAATGTTTCCTTCAGGTTCTTTTGGTTGCTCTTTTTTGTTTTTTGATAATGAAAAGTTTTTCAAATCCCATTTTTTCTTTGGTTTTTTAGGTTCTTCAACTTTTTTGTTAATTATAATCAAAACTTCATCTTCGCCTGCCATTTTTAAATTGTTTCTTGCAATCCCTTCCAAGCTGTTATCTGACGTAATCAGTTTTTTTTCGGCTTTAAGTTCCTGATTATGTGATTTTGTACTTTTTAAGAGATTTTCAAGTGTGAATTTTTTCCCTTGATAAGCAATGATTTTGCTGATATTAACAATGGTTCCGTGCCCTATTTCAACCAAACAAAAGATTAAAACAATTGTCAAAAATGAATAATAGAAACCGGTTTTTCTACTGTGACGTTTCCTTTTTTTATTCTTTTTTGTTGTTTTAATATGGTCTTTTTCGGACGGTTCCATTTTTTCTCCCTAACTAGTTAATTATACCCGAAATTTATATCTTTAACAAAAATATTTACAATTTGAAGTTTGTTGAAAATTTAACCTGATTTTTTAATAATGAGTTTGTGTCATCGTAGGTGGCATTTGCTCCGACCTCAAATCTTAGCCTGTCAGGGTCTTTGCTGCCAAACGGATTTATTGAAAGTATAACTTCTGCTTTTTTTCGGTTTCTTGTAATATCTGCCGATAAAATCTCCTTTAATGTAAAGTATTGATTTAACTTTAATTCCGGAGAGAAATAGAAGTTATCGTTGTAGTTGTTGTTCGTTGAATTTACAGTTTTTGCGTAAGCTGTACTTATTGCAAAATATTTGTTTTCGTATCTGGAAAAAATACCTGTTGATTGTTCAAGTTCTGCAAAATCAATCCCTTGATTATAGGTTGTACCTGCCGAAAATCCGCCTTTTTTTCTGTAATTTGTACTTGATAAAGGTGCTATGCTGTATTCAACATTATTAAATTTTGAATATTTTGAGGTTGTGGAATATGCAGGAATTTCTCGAGTTGCCGTATATTTTGACCCTTTTATTTTTGCGGGAAGTTTTATATTTAACGCTTGAAAATCTTTGATGTCGTCTTCTAAAGATATCGTATCTGTTTCGTATTCATCGTAAACCGCATAACCTTTTAAAACATCACTATACATATCATCAATTTCGTATTCTGAGGATATCAATGAGTTATCCTCATCATCGTTTTCATCGGTGGATTCCGCTTTTCTTGAGGTGTCGGCTGTGATGTCATCGCTTGTAATGTCTTGTTCTTCATTATCTTGCGGGGTTTCATCTTCAGGTTGCAGCATTTCATTTTTATCTTCATCAGGTATATGATAGATAAACGTTTTAACAGAATCTTGCTCAATACTATCTGCCGGATTTGATTTCACTTGGCAGGGTAAGTTTAGTATGAATAGTAGTAACAATATAAAACCGGCTCTTTTCATAATGACAGTTTACTACATTTTTGGTTCGATAGCAACAGATTTTTTTTATGAAATTTGTAATACTTGACAAAGGAATTTTTATGTGATACTATGTGTGTGGGGTAAATGTATATTTATAAGTCTTATCATTTGATGAGACTTTCTTTTTTGTTTATGAAAATTTAGTCGTTTTTACAGTCTTCCGTTGACTTTTTAATATTTTTCATTAGAAACATGTCAGGCTCGTATATTTGTATGATTTTTCTCAAAAATATTGAGGAAACTTCATAAATGTTCGACAATATTAATAATGTAACATGCGGAAGGTAGTATTATGAGAATAAACAGCGGAATACAATATGACGACAGCGGTTTAACGGCATCAATACGTGCGATGCACTTGGATAGTGAAATTATTGGTATTACAAATGAAAATATCAGCGGTTTTGATAAGGTAGGTTATCAGCGTAAAGAAGCTGTTGTGTCTTCATTTACGGAATATTTGGGGGTACATGGGCTTTCAACTACTCGTGATGACAAAATCGGGCGTATTGCACAATCGGCAAATCCGCTGGATATAGCTTTGGCGAATAAAGGTTATTTTCAGATAAAAACATCAGACGGTGTAAAACTCACTCGTGACGGACGTTTTCAAATAGGTAAAGACGGAACATTATTGACTTTAGAAAACGCTCAAGTCTTATCAAATGCGGGCGTTCCGATAAAATTCCCTTTTATCCCTCAAGACTTGAAACAGATAAAAGTTGATATGACAGGAAAAATTACTATGTTTAATCCTGAAACTCATAAATTAACAAAAATCGGACAAATCGGAGTTGTTGACAGTAACGGGATTACTGTAATGGAGCCGAATGTTAAACAAGGGTACAATGAATATTCAAATGTGGCATTGCAGCAGGAATTTATGTCAATAATGCCGTATATTAAGAATTTTGATGCAAACAGACAAATGTTTATGCTCCAAAATTCTGTGTTAGGTAAAACAATTTCGCAGTTGAGTTCTGCGTCATAAAATGAGGTGAAAATCTATGGTTTATAATTTACAGGCAATAATGACAAAAGGCATAAATAACTCTCTTGTACAATTTGAAAAGTTTGGTCAAATTGCGGATAATCTGTCAAACTTTCAAACTACAGGATATAAGGATGTGACTTTTGAACAGGTTTTAAAAGAAGACGGATATGTAACAGGTTCTGTCAGAACAAATTATACACAAGGTTCTATAAGAATAACAAGTAATCCTTATGATGTTGCAATTGATGGTGCAGGTTATATCCCTGTTGTTTCACCATCAGGAGAGGTTCAATATACGCGCGACGGAGCGTTTAAGCAAGGTAAGGATGGCTATTTGACAACTCGTGACGGTTGGATTGTCGGAGAAGGTATTCAAATTCCGACAAATTGTTTTAAATTTGAGATAAAACAAAACGGTGATGTTTTGGCTTATGATTCCAGAGGTGATAAGGCAAAAAAAGTCGGTACAATTCCTCTAATCAGGTTTGATAATCCTGCCGGAATGCAAAGAACTGATATGAACAGGCTAAAACCAACTGATGATGCAGGTGAAGCAAGACTTGTCAAAAATCACGATTGTATTAAACAATTCAATTTAGAGGCGTCAAATGTTAGTATTTTCCGTTCCGCAACGGATTTATTAAGGTTGAATGCTTCAATGCTTGCAAGTATGCAGATGATAAAACTTGCGGATACAATGTATAACAAGGCGATAAATATAAGAGAGGCTTAATTAGAAAGGTAATAAAGTATGTTTACGTCACTGGACAGTATGGGTAAAGTTTCATTAATGATGGATTTGATTGCTCAAAGACAACGGGCACTCGGTTCAAATTTGGCAAACGTCGATACTCCGGGTTATGTAAGACAGGATATAGAGTTTAGCCAATACTTAAGTTCAATGAATTCTCCGCTGGAAACTCGTCTGTCTGAAAAACTGGGACCGTCAGGTATCGCTCCCGACCGTTCCGAAGAACCTATAAATGCTGCTAATGAACTTTTGCAAATTCAGGAAAATTCGATTTTTTATACAATGGCAACAAGAAGGATGTCAAATATAGTTACAGAAATGAAAACAGTAATAAATGTCGGTAAATAATTAAGGTGAGGTATAAATTATGGGTATAATGGATTCAATGGATATAGGTGCAAAAGCGCTTCGGGTACACGGAAAGCGTATAGAAATTCACGCACGCAATATCGCAAACCTTGATACCCCGAATTATGTCAGAAAAATCCCTGTATTGAATGCGGTAGATGATATGTCCTTTCAAGGGTTGATGAATGTTATGAAAGAAGACGCTTTTGGTGTCGGAACTTTACCTTATCTTCAAGGCGGAGTTACTTTTTCAGGGGTAGTTGAAGATCCGACATTAGGTCAGAAAATATACAAACCCGGACATCCTGATGCGGATGAAAACGGCTATATCAGAGCCTCAAATGTTAATGCTATGGTAGATATTGCGGATGCTTTGGTTGCACAAAGAGCTTATGAAGCTAACCTTGCACTTGTTAATATTTCAAAATCAATGGCGCAAAGAGCTTTAGAAATAGGAAAATAGTTTTGTTCGGTAAAAACTTTTATGAAAACACCTTTGGATAGATACAGGAATAATTTTGCAATAGAATTTGCCAAAATAATGGGTAAACATTTACCAATGTGGCAAAAAACACAAAAAGAAAATATTAAAGCCTTGTACACTTCTTGGGTTCCTTTTTATATTTTTATGTTTCTATCGGGCTTTATTCCGGGCAAACACGAAACAGATTATTTCAATAACTTACACATCCATTTTTGGTATGGGATTTTTATTGTGTTTGTTATGATTATTACTGCTATCGGAATTGAAAATAAATCTTTTCAAAAATCAGTAAAAAAATCCTTGTTCGGAAAACTTTTGAAGGTTTTTTGTGACGATGTGATATATCCCGGTTATGTAATAAGCGGTAGAATTTATGAAGATTCGGGGCTTTTGTCGAAAAAGTTTTCGACAAGAGAAACTGATGATTGTTTTAGCGGTCGTTATAAAGATGTTCCGTTTCAAATAGAAGAAACAGAAATCTATAATGTAAAAACAGCAAAAAAGAAAAAAGACGAAGTTGTAACAACCTTATTCAAAGGTGTTGCAATGCGTTTTGTAATGGATAAGAATATAAAAGCAAAAGTTCTGATTTATTCAAAATCCTTGATGCGCAGAACTCCAAAAGGTTATGAAAAAGTGAATTTTGAATATGAAGAATTTAATAAAAAATATGATGTGTATGTAAAAGATTTGTTAGGTGAGGCGCAAGTTGAAGTCAGGTATTTGTTTAATACATTGTTTCTAGAACGCTTTATGCAGCTACAGACCGCTTTTAGAGTTAAAAAACTTGAGTGCTCAGTCTGCGGAAAAGAAGTGTTATTTCTGTTGCACACCAACAAAGATTTGTTTGAGATGAATCATTTGTTTGGCAAAATAGATGACTTTCGCCAGTACGAACGCTTGTTTAATGAGTTTTCATCAGTATTATCATTTATTGAGGTTTTAAATCTTTCAAGTAAAACAGGTTTGTAGATAAGACTTTTTGCGGTATACTACGGATATGAAAATCAGTAAGTTTAGGAAATATATAACTTGGAATATAATATCAATAATGGGATATTTTTGTTCCGTAATTACATTGGTTTTTGCCGTAATGTTGATGCTTTCGGGTTCACAGTTGAATATGCGTGCTGATTTGAATGCTTTTTTCTATGACTATATAAACGCCTATATAATAAATCCATATTATATCTTTTACAAAGCTCAATTGTTCTTGATTGTGTTAATGTTAATACTTTCAGTATATGAAAACGGATACTATAAACGGAATGAAAAATATGGTTTGCGAATCTTTTCGGATGATGAAAACACCTACTCAATGTGGTTTGTAACAGGAATTGCCTTGAATTTTATCCCTATGTATATTGTAACGACGATAATATTTATAACTTTTGTTAGACTTATATAGTATTTTGTGTTATACTTAGAAAGTAATTTTTTGATAATTAAATAAGAGATGTCGACGTGACGGAATCGGTATACGTGCACGTTTGAGGGGCGTGTGGGGAAACCCGTGCGGGTTCAAGTCCCGCCGTCGACACCATAAAAAAGATTTAGAACAAAAAGTCTAAATCTTTTTTATTCAGTCAGGGGGACTTGAACATGAATTTTTCATGTTGTGAAAAATTCATTGGTTCAGCCGATAAATCGGCATACTTTCGCGGTAAGGCTCGAGTTTCAAACTCTCGCCAACGCTCAAGCAAAGTCCCGCCGTCGACAATATTTTAATTAACAAAGTTGGAAGTCAACCAACAGGAGAGATAGCATGGAAAACAATAAAATAATAAGGCTGAATACCGGTACGAAAGTTTTATATTCCCTTTTTAATTTCTTTGCACCAATTTCATTCATGTTTATGTTAGCATGCACTTTAGATATCTATAGTATAGTGGCAACTCTGTTTTCATTACTGAGTATAGTTATTGGATTGTTTTGTTTGATATCAAATTTAATCAAATACAATAGGTTTTTGTGTATAAATGGCAAAACAATTACTATATGTAAGGGCAAGATTAATAATCCTAAAGTTTTACAAATTATAAAAGTAGAAAACATAGTATCTGAGGATTTGAACAAGGATTTAACAGTCAAATATGAAAACAAAAAAATTAAACTTTTACATACTTCATTTTCTGTTCTAGGGACAATTTGTTATATAGGACCTTTGGTTTGTATACCAATATTAAAAAATACAAATACTGCACTTCATAATTTAGTTGAAATATCTGAAATATTACCGTCATTATTCAAAACAGTACCGAAAAAACCATCTAAAACAGATGATATTATTGTAAATTTTGTAGCATGGGGATTTGTTCTTTTGGTTAGTGTTCTTGGTTTCTTTGGAATATTGATAACACCGTTCTATCCGTTTTTGAATTCATGATACAAGGGTCGACTTTAGTCTACCGGTACTAAACTATAAGATCCTGAAACAAGTTCAGGATGACATGTATGTTTAGTAGTGGTACAGAGTGCAAGCATTCTTCTCCCCTCTCCTAAGATAGGAGAGGGGGTAGGGGAGAGGTCTGGTCAAAGGATTTCAAATCTTTGCCAAAGTTAAACAGATCTTGAAACTCTCTTGGATTATTCGGGGTGTCGGCAGAGTATCGTCTGACCGACACCTTACGGGCTAGACTTCGTCGTCGCCCTACCGAAAATCCGCAAATTCAGGATGACCTACTTGTTGTACAGTAGTGTACTTCCTCTTTTGCTACCAAATATTCTCGACCATGCCATCCTGAACAAGTCGAGCAGAGGATGAAAGTGTCAGCATATCCGTTTATTGCGAGGCGCGTTTCAGTTTTTTGTTTGAGGAATTTACACTTGTGTCATCCTGAACTTGTTTCAGGATCTTACCGTTGGTGAACTTTACTATATTTTTAAAGATTCTGAACAAAACAAAATCTACGCAGCTTCGCCGCTCGATTTTTAGTTTTTTCAGGATGACATGAGTGTAAAATTTTACCCTCTCCTAAGGTAGGAGAGGGGGTAGGGTGAGGTCTGGTCAAAGAATTTCAAATCTTTGCCAAAGTTAAACAGATCCTGAAACGAGTTCAGGATGACCTACTTGTTGTACAGTAGTGTACTTCCTCTTTTGCTACCAAATATTCTCACTCATGTCACCCTGAACAAGCCCGTGTACAATGCAAAACTCAACCAAAGGTGTCATGCTGAACTTGTTTCAGCATCTTGCAATCGTTGAAATTCTACAGCATCAAAACAGATTTTGAAACACTTTTGGATTATTCGGGAAAGTGGAACCCCACTTTTCGCTTTTAAATCCTTTTGGATTTAGTCGCTCAATCGTGTTCTTTGCACTTATGAGTTTCGCTTGTTTTACTCACTCAATCTACCGAAAATCCGCAAATTCAAGATGTCATGCTCGTATTCCCATAAAGAGCTTCTTTATGGGCACTATTTTTACACAGCCAAATCCTGTGATAAATATTGTTTTTGTTGCATAATTGTGCTATAATTCTCCTGTTATTATTTAGTAATAAAGGAGTTAAGAGCTAATGGGTTTAGAAGAAATTGTAAAAAAAGAATATGTTGAAAATGATGATACTTTATGTTTTAAGACAACATCCGTAGCAAAAGTTATTGTATTATCTGTTTTGTCAGGCGGAATATATGATATTATATGGGCGTTCAATCTATGGAGAACATTAAGAGATAATTTTGGTTATAAGGTTTCTCCGTTTTGGAGAGGTTTGTTTTTGGCGCTTACAAATTTTAAAATGTTTTCCATAATCGATAAATATGCTCAGAATTTCAATATAAGACTTCCTTATGCTAATCTTCTTGCTGTTTTGTATTTGGTTTTCTGTTTTGTATCAAATAAATTGAATTTTAAAATCTTAATGTTGGATAAGACGGACTGGACGTTGGAGATTGCAAATTGGATATTGGTAATTTTGTCAGCATTTATAGTTGCTTTTGTACAACATAAAATAAACAAGGTTAACGAAACTGCATATCCTGATGCGCCTAAAAATACTTGGAAAGTTTCAAATACCGTTTGGTCAATTATTTTTATTGTTCTGTATGTATTATCATATATACCGGCGTAAATATTATTTCTCAACGAGGGTAAACCTTAGTATACCTTCGTTGTTCACTGTTTCATTCCACATTTTTGCGGGTCTTACCCAAACTTTGTTGTCTGAAACCGCTTGATAGACAACCATATCTTCCAATGTTTCCGAATGTTTTGCAAGGGCAATTATCTTATACAGATTGCCCTTGTAGTGCTTGTATATTTTTCCTATTGTGATTTCTTGCATAATTATATCTATCCTAATTTTAAAACTGCGCTATGGCGCATTGTTGTTGCGTTCTCGTTTCGGTATGAGAAAAACTTGTCATTGTTATGAACCGTACAAAATTCGCAAACATCAAGTTTTTCTATCCCGATTTCCTCAAGTTGACGTTTGTTTATATTTTTAAGATCCACAAAAATCTGACCTTCTCTGATTTCTGATAATCCGTCAAAATTGTTGACCGTTTTTGAAAGTTTTTCAAAAACATCTTCTCCTACATTGTAACAGCAAAATCCGATAGCCGGTCCGATAATTGTCGTTATATCAGATATTTTAGAACCTAACTCTATCATTTTTTGTACAGTAAGCGGTGCAATTTTTTGAACCGTTCCGCGCCAACCGGCATGGGCAATTGCTCCGATATTTTTAACTTCATCATATAAGATAATTGGAGTACAGTCGGCAAAATTCAAGTAAATTCCCGTATCTTTTTGAGTCAAAATCAGCGCATCACAATTAGGATAATTGTTTTGTAAATCGCTTACGATGTTTATGTTTGCACTATGTGTTTGTTCAGGCATGATAAACTTGCTTTTGTCAATTTTGAGGTATTCACACAGAAGATTTTTATTATCTTCGATTTCTGCGTTCAATTCAGAGCCTTTGTCACAAATACAAATATCTCTTGTAGTAAAAAAGGCTTGAGCGTTGTTTATCAGGTCTGATTTTAGAATTTCTTTGTCTTTAAGTTTTTCAAAATAAAACATATATTAATTATACCAAAATAAATAGTTAAGAAACGTAAACTTTTAATAAAGGTTTTGTCAATTTTTTGTATAGTTTTTCGTTATTAAATATATGGGGAATATATAAAGGAGATATAAAATGGGGATAAGTTCAGTATCAGTTTTGGGAACGGCGCAAAGTGTAAGCGGTAATTCCGGCACGGTTAAACCGAATGAGAAAAAATTTTCACCGCTTTTTGCTTTTGATAAGATGAAAACCAGAATAAAATCAATGAGGCTTTCTGAGGCTGCTGAATACAATAAGACAGATGATAGCGTTGATTTGGTAAACCAACAATGGCGGGATATGGCAAATAGCGGCGATCCTAATACCGGAGCTAAATATCAGGAATTAGTTAAGGATTTTGCAAGTAAATATATCAAAGAAATTGATAAAAAATTCGGAAATGGTGACGGAAAATTAACTTTTGAAGAATATGCAAATTTCGAGTATGCAAATATTTCCGTATTTGATTATGCGCATAATAATAAAGAAGCGCAACAAGCTTTGAAAAATGCTTTCAGAAGACTGGATTATAACAAAGATAAAGTTATTGATGAAAAAGAATTGACGGTTTTGATAGCTGCAATGGATTATGATATCGAAGCAAATGTAAACGGTCGTATTACAATTAATGATTATATGAGAACTTCAATTCAACTAGCCTCTAATAAAGAGGTGTTCTTAGATAAGTTGTTACCTTATATTTATAATTCATATTTTAATCAAAAATAACGCAAACCGAAAAACCAATAAACGAACAGGGCAAATTTAATAATTGCCCTGTTTTGGTGTAAAAATGTAACAAGTTTTGTGGATTTTAGCAAAATTTTGGAAAAGTATGTTTTATATAATATGAAGGTAATAACGTGAAGGTGTTTATATGCAGGTTAATCCATTAGCAAAAAGTAAGTTAGCTCAAATAGAATCTTGTTGCTGTATGGGAATGGAAAATTCAAGACAGCGAGAATTGATACGTAAATTAAGACAATTGGCTGCAAAATTAAGACGGCTAATGACGCAGATGACAATGGCAAAAACTCCTGATGAACGCCTTAAAATACGTATGAAAATAGATAGCGTAATGGCAGAAATTGCTGCAGTAGAAAGAGAAATAAAAACAGGTTAAGGGAAAGAGTTGTAGCATAGTTAAGGTGTAAAAATTAGCATCTTACAAACATATCCCCTCTCCTAAGATAGGAGAGGGTTAGGGTGAGGTCTGGTCAGGGTTTAACGCAAATGTCATTTTGAACTTGTTTCAGGATCTTTTGATATGAGGAATTTGTTAGGGGTGCTGAAATAAGTTTAGCCTGACTTGGACGTGGAAATACAATGGTATAGCGAATATGTCATCCTGAATTTATTTCAGGATCTTGTAATCGTGACATACTTGCGATATTTTAAAAAGATCCTGAACAAAACAAAATCTACGCAGCTTCGCCGCTTGATTTTTAGTTTTTTCAGGATGACATGAGTGTAAAATTATCCCCTCTCCTAAGATAGGAGAGGGTTAGGGTGAGGTCTGGTCAGGGTTGAACACAAATGTCAGGGTGACATAAACAGAATGTCCTGCGGTATAACAAATCTGTCACCCTGAACAAGCCGAGCAGAGGATGAAAGCGTCAGCGATATCCGTTTAATGCGAGGCGCGTTTCAGGGTCTTGCCGTTGGTGTATTTTGCTATGTTTAAAGATCCTGAAATAAATTCAGGATGACACATGCGTTATACCCTTGCGTATTCCTTCTTTTGCCACCAATTACTCCCACTTTTGTCATACTGAACTCGTTTCAGGATCTTTTGGTTCAGCGTAGGTAGACTATCTAAAGGAAAATTCTGCCAAAACCATTTATTTATGTTATTATACTTACAGAATACAGGAGAAAACTATGGGCTCTATAAATACCGAATATTTAGAAAGATGTTTGGAAACACTTGAAAAATCTTATCAAATGATTAAATCAGTTGAGGAAGGTTCTATTGATTATGAAATGTATCGAAATTCTTTAGTTAAGGGTTTTGAAATGACGCTTGAGCAAAGCGGTAAACTTTTAAGAAAAAGACTTGTTCCGTATTTTGCAACAAAAAAATCTGTTGATGTTTTATCTTTCAAGGATTTGTTCAGGAATGCCTTTAAGTTTTCCTTGCTGGATGAAGATGCGGTAAATCGTTGGTTTGTATATAGAGATAATCGTAATAATACGGCTCACGATTATGGTCGAGCATTTGCGGAAGAAACATTAATTCTTATTGATGATTTTATTAGTGATGTACGAAATCTCAAGAAAGTAATCGAAAATGAATAATATTTTTCTTAAAGATGAACATTTAGCTATTCTATGTGGAATTTTTGAGGATTATTGTCCCAATGCGCAAATTTGGGCTTACGGAAGTCGAGTTTGCGGAGATGCGCATGACGGTAGCGATTTGGATTTGGCTGTAATTGATTTTGGCGATAAAAAATGTTCTTTGGCGGAATTGAAAAATATTTTGAATAATAGTAATATCCCTTTTTTAATTGATATAAACGAATTTAAAAATTTACCTAAAAGTTTTCAAGAAGAAATAAGAAAAAAATATATAAAAATTTATCCAAAAAATGAATTGTAACGGAATGTAAATATGAATTTCAAACGGCTGAAACCCGGTTATAATGCCCTATATGATATGATATGATATGATGTGGTGGGGTCTGCTGTCTGTTTGGCAAATATTAAACCAAAAATTTTTTTATATAAATGTATAGTGAAAGGAAGGTGATATTATGTCAAAAGTAGGACAAGTTGTGGGAAATTATGCTCAAGCAAATGTTGATTTTGTAAATGCTGCCGGTAAATTTGCATTTACACCGTTCAGATTATTCAATCCAAAAGCACCTGAAAGAGCACGTGAAGTTGCTAAAACAGGACTTAAACTTTTAGAAACTCATCCTTTAAATCCTAATGCTTGGCGTGCATAGTGTAAAAACGTTGAATGTTTGACAAATAAAGGGTTTTGACTATTTCGCCAAAACCCTTTATTTATGCAATGTTCACGGAGAGTGCAAGATAAGCGTTATTGCCGAAATGTAATTATAATCAAATGTTTGGCGATTTTAAAAAGTTTAAATATTTATAAAAAATTTTATGTCAAAAAATATTACAAAATTTTACATAAATTTTTAAAAATAATGAGTGTTAACTTGACTACCAATATTGATGTAATATGATGAAATAACATGCAAAAGTAAAGTTGGGTGAAGTGTGCCCGTTTAACCAAAAATCATTGGAAGTTTGATTATACGTGAGTTTTACCAACATTTACAAACATTGAAAATTGCATTTATTTACCGAATCGGAACTTTAGTTTTGGTATTTTAATCATGTCATTCTGAACTTGTTTCGGAATTTGATTAGAAAAAACTTGAATTAAATTTCGGGTGACAGTTATCAGATGTCTTGCCAATTATCGGTAGAGGGTTAACAGCCTTAAGTTAGAAAAAGTTTTATAGTACGTACACCATTATTATAACGAGGTGAATTGATGTCTAAGACAAAATATGCAAAACGTGTAACGCCAATGGGTATTCCCCACACTCGATTGGACGATTTACCGGATCTTATTGAAGTGCAAAAAAAATCGTTTGAATGGTTCTTAAAAGAAGGTTTGAAAGAAGAATTGCTTTCTTTCTCTCCGATTAAGGATTATACAGGCAGATTAGAATTACACTTCTTACCAAATTATACTTTTGACAATGCAAAGTATACAGTAGAAGAAGCAAGAATTCATGACGCAACTTATGCTAAACAATTGCGTGTAATGATTAGATTAGTTAACCGTGACAGCGGTGAAATCAAAGAACAGGAAGTTTACATCGGTGATATTCCTACAATGACAGACAAAGGTACTTTCATTGTAAACGGTGCGGAACGTGTTATCGTATCACAGATTGTTCGTTCTCCTGGTGTTTACTTCAAGTGTGACCCGTCACCTACAGGAAAACGTTTGTATAATGCAACGATGATTCCTAACCGCGGTGCTTGGTTGAAAATTGAAACAGATTCTAACGATATTATCCACGTTAAAATCGACAAAAACAGAAAAATCTTAGCTACAACTTTGTTGAAAGCTATGGGTATAACAGTTTCTGAAATGGAATCGAAATTCACTCACTTTGAATTTTTGAAGAAAACTCTTGAAAAAGATACTACAGAAACTACAGATGAAGCATTAATAGAATTATACAAAAAATTAAGACCTGGAGATCCTGCATCTCCTCAAGGCGGACGTCAAATTCTTGAATCAAGATTCTTTGATGAAAAGAAATATGATATCGGTCGTGTAGGTCGTTATAAATTGAACAAAAAGTTAAACTTAAACATTCCTAACAACCAAAGAACTTTGACGGTTGAAGATATTGTTTCTACAATTGAGTACTTAATCAATTTAACTTATGACGAAGGTCAATTAGACGATATCGACCACTTAGGAAACAGAAGAATCCGCTCAGTTGGTGAATTGTTACAAAACCAATTCAGAGTCGGTCTTTCAAGAATTGAAAGAATTGTAAAAGAAAGAATGACTTTGCAGGATTCTGAAACTTTAACTCCGTTAAATCTTTTAAATACAAAACCTTTGGTTGCATCTTTAAAAGAATTTTTCGGAAGTTCTCAGTTGTCACAGTTTATGGATCAAACCAATCCGCTTGCTGAATTAACTCACAAACGTCGTATTTCAGCTTTAGGACCTGGCGGTTTGCAAAGAGAAAGGGCAGGATTTGCGGTTCGTGATATTCACCCGTCTCATTACGGACGTATTTGTCCTATTGAAACTCCGGAAGGTCCGAACGCTGGTTTGATTGGTTCATTGGCTACTCACGCTAAAGTTAACGACTACGGTTTTGTTGAATCTCCGTTCTTCGTTGTAAAAGACGGTGTTGTAACAGATGAAGTAGTTTATATGACAGCTGATGCCGATGAAAACTACAGATGTGCTCCGGCAGACGTTAAGTTGACAAAAGACAGAAAATTTGTTGATAAGGTTGTACCTGCAAGATACCGTTCAGAATTTATTATGTGCGAATCTTCAAAGGTTGACTATGTGGGTGTTTGCCCTATACAAATTATCTCTGTTGCAACTTCAATGATTCCGTTTATTGAACACGATGATGCTAACCGTGCATTGATGGGTTCAAACATGCAACGTCAGGCAGTACCGCTGTTGATTACTCAAAGACCGAGAGTTGGTACGGGTCTTGAATCTCGTGTTGCAAAAGACTCAGGTATGGTAATTGTTGCAGACGTTGACGGTACAGTTGAAAGAGTTGTCGGTGAAGAAATCGTTATTCGCGATACTCATGGCAAACCGCACATTTATACATTAATGAAATATGTAAGATCAAACCAAGATACATGTATTAACCAAAAACCTATTGTTCACGAAGGCGATAAAGTTAAAGCCGGTGATGTAATTGCAGATGGTGCTTCAACTTGCGGCGGTGAACTTTCATTAGGTAAAAACATATTGGTAGCATATATGCCTTGGGAAGGTTATAACTTCGAGGATGCTATCCTTTTATCAGAAAGATGCGTTCACGATGATATTTTCACATCTTTACATATAGAAAAGTTAGAGATTGAAGCACGTCAAACAAAACTCGGACCAGAAGAAATTACCCGAGAAATTCCGAATGTTTCTGAAGATGCTTTAAGACATTTGGATGAACGCGGTATTGTCAGAATTGGTGCAAGAGTATATGCAGATGATATTTTGGTAGGTAAAGTTACACCGAAAGGTGAATCTGAACATCCGCCTGAAGAAAAATTGTTAAGAGCAATTTTTGCTGAAAAAGCAAGAGATGTTAAAGACAATTCTTTGAGAGTTCCACATGGTGAAGGCGGTAGAGTTCTTGACGTTAAGGTATTTGACAGAGAAAAAGGTGATGAATTACCACCTGGTGCAAATACAGTAATCCGAGTTTACATCGCTCAAAAACGTAAAGTTTCTGTAGGTGATAAACTTTCAGGACGTCACGGAAATAAAGGTATTGTTTCAAGAATTTTACCTAAAGAAGATATGCCGTTCTTACCTGACGGTACCCCTGTTGATATCGTATTGAATCCGCTGGGTGTTCCTTCCCGTATGAACGTCGGTCAGACTTACGAATTGTTGTTAGGTTTGGCTGCATACTTGACAGGTGACCATTATGAAGCTCCTGCTTTTGATGAAATGTATGGTGAAAACCAATCAGAAATAGCAACAAAAGCAGAACTTCTAAGAGGTATTAAAGAATCCGGCTGTGATTGGGTTGGAGAAGACGGTAAGGTTATGCTTATTGACGGTAGAACCGGTGAACCGTTTGACAGACCGGTAGCAGTAGGTTTGACATACTTCTTGAAACTTGTTCACCTTGTTGATGATAAAATCCACGCTCGTTCAACAGGACCTTACTCATTAGTAACTCAACAACCGTTAGGCGGTAAGGCTCAGTTCGGCGGACAAAGATTCGGTGAAATGGAAGTTTGGGCATTAGAGGCTTACGGTGCTGCTTATACTCTGCAAGAAATGTTGACAATCAAATCAGATGATGTTAACGGACGTAACAGAGCATACGAAGCTATCGTTAAGGGTGATAATATCCCAAGACCGGGTATTCCTGAATCATTCAAGGTACTTGTAAGAGAATTACAAAGTATCGGTTTAGATATAACAGTAGCGAAGAAAGACGGTCAGGAAGTAGATTTGATGACAGATATGGATGACTTGCGTAAAGCAGCTCCAAAAAGAACTCTGTCTGATGTCGATTCTGAGTTGTTGAATATCAACTTCTTTGAAACACCGACTACTTTTGGAGATTTATAAATTTTAATTTCGGGGTAGAAATACCCCGAAATCGAAATTCAAGTGAATAAGGCAATAAGGATAATTAAATAATTTTAAAAACCTGAAAGCCAAACTCAAGCAAAAAGGAGAACATTATAAATGTCAACAAGTATTGATTATTTTGATTATATACGAATTAGTATTGCATCTCCGGAAAGAATACTTCAATGGTCGCACGGCGAAGTTACTAAACCGGAAACAATTAACTATCGTACATTAAAACCGGAAAGAGACGGTTTATTCTGCGAAAGAATTTTCGGGCCGACAAAGGACTGGGAATGTTATTGCGGAAAATATAAAAGAGTAAGACATAAAGGAATTATCTGTGAGCGTTGCGGAGTTGAAGTTACAGATTCAAAAGTTCGTCGTCACAGAATGGGTCACATTAAACTTGCGGCACCTGTTTCACATATTTGGTTCTTAAAAGGCATACCGTCATATTTAGGTTTGCTTTTGGATATGACCTTGAAAGATTTGGAACAAGTTATCTATTTCAACAGCTACGTTGTAATTGATGCCGGTGATAGTGATTTCAAAAAACTTCAGTTACTAACCGAAGAAGAATATGAAGACTATATGACCGAAAATGAAGAATCAACCTTAAAGGTTGGTATCGGTGCTGAAGCTATCAAGGAATTGTTGTCAGAAGTTGACATCAAGGTTTTGGCAGAAGAAATCAGAACAGAACTTGCAGGAAATGTAACCTCTGTTCAGAAAAAGTCTAAATTAATTAAGAGATTAAGATTATTAGATAGTTTAATCTCGTCAGAAACAAATCCGACTTGGATGATTATGGACGTACTTCCTGTAACTCCTCCGGATTTAAGACCAATGGTACAATTAGACGGCGGACGTTTTGCAACTTCTGATTTGAACGATTTATACAGACGTGTAATAAATAGAAATAACCGTTTACAAAGACTTTTGGAAATGGGCGCACCTGAAATTATCGTAAGAAACGAAAAAAGAATGTTACAAGAAGCGGTTGATGCTTTGATAGATAACGGCAGACG
Source organism: Candidatus Gastranaerophilaceae bacterium (assembly GCA_051874955.1). Taxonomy (GTDB): domain Bacteria; phylum Cyanobacteriota; class Vampirovibrionia; order Gastranaerophilales; family Gastranaerophilaceae; genus Zag111. Next base: position 21,010 of record JBJEGJ010000033.1, read on the forward strand.
CGGAAGAACCGTTGTTGGTCCTAATAACAGAGCATTAAAATCACTTTCTAACATAATTGAAGGTAAACAAGGTCGTTTCCGTCAAAACTTGTTAGGTAAACGTGTTGACTACTCAGGACGTTCAGTAATCGTTGTAGGTCCTACACTTCAATTAAATCAGTGTGGTTTGCCGAAAGAAATGGCTATTGAACTTTTCAAACCGTTTGTTGTTAACAAGTTAATAGAACGCGGTTATGTTCAAAATATTAAATCTGCTAAGAAGAAAATTGAACGATCCGAACACATTGTTTGGGATATCTTAGAGGAAGTAATTGACGGACATCCTGTTATGTTGAACCGTGCTCCAACCCTTCACAGACTTGGTATTCAAGCATTTGAACCAAAATTGGTAGAAGGTCGAGCAATTCAATTACACCCGTTGGCTTGTACAGCGTTCAACGCAGACTTCGACGGTGACCAGATGGCTGTTCACGTGCCTTTATCAATTGAAGCTCAAGCAGAAGCAAGAATGTTGATGTTGGCAACAAATAACCTGTTAGCTCCTGCAAACGGTAAACCAATTGTTACACCGTCTCAGGATATGGTTTTGGGTATGTACTACCTGACAACGGTTAAAGATCCAAACCAAGAAGTTAAGGGTTATTTCTACAACTTCCAAGATGCAATTGCCGCATTAGAAGTTGGTGTAATTAAGCTTCACGATAAGATTATCGTAAGAGATGAAAAAGGTGAAAGACTTGAAACTACAGTCGGAAGAATCATCTTTAACGAAGAAGTCAGAAAAGCACTTGTGTAATAAAACTAATTAAAGGAAAATTAGAATGGAAAGAACATATACAAAAACAAAGAAAACACCTGATTTCATTAACAAACAAATGGACAAAGGTTCATTGAAGAAACTTTTGGGTCAGATGTATTTGGAATACGGCGGTGCAAAAGCTGCAGCATTAGCCAATGCTTTGAAAAACTTGGGTTACAAGTATGCAACCGTATCCGGTACAACAATTTCAATTGCTGACCTTTCAGTTCCTGAATCAAAGAAAGATTTGTTGAAATCAGCAGAAAAAGAAATTGAAAAATCTACAAACAGATACTTAAAAGGTGAAATTACCGAAGTAGAAAGATATACAAAAGTCATTGATACTTGGTCAGAAACAACTGCAAAATTAACAGAGCAGGTTGTTGAAAATTTTGATAAATTAAACCCTGTATATATGATGGCATTCTCCGGAGCTCGTGGTAACTTGTCACAGGTTTCACAGTTGGTCGGAATGCGTGGTTTGATGGCAGACGCACAAGGACAAATCATCGACTTACCTATTAAATCGAACTTTAAAGAAGGTTTGTCCGTAACAGAATACATCATTTCATCTTACGGTGCTCGTAAAGGTCTTGTAGATACAGCGTTAAAAACAGCCGATTCAGGTTATTTGACCAGACGTTTGGTTGACGTTGCTCAGGACGTAATTATCAGAGCTGATGACTGTCATACAACAAAATATATCAATATGAAATCTATTACAGACGGTGATGTTGTTATAGTACCGTTGATTGACAGATTGTTAGGCAGAACAGTAGCTCAAGATATTGTTGATGCTGACGGTAATGTTTTAGTTGCAAACGGTACAACAATGGACCGTGATGATATTAAGAAAATTTCAAACTTAGACTTACAGGAATTGAAAGTTCGTTCAGGTTTGACTTGCGGTTTGGAATACGGTGTTTGCCAAAAATGTTACGGCTGGGCATTAACGACCCAAAAACTTGTAGACATCGGTGAAGCAATCGGTATTATTGCAGCTCAGTCAATCGGTGAACCGGGTACACAGCTTACAATGAGAACATTCCACACCGGTGGTGCTGTTGGCGTTAAAGAAGCTAAAAAGGAAATTATCGCCCGTGAAGCCGGTACGGTTATTTCTAAAATTAAAGCAAGAGAACTTAGAACCCGTCACGGTGATATAGTTCAAGTTTCAATGTATGAGGCTGATATTGAGGTTAAAGGCGAAAAAAGAACTGTAAAATATCACATCCCTGCAGGTGCAACTTTGTTCATTACTGACGGTCAAGAAGTTCCGAAAGGTTACAAAATGGCAGAACACGCACCTTCATCTCAAGGTGACAGTTCTCGTTTGACTGAAAAAGCTACAAAGGATATCACAACTGATATTTCAGGTGAAATCGTATTTGAAGATTTCAAAGCTGATGAAAAGAAAGACAGACAAGGTAACGTATCTAGAACTACTAATAAACAAGGTATCATTTGGGTATTAGGCGGTGATGTATATACATTACCTGGCGGTTCAAAAGTTCTTGTAAAAGACGGTCAAAAAGTTACTGAAGGTGAAAAACTTGCTGAAACTTTGACTATATCTGAACATGGCGGTGAAGTTCGTGTTGGTGATGATTTAGTTATTGAAGATGCAAAATTTGACGGTAAGAAGATTAAAAAGATTGTTCAAGGTAAGGAATTGACAATTGTTATAGCTTCATTAAATCCTGAAAATGCGTCTTTTGAACAAACCAAGAAAGAACAAATTTGGACAGTTGATAAAACAGGTGAAAAATATATTGTAAAAGCGCCTGTTGATACAACAGTTGAAAATGGTATGATTATTGCGGAATTGATTGATGACGATTGCGCAGTATCTTCATCAGGTGAAATCAGATATGTAGATGTAGAAGTTGATGAAAATCAAATTATTACAAAACCGGGTAAGGTTGTATTTATACCGGAAGAAGTTCATCAAATCAATAAAGACAGCACATTGAAAATGGTTGAAAACGGCACAACCGTTACTGCCGGTACTGAAATCGTAAAAGATGTTTACTGCCATATTGACGGTGTTGTTGAATTTAAAGAATTTAATGATGTAATTCACGAAATTACCGTAAGACCGGGTGAAGTTCACACATTATCAAGCATTTCAGAATTGAAAGTTGATGAAGGTGAAGTTGTTAAAAAAGGTACGGTAATTGCAGACGGTATCAAGGCAAAAGCTACATCTATCGTTACAATTATGGATTCTTCGGTTGATGATTTGCCGTTGGATGATTTGGATGAAGAATTGGATACAACATTATCTTTGGATGATGATTCTATCGCAAATCAGCCTGTTCAAATTCTTATCAGACCTGTTCAGGTATTGGAAGTTAACCAAAAGGATGTTTCAATTAAGTTCAACACTACGGATGAATTGATTGATATTATTCCTGTAACTCAACTTCAATACAAGGACGGAGCAAGAGTTAGAAACATTGACGGTGCAACAATTACAAGAACAAGTTTAGTTCTTCAAATGCAAGGTTACTTGTCACACTTAAAAGGTATGGTTGAGTTGGATTCACAAGGAGCTTTGAGAATTGTTGTATTAGAAAACTTGATTGTACGTCGTGAAATGGAAGGTTCATCAAAAGCATCATCTTTACAAACAGAATTGTTGGTAAAAGATGGTGAAACCATTGAACCAAAAACTCCGGTTGCAAAAACTCAGGTATTGGCAATGCATGATGCTTTTGCTTCTATCAAGAATGCTGACGAAGATGCAAGAAGATTGTTGTTAATCTCTGAAAGTTCTTCTACAAATGTGTCAATTAAAGGCAAAGCAGTTGTTAAGAAGGGCGAATTTATTAAAACTGATAAAGTTTTGGCAGAAAGCGGAGAAACAGCTCCTGTTTCAGGTGTTGTAACTGCGGTAAATAAAGGTGAGATTACAATCAGAAACGGTCGTCCATACTTAATCAGTCCGGGTACTATGTTACAGATTGATTCAGGTGCATTGGTACTAAGAGGCGATTTGCTTGCTACTTTGGTATTCGAAAGAGAAAAAACAGGCGATATCGTTCAAGGTTTGCCGAAAGTTGAAGAACTTTTGGAAGGCAGAAAACCTAAGGATTGCGCAATCTTGGCTGAATACGACGGTACTGCAAAAATTGAAATTGATGATGACGGACTTCCAAGATTATTCTTGGTTGATGAAGACGGATCTTCAACTGAAATCAAATATGCAATTGATTCAAATGTAATTGTTTCAAATGGACAAAAAATTACAAAAGGTCAGGCGTTGACTTCAGGTCCTATGAATCCTCATGATGTTATGAGATTATGCGGACCGGAAGCAGCTCAGCAATACTTGGTGGATGAAGTACAACGTGTATATCGTTCACAGGGTGTTGAAATTGCTGATAAGCATATTGAAATCATTGTTCGTCAAATGACTAAGAAAGTTAGAGTAATTGATGCCGGTGATACTAATTTATTACCTGGAGAATTGATTGAAATGCAAACTTTCGAAAAAGAAAACGGTATAGCACTTGAGGCGGGTAAAACTCCTGCAACATGTGAATATATGTTGTTGGGTATTACAAAAGCTTCATTGAATACTGAAAGTTTCATTTCAGCTGCATCTTTCCAAGAAACGACAAGAATCTTGACAGAAGCTGCAGTAGATGGAAAGAAAGACTTGTTAAGAGGTTTGAAAGAAAACGTCATTATCGGTCGTTTAATCCCTGCAGGTACAGGTTTCCATCATCTAATCAATGCTGATGAAGAACGCGACAGAGAAGAAAGAAAACGTGCTGTTGCGCAAAGAAATCAAGCAAGAAAACCTTCCGCAATTTTGGAAGAAATTGAAGGAATGTTTGGAGCTCCTGATTTCAACCTTGATGAATAAAAAGGAAAAACATATAATAAGAGCGGTTTGTGTGATGAGCAGAAACCGCTCTTTTTATGTGAAAATAGAAAAGTAGGACAAAGTATTTCAGTTTACAATCAAAAATTATACAAAAAGGGTAGATTATTAAATCTACCCTTTTTAAATTTTATCAATTTAGATTTAAAATCTTAAGCGTCCAGACTTTCTATAACAAGCTCAGACATACATTTCCCTTCAGGGAAAAGTTCGTTTTCGTCAAAATAGATTTTAATTTCTCGTTCAGCGCTTTCAACACTATCCGAGCCGTGCACGATATTGTATTCCATAACTTGTGCAAAATCTGCTCTGATTGTTCCGACCTCAGCTTTGTTAGGGTCGGTAGAACCCATCAAATGTCTTGCACCGGCAACTGCGTTGTATCCTTGAATAACCATAGCAACAATAGGACCGCTTTGAATATATTTGATAAGTCTTGGATAAAACGGTTTACCTTCGTGCTCCGCATAATGAGCTTTAGCCTGCTCGTCGGTTACTTGCAACATTTTAAGCCCGATTACTTTGAAACCTTTTTTCTCAAATCTTTTAATGATTTCTCCGATTAACCCTCTTTGAACTCCGTCAGGTTTAACTGCAATGAAAGTTCTTTCTTCTGTGTGCATAACAATCTCCTCTTAAATAATATAAGAATATTATAACATGAAACATTATTTTTTACCAGCTAAAATAATCTTGTTAGTTGAATTTCCGCCGAATAAAATTGTTAATAGGCTTTTCGAAAAGATAATGAGTTATCATTCCCAAAATTACTGCTACAATTATTTCAACTGTAAATATCTCTGGAATGTGTGAAGTTACAAATGTATTTGTTTCAAGATATATTTTTTTATTAAATACTGCCATAACTAATGGGTGCATTACATATATTGCGTATGAATATTTACCGCTTATTTCTGAAATTTTGTTATCCAAAAAGCGAGATATTATCCCTTTTTTGATTAAGAACATATAAAATAATATTGAAAATATAAATAAGTACAGAAATCCTGTTTTGCCCGGAAGTTTTGTTATAAATAGCATATAATACGATAAAAATCCTATACAAAAAATTTCAATTCCTGAATAAATAATCGTATCTGTTTTTGATTTGTTTTGTAAAAAGTTATTTTTGAATAGTTCATTTATGAAATACCCAATTCCCATACCGCCAAGCCCTCTTATTATTCCTGTGTTTATGAAATAATAGATGTTATTGGTGTTCCCGCCTGTTTCAAATCCTGAATAATTAAAAAGCATACCGAGCGAACAAACGGTTATTATCCAAATTACCAAATTAAGATATTTTTTTTGAAGAATTTTGCTGATATAAAAATAGAAAATTGATACCCAAAATAATGCTGATATAAACCAAGTTATTAAGGCTCCGATTCCTCCTGTAGCAGGACCAAAACCTATATTATGGAGTAAAAATATTCTCAAAATCTGACCGTCAAAAGAAAATGGAGTTCCGATTACAAGACTCATAATAAAGGAAAAAATTATAAATAACCATAATAATAGAGCAAGTCTGAAAAAACGTTTCTGCGCAAATTCAAAAGTCGTTTGGGCGGTGTTGATTTTGTGGAATAAGAAAAAACCTGCCATAATGAAAAAATAGTCAACGCATACATTTAAATGAGCAAATGTATTGAAATCGACCATTTTATTTCTGCTGCAATGAAACATCACAATAAATACGGCGAATACAAATCTCAATATTTCAATATTGCTAAATCGTTTATTATTTTTTATCCCTACGTTCATGGGTATTCTTAATTCCTGTATTTTAAATAAAATGAACTTTTAATTCTTATAATAGGATATAATAAGCCCTATTAACGTGTCAATAGGAAATTTAAGCTCCTATAATATCTCTTAAAATTTAATATAATTATGTGTAGAGGTTTTTATGGGTATACAGAGAAATTTCGGTTTAAGAATAAAGGAATTGCGAAAAAGAAAGTCTATAACGCAAGAACAATTTGCGGAAAATTTAGGCATTGATGTTCGTTCTTTGCGAAAGATTGAAGCAGGTGAAAGTTTCCCCTCTACCAGAACATTGGAAGCTATTATTAGTAATTTTCAAATTCCGCTATCTGAATTGTTTGTTCTGGAACACTTACAGCCCGCAAAGGATTTAAAACGTGAGCTATTTGATATAATTAATTCAAATCCTGATAAGATTGTTGAAATTTATAAGATAGTAAAAGCGATTACATCTTAATTTACAAATCAATGATTTTGAAAGTCGGGTATTCGGGTTGTGTATATTTTTGGGGAGCATTTATCACCGAATTATAAAATAATTCAGAAATTAATATCGGTTTGTCATTTTCTAATATTTTAGTTTTGGTGATATCTTTCAGCATCTCAAAACCTTGTTCGCCGTTTCCTATATAATTATCAATCGTGCAGCTGAATTTACGTTCAGGATTAATCGGATTTTGTTGTTCATCCAGTAATTTTTCACCGTTGATTTCAATTTGAATAATTTTGTAGGTTTTATCGCTTGTGTTTCCAATTCCTGTAATGGTAATATTTTGAGAACATTGTAAAAATTTTGAGTTGCCTCTGTCTTTGTACATTCGCCAACTTGTTGCGTTTTCAAAGACCTCTTTTAGTTGCATTGTTGTCAGTTCAACTTTTTCGATAATTGTTTCGGATTTGCACATAACCTGTTTCAAATCGTACATCGTAATAATGTCGCTATCTTCTTTTCTCAGCGGATACATTGAAAATCCCGTTGAGTGAAATGCAATATCCGTGTTTCCAATGATTTTCATGTTATCGGAAATAAATGTTCCCAAAGGGCAAGGGTCAGAATACCATTTTGTCAGGTTTAGCACCCTTTTTGCAATCGGTTTTTTTAATCCGGTTTTTTCTTCATATTCAATTATTGGGACTTCAAATTCATTTATAAAATCAATTTCATTCGGAGTAATTTCTTGTATTCTTTTGATTTTTTTATCCAATTCAAATTTAAACATTGCCCGTGCAAAAGATAGCGGATAGAAAATCATATTGTCAAAATCGGGTTTTATTGGTGAATGTTCATGCCCTCCGATAATTAGTTCAATGTCATAGCCGATTTCTTGTGCGGCTTCTTTTAATTTCTTTGAATACGGATACCAATTATGGTTTAGTACGATAATCTTATCAAAGTCTTCCGTAATGTTTTGAATAAGCGATTTTAACTCATTTTCAGGTGCTGCCAAATCGCATTTGAATTTTTTTGCGCATGAATTATTAAGGCAAAATCCCGTGATGAGCAACTTTTCATTATTTATTTCAATTATTTTATATTTGCTTACGAAATTCGGATGAAGATTTGCGCAGATAATATTTATACCTGCATTTTGAAATTTTTCGGTCACTTTTTTCAGAAATTCAAAATCGGTTTTAGTAAATCCAAAGTCGTTGTTCCCGAGAGTTATAAATATTTCGGCTTGCGGCAAAAGTTGTTTTAATTTTATGTACGCATTGACGGATAACTCTTTATCATAAATTCCTTTAAATAAATCTCCGGCATCAAGCACTAAAAATGGCTTATTTAAATCTTTTTCAATATTATAAATGCCGCTTAAAAGTTTGCTTAAATTCCTGCTTTCCTGATGAGAATCTGTTATTGCGTATATATTTGTCATAATTTATCCTTTTAAAAAGCGCGGTTTTGAGTTTCAAAACCGCGCCCAAAATAGTTATTTTTGCATATTAGTCAAAAACGTAGCTGATAATTGCAGCTTCTCTAGCTTTTTTGATAGCTTTCGCAATCATTCTTTGGTGCGCTGCGCAGTTTCCTGTGATGCGTCTTGGAATGATTTTTCCTGCTTCAGTCAAGTATCTTTTTAACTTTGCAGCATCTTTGTAGTCGATAGATTCAACTTTATCTGCACAAAGACTGCAATTTTTACGTTTTTTCTTGTCTTCTTGTCTTGCCATTTTGTTAATTTGCCTTTCTAGCCTTATATTTTAGTGTGTGTTTTACATTGTTTTATGGAGTGTGAAAATAACTCTGTTTGAAGATATCCAAATGCGGTTATCTTAGAACGGAACTTCTTCATCGTCCATCAATACATCCGTATCATTAGCTGCAGGAGCTTCCATTTCGCCAAATGACAGAATATCTCCGTCATCTTCGGATGTTGAATTTCCTGAAACTGCTCCCATAAGTTCGATAGTAGCTGCTTCAATTTCAAAAACTCTTTTTTCGGTACCGTCATCCATTTTGCTGATGCCGTTTTGCAATCTGCCTTCAACTAATACTTTTTGATTTTTTGAAAGACTTGAAACAACTTCTTCTAATGCTTGTCTTTTTGATATTACTCTTACAAGGATTTCATCAGTTGTTCCAATATTCAATACAAATGATGATACCGCAACATTATTCTGTGTATATCCTGTTTTGGGCGTTTTGTATACAATCCCTGTAACTACTGCTTTTGCTAATGACATTTTTTATCCTTTATTTTTTATTAAACTGATGCTTTTTGTGATACTTCCATGAACATTGTTCTGAGAATAGTATCGTTTAGTCTTAATTGTCTTTTAAATTCAGCAACTTTTTCAGCCGGTAAAGATAAAATTGTAGTAGTGAAGAAACCGTCTCTGAAGTTTTGGATTTCATACGCCAATTTTTTTCTTCCGCTTTTGTCAACAGAAGCAACGCTTCCGCCAAATTCTGTAACAACTGAGCTGATTTTTTCGATAGCTTTATCTACTTCTTCAGCATCTAAGTTTGGTTTGAATATAGTTAATAATTCATAGCTTTTCATTTTAATATTTCTCCTTTTACTATTGCCAGTGTATGTTCAAATCATACCATGAAAACACATAAATTTACAACATGTACTCTGCAGTAAATGAGTATTCGGCAGGTCCGATAAGGAAAATATTTTCATTAGTATTTCCTCGAGTTCCGCGCCATTCAACATTTACGGAGCCTCCAAGCAGGTTAACTTTTACGTTTTGTTCTGTTAAGTTATTTAAAACGCAGGCAACGACGCTTGCACAAGCTCCCGTTCCGCAAGCTAAAGTTATTCCGCAACCTCGTTCAAATACTCTCATTTCTATTTCGTTGCGGGAAATGATTTTTACAAATTCGGTATTTGTTTTTTCCGGAAAGTACGGATGAACTTCCATATCCGGTCCGTATTTTTTTGCCAATTCCAGCGGGTTTTCTTCCGTGAAAATTATACAATGCGGATTCCCCATAGAAACAGGGGTTATCTCAAATTCTTTGCCTTTTAGGTTTACTTTTCTTTCACCTTTAAACGGGATTTGTTCATCTTGTAATTTTGGTATCCCCATATCAACTTTTACAAATCCGTTTTCTAATATTTCAGGTTTGATAATTCCTGCGAGGGTTTTTACGCTGAAACATTTTTCGTTTACGAGTTTTTTATCATATACATATTTTGCAAAACATCTCATTCCGTTACCGCACATTTGAGCTGTAGTTCCGTCAGAATTGTAAAAATACCATGCAATATCTGTTTCGTTGTTAGGATTTGTGTCAGGTATTATCATACCGTCTGCGCCAATGCCGAAATTCCTGTCGCATAGCTTTTTAGCAAGCTCACTCATTGAAAGTCCGCTTTTTCCAAATTCGTCAAAATCTAAGATTACAAAATCGTTTCCGCAGCCCTGCATCTTTGTTATTTTTATTGTTTTCATAAATCAATCTCCTTTTATAAGATTGATTATAACAAAAAATTACGCTTTTATGCTAAGTGGTTGATATGCGGTTTGTTTATCGGATTTTTCCTGATTTTCAGCTTCTTTTGTCAATGGTTTATCCCAATGTTGGGCAAGTTTTTTACCGATTTTGCTGCCGATAGTTGATGCTGTAATTGAGCCCAGTACGAATAATACGCCTTTTATGACCGGCAGCCATTTACCTTTCGGAAGGATATTTTTAGAGGCAAGTGAAGTTAATATCCCATCCAAGTTCTTTTTCATCCATCCTTCACCTAAAAACATTCCGGCAAGGCATCCGCTCTCGGTTATAATCGTTTCTTTTCTATCTTCTTTTTTTGCAAGTAAAACTTTTAGCCCGCTGGAAGCAACTATAAGCGGGTTTACGTTGTCACTTGCAAATTTAACGGTCTTTTTTACTCCGTTAAAAAATTTGTCACTTTTAGCAAGTTCGCTACAGTTTTCAAGTACTGTTTGTACAGGCTTTGCAAAAAGACTTTCGCTTTCTCCTACAGCTTTCAGTGCAGCTGCCCCCTGTCCTACGGTCACAGGAAGTCTGCCAATGTCGCCGTTGGATGTTTTTCCACCGTTTCTGAGACAAAATATTCCTGTTGCTACCGAACTGTACATAAACGAAATAACCTTTTCACACTATGCCTACACTTATATAAAGTATTTTTTTTAGGCTAAATTGCATAGTGTTACAAAAAGTTTACAAATCTTAAACTTAAACTAGAAATTTTGTTTTGGTTCGTCAGCCGGAGGAAGAATTTGCTCATCTTTAGGTATTGGTTCAAGTTCTGGGGTCGTATTTTTATCCTCCTCGTTAGAAATTTCTTCTTGTTTTTGTAATTTTTGTTCGTTCATAAGTCTTTCAAGCCTGTATGTGTTGTCATAAGAATTTAGGTTTGATTTTTCAATTTCTGTAAGTATATTACCAAGTTTTGTTTTGTATTCTTGTGTATTTTTGCAGGTTTTATAGTTGTCGAGCATTGTGTATAGTGAACGTATATTCCCTGCCGTAACGCTTCTTTTTGAATCTTCCGGAGACATTTTTTTGTACGTCAAATTGTATAATTCGACGGAGTTATGGTAGGCATAATCAAGGTATGAACATGACATATTTTTTATTAAAATATTTTGGTTTTTGGTCAATTTTTGGTTCAAAAAATCAGCTGTTGAGAGGTACTTATAGTATTTTTCAGTTGTTGAAATTTGATTATTGTTTGCTATTTCTTCAAAATCTATTTGAGTGGAAAGTTTGTTCATTTCCGAGTAGTAAGAATAAGAATAACTTGCCAAAAATAATCCGACAATTAAAATACTGATACCCAAAAATAATAAATCGTTTGAATTCTTTTCCATAAAACCCTCATTTTTTACTAATTATACAATAAATTTTAGCAAAATACCATTCAAAAAGCTTATATGCAAATTCTCAATATCATATTATAATGTTTTTTAATAACAGAGGAATTATAGTATGAAAAAGATTATTTATATTGTTGCATTAATTGTTTTATTTGCAGGAATGAGCAGTTTTGCATCAGTAATTACGGAAAGAAAAATTCAACCGAGAAATACCGCTCCTGCAAATACAAATAAACAAAAACCTGTTGTTGTTCCGCGCAAGAAAAATCCGCTTTCGGATAATTTGCTTATGTGCAAGCCTTATACTGAAACAATGAAATCTGATTATTTGGGAATGAACGTCGATTATAAGGTTTCAATATTAGGTTGGGTAAATGGCAAATGTATATTGGACTTTATCGCTCAAACAAACGGAACAAGCAGCTCGTTTATGGGTTTGTACGGAATAAATCCTGATGAGGCAATAGTAACGTCTTTTGCTCCTAAAATAAGATGTGAATTTACAAAACAGCAATTGATGTATGTGGGAGATTCTATTTTGCAGGAGCAGGAGAGAAATGCCGGTGCAAGTAATAATATGTTGAAAGATCCGAATAATATTAAACTTCCGAATTTATTAAACTTGAGTTCGGATGAGGCAAAGTTATTTGAGGTAGTACTCGGGTCAAATGCTTGTCAAATTCAAAATGGCGGAAATCTCAATAATATGATTCAAAATTTAATGGGTTTTTAAGAATATAAGGAAAAGGAAAATGAAAAAGTTAAGTGTAATTTTGGTTGTTGCAGCTATATTAACGGGTAGTGCTTGTATGGCTATTCAAACAATGAATATTGATGAACAGGTTGAATCGATTAAAGCCACAAACGAAAAAAATATGCAAATGACTGATACCTCATATAAAATACAAGAGTTGGGAAGTAGGTATGTAAATAATTTTAAAAATTGTGAGCCGGTGCATGTTTTGCAATCAATTGATTTGTTTGGCTTAAAGTTTACATTTAAGTTTGACGTAAACGGTTGGACTGATAATAAATGTGCTTATGATATAAGTGCAAAGTTTAACGGAGTAGGAAAAGATATAAATGAAGTTTATGGTTTAAATATTACGGATGAAGCTATTTCAAAAATTGAACCGAGAATTACTTGTAATTTCACTCAAGATGAGCTGAATGTTTTGGTCGACGCATTTTCAGAAGCAATAAAAAAGGCAGAAACACAAGGAGATAAATCTAAGGATAAAGATAAATCAGATGCAAAAACTTCCTTATCACCTTTGGAACAAAAAGCAATAGGTATCCTTGCCGGTTCAGGAGCATGTCAAATGCCTGATATGGCGACTATTATGATGCAGTATTCAGAATTGATGCAAAAGAAATAAAATAATATTATTAATTAGCTTTATATTTTCTGTCGCCTGTACCTGAACGGTAGCCGCAGATTGAATAAATGAACGGTAACGCTCTTTCTATGTGGATTTTGTCTGCAAACGGTATTTTTGCAAGTACGCATATTGCAACTGCGTCATCAAGATTTGCAATCATGTCAATCGGTTTAAGTTCCCGTTTTGGCTTTTTGGCGTCATGATTGTTTCTTAGTTTGTTAAAAATTGCCATTGCCGTATTTGAACCTATTGCTACTCCTGTGATTGATGCAATTATTTTTACAAAATTATTGTTAATTTTCGGATTTTTTGATTTTTCGCATAATTTAATAGAGCCGTCAACAAGGAGCATCGGAAGTGACGTAAGCGCCATTTGGAAAACTCCTTCTTTCCATTTTTTTATTTTGTCATGTTTTGATTCTCCAATGGAGCTCAGCAAAATTCCGCCCATATTTCCGCAGGCTGCCATTGTCAACATGTGTTTGACTTTGTATTTGACCATAAAAATATTTGGCGCTTTTTGTCGTTTCATAAATGTAACAAGCGGAATTGAAACACCGGTAATTGCACCGATTGTCGCAAGGATTTTATCTTTTGGGGTAATATCTTTACCGTGAAGTTGTGTATCTTCTGATTTTCTTAAATTCATATATCCGTAAGAAATTTCTTTTCTGTTGGCATGGGAATATGCAGACAAAGTCTGTCTGTTATTTTCATTATTAGGGGTTATTTTTTCTATTGCCATAATTAAAAATCCTTACAGTGTAAATTGTACACTAAATTTTTAAATTGGCAACATTTGTATATATTGTTTATGTTAGAATAGTTTTGTTGGTGGATATGTATGAGAAAATTATTTATCACACTTTTTATATGTATATTTAGCCCGTTACCTTGTTTTTCCGAAGTTGTCCATGTGACTTTGGACGAAGCGGTTAATCTTGCGTTGACGCAGAATTTGGACTTACAGGCAAAAAGACAAAGGCTTAATGAATTGGAACAGGACGTTAAAATCGCAAATGCGTTAAAAAATCCGCAGTTTCAGTCAAATTTTTTAATAGGGAAAGTTACCAGGGGTAATTCAAGCCAATTTGGTGCAGCGCTTCCTGTTGAGGTTGCAAAAAGAGGGGTGCGTAAAAAGGTCGCTCAAATAAATTTAAAAATTGCGCAAGATGAAGTTCGGGCGGCTGAGCATAATTTGAAAATAGAAGTTATGCGCAGTTATTTTAATGTTCTTTATATGAAATCCGTTGTTTCTATTTTGCAGGAAAGAGAACGACTTTTTAGGAATATGAAGACTATTTCTGCTCAGAAAACAAAATCTTCATCTGAAAATATTGATGTTTTGCAAAACAATATGAAGTACGAAAAACAGCTTGTGCTGCTAAATCAGGCTCGCGGAAATCTTTTGGGGGCTCAGTTTGCATTGAATGATACGATGAATGTAAAAGGTTCGCAAGTTATGTATGATACTGTTGAGAGCTCGCTATTTTCTCCGGATTTAAAAATGCTGGATATAAATCTTCTGCCTTATCAGGTTATTGAAGATACAGCTATGAAATACAGTTATTCACTTTCAATAGCTCAGGAAAAAATTAATCTATCTGATGTGCAAGTTACAATGGCTGAAAGACAGAGAATACCAAATATCACAATAGGCGGTGGTTATGCTTATCAAACATCTCAACAGACCGGCAATGAATCCTTAAACGGTGCCTATCTGGGTGCCGGGTTTGAGATACCTGTTTTATATACCTATGCGCCTGAAATTAATAAGGCAAAATTGGTTTTAGAACGAGCCGGTATTGAAAAATCTTCTTATGAAAATCATTTAAAATTTGCCTTAAAAGAAGATTATAATCGGTTTAAATATGCAAAAGAAAACATTTTGCATTACAAGGTTATATTGGCGGATTCTTCAAAAATTTTGGATAAATATAAAAAACGCTATGAAAAAGGTCAGTCGACTTGGTTAAATTTAATTCAGGTTGAAAATGCTCATCAGGAAACCTTGAAAGAGTATATCAATGCTGTTCAGGTGTATTATGATTCCTATTTGAATTTAATGCAAAACGTCGGGCATGAAGTTTTAATAGAAGATGATTTGTAATTATACCAACGCAAGACGATTATCATTTTTTTTGATTTTACGTAATTTGTCAACGCGTTGAAGTATTTTTGTTGCGTTTTCAGCATCAGGTTGCGCTGAAAGATATTTTCTGTAATATCTTTTAGCCTCCGTTAATTTTCCTAATTTGTCAAAACACAAACCAATATCAGAGTACGCTTTTGTATAATTCGGATTGATTTTTAATACGTTCATATACAGGCTCAAGGCTTGTTTGTACAATTCCATTTTCATAAATAATGAGGATTTACGAAGATACGCATTCAAATAGTTTGGTGAATTTTCAATAAGTTTTTGATAAATCATTAAAGCCATGTCGGCCTCATCACATTGTTCATGTGCCAAACCTAATTGATATATTGCTTCAGGATTATCAGGTTCTATTTGAATAGCTTGAATAAAACATTTTATTGCACAGCATGGTTTTTCCAATTTTAATTGGCAAAGCCCAAGTTCATAAAATGTTTCAAATTTTTGACTGTCAAGAAGTGCCGCTTTTTCCAGATATTCAACAGCTTTTTTTGTTTTTCCCAAATTTTTGTAACAAATCCCCAAGCCTAAATAGGTTTCGGCATTGTTTCTTTCTAAAAGCATTGAATTAAGATATTTTTTTGCGGCTTCCTTAAAAGATGCATTAAATCTTAACTCATCGGCTTTTTGTTGAAGTTGTTTTTGTTGCTGCTTTCTTAGAACAGGGGTGCTCATATAGCAGGTTTTAGATTCTTGACTGCTCAACTCTTTTTCCTCTTTGTTCTAATTGTAGAATTTTTTACTTGTTTGATGAACGACCATAAGATTTAAAGATTAATCAACCATTGGATTTATTATAATTATCATGGTATAACATTATTATGAAAAAGTTATTGATTGTGTTAGGGATAGTGTCAATTATAACGGCTCCGGTGTCAGCGTCGGAGATTGAGGAAGTTGGGCTTGGTGAAGTCACTCAGGTAAAAATTGAGTTGCCAAAAGTTGATTATAAAGATAAAGAATCTCTTTTAATAAGTGATAAAGAAATCATGGATGAAATTATCAGGCTTCAAAAAGAAAAGGACTTAGAAGATATTGACAAATTATGGAAGGGTACGGTTGAGAATAATCAGGTAATCGGTTTTGCCTTGAAAAAACTTTCAACTCCCGAAAGTCAAAGACGTATTCATTCTTCTTTGATGGCGAAAACCTTATCTGCTATTGTTTCAGGTGCATCTTTAGCTCCTGCGTTGGTGGGTGCTGATTACATGCTACAGTCGGGGTCGTATGCTGTGGGTAGGTTGGCTCAAAATCTTATCAATCGTAAAAATATCCCTCAAGAGGTTCCGTTGACGGATACTGAACTTATTGAACTTGCAGGATTGGTTGAAAATCTTCAGGATAAAATTATCAATGCCTATTATAATTATAAAAATTCTCTGTCACAGTTAAAAGAGGTACGTGCCAGAGAACTTTTGTACAGTAAAAATTATGCCAAAGCTATGGATGATGAGGATTTTCTTGAAATTGCAATTTCTTCTGCCTTGTATAAAGATATGGAAATGGAAGAAAATAAATATTTGCAGATGGCAAAGAAGTACCATTTGGAGTTGCAAAGGCTTGCAGGTAAAAAAGTTGTGGATGGCTTGAATTTATATCAGTATGATTATGATTCTGCGCTTGTTGGAGGTGGAAATGTTAAAAAATAGATTGTTATTCTTATCAGCATTATTAACGGTTACAGCTATGTTGCCGGTTTCTGCGGAAACCTTGTCTGAAATTGAATTTCCTAAATCTCCTGCTTATCGTGTCGGTATTTCTTCGGTTCCCGAAAAACAGTTTATTGAGGCTCTTTATAAAAATGTTAAACCTGAAGTGCAAGCAGTACTTGATAAAAATCAGGATGTGAATGTTGCAGATATGACTTATGCTGATTTATCAATAAAACGCTTATCAAGAGAAATTTCACAAGAATTGGAGTATGAAGAACAGGAAATGGTTTCTGATTTGTCGCTGTTGTGGCAAGGAGCGGCAATCCAAAGTGATACTATTAATTTTGCGCTTTATAAACTTGCAAATCCAGATGCGGATAAACCCGATAAAAATTCATTGAAAAAAGTTTTGACAACAATCGCAAGCATGTCGACATTGGTCGGTGCAAGTATGAGTAGTCCTGTTTTGGCGGGTTCTTCTCTTATTGGCGGTAATATTCTTGGAATAATGTCGCAAGATACAAAGGCTTTGAATTATAAATACACAAAAGTCGGTGATGCCGATATGATTATTTTAATTCGTAAAGTTGAGGATTTGCAGCAAAAAGCCGTCAACCTGTATTATGATTATATGAGCGCAAAAAAACAGTTAGAGTTGGCTAATAACTTAGTAAATGAACGCGCAGAAAAATTTAGATTGGCACAGGTAAATAATGCCCCAAGAGAGATGGTTGTAATAACAGATGCTTATTACCGTACCGCGTTAGATAAACAACGTAATGCAAAGTCTGATTTTTTCTCAAAACGTGCTGCACTTGAACAGTTTGTCGGTAATGAAACTTTTGTACAATTTGAGCAGGAGTTAGCAGCAAGAGAAAACGGTGAAAAGATAGTAAGACAAACAAATTCGGAAGATGAACAGTCACAAATTGAATATGAAAATACAATTCAGCAGGTTGAGCAGTATACAAATTCGGATAAAAATCTTCAAACTGCTGATGAAATTATGTACGAGTCTGAAAATGAAACCGAAAACAAAGGCTATATGGCAACATTACCGGATTTGCGACCTGATGATACGGCAAAAGATATAAAAACGGATTCTCAAGAAACATTAACCGGTTCTTCATCAAGTGTGGAAAATCCTAAAAAACATAAAGAAAAGAAAGTTAAAAAATCAAAAAAAGATAAAGAAAATGATTTGACGGAAGAAACTCCAAAACAGGATAAGAAGTTGGAAAAGAAACAACAAAAAGAACAGGCAAAAGAGCAAAAAACAAATGAAAAATATTCAACGAAAGGTTTGATTTTTAAGCATGATAATAATACGGGAGTTTCAAAACCGACAGCAACTCAGCCTGTTCAGAGTGTGCCTGCGCCACAAAATGTTGTTCCTGCGGCAAATCCTTATCAATATCAACAACAGAACTTAGAATATAATTTTATGCCGCTTGATGCGATAAAAGTTCCGGAACTGACGCCAGGTGGTTATTCAATACATGGTGCATATTAGAAAGGATTTTTATTTTGAAATTTATACCATATAGTGTTAATACCGGTCAAGTTAACATGGATATTGATGCGCAGATTTTGGATGAAGCGATAGCTTCAGGCTCAAAAACTCCGATTTTTAGATTATACGGCTGGTCGCCGGCATGTATATCGTTAGGCAGAAATCAAAAAGAAGATTTTTTAGATAAAGATTTTTTACGAGAAAATAATGTTGATGTTGTCAGACGTTTGACCGGCGGCAGAGCGTTACTTCATGACAATGAGATTACGTACAGCTTTGTTTGTCCTGTTGAATATCTGGAAAACGGTGAACATATTGTGTCATCGTATAAGGAAATTTCGCAAATCTTGATTGATAAATTTAAACTGTTGGGTATCAATCTTGATTTTGGCTCATCTAAACCTGTACATACAGGATTTGATTATTGCATGCTAATATCAACAGGAGCAGATTTATGTTATGAGAATAAAAAACTCATTGGTTCTGCACAATGCCGAAAAAATGGTTATATTTTGCAGCATGGCTCGATTTTATATGACTTTGATAAGAATTTTTTGGAACGTATTTTCAAAGAGGAGATAAATACTGACGAGATTACTTCTATACGCGAAATAAATCCGAATTTAACAAAAGAAAAAATAATAGAAGTGTTCAATATGTGACAATTTGTATTAGCCATGTGGAGCTATAGACAAAACACATGCTTGGTAGTAAAATCTAACAAAAGGGATAAATTATGAAAAAGAATTTAAAAGCGATGGTAATGGCAGCAGGCATGGGTTCTCGATTAGAGCCGATTACTTTAATGCTCCCAAAACCTTTGATGCCGATATTAAATAGACCGTTAATGGATATTATTTTGATGCAATTACGTTCAATTGGAGTACGTGATGTAATTTCAAACACATATTATTTAGCGGATCAGATAATTAATCGATATGAAAAGAATGATTTGGGGATAAATTTTTCATATATAAAGGAAACTGAGTTATCAGGAACAGCAGGCGGAGTGAAAAAGTGCCAGTTTTTCTTTGATGAGGGTGAAGATTTTATTGTAATGTCAGGCGATGGTTTGACAACAGTTGACATTCAAAAAGGGCTTGAAATCCATAAAAAATCAAAAGCAATAGCAACAATTGGAGTCAAAGAAATTCCTATAGAGGAGGTTTCTCACTTTGGAGTTGTGGTTGTGGATGATGATGGGTACATAGCGGAATTTCAGGAAAAACCGTCAGTAGAGGAAGCAAAGAGTAATTTGATAAACACCGGTATCTATATTTTTAATTATAAAATTTTTGACTACATACCGGAAGGGAAATTTTATGATTTTGCGAAGAACGTATTTCCTGACTTGTTAAAAGACGGGCAAATAAATACATTCAGAGTAGATGAGTATTGGAACGATATTGGGACAATTTCACAGTACAAACAGTCTATACAGGATGTTTTCAATAGAGTATGCCCGATAGAACATTCTAAGGTTGTAGAAACAAATCTTGGAAACTACGTTGTCGGGGATACAAAGTTGCCGAAAACTGTTCGATTTGTAGGAAATACCGTAGTTGGAAACAAGTGTAAATTAGGTGAATACATAAAGCTAGAAAACTGCGTATTGCTTGATGGAGCGGAGGTCCCGACTGGATCAGAGTTGAAGGACTGTATCGTATTACCTGCAAACGCTCATTTCAGGGGGCAAAAGGCTAAACTTGAAAATAGAGAAATATTGACAGTTTAGGAACTTGATTTTTTGCTTTTTTGATGATAGAGTAAGAACTGTCACGAGGCAGTAACTGAACGAATAAAGATATGAGGTTTGGAATAATGTCGGTGACAGATGTTTGGGACTATGGCGCAGCGGTAGCGCAGGGGACTCATAATCCCTTGGTCGTGGGTTCGAATCCCTCTGGTCCCAAATTTTTTAAGAGCCAAAAAAGGCTCTTTTTTAGTTTTTGTTATGTACTCTGCCTCGTATTAATTTCCCTCTCCTGCGATATGAGAGGGTGAGGTCTGGTCAAGGTTGGACACTTTGTATAATTGGACATATAAAATTAAAATGTCTGACACATAAAATGATAAATTTTAAATTTGAACCATTTTAAGGGAAGAATTTATAAAACTAAATGTCCGACATTTTAAAAATTTAACATACATTTATAAAATTATTTGTCCGACAAATAGTTTTATAAATTTTTATAAATGCAATTTAAATGCCATTTAAAAAATATAGTATTTTATCCACCAAAAATAAAAATTAGGTTTCAGAAAAAATAACACAAATTCCCAGAAAAATTATTTTTTAATTTAAAACTGAAAAATAACACTTTTAATCTTATTTTCATGGTATAATGGCTTGGGGAGTAATGATGAAGACTGATTACCATGCCAAATACCTTTCCTATGATTTAACTAAAAGATGTTCTTCCGAGACTGTTGAAAAATTTGTTAAAACTTTGTCGGAAGCACAAGTTCAGCTTAATCCCCACCAAATAGATGCAGCATTGTTTGCTTTTCGTTCCCCACTTTCAAAAGGCGCTATTTTAGCTGATGAGGTTGGACTTGGAAAAACTATCGAGGCAGGAATAGTAATTTCTCAATATTGGGCAGAACGTAAACGAAAAATTTTAATTATCATGCCGTCTTCTTTACGAAAACAATGGCAGCAAGAATTAGAAGATAAGTTCTTTATTGGCTCTAAAATTCTTGAAGCAAAGTCTTTTAATGACGAAATAAAGAGAGGCAATTTAAATCCGTTTGAGCAAGAACAAATTGTAATATGTTCTTATAATTTTGCAAGAAATAAAGTCTCTTATATTAAAGCAATTGACTGGGATTTGGTTGTAATTGATGAGGCTCATCGACTACGTAATGTATATAAATCTTCTAACAAAATTGCGAATGCAATAAAAGAGGCTTTGGTCGGTAAAAATAAAATTTTGTTAACGGCAACCCCACTACAAAATTCTTTATTAGAATTATATGGTTTAGTAAGTATTGTTGATGATTATACGTTTGGAGATTTGCCTAGTTTTAAAGCTCAGTATTGTCGCAATGGTCAACAAGTTGATTTTAAAGAATTAAAATCCAGAATTTCTCCAATATGCCAACGCACCTTGAGAAAACAAGTCTTGGAATATATTAAATACACCAATCGTATTGCTATTACAGAAGAGTTTTACCCGACACAAGAAGAACACGATTTATATATTGGTTTGAGTGAATATTTACAACGTGATAGGCTTTATGCTCTTCCTCAGAGTCAAAGAAAATTGATGACATTGATTTTAAGACGATTGTTGGCTTCTTCAACTTTTGCAATCACCGGTACTTTAGGAGGTCTTGCAGAGAAATTACAAAATTTAATCGATAACAACAAAGCGGAAGATTCTACCGAAACAGAACTGCAAGGCAATATTGAAAATTATGATGAAATTAAAGAAGAGTGGATTGATGATGAAGAAACAGATTTCGATAATGAGTCATCTCAAAAAGAATACTATACTCCTGATGAAGTTGAACAAATAAAAGAAGAAAAATTTTTGTTGGAAAATTTTTATAAACTGGCTAGAAAAATTGCCAAGAACGCAAAAGGTGAAAAATTATTAACAGCGTTAGAAAAAGGATTTAGCGAAAATGCCAAAAATGGCGGAACAAAAAAAGCTCTGATTTTTACGGAATCAACCAGAACTCAACAATATTTATACGAAATATTGAGTAAAACAAAATATAAAGATAAAATTGTTTTGTTCAATGGTTCTAACAACGATGAGCAATCAAAAGCAATTTATAAAAAATGGTTTGAAAAATACAAAGGAACTGATAAAATTTCCGGATCAAAAACTGCTGATAAAAGAGCGGCTTTAGTTGAATATTTTAGAGATGAAGCTGAAATTATGATTGCAACCGAAGCCGCTGCCGAAGGTATAAACTTGCAGTTTTGTTCGCTATTGGTTAATTATGACTTACCTTGGAACCCTCAACGAATAGAGCAAAGAATCGGCCGTTGTCATAGATATGGTCAAAAACACGATGTTGTCGTAGTAAATTTCTTGAATACCAAAAATGCTGCTGATGTAAGAGTTTTTGAACTTTTAAGCGAAAAATTTAAACTTTTTGACGGTGTTTTTGGTGCAAGTGATGAAGTTTTAGGTGCAATCGGTTCCGGTATCGATTT
This sequence comes from Candidatus Gastranaerophilaceae bacterium, assembly GCA_051874955.1. Lineage (GTDB taxonomy): Bacteria > Cyanobacteriota > Vampirovibrionia > Gastranaerophilales > Gastranaerophilaceae > Zag111. The sequence goes on from JBJEGJ010000033.1 coordinate 43,642, forward strand.
TGAAAAACGTATTGCAGAAATTCTTCAATCTTGTAGGACTGAAGAAGAAATTAATCAATGTTTTGATGAACTTCAACAAACAATGGAAGCTGATATTGATGAAAAAATGTTAGATACTCGAAAAAAACTTTTAGAAAATTTTGATGCTGAAGTAGCTCAAAAATTAAAACTCAGCAAAGATAGTACCGAAAAGTATCTTGATAAATTTGAACAAAAACTTTGGGATTTGACAAAGTATTATTTGAATGATTATGCTGACTTTGATGATAATAGCAAGTACTTTATGTTAAACAAAAATCCGTTTCCTGAATTGAAAATTAATCGTGGACCATATCGGTTAGGCAAGAATATTGAAGATGCGAATACTTATCGAGTGAGTCATCCGTTGGCACAAAGAATATTTGCTGACACTAAATCAAAAAATTTACCAATCCAAGAATTGGTTTTTGATTATACAAATAACAAAACTACAAAAATCACTATTCTTGAAGATTTAATTGGAAAATCCGGTTGGTTAACACTTAAAAACCTGACAGTGGATTCTTTTGAAAAGGAAGATTATTTAATATTTGCAGGATATCAGGATGACGGCGAATATATTGATTATGAGCAATGCGAAAAGTTGTTTATGCTTGGTGTGCAAGAAATGAATAAGGTTTCCAACCATCCTGATTATGGCAGATTAAATACTCATATTGAAGCTCGAAAATCAGGGTTTATGGATTTAATTGCACAACGTAATGTTCAATTTTTTGATGATGAAATGACAAAACTTGATAAATGGGCTGAAGATAGAAAAAATTCACTGGAAATCGAATTGAAACAACTTGATAAAGATATAAAGACATTAAAAACCGAATCAAAAAAAATCTTGAAACTTGAAGATAAATTAAATGCCCAAAAAACGATAAAAGAAATGGAAGCAAAGCGTAATAAAATGCGTAGAGAGCTTTTTGAATCACAAGATTTAGTTGATAAGCAAAAAGAAGATTTAATAGAAAAAATTGAAGCAAAGTTAAATCAAAAAATATCCGAAGAAGAACTGTTTACAATCCGCTGGAGGTTAATATAATGAAGTATTCTATTGACGATTTATTAAAATCACCGTTTGAAAAAATTAAAAGAATCAGCGAAGATGGATACGAATATTGGTCGGCAAGAGATTTATATAAATTGCTTGAGTATTCTGAATATAGACATTTTTTACCTGTAATAGATAAGGTAAAGGAAGCTTTAATTTCATTAAATGAAGATATTGAAAACCATATCGAGGACATGCTCGACATGGTCGAAATCGGTTCCGGTGCTGCTCGTGAACTAGATAGTTTGAAATTATCAAGATTTGCTTGCTATATAGCTGTTCAAAATGCTGACCCATCAAAAACCAATGTTGCTCTCGGGCAAGCATATTTTGCAATAAAAACTCGTCAAAAGGAACTTTTGGAAGAAGATGAAAAACGCTTAATTCAATCCGAAGAAGATTCAAAAAGGCTTTTATTAAGAGAACAAATGAGAGAACACAATAAACAATTAGCAGAGGCGGCAAAAGGTGCCGGCATAAACGAACCTATTGATTATGCAATATTTCAAAACTATGGTTATAAGGGGTTGTATGGCGGATTAGACAGGCAAGCAATACACAAAAGAAAAGGTCTAAAAAAGAGTCAAGATATTTTAGACCATATGGGAAGTACAGAATTAGCAGCAAACTTATTCCGTGCTACGCAAACCGAAGAAAAGCTGAGACGTGAAAATATCAAAGGCAAAATGAAAGCTAATCAAACTCACTATGAAGTTGGTAAAAAGGTTCGTCAAACTATTGAAGAACTCGGTGGCACAATGCCGGAAGATTTGCCAACAGCAGAAAGCATTAAAAAACTCGAACGCCAAAAACAAAAAGAGTTGGAGGATAAGAAGTAATGGATAAAAAAGAATATAATGAACTGTTAATTAAATATTATACAGAAAATAATAGTTTTATTGACAAAGGTATATTTACAGTTTCTGCCGGAGCTATTACAGTATTGTTAGGTTTTAGCGATAAAATTCAATCTACAAACTTATATTATTATATAGCAATATGGGGATTTGTTTTAACTTTATTTTTGCAGTTAATTTCGGCAAGAATATCTAAAGAGGGTTGTGACAAAGGATTAGATAAAAATCATCCCGAAAACGGTAATATTTGGTTCCAATGGTCAGAGATTATAAACAATGTGTTTTTGATTACATTTATGCTCTCTGTTGTCTTTGCAGGTATTTCTATTTTAAATAATTGTAATCAGAAAACACAAATACGAACAAATAGTGATAATACAAAATTTGAGCAAATAATAAAAGCTAAAGAATTTGAATATCACATAAAAAACGGAGGGGAAAATGAATAAAAGGCAAAATGGCTTAAATCCACCTAAAACTACACAACCAAGTAAATCAGTAAAAGGAGGAAATAACCCTCCTAAAACATCGCAACCGGCACCTAAGCCGCAACCATCACAGACCCCACAAAAATAATATGTCCTATTTTGACATAGGTGTAATGTATAATAATCTTAAATAAAAATAAGGAAAAATATAAATGAGTAAAAGCAAGCAAAAGTTAGAATTAACATGGATAGGGAAAGATAGAGAGGTTAATCTGGAGCCGAGGATTTTGGTTGAGGTGCCGGAAAAATCTTATGGGGATAAAAACACCGAAAATATGCTTATCCATGGTGATAACTTGCTTGCTTTAAAAGCTCTTGAACAAGACTATACAGGGAAAGTCAAATGTATTTATATCGATCCTCCTTATAATACGGGTGCAAGAATTAATGCTGACGGAAAGGAAATTGGTTATGACGATAATTTAGAGCATTCTATTTGGCTCACAATGATGCAAATGCGTATAAAAATATTATATAATTTACTTTCAGATGATGGTTCGATATGGATTTCAATAGATGAAAAAGAAAGTCATTATTTGAAAATTTTGTGCGATGAAATTTTTGGAAGAAATAATTTTATAATTCAAACAACAATTCAACGAGGTGCAGCAACTGGTCATAAAGCAATAAATCCGACGCCAGTCCAAGTATGTGATTTAATGATTTCCTATGCAAAAAATAAAGAGAATTGGATTTATCAACCAGTCTATAAAGAACGAGATTATGATAAGGCCTATAATCAGATAATTTTAAACTATGAGGAAAATTATGAAAAGTGGGAATTTACATCACTAACAGAATATTTAAAAATAAATAATACAAATATAAAAAATTGTTTGAACAAGTTTCCTGAAAGAATAATTAGGTTTGCGCAACCTGATTATAATAGTGTAGGGCAGGAAACTAGAGATTATATTGATTTATCAAAACAAAATCCTCAAAAAATATATTTACAAAGAAGAGAGGGGTATCCCGATATTTATCTAATAAATGGTAATAGAATTTTATTTTATAAAGATAAGATGAAGTTCATTGATGGGAAATATGTTACAGCCGAATTAGTAACAAACTTATGGGATGATATGAATTATCAGGGTATTGCTAAAGAAGGGAGCGTAACATTTAAAAAAGGTAAAAAGCCCGAAATCCAAATAAGACGATTATTAGAGATGTCTACCAATAAGGGTGATTTAGTTCTTGATTCATTCTTGGGTTCAGGCACAACTGCTGCGGTTGCTCATAAAATGGGCAGAAAATGGATAGGAATAGAGTTGGGAGATCATTGTTATACCCATTGTGAACCTCGTTTGCAAAAAGTTATTGACGGAACCGACCAAGGAGGAATTTCCAAAGCTGTTAATTGGCAAGGTGGCGGCGGATATAAATTCTATGAACTTGCACCATCGTTGCTAAAAAAAGATGAGTTTGATAACTGGATTATTGAGCCAAAGTATGACGCCGAAATGTTGGCAGAAGCAATGGCAAAACATGAGGGGTATAAATTTTCTCCTGATGAAAATAATGTCTATAAACAAGGTAAATCAACCGAAAAAGATTTTATTTTCACCACAACACAATTTCTGTCGTTAGATTTATTGAATAAAATTTCAAGTAAAATCGAGGAAGATGAAAGCCTTTTAATATGTGCAACACATTTTGAAGAAGGTGTCGGCAGAGCTTTTTCAAACATAACAGTAAAGAAAATTCCGCAAATGCTTCTCGACCGCTGCGAATTTGGAAAACTTGAATATAACTTAAACATCGTTGAAGAATCCCAACCTGAAGATTTTGAAGACGAAGAAATCATGGAGGATGAGGGATAAATGAACAAAACAGCTAATGAAATAAGATGTAGATTGAGTTTAAGAAAACCACAGGCGGAGAGTTTGGAAATTCTTTCTGAAATTGCTGATGTTTTAGAACTTAAAAAGAACATAAATCTTGATGAAGCAAAAGCAAAAATCAAAGAAATCGGTGCAAAATTTGAAGAAGTTAAAAAGTTCTCTGATTTTGAAAGAGAATTTCCCAATATCTGTTTTTCTTTAGCAACCGGTGTCGGCAAAACTCGTTTAATGGGTGCATTTATTGCTTATTTGCACCTTGCAAAAGGCATCAATAACTTTTTTGTTTTGGCACCGAATTTAACTATTTATAATAAACTTATTGACGACCTAGGAAATCCAAGCAGTCCTAAATACGTTTTTAAAGGTATTTCTCGTTTTGCAACAAGCTATCCGCAAATAATTACAGGCGATAATTATAATAAACATCAAATTTTTTTGCAAAATATTCATAATGCCTTATTTAAACGTGTTAGAATTAATATTTTCAATATCGCAAAAATCAACTCTGATGTTGATAAAGCAACAGGTTTACCAAGGATAAAAAGATTATCTGAATATCTTGGTGAATCATATTTTGATTATTTAAAAAATTTACCTGACTTAATTCTTTTAATGGATGAATCTCACCACTATCGTGCAAAAGCCAGTGCTAAGGTTTTGAATGAATTAAATCCTGTTTTAGGTCTGGAATTAACTGCAACACCACAAGTTGAAAGTGGCTCTAAAACTATAAAATTTAAAAATGTTGTTTATGAGTATTCTTTAGCAAAAGCAATGAATGACGGCTTTGTCAAAGAACCTGCTGTTGCAACAAGAAAGAATTTTGATCCAAAACAACTTTCTGTTGAAGAACTTGATATGTTAAAACTGGAGGACGGAATTAAAATTCATGAAAGTACAAAAGTTGATTTAGATATTTATGCAAGAAATAACAAAGTTAAACTCGTTAAACCTTTTGTTCTTGTTGTTGCAAAAGATACCAACCATGCCGAATGGCTGGAAGAACAAATAAAATCTGATGAATTTTTCAAAGGATATTATAAAGATAAAGTTATGCAAATTCACTCTCAACAAAAAGGTACTGAAAAGGAGACAATTTCTTAATGCGGAAGCTATATTTTGAGTTGATTCTTCAAGCATAATGTCATATCCGACAAGTCC
>JBJEGJ010000034.1:0-48547 GCA_051874955.1 Candidatus Gastranaerophilaceae bacterium
TGCTGAGTTTGGTTTTTTAGGGGTTGTTGTGTAAACCCTTGTGCATACTCCGCGTCTTTGTGGACAATTCATTAACGCAGGAGATTTTGTTTTGTCTTGAAGCTTTTTACGTTCAGAACGTACAAGCTGGTTAATAGTTGGCATAATTTCTCCTTTTTTATTACCAATTTGCCCTGCCTAAAGCGTTTCGGAACCTTGGGCGTCGGTTTCCGGCTTTTACTTAATTCGTACTAACCGTCAAATCCAGCACGAAAATTTCGACTAATACATTAATTATTCAACATCAATCCTGTGTTGTTGTCAAGTATTTTGTTACTTTTGTATGTATTATTCTACGCTGAATTTGTATGTAATTTCTCGGTTAAAAGTTTCGCCGGATTTAAGAATCCCTTTTTCTGCAAAATTCTCGGTATTTATTGCGTTTGGATAGAATTGCGGTTCAATGCAAAAAGAAGAACGCTTTTCGTAGCGGCTTCCGTTTTTCCCTGCAGGTTGGGTCGGTTTGCCGAGATGATTTGCGGTATAAAATTGAAATCCGGGCATATTTGTTGAAACTTCCAAAACAATTCCTGTCTTGTTTGATTTGACTTTAGCAATTTTAATCATAGATTTACCGTCATAGTTATCAATACAGTAGTTTTGGTCGTAACCTGAACCGATTTTAAGTTGGTCAAAATCTGAGTTAATATCTTGTCCTATTTTTTTAGGTTGCCTAAAATCAAGCGGTGTATTTTCAACAGATTTAATTTCTCCCGTCGGGAGTGCAATTTCGCTGTTTTGCGTGTATTTTGACGAATTTGGTAAAGTTACAGTATGTTCTAATACTGAATTTTCACTTGTGTTTTGCGCTCCGTCAAGATTAAAATACGAGTGATTTGTAAGGTTAATAATCGTATCTTTATCGGTTTTTGCGTCGTAGATAATATGTAAGTTATTATTGTTATCAAATTTGTATGTAACTTTTGTTTCTACATTACCCGGATAACCGCTTTCCATGTCGGGTTTTAGGTATGTAAATTCAATTCCGTCAGGAAGAACTTTTGCTTTCCAGTTTTTAGTGTCAAAACCTTGAGTTCCACCGTGAGAATGTGTTTTCCCGTTATCCTTATTACATTCTAATGTGTATTCTTTTCCGTCAAGTTTGAATTTTCCGCCATTGATTTTATTTGCGTAAGGACCTATAGTTCCTCCTGCGTGACCTACGGGAGAGTCTTCGTATGGGGTAACCTTGTTGTATCCTTGTGTTACATCAACGAAATTTCCGTTTTTGTCAGGTACTCTTATTGAGGTAATTGTTGCACCAAATGTCGATAAATTCACACTTGCTCCGTTTTTATTTGTTATTGTATATAAAGTTGCTTGTTCTTGAGTTTTTTTGATTGTTCCAAAACTTTTTTGAGTGATTTTAATTCCGTTAAAATCTGTACCGTCAGATGTCTGACTAACTTTTGTAAAACTGTCGTTAAGCGGTTGTCCTGTTGAATAAACCTGATTTTGTACAACTTTTTGAGGAATGTTTTTATTAATATTAAACATGATGTGCGGATTAAAATCTATTGGCATAAATACTCCTTTTTTCTAATTATAAATTAAAACATGGATAAGGCTATATTGGCAACTAATTTCTTGCAAATATTTAGAAAATTTGTTATACTTGAGAAAAAAAAGGGAGAGAAATTATGCTAAAAATCAATCATAGTCGTAATATTCGGGGGGGGGGGGGTTAAAGCTCTTTCCGGTAAGGCTTTTGGGGGTATTCCATGCGTTGCTGCATTATAAATTTGAACCCTCACCCGAATTTCTAAATTCACTCACGTTCATTAAGAAATTCTGCCCTCTCCCGCCGGTAGAGGGAATGACCTTTTTACTGAAACGACCTTATTCCCCTTTTTCCTTATTCCCTAAAAACGTAACGAACTTATCCACTCATCCACCTATCCACCTCAAAAAAGCCGCCTTCACTCTTGCCGAAGTCCTCATAACACTCGGCATAATCGGTGTTGTTGCCGCTATGACAATTCCGGGTTTAATGACAAGGCTTAATAACATAAAACTCAAGTCGCAATTTAAGGAAGGTTATTCGCTTTTAGCGCAGGGTGTTAAGATGTTTAATTCAGATGATGAGCGCACAGCCTCAACCATATATTCTGCTTCTGTTTTTATGAAATATTTTAAAGGTGCGACTTTGTGTACAACCCAGGATGCAGCTTCTACTCACTGTATGGGGCGAAAAGAAACTGGGGATGACGGTTCAAGTAAGGTTACCAATAAAGATTATAAATACACAAATTATGCAAAGAATTCAGAATATATATCCACGTTTGCCTTTGATGATTCCCAGTTTTATTTGAATAATAATATGTTAATAATAATTGATCAGAATGTTAGCAGTTGGGGGAATTATCTTGTAACAATAGATGTCAATGGTAAAGCTGCCAAGCCGAATGCGGCAGGTCATGATTTATTTACATTTGAACTAAGAGAATCCGAAAAGGAAGGCGGAATTGAGCTTGTTCCAATGGGTGCTCCCGATACTCATTTTAATAATAAAAATACATATTGCTCAAAATCATCAAAGAATACTTATAATGGTATAGGATGTGCATATTATGCAATGCAGAATGAAGACTTTTTTAAAGATTTGCCGTAGTGTTTGATAAAAAACAGCCGCTTATGTTATAATTCTTTTATGATAACTTTGCAGAAATACTTAAAACAATCAGCGACATATAAAGTTTTTTCACGCTTTATGCTGTTGTTTTCTGATTTTTTGGATACGGTAGGAAAAATTGCTCAAATAGGTTATCATGTTCTGAAATGTATTCTTAGAGGTGAAATAGATAAAAAAGAACTAATAACTCAATGTGACAGGTTTGGTGTGAGTTCTTTACCGATTACACTTTCAATTGTTGGAATGACCTCTATTATTGTTGCCTCTCAGGTCGCACATGAGATGGTGAAACAAGGTGGCAGCGGCTTTGTCGGGTTACTGATGACAATTCTGATTGTAAGAGAAGTCGGAGCGATAATGTCAGGTTTTGCAATAACTTCTATGATTGGTTCATCTTTGGCATCAGAATTAGCTACAATGCGGGTAACCGAACAAGTGGATGCTATTGATGTTTTGGGTGTGGATTCAATAAGATATCTGTTTGTTCCGCGAGTTCTGTCGGGAATGATTATGATGCCGTTTGTTGTAATTGTTGCATCTGTTGTCGGAGTTTTGCTCGGTGCTGTTACTTCGGATTTATTTGCAGGTCTTACGTATAGGGCTTATTTTGATTCGGCATGGCTTGGGTTATATATGAAAGATTTAGGAGTATGTCTTTTAAAAGCAATGACTTTTGGCGCTACTATTTCTTTGATTAGTTGCACATGCGGATATTTTGCGTCAGGTGGTGCAAAGGGTGTCGGTATTGCCACAACAAAAGCTGTTGTATGGTCATTTATAGCCATCGTTGTTTGGGATATGGTTTTTGCAATTTTATTTTTCTTTTAATTTATGAGAAGGTATTGTTATGAGTATTGAAGTTAAAAATTTAATAAAAACATTTGATGAACGAACAGTTATAAATGATATATCATTCAAGGTAAATGACGGTGAAATTCTTGCAATTGTCGGCTTTTCAGGCTCGGGTAAGAGTACCGTTTTGAAATTGATTTGCGGTTTAATTCCTTACGATAGCGGAGAAGTTCTCACCTCTAACGGGGATATTGCTATGGTTTTTCAGTATTCTGCGTTGTTTGATTCGTTAAATGTTGCAGACAATATATCTTTTGCACTTCAGGAACGTAAAGATTTAAGGAAAAAATATACACCCGAGCAGATTAAGGAAATTGTTTCCGAAAAATTAGAGCTTGTCGGCTTGAAAGGAATTGAGAATAAATTTCCGTCAGAGTTGTCAGGTGGTATGCAAAAACGTGTCAGTTTTGCAAGAGCGATAGTGACCAACCCTGATATTATCTTGTATGATGAACCGACAGCAGGTTTGGATCCTATGTCTTCAACTTTGATTGAAGATTATATTGTAAGTTTAAAACGCGAACTGAATGCCGCATCAATTGTTGTAACTCACCAAATGTCAACCATTACCAGAACGGCAGACAGAGTTATAATGTTGTATGACGGAAAGATTGTATTTGAAGGTACTCCGACAGAACTTTTAAAACAGGATACCCCATATACAAAGCAATTTGTAACGGCATCTTTGGAAGGCCCTATGCAAATGCAGGCATAATTTGAAATTAAAAGGAAGTAAATATGAATATGGAAAATTTATTTAATGAATTTGCAATGTCTTTAGACACATATATTATGGTAAAGCTAAAGGAAAAAACGGCACAACTGTCAGAAACTTTAACTAAGAAAAATCGTGCTCCGATAATGTTATCAATGGGTGCTCCGACTGCTAATCCGCCGGCTGCGCTAATTGATAAGCTGAAAGAATTTTTGACGGAAGATAATATTCACACATATTCCGTAACTCGCGGTGAATCTTATTACAGAGAGGCTTGCGCTCAGCGTATGTTTGACAGATTTGGTGTTGAACTTGATGCTAAAACCGAAGTCTTTTCCTTGTTGGGTTCTAAGGACGGACTTGCTAATTTGATTAGATTTCTTATAAATCCTAAATATGATGATTTGGAAAAAGATATTATTTTAATTCCGGATCCCGGTTATGCTTCTTATGGTCAAATGGTAAAGGCATCAGGAGGTTTGGCATATCCTATACCTTTGACTAAGACAAACAATTATCAACCTGATTTGGAAAATGTTTTTGAAAGTATGGTTGCGGAAGGTTTGGATACTGCTAAAGTAAAGGCTGTTATCATTAATTATCCTAACAATCCGCTTGGGGTTGATATGACAAGAGATTATGCAAAATCAGTAATTGACTTTTGCAAAAAATATAATTTGTTGTTAATTTCTGATGCTGCGTATTGTGATGTTTATTATGATGAATTAAAAAAGCCGTTTAGTGTTTTGGAACTTGACGTGGCAAAAGATGTTGCGGTTGAATTATATACTCTTTCAAAACCTTATGCGATAACCGGTTGGCGCTTAGGTTGGATGTGCGGAAATGCTGATGTGATATCTCGTTTTGCTAAAGCTAAATCAACTATAGATAACGGTATTTTTAAGGCGTTACAAAAAGCGTGTGCGTATATTATGACGTCCCCAGAGGGTGACGATTATATAAAGAGTGCAAATGCAGGATTTAAACGCAAGCAATCCATTATGATAAAAGGATTAAGGGAACTTGGCTGGGAAATTGATGATACCGATATCCCGAGTTCAACCTTTTATTTGTGGCTGCCAATTCCTCGAAAATATGAGTCATCATATAAATTCTGTGAAGATATGCTTGAAAAGTCCGGTATTGTAATTGTTCCGGGTGATGCTTTCGGTAAATACGGTAAAGGTTTTTTCAGAATTTCTTACGTATGTTCTGATGAAAAACTCCAAGAGGTTATAGACAGAATGAAAGCTGACGGTTTCAAATACTAATTAATAGGAATAGAAACCCCTACATTAATACTTGTTGTGGTGGGGTCAACTTTTCTTACGTCATATATTTGTCCTTCTACAAATACTGAGGCTTTTCCTATTTTCTGTGAAACCCCTGCGTAGCAGCCGACTGTAGTTGCGTTATTTCCGTTGTTATAGTTTACTTTTGTTGCAACATAAGGTGTTGCATAGAATTTTGTACTATCGCCTATCGGAACGGTAACCGTGCAAGGCTGAAAGCGAAATTGAACGGTTTTTGAGTTTTCACCGATATTATTTCTAATTCTAAATCCTCCGGAAAGCGGACTGTCGCCGTAATCGTAAGAACCTTTAAAATCAATAACCGCGCTGAACGGTTTATTATTAAAACCGCATCCGACTCCGGCATAAATTCCTAAATTACCATCTCCGACTTTATAACTGTTATCTATTCCGGCAGTTGAAAAATTTGAGCCATCACATTGTTGATATGATGAAGCCGAAAATTTTGTTGTTACATCTCCAAATCCCATATTATTATCCCCTTTGTATATATAAAGTATTTATCTTTTGAATAATTTACAAAAAAAATAACAAAAGTTACAATTTGTAACCTTTGTTATTTTGTTAATTTTATTTTGTTTTTAATCTTCAGCCAAAAGTTTATCGGCAAGTTCGGTTTCTAAAGTTCCGTTTAATGCCTTTGACACTTTTTGAAGTTTTTGTGCGATAAGCTCCATATTGTCAGTCCAAACAAAATTTTCATTTACGTATTTTTCGGCCTTGTTAAAATCACCGTCTATTTGAATTCGGATAATTTCTGCAAGCATTTCTTTTGCTATCGGAACGATTTTATCAATATTAATGTGGATTTTTCCGTCTGAAGTTATATCATAACCGCCACGTTGAGCAAAATATTTATTCTGCATAACCGTTCTTACTCTGTGGGCTTGAGATAGTGTCGGCTTAGATTTCAGGAAGTTATCAGCCATAGTTGTAACAATAATTTGAAGTCGTTGTTCCTGCGTGTACATCCCAAGTTCCGTAAGTAAATCCACAAATGCCAATGCTCCCATATCAGCTTTATTTTCTTCTATTATATTACGGTATTTGCCGAGAGCTTCGCTGCTGCCCTTAGGCCCGAGCGAGTGAGCGTTTTCATGCCCGATAGTAAACCAATGGTCTGCTTCATCCAAATAATATTTGTGTTGTTCAGGGTCTAATACCGCATCAAGTCTTTCTTGTAATTTTGACATATCACTAATAAATCTGATTTGTCTGTGATATACATTGCGTCGTCCGCCGCCTATTGAAAGTGATAATTTGTCAGAATTAGGTAAGTTTTCGGCAAGGGTAATTCCACCTCTATATTCTCCAACATCTCCCGATGCCATGACCATATCAACGTCAACCATAGTTTGTTTAGCATCGGTATCAGAGGAAATTGTCTGCTCGTATTCATCTTTATATGGCATATTATCCGCCAAAGTCGGCAGATATTTTTTTATAGCCATAAGCGCTTCTGTTCCTTGTTTATTTACAATTCCTACTCTCCCGCCCAAAAAATCTTTTGGAATCGGTTTGATATTGTATTTGTCTAAAAGGTTTGACAGTTCTTCGTTTTCAACTATTGAGCCTGTCATTTCATCTTCATAGTTTTCTCTTGTTATTGTAAATTCCAAAGGGGTATCTTGCAGACTTGCCCATTTTTTATCGGCGTATGCATCAAACATCGGATCTGCGGTTCTTAATGCTTTTGCCTGCAGTTTTAAAAACTCGTTAAAATCAGAGTTTGTTGAAACAAATGCAGCCTTATCAAGTTCATCCGCCATTTTTGCAAAGTCATCTTTAAAATAATCAATGTAATCAATTCCTTTTAATTCGTTGTTATCTCGAACAACAATAGAACGCTGGGTTAAGATTTGTCTGACTTCCTCAATCTTATTGTTGTTTAGCATATTTAACAGTATTGAGTGAAATTCTTCTTTAGACAGGTCTTCAGGATAAACCCCTTTGCCCGGATGTTCGTCCAAACCTTTTATAAGTCTGATAGGATTTGACATTGTGTCAATTGCGTTAATCCCTTTTTGTGCATCAAATAAAATTTTTGTAAGCTCAGCTTGCCTGTTGCCCTTTTTGATTTCTTCTTCTAAAAACTCTTTTACTGCAAGATTGTGCGGATTATCAATTTGCATGTTGATTTTTTCTAAAATGGCTGCAGCTTTTACCAGATGCTTGAGGGCGGTTTTATCACCTTCGTCAAGTGATAAATATTCGGGCGCATCAGCTTTTAAAAATTTTTTTCTGATTAAATAATCTTTATGAGTACGTTTTTCAAGCTCTTCAATTGACAAATTCAGTTCAAATGTTTCCATTAAAAGTTCTCCTTTTAAAATCTTATATCCGAATAATTATAGCACTTGTTTCAGAATGTGACAAGACTTATTTATGGTAAGTTTCACCTTTGATAATTTTAAAAGCTCTGTAAATTTGTTCAACAAGTATAAGTCTTGCAAATTGATGCAGAAAAGTCATCTTTGAAAAACTTAATTTGAAATCCGCTCTGGCTTTGACATTTTTCCCTATTCCGTGAGATGAACCGATTATAAATACAATTTCTTGCACTCCGTCGTTAGTCAATAAATTTATTTTATTGGCAAATTCTTCGCTTGATAATAATTTACCTTCTATTTCCAAAGTTATAACGTAATCTAGGGGCTTTAAATGTGATAATATTTTTTCGCCTTCTTCATTTAAAACTCTCTCGGTTAAATTTTCATCTTTAATATCTATTGGCGGAATTTCAACAATTTCAACTGAAGCATAAGGCGTCAGCCTTTTCAGAAATTCGTTAATTCCTTCTTTTAAAAATTTTTCTTTAATTTTACCGAGTGCAATTATTTTAATTTTCAACTTTTGTATTATCACTTTCTATATATATTGAACGGGACGGAAATGCGAAATCAATTTTTTCTTCTCTGAATTTTGAAATTACAGATTCCAAAAATTCTCCTCGTACTTTTAAAAATTTATCATACGAACCTGATTTTACATAACCTCTAAATCTTATATTTATTGAGCTATCTCCCAAATCATGCACTGCTACAGTAAATTCGTTGTGAATTTCTTTATGGTTTATTGCAATATTCTTTAAAATTTCACGAGCTTGTGCTATTTTGTCGTTATTTGTAGAATAAGTGACGCCGAATGTTATATTTATAAATCTCTTTTTAGCTCTTGAAACATTTGTAATAACAGCATTTGCGGCAACATTATTTGGTACGTTTATTAAGAAATTATCCAAATCTCTGATTTTTGTTGATCGGATGTTTATATCTTCAACATAACCCTCAATGCCATTAATTTTTACATAATCGCCTATTTTATAAACGTGATCGGAAAGTATTTCAAGGCTTCCGAATATATTTGCAAGCGCATCTTTAGCTGCCATACCTACTGCAATACCGCCAATTCCAAATCCGGCAAGAATTGATGAAACAGAATAGCCTTGACTTTGCAGAAAACCTGTTAATGCTATAAATACCAATACTGCTTTTAAAAGTTTCATGATTATCGGCATAAATCGCAACAGCGGGGAGTTTGTTTCTTCATTCTTAATTCGTATTCTTATTTTGCTATCAATTATATCAATGACTTTGAATAAAACAACCAGCAGTACAAAATTTATTCCAAGTGCAATTAATCCTTTTTCCCAGTTTGGCATATTCTTCTCCTTGTTGACTAAATTATAACTTAAAAATGTAAATATTTGATAAAAATTTTTCTTTGGTTAAAAAATTTGGTAAAATGACTTTATGTACGTGTTCAAAAAAGATAATAATTTATGGTATAAAATCGTAATAATACTTTTATGTTTGGTTTTTGGTTTATTTTTTGCAAAAATTTATCAACCGATATCTAAAACTTACAAAATTTATGAAAGTGCATTAAAAGATTATGATAACGAAAATTATTCGAACGCTTATTATCTGTTTTCAAAAATCAGTTATTCTTCGAATTTGAAGCCGATAGCTATTTTTCGTCAGGCAATGTGCGCTAAAGTCTTAGGTGACAAAAATTCAGAGTTAAAAGCATATATGCAATTGTTTAGGACATACCCGAAATTCAAGTTGAGTTCTGAGGCTCGTTACTTGGCGGCTCAACTTTTGATTGATGATAATCCGCAATTAGCATATAAGTATTTCAATCAGGTTACAAAGTCAGATATTGATGAAGATTTTAAAATTGCCTCTGAGTATTATAAAGCACGAATAGATGCCTCAAAAATCAGATATTCAAATAAAATATTTTCACGTAAAAAAGTTGCTGATGTTGAAAAAGCATACCGGAAATACCTGCAAACTTATCCTGATGGACGTTTGGCGCCTTCAGTTGCGGCTAATTGGCAAAAATTTAATCCTAATATGAAGTCAAAAGATATTGTTCTTGTGGCAAAAGCCTATTATTTTGCCGAAAATTATAAAGAGTCGAATACAATACTGAAAAAAGCCAAAAAGGAAGATAGCTGGGCGGTTGCAGCCTCTAATTCTCTTGCTTTGTTTGATTACACAAAAACAAAAAACTTAACAGAAGAAGGAGTAGCTAAGTTTGCAAATTCTGTTGAAAAAGGTGATTATAAACGTGCGGTTGATGATTATCTTAGCATGTTTGAATTAAAAGACAGATATATCAATGTTTCAAAACTGTTTTCAATAGCAAAGGGTAACGGTAAGGACTATTTGTGGAAATTAAAATGTGATAATTCTTTGCAAAAAGACCAAGCCGCTTGTTATCGTGAATTATATTCCAATTATCCTGAAAGTGAATATGCTCAAGATGTCCTGTTGCAGATATTTTTAGCTGAAATTTTACAGAAAAAATATGCTTCCGCTCGACAAACTGCAAGAAATTTTATGACCAAGTATCCGGAATCTTCTTATTCCCCGTTAGTCATGTTTTGGGCGGGAAAAATAGAACAAAAATACAATAATTTTGAATTAGCCGCAAAATACTTTAATGACATAATAAATAAATATCCTGACAGTTATTACGCATATAGAGCCTATTGGCTTATTAAAAATGTCGAAAGCTCTGTTATATCCGCAAATTTAGATTATAAACCGGTGATATATCCTTATAAATATCCGAACAAAACTGATATTTTATATTCTTTAATGCAGGTTAAAGATTACGATATGCTAATTAAATTTACAAACGACGAGTTTATAAAAAGCTGGGTTGAATATGAACGCGGTAACTATGCAAAATCGATGGTTATAGCTCGTGATGCGATGGCTGAAATCACATTAAAACCCGTAAAAACAGATTTGAGGTGGCGACTTGTGTATCCTCAAAACTATTATAAACAAGTCAAAAATTTTTCAAATATATATAAAAACAATGATGCTTTAATGATGGCAATTATCAGGGAAGAAAGTTCATTCAATCCGCAAGTTCAAAGTTCTGTCGGGGCTATCGGTTTGATGCAGTTGATGCCAACAACTGCCCATGATATAGGCTCAAAACACGGTATTGAATTTAATACATCATCATTGGTTAATCCCGAATTAAATATAAAATTGGGTAATCTTTATTATTCAACTATAAGAGGAATGCTTGAAAATAAAGATGTGTCTGCGATTGCCGCATATAACGGCGGTATTGGTGCAGTATCAAATTGGAAGGCAAACCTTAAATATAACGATACTGATGAATTTGTTGAGCAAATTCCTTATGATGAAACTAAAAATTACGTTAAAAAAGTATTTAAAAGTTATTGGAATTATACAAGAATTTATCAGAATCGTTAAAAATCCTACGTTTGGTTTATTACAAAGAAAAAGAAAGTGATAAAATGAAAATATGAAAAAGATATATATATTACTAACATTTTTGGTTATGGGTTTTCTTTCGGGAAATCCAAGTTATGCCATAAAAATAGGATTAATGACGCAGGTAAATGAAGCCGGTGTCGGAACAAACGTAAACGGTCGGCTTATTGACGTAAATACGAATAAAACGGTATGTACAACTGATGCGATGAAAGGGTATGTGTTAGTACCTTATAAAAATGAGATTGCGATTAAAAGTGGCGGTAAATACTATGCCTTAGGTACGGCAGCAGTTGTTTTACGCCCTGATACATCAGGTTATGTCAGTACAAAAGGTAAGTGGTATCACGGGAAATTGATGATTAAAAATATCAACGGTGCACTTACTGTTATAAATGATGTTGATTTAGAAAATTATATAAAAGGTGTTGTCCCGTCAGAAATGCCTTCAAGCTGGCATTATGAGGCTTTAAAAGCTCAAGCGATTGCTGCCAGAAGTTTTGCACTTGCAAATCTCGGGAAACAAGCAAAACATGGTTATGATTTAAAAGATAATACCGAAGATCAAGCCTATGGAGGTGCGTCTGCCGAAACAAATATCACAAATAAAGCGGTTGATGAAACGCATGGTCTTGTTCTTACTTATGATATGAAGATTATTTCAGCATATTATTTTGCCTCAGCTGGCGGAATGACCTCAACTTCTGTTTGGGGAGGTTATGCCCCTTATTTGCGTTCGGTTCCGTCATTTGATGATGAAATGGGCAAAAACGGTCATGGTGTCGGCATGTCACAGCATGGTGCTAATAATTTGGCAAAACAAGGATATAATGCCTATCAAATTTTGCAATATTTTTATCAGGATGTAAAATTTGCAAAACTGAATAATGAAACATAACCCGCTGAAAATCAATTGTTTGACCGGTTTTAATCCCATTTTTTAGAGTATATCTGAATAATATCCGTAAATATTCTTTAAAACCCTTGACACTATTGAAAAAAATGTTATAATAAATTTGTCGATTACATAAGTCTGCGGAAGATGGTGCCGTAGGAAAGGAAGAAGGAGGTTCATAATGAACAAAGAAGAATTAGTAAAAGAAGTATCAAAAAAAGCAAAAGTTTCACAAAAAGCTACTGCTGACATTTTATCAGCTACATTAGAAACTATTCAAAAAACAGTTTCTAAAGGCAAAAAAGTTACATTAGTTGGCTTTGGTACTTTTGAAGCTCGCAAAAGAGCTGCAAGAACAGGCAGAAACCCTCAAACAGGTGCAACTTTGAAAATTGCTGCTAAAACTGTTCCTGCATTCTCAGCTGGTAAAAAATTCAAAGAACTTGTTAAGTAATTTAATTACTATATAGGTTTAAAAAGCGGTAATCTTTCGGTTACCGCTTTTGTTTTGGCGATATTCTTTACATTTGCTTGAATATTCCCGTTGTGCGTGGTACTATACTGTTATGAATGGGTAGCGAGGTATTAAATGAAAAGTTCTACAATAAGAAGATCAACATTATCAAGAGAATCAATTGAAGTTATAGAAAATCTATCTAAAGAGCAAAATTCTGAGGATTGTATCGGAGAATACGTAAGACCTGAGGAGACTGTTCAAGTCGAAGATACTCAAAACAGTAAAACTCAAGAAATTGATTTACTGTGGCAAAATTTTAAGCCGGCTCAGTTCAATACTAATTCACCTTTCGCTTATATTTTGATAGGTTTTTGTGTCGGATTTTTGGTTTCGGCATTTTTAGGACTTTCGATTAGCGCTTATTGTATAAAAACAGGTAAAATCCCAAGCGGGGTTGTTAAAGCTGTATATTCTATGTCGCAATCTCAAGATACTTTGGAACAACAGGCTCAAGAAGCTCAAAATGATATTGAAAACAGAATTTCTGTTCCGACGGAAGATGATACAGAACAAGCAGTAAATCAAGCTCAAGATAATTCTGAAACCGAGCCGACTTTTGACACTTCTAAGATGAAGAAATACATTGTAAAAAGCGGTGATACCGGAGAAAGCATTATTAAACATTACTATGGTTCTTATTCTCCTGAAAAAGCGGAGTTAATTATGAAAGCCAATAATTTAAAAACGCTTGACCGAATAAACATTGATCAGGAATTACTGATTCCTGTTGAATAGGATTTTAATATGAAATTACGAGATTTCGCAGCAATATTTTTTGTTTTGGCTTGTACTACTTTGTCGGCGTCTGCGGTGGAAGATGCTTGGCAGAATGATTTGCGTACAAAATTTTTGAATAATGATGCCCGAATAATGGAAATAAATATTCGTTCTTTTAATGCAAAAGATGTTAATGGGGACGGATTTATCCAAGAAAATATGGGCGAAGTTCGCGGAACTTTTTTAAATGCAATAGAAAGACTTGATGAATTAAAAAATCTGGGTATAAATACAATCCATGTTTTGCCTGTCACCCCAACAGGTAAATTAAAGGCTTTGGGAACTGCAGGAAGTGTTTATTCGGCGTCAGCGTTTGATTCAATAAGTGAATATTTAATTGATAAAAATTCTCCGTTATCGGCGCAGGAGCAGGCTCAAAAATTTATTTCAGAGGCTCATAAGAGAGATATTAGAGTTATATTTGATGTTCCTGCTTGTGCATCTTACGATTTATACTTGCAGCGACCGGATTTGTTTGTTGCGGGAGTTTCGGGGGAACCTGTTATTCCTTCGGATTGGACTGATGTAAGGCTTTTATCTGTCGGCAGCGAGGATAAAATTGATGCAAATGTCTTTAATTTGTATAAGGATTTTGTAAATTTTGCGATAAATCTCGGGGTTGATGGGATTCGTGCAGACGTTGCACATTCAAAAACTGCAGCATTTTGGAAAGAATTAATTACTTATTCCCGTGAGGTTGATCCTGAATTTCTTTGGCTTGCTGAAGTTTCGGATTCGTGGCATGAACCGATTTCTCAATCAGCTGTATTTACCTCCTATGATAAACTTTTAGAAGCAGGATTTGACGGCTATTACGGTTCATTTTTTAATATAAAAGACTGGAAAACCTCAAAAGAATTATATAATCAGTTTAACTTTACTTTTAAAGATTTGAAAAAATATAAGGGAAGTAAAAGTGTCATAGGAAGTTTTACGACACATGATGAGGTTAGTCCTATCCTTTTAAAAGGGGCAGCATTAAGTGATATGATTATATGGTTAAATGCTACGTTACCTGTAAATTCGTATTTTGTTGATGGGTTCCAAACAGGGGATGACTATCTTTACGTGAACGCAAACAAACTTGCCCCTGAAACTAATACAGATGATGATATGTATTTTATGCATCGCGGGAAACTCGATATATTTAATTTGTCACGTAAACCCGAAGGGGACAATATTTCATTAAAAAATGATTTTCTTTTAGGAAATAATGTAAAACAAAGTGTTCTAAATGTTTTGAATGAGGGCAATTTTACTCCGCTGAAAACAAATCATCAGGATGTTTTTGCTTATATGTTTTCAAACAATGTTAAAAAAGTTGTAACTATCGGGAATTTAGATTATGAAAATTCTCAAAAAACGGTTGTAAAAATTCCTAAGTTTAATTCTAAAACCCAAAATTTATTACCTATAAAAATTTCATCAATGCCTGATGTTAAGGGCGGCAAAATCTACTTAAACCTTGCTCCCGGTGAAATTGTTGTGTTAATAATTCATGAGTTACTTCAATGAAAATAGATATTAAATAAAAAACCTAAAACGTAATTTAGTTTTAGGTTTTTAGATTTTTGTATGAATTTGTGATTTATGCTCTTTTGTTTTTCACATTTTCCATAATATTCTCAAACTCTTTTTCATCAATTGTTTCTTTATCTAAGAGTTCTTTTGAAATTTCTTCAAGCATGTCTCTGTTTTCTGTTAATAACTTTTTAGCCAGAGCATATCTTTCGTCAACAATGCGTTTAATTTCCTGATCAATTTCAAAAGCAACCTGCTCCGAGTAATCTCTTTGGTGTCCGAAATCTCTGCCCATGAAAACATTCTCTTGGTTTTTTCCGTAAGCCATAGTACCAAGTTTTTCAGACATTCCCCAAGCCGTAACCATTTTTCTGGCTAAATTTGTAACTTGTATTAAATCCTGACTTGCACCTGTGCTTACATTATCAAGTCCGTATACAATTTCTTCCGCAGCTCTGCCGCCAAGCCCTGAGGTAATTTCTGCAAGGAGTTTTGCTTTGCTTGTATAAACGCTTTCATCTTTCGGTCTTGCCCAAGTCACACCGCCTGCCATTCCTCTTGGTATAATTGATACCTTATGAAGTTCGTTTCCTTCAGGTAAGAGTTTGTGTAACAGTGCATGACCTACCTCATGATAAGACGTTAATTCTCTGTCAGCGTCAGTCAAAACACGGCTTTTCTTTTCGATACCAGCAATAACTCGGTCAATAGATTCGTCAACATCTTTCATTGTAATTTTTGATTGATTTTTCCTTGCAGCAAGTAAAGCGGATTCATTAAGAAGATTTTGTAAATCTGCCCCCGTAAATCCCGGAGTACGTTTTGCAAGAATTTTCAAATCAACATCTTTATCTAATTTTTTATTTTTAGCGTGAACTTCTAAAATCTTTTCTCTGCCTTTTACGTCTGGTGCGTTGATATAAATCTGTCTGTCAAATCTTCCCGGTCTTAAAAGTGCATTATCCAAGATATCAGGTCTGTTTGTTGCAGCAATAACTATGATATTTGTGTTTGCGTCAAATCCGTCCATTTCAACAAGCAATTGGTTTAGAGTTTGTTCTCTTTCATCATGCCCGCCGCCAAGACCTGCACCTCTTTGTCTGCCGACAGCATCAATTTCGTCAATAAATATAATGCAAGGTTGATGTTTTTTTGCCTGCTCAAACAAATCTCTTACTCGGCTTGCACCAACACCGACAAACATCTCAACAAAATCAGAACCCGAAATTGAGAAAAACGGCACGCTGGCTTCGCCTGCAACTGCTTTTGCCATTAAGGTTTTACCGGTACCCGGAGGTCCTACCAAAAGTACGCCCTTTGGTATTTTTGCGCCTAATTTCATATATTTTTCGCCATTTTTTAGAAAATCGACGATTTCTTCAAGTTCTTTCTTTTCTTCGTCAATACCTGCAACATCATTAAAAGTTGTTTTTACTTTTGAATCCAAGAGCATTTTAGCTTTACTTTTGCCGAATGACATTGCTTGAGTTCCGCCGGCTTGAATGGCTTTTATCATTATTCCAAGCGATATAATAGCAAATAAAATTATTATAAATGTACCGATATTTCCCGCAATCTGATTTGATTCGGGGGCTTTTCGCACCGTAATATCAGCACCTGATTCGTTTAATTTTGTCATTAACTCCTCATTATTTGTAGGAATTTGAACTTTATATTGTTGCAAAGGTGCTTGCTGATTTTTATTGTCAGGTGTCAAAAATGGAGATACAGTGTTTTTCTGTTCTTTTTCTTCAACAGTTTTTTCTGTTTTTTGCTCTTTTGGTATTGCAATGAGCATATCATCATATTTCTCAATTTTTATAAACTCTTTATTCTCAAGTTTTTGTAAAAAATTTGTATATGATATTTCTGTTGTTGATGTGGTCGGGCCGCTTTTCAAAATGGTCGAGATAAAGACCATAACTACAACAGCTAATATAACGTACATCCCCATAGCTTGATTTTTTTGCATATAACTAACCTTTCAAAAAATATTAAACTTTTGCTACTAAATTATAACCTAAACAGGTTTAAAAGTGAATGGTAAACTTGCCATATTAAATACCTAGTTATCAGGTTTGAAATTCCAACCTAAACACAGGCAATATAATTATCAATTTCTTCTGTAGAGTTCATTTCTGTTGTGGCAACCAAAATGTTTTTACTGTTTAGTTTTATCCCGCCCAAAATCTTGTTTTCTTTTAATTTTGAGAGAAATTTATCAGCGTCGTCAACTTCAATTGTAAATTCGTTAAAGAAGTTCTTATTTAATGTTTTAATTCCTTTTGCTGCTAATTTCTCAGAAAGAATATGAGCGTTTTTGGCAGACAGATAGCCAGCTTGCTTGAACCCATGTTCTCCCATAACGGATAAATAGAGAGTTGAACATAGCCCTACCAATGCCTGATTAGAACAAATATTGCTGGTTGCTTTTTCTCGTTTTATGTGTTGTTCACGGGTTTGGATAGTCAAACAAAACGCTTGTTTACCGTCTTTATCCGTTGTTCTGCCTGCAAGCCTGCCCGGTAACTGCCTCATGAACTTTTCTTTACATGCCATAAACCCTGCTGTCGGTCCTCCAAAATTCATTGGAATCCCTAATGTTTGGATGTCACCTACAACGATATCCGCACCATATTCTGCAGGTGGTTTTAATAATGATAATGATGAAATATCGCAACAAACGACAAGTAAACAATTTACAGGTTTAACGTCTAAAATTTCACCATAGTAGTCAGGTGTCTGAACTAATACGCATGCATATTCTGCAGTATCATCAGGTATTTTGTCAACCCAATCAACAACAATAGATTGTGAATATGTATAAGTTTTAATAATTTCTTTGTATTCGGGGTTGAGAGAATTTAATACGCAAACCTTGTAGTTTTTAGATATTCTGCATGCCATAAATATCGCTTCTGCACAGGCAGTTCCCGCATCATAAACAGTAGCGTTTGCAATATCCATACCCGTTAATCTGCATATCATTGTTTGAAATTCGTACATAACCTGCAATGTACCCTGCGAGATTTCAGGTTGATACGGAGTGTAGGCTGTATTAAATTCAAATCTTGATGCCACTTGTGAAATGCATGCAGGAACGAATTTATTGTAAATTCCTCCTCCCATAAAGTTTGCGTAATCTGAAATGTTCATATTCGCAAGACTTTTTACTCTTTTTTGAGTCTCAAGTTCGCTTAAAGCGTTTGGAAGATTTAGATCTTTCATTCTTACACTTTGCGGTATTTGTTTGAACAAATCTTCTACCTTATCAATGCCTATATCAGAGCACATCTCTTTTGTTGTGTTTTCGTTATGTACTAAAAAATTTTTCATATTATTCCAATTCTTCTTTATAATCTGTGTATGTCAATAATTCTGCTGTTTCTGTTTTTTCATCAGCTGTAGGCTTGATTTTTACTAGCCATCCGTTTTCCCAACAGTCTTCGTTAAGGCTTTCCGGAGCGTCAACCAGCGCGGTGTTAACTTCTGTAATTTCGCCGCTTATTGGCATATAAATTTCAGATGCAGCTTTAACTGATTCAATATTTGCAAATGCACTACCTTTTTCAAACTTGTCACCTATTTCAGGTAATTCCAAAAATACAATGTCGCCAAGCTGATCAATTGCATAATCAGTTAAACCTATTGCGTATTCTCCTGAATTTGCACCTTGTTTTGTTATATATTCGTGTGATTTTGTGCATAAAATTTCATCTGTAAAACTCATTATATTTCTCCTTTAATTTATTAAACATGATTTCTTTTTTCAACAAACGGTCGCTTAACAATTTGTGCATCGTGTAATTTTTCTCTTATCATAACTTGAACAGTTGCCCCGATGCAAATTTCTTTGTTATTTTTAACATAAGCCAATGCAATATTTTTTCCTGTGCTTGGGGATACGCAGCCGCTTGTTACAATACCCGCTTTTTCCCCTTTAAAATACACATCATAACCGTGTCTTGCAATATTTTTATCTAACATCACAATCCCGACAAGTTTCTTTTCAACACCGTTTAAAGCCTGTTGTAATATTACATTTTTCCCGTTATAATCAACTTTTTTATCTTTTGGAACTGACCATGAAAGCCCGGCTTCAATAGGAGTTGTGTTTTCATCCAAGTCATTTCCGTATAAGTGTAATGCTGCTTCAAGCCTCAATGTATCACGCGCTCCGAGTCCGATTGGTTTTATCCCGTATTCCTGACCTTTTTCAAGTATTTTATCCCATAAAAATTCGGAGTATTCGTTTTCAACAAGCAGTTCAAATCCGTCTTCGCCGGTGTATCCTGTGCGAGATGCCAATAGTTTTATACCTTCAATGACTGCAGGTTTGATTGTGAAGGATTTTTGACCTTCAATGTCATAGCCCATTTTCTTAACTAAATCTATTGCCTTAGGCCCTTGAACCGCTAATAATGAATAATTATGTGATTGGTTATCTATTTTTACATCCAAACCTCTTTTATTTCTGACAATCCAGTTTAAATCCTCATCAATTCTTGAGGCGTTACAAATTACAAGATAATATTCAATCCCCAGTTTGTAAATTATCAAATCGTCAATTAAACCGCCGTTCAAATTTGGCAATTGGCAATAAACCGCTTTTTCGTAATCAAGTTTGTCGATATCTTGCGGAACGATTTTATTAAGGAATTTGGTTGCATCTTTACCCGATATAAAAACTTCACCCATGTGCGAAACATCAAACAGTCCGACGGCTTCTCTGACAGTTTTATGTTCATCAATAATTGATGTGTATTGAACAGGCATATGCCAGCCTGCGAAATCAACCATTTTTGCGCCCAATTTAACATGTTTGTCATGCAGGTAAGTTTCTTTAACCATTTACAAATCCCCCTCTGTTACTCTATTTTTTCACGTTATTCCCTGTTTTGTCAATCAAATATGTAGTTTGATTAACTCATTTTAGAGGTTTTCTTTTATAAATTTGTGAGCCTCAATTACATCATCAAAATCTATCGGCGCAGGTCCGTCGATTATCTCAAGCGGGGAATGTGTTTTAGCCTTTTTGTTGTAATTTATTATAACTTCACCAAAATCTTTATCACATTTTTGACAGTGTAATTTACAAATTCTTATATCGTTTTCTTTCCGAATTTCTGTTAAATCATTAATAGTAAATTCGTTTTTACATCTAGAACAGCAAAGTCCTGAAAACAGTATTCCGAAGTCTTTTTGTGTCATTTTTCTCATATCATTATTTTATATTAACTTTTGTAAATTTTTCAACTTTTTGGTCTATATATTGTTATTTTTCTTAAAATATTGGGATTAATATACATGTAACCAAAGGAGGTTATGATGGCTATTAATCTGATTTTATTTGGATTTATCGTGTACACAGCGTTAATTGTTGTGCCGAGCATCTGGGAAGAATTAACTGCCGAATCATAGTAAGTTAATCTGACCGGAAGACAAATTTAAAATTCCCGTTTTTGACATTTAGGAGAGTTTGAGCAGTTTTTAGTGTTAAATATACGCTTATTAGAATAAGCGGTTAGTTTGTTGTATCTTGATTTAATATTTATCTGAAGGATTATGTAAAATATTTTTATAAATAGCTTCTGATATAACGTCAGAATAACAATTTTGAACTATAATATAGTTATGAATTACCTTAAAAATACATTTGATGTAATAGTTGTCGGAGCAGGTCATGCCGGTTGTGAAGCGGCTATTGCTTGTGCACGACTTGGAATAAAGGTTTTATTGTGTACACTTAATGTTGATAATATTGCACTTCAACCTTGCAATCCCGCAGTCGGAGGACCTGCTAAATCAACATTAGTCAGAGAAATAGACGCTTTAGGCGGGGTAATGGGGGAAGTTACGGATGCCACATATCTGCAAATGAAAGTGCTTAATTCCTCAAAAGGCCCTGCTGTAAGAGCATTGAGAGCACAGTCAGATAAGGCTGAATACTCTAGGTATATGCGAAATTTGATTGAAAGTAATCCGAATATTTATCTAAAACAATGTTGCATTACAGAATTGTTGGTTGAAAATGACAGTATTGTCGGTGCAGTAGATGAATTTGGTATTGAATACTCATCAAAAGCGGTTGTCTTAACAACCGGAACATCACTTGAGGGCAGAATTTTTGTAGGATTACGTTCATATAGCGCTGGCAGGCTTGGAGAAAAGGCTGCAATAGGATTGTCAGAGTCTTTACATAAATTAGGTATAGAAACAAAAAAACTTAAAACAGGTACACCTGCAAGGGTTGATAAAAGAACTATTGACTATTCAAAAATGACAATTCAACCGGGTGATGAAGAACTATCGTTTTTCTCGTTTAAACCTAATCGTCCGATAAGAAAAACATACCCTTGCTATTTGACAAGAACTACAGAGGAAACTCACGCAATAATCAAAGCAAATCTTGATAAATCGCCGATGTTTCAGGGCTTAATTCATGGTGTAGGTCCAAGATATTGCCCTTCAATTGAAGATAAAATCGTTCGGTTTGCCTCAAATCCGTCACATCATATTTTTATCGAGCCTGAGGGACTTGGTACTTATGAAACATATATTCAAGGCTTTTCTACGAGCTTACCTGCGGATGTGCAGGTGAAAATGATTAGAAGTCTGCCGGGACTTGAAAATGCGCACATAATTAAACCGGCTTATGCTGTTGAATATGACTATGTACCTGCCGTTCAAACTACCCATTCTTTAATG
Organism: Candidatus Gastranaerophilaceae bacterium; assembly: GCA_051874955.1. Taxonomy (GTDB): domain Bacteria; phylum Cyanobacteriota; class Vampirovibrionia; order Gastranaerophilales; family Gastranaerophilaceae; genus Zag111. Next base: position 21,738 of record JBJEGJ010000034.1, read on the forward strand.
TCAAAAAAGATAAAAGGCTTGTTCTTTGGAGGACAAATCAACGGTACAAGCGGTTATGAAGAAGCGGCTGCACAAGGGTTAATTGCAGGTATAAACGCGTTTAATTATCTTAACGGTTCTGAAATGCTTGAGTTATCCAGAAGTTCATCATACACGGGAACATTAATTGATGATTTGGTAACAAAAGATATTCAAGACCCATATAGAATGTTAACATCGCGTTCAGAATACAGATTACTGCTAAGACAGGATAACGCTGATGAACGATTAACTCCAATAGGGCATAAAATCGGGTTAATTGATGATGCTCAGTATGAAATATATAAAAATAAACAAAGATTTATAAAAGAGGAAAAAGAAAGGTTAGATGCTCTGAAAATTCCGGCAAGTGATGAAGTTAATTCGATTTTGGCAAAATATGAAGAACATGTTGAACGAGGAATGAGAGCTTCCGAATTGTTAAAACGTCCTAATGTGACATATAGAATTTTGCAAGAGCTTGATGAAAACACAAGATTGTTAAATGTTCCAAAAGACGTATTTGAACAGGTAGAAGTTATTATAAAATATGACGGTTATATTAAACGTCAACAGGATCAGGTTGAAAATGCCGATAAGCTGGAAAAGTTTAAAATTCCTGAAAATATTGACTATTTCAATATCGATCATATTTCATCAGAAACAAAAGAGAAACTTGATAAGATTAGACCTAAAACTTTAGCTCAAGCTGCCAGAATTGGCGGAGTGAAACCTGCGGATATCTCTATTCTTATGGTCATGCTTGACAGAAATACCGTTGCTAGAAAGTAGTTCTGACAACATCATTGATGTATTTTTCTGTTAAAAGTTCAGACTTATAAAGTTTTAAGTTATTAAACTTGATTGCTTTTTCGTCTTTGCATAATATTGTCAATGATTTTGTTTTAGCATCTTTGTGTATTATATTTCCGGAAATTGCTGTATCCACATCATTTTTAACAATTTTAAAATCATAAGGATTTACTATAAAGAATTTATCAAAGTGCGTTATATATGTAGGTAAAAACGGATGCAACGCCCTTATTGTTCTTGATATTTCATCAGATGTTTGATATTTGAAATCAAGCATCTTTTCATTTCCTGAAATATTAGGATAATAAGTTGCATATTTTTCATTTTGTTTAATAGGCGTTATTATTTTTGTATCTAAATCTTTTATTAATTCAGTAACCATTTTTCTGGCGGTTATTGCTGAGCGCTCCCGAAGTTCTTTTGATGTATCCGTGTTAAGTATTTTTATTTTTTCTTGAGCGAGTATCGCTCCGCTGTCGTAGTTATCATCAAGCAAGTGCAAAGTTACACCGCTTTCTGTTTCTCCGTTTAATATTGTTTGCAAATACGGATTTGGACCTCTGTATTTTGGCAGTAAAGAAGGATGAACATTTATAGTTCCAATTTTGGGGATGATATATGTATCTTTTCTTATTCGCTCTTTCCAAGTCCCGACTATAACTAAATCAACATTCAAATTTATTAAGAGTTTTCTAAATTCTCTGCTGTTTGCTGATTTCATTCTTATTTGATTTAATTTTAACTGTTTAAATAGAGAAACTTCCGGCGGAGGGTTGAAAATATCTTGTATAAGTAATTTTATCGGATTTGTGCTTGTTTGTTCGTATCGAAAAACACCGGCAATATCCGCTCCGGCATCAATTGCGCCCAAAACAATATTTGCTAACATTAATCCCTTACCTAAAATAACAACTCTCATGATTTGATTATAAAATAAAAAGTATATCAAGTTCAAATTTGATATACTTTTTAATGTTTATATTAGTGTTTAAAAATTTTATGCGTCAGCATCCATATCGTCTAATACTGCTCTAACCTCAGCTTGAGCGGTTTTTAGTTGATCATAATTTTTGTAAATTTCTCTGGTTTTATTTCCTGAATAATTGATTGAGTTTGTAAAACTTCCAAGAACCAAAAGCCATGGTGCAAAGTTTAGTGCGCCTTTAGCAAAGGTCTTTACAAGTTCAGGAGATTTTTGAGCAGCTTCAACTACTTTGTTAATTACCTTATTGTTATTAAGGAAGTTTTTACCTTTAACTAATAATTTTAGGGTGTTTCTGTCTAATTTTGTCGGTAATTTTTGAACAACTTTAGCAAGTCCTGCACGTCCTAATAAAACAGCTGATGTTGCAATAGCAAGATTGCCGACTGTTGCTAAGAATGGGTGTTCTTTGTTAAAGTTGGATAAAGTTTCACTTTTTTTATCAATTTTGCGTTTTGCTCTAAGAGCCATGTCAAATACTGCAAATGCTGCTGTACCTAATAGGGCACTTTTACCAAAGTTTTTCAATTTTACGCTTCTGACTCTGTCAGCCACAATTTTTTCAATTCTGCTTATATTTTTTGGAGTAATATTCTTTGGAATATTTACCAAAACCGGATTTTGGATATTAGCCAACGCTGAAACAATCGGAATTGAATAGTATAATAGATTTTGTTTTCTGTTATAATCCTTAGCGCTGTATTTTTCATCAGCTTTTTTTAGAGCAATCTGTTGAAGCTGTTTGTCATTTAAATTTGCAAACGCAATCATACGCTCCATCTTATCTTGTTTTCTGTTTCCAAAAGTTTGAACATTGTTCTGCGAAACCGAATTTACCTGCATTTAACACCTACACTTTCTACATTCTGATTATACACATTTAAAACCGAAAAGTAAATTTTTTTGCCATAATTACAAAATATGTACACAAATATTTACAATTATATTTCTTTTTTATACTATTAGAGAATGAAAAAGTTTTATATCCATACAATGGGGTGCCGAGCTAATCAATTTGAAGGCGCAATTATTTCGGAAAATTTAATAAAAAACGGGATGCAAAAAGCTGAAGATATTTCAGATGCAGATTATTTTGTACTTAATTCCTGCAGCGTTACTCATAAAAGTGATAATGAAGCCTTGTATCATTTGCGAGCAGCAAAACATAAAAACCCTGATATAATAACAGTTGTAACGGGTTGTATGGCCCAATTAGAAAAATCTGAACTTTTGAAAAACAATTTTATTGATATTGTTATCGGAAATGATGAAAAACTTAATTTGTATAATTATTTAATTTCCGGTGCCGATTGTTTTGCAAAAGATGTGTTGAAACTGGAGAATTTTACCGAAGTTGAACTTGTCGATACTACAAAAACAAGAGCAAGTTTAAAAATTCAAGACGGATGTGACAACAGATGCACTTACTGTATCATTTGGAAAGCCAGAGGGAAAAGCCGTAGCGCTCATTTGGAATTTATAATCAACCAAATTAACAACTTTTCTAAAAACGGTTTTAAAGAAGTCATGTTGACGGGGATTCATATAGGACAATGGGGCAAAGAGTTTGGTTTATCGCTTTTGGATTTATTAAAAGAGATTGAAGATAAAACCTCAATTCAACGATTTCGTTTAGGTTCGTTAAACCCGCCCGAAATAACAGATGAAATGCTTGAATTTTTAAAAAATTCCGATAAATTTTGTCCGCATTTTCATTTGTCTTTGCAGTCAGCAAATGACAAAACCCTACACTCGATGAACAGGTTTTATAAAACCGAAGACTATCTTAAATTAATTGATAAAATCAATTCAACATTTGAATTACCGTTTATCGGGAGTGATATTATTGCAGGTTTTGCTGGCGAAACTGATGAAGATTTTGAAATTACCCGTAAAAATCTGGAAAAATCAGGTTTAACTCAAATTCATACATTCCCGTATTCAATCAGAAAAGGTACGGTTGGAGCTGATTTGCCGGAACAAAATTCGGATGATATTAAAGTTAAACGTGCAAATATTATTAAATCAATATCAAAATCAAAATATAATGACTTTGTTATAAAAAATATCGGTCGAAATTTTGAGGTTTTAATTGAAAAACATAGAGATAAACATACCGGAAATTTAAAAGGGATAAGCAGAAATTATCTGACTGTCCAAATTGTTTCAGATAGAGAAGATTTGTACAATTCATTACAAACTGTGAAACTCTTAAAATTTGAAAATGGATGTTTGTTTGCAGAATTATTAAGTGAGTAGAGTATTAAAAAGCGCAGTCTGAGATATTTCAGACAGCGCTTTTTGTTATATTGCTAATTAATTACATATCTTTTAAGAAAGATTCATAATTTCTTGCCAACAAGTGGGTTTTTACTTGGTTGATTAAATCAAGAGCAACACCAACCATAATGATTAGCGAAGTTGCCCCAATCCCTTGCAATGTTTGAATTTTTGTAAAGAAACTTGCAAGTGACGGTATTAAAGCGATTATACCCAAACCTACAGCTCCGATAAATGTTGTTTTTGTCAATATTTTATCCAAAGCGTCAGCAGTAGGTTTTCCAGGTTTGATACCCGGAATTGATGAGCCGTATTTCTTCAAGTTATCTGCAATGTCTTTTGGCTGCATATTTGGCATAATTGAAGCATAGAAAAATGTTAACGCAATAATCAATAATACATACAACACGTAATACATAATACCGCTTGCACTAAAATATTGATTTAATGTTACGATTATATTTTTCAATGCAACAGAATGAATATTTGCCTGACCGACAAGTGCTAATATTGTTGAAGGGAAAAGTAATATTGCAATCGCAAAGATAATAGGCATAACGCCACCCGGATTCAGTTTGAACGGAATAAATGAGTTCATACCGCCATATATTTTATTACCGATTTGTCTTTTCGGGTTTACAATAATAACTTTTCTGACAGCTTCTTGCATAATAACAATAAGTACCATAGCTAAGAAGAAAATTACAAGCAAAGCCAGTAATCCGAGCTGTAACCTTGTACTAACCTTAACAATTTCTGCGGTCTTACTTGCATATACAGGAATCCCCGAAAGTATACCGCAAAAGATTATCAACGACCCGCCGTTTCCGATGCCGTTTTCGGTTATTAATTCCGATATCCACATTACAAGCACTGCACCTGATGTTAGTATGCAAATTGAACTTACATAAAATACTATCGGGTTAACTTGTGAAATTACAGCTCCCGGTAGTTGGTGCAAATATAGCATGAATATGAATGCTTGGAATATAGCAAGTATTACCGTAAAAATACGTGTATACTGTGATAATTTTCTTCTCCCTGCCTCACCTTCTTCTTTCTGAAGTTTTTCCAACGACGGAATAACTACAGAAACAAGTTGAACAATAATTGAAGATGTAATAAACGGTCCAATACCCAAAGCAAGTACTGATACTGTCCCTAAAGCACCACCGGAGAATAAATCCAAAAATCCGATGATATTATTCCCGCTGTTTGATGCGATAATTTTTTCAAAGACTGTAGCATCAATACCATATAAAGGCATTTGAACACCAAATCTCCAAACTGCAATCATCATCAATGTGAACAGAATCTTTTGTTTAAGACCCGAAGCGTTCCACATTGACGCTAAATCTTCAGGTGTAGGCGCTTTAATACCTTGTGCCATTATACTAACTCAACCTTTCCGCCTGCGGCTTCAATTTTTTCTTTTGCTGATGGAGTAACGTAAGCTGCTTTAACAGTTACAGCTGATTTAATTTCTCCGTTGCCTAATACTCTCAAACCAACACAAGTCGGATGAATAGTAAGTTTTTCTCTTAATGCTTCCAAAGATATTTCTTTAAGTCCTAAAGCATCAATTCTGCCAACATTGATTTGAGCATAGTTAAGTCTTGAATAAACTTGAAATCCTTTTAACTTAGGAAGTCTTCTGTAAGCAGGCATCTGTCCGCCTTCAAATCCTCTTTTTGAAGAATTGCCGGATCTTTGACCTTCTCCGTTGTGACCGCGACAAGATGTTTTACCGTGTCCTGAAGAACGACCTCTGCCAACTCTTTTAGATTTAGATGTAGAACCTTCTGCAGGTTTTAAATCTTCTAATGTTATATTTGCCATTTTTATTTCCTCTTTTCTGTACTTTAAATTAATTACTGATATTTGGGCAACTATTTAACAATTTCAACAAGATGTGAAACTTTGTTTACCATACCCATAATTGTAGCGCTTTCGTTATGTTCAACGATTTGGTCTTTCTTAGTTAAACCAAGACCTCTAACAACTCTGCGCTGAGTTTCAGGTGTTCCGATTAAACTTCTTACAAGTTTAATTTTTACTGTATTTGATTTTTTATCTGCCATGATTTTATTCCTTATTTTAAATTATCTTACTAGTTTAAAAGTTCTGCCATTGTTAATCCGCGTTTTTTAGCAACATCATTGAACGGAGTTAATGATTTTAATGCTTCGATTGTAGCATTAGCTGCATTTAGCGGAGATTTTGAACCTAAAGATTTTGAAAGAATGTTTTCAATACCTGCAAGTTCTAATACTGAACGAACGGCACCGCCTGCGATAATACCTGTACCTTCTGAAGCAGGTCTTAACATAACAGCACCTGCACCTGATTTTCCTGTAATTGGGTGAGGTATTGTTGTTTTGAAGATAGGAACTGTGATAACATTTTTTCTGCCGTCAGCAATTGCTTTTTGAATAGCGATTATAACTTCAGAAGCCTTAGCGCATCCGATGCCGACTTGACCTTTTTGGTTACCGACAATAACAATTGCACGGAAACTTAATTTTTTACCGCCTTTTACAACCTTTGTTACACGGCTGATTTGAACAACTCTTTCAGTCCATTCTGATTGAGGTTTTTCTTCGGTTGTTTCTATTTTTTGTTTTCTGCCGCGACCTTTTCTTCCTCTTGCAGGTTTTTCTTCTGTAACTACAGCTTCTTCAACTGTTTCGGAAACTGTTGCTTCAACTTCAGCAGATTCTGTTTTAACTTCTTCTGCTGCTGTTTCAGTTACGTTTAATTCTTCATTGTTTTCCATTACTTTTTACCTTTCTTGTAATTTTACTTCTAATTAAAATGTTTTGTTATTACCGGATTGGGTATCCGATGATTTTAGAATACGCCAAAGAATAAAGCTTTTTAAGGCTATTTGGAAATCGTATTCGAACTTTTAACTTCTGACAAGCTAAATATATCACAACAGGTATATTGTGTCAAGTTTTGCGTTAATGTAATATTCCGGTAAATTAAGTAAATTTTTCTGAAATTGTTTTTGCTGCAATATAGCCTGTTGACCAGGAGTTTTGTAGGTTGAAACCTCCGCAAAATCCGTCAATATCTAATATCTCGCCACAAAAAATCAAATTTGGAAAATTTTTTGCTTCCATTGTTTTAGGATTTATTTCTTTTAAATCAATTCCTCCGGAGGTTACGACTTCACCGTCAGGAGCTTTTGCCTTAATTGTAATTTTAAAATTCTCTAATTTATCAATTATAAGATTTCGCATTTTTCCGTTAATTTTATGAGCCGGAGTTTGCAAATCTATGTCAAGATTATTTAAAATATATTGGGCAATTGATTTTGGAACATATTTCCCAAGCAGATTTTTTATTTCTTTATGCGGATTGTCATTTAAACACTCTTGCAAGTTCTCCAAATCTGCAAGTTTTAATGTTAAATCATAAGGCATTTTATCTCGAGCTTTTAGAGATGAAATTTTATAAATTAATGGCCCGGAAACGCCCTTATGCGTAAATAAGATATCTCCGGTTATATTTTTATAAATCACATTTTTAATACTTGCCCCCGCAATGTTTGAAAAATCTTCCTCGGTAATCAATCCTACAAGGGATTGCGTTGGTTCAACAATTTCTATTCCGTTTATAATATTAAAATTTCCGTGACCGCCTGTTGCAATAACAACAATATCAAATGCATAAGAAGATTTATTTGTTTGAATTTTATAGCAATTGTCAAGTTTATTAACAGTGATAACGTCTTCTTTTATAATATTTGCGCTATCAATAGATTTTAAGAGTTTTTCGCGAACGTCAGCAGATGAATTTGATATCGGAAAAATTCTGTTATCATTTTGAGTGTAAGTTTTTATTCCTATTTTTTCAAAAAACTTAATAGTGTCTGCAACTCCAAATCTTGAAAACACAGAGTATAAAAACTTTTCACCTCGAGGATAATTTTTAGCAAGTTCTTTAAAATCATACTGAGCGTGTGAAATATTACAGCGTCCGCCTCCGGTTGGCAAAATTGTGCGCAAGGGTTGTCCTTTTTCAAAAATCGTCGGAATAATTCCAAAATCAAGGAGAGTTCTTGCACAAATACATCCTGCAGGGCCGGCACCGATTATTGCAACCGATTTAGTATTAAAAGTCGACTCTTGTGCCATACAAAAATACCATTTCTGGGTTTTCTAAATCATTGTGCATCTCTATGATTGTTTTATGCAAAACGGGGTGAACAAAATCCGCATTTAACTCCATCATCGGAACAAGTGTAAAAGCTCTAAGGTGTACGAATTTGTGCGGAATAACCAAATCTTTTTCATTAACAATATCTTTATTATAAAACATTATATCAATATCAATCGTTCTGTCTTCATAATTGGAAGTTGTTTTTTTCTCTCTACCCAGTTGTTTTTCTATTCTTTGACAGGCTTCAAGCAGTTCTTTTGGTGAATATTTTGTTTTTACCTCAACAACAGCATTAACAAACCATGTTGAAGTGTTCATATTCCACGGCTCAGATTCATAAAATGCAGATGAACGAACAATGGTTATATTTTCATCAGCACCAAGCAGGCTCGCTGCTTGTTGAACGTAACCTATTCTGTCCCCTTTATTAGAACCTAAACTTAAGTATGCTATTGCCATAATTTGATTTTATAAATTTTTGTTTCTAATGTCAACATGTCATGTTATTTGTTGTATAATTTCTGTATTATGATTACATATTCTATTATTTTAATTATTTTATTATTGCTGGTTGTATCAATGTTTAGTGAATTATTTTTGTACGGCTTGATATCAACATTATTATTTATCATTCTTTTACCGTTTTATTATATTGTCAGAGTTTTTAACGGTAAATTTCTTTACGGCTGGCGAGAAAAGCTTGGATTTTTTAAAAATCCTCACTTAGGCGACAAAGTTATCATGTATCATGGGGTTTCTGTCGGTGAAGTTATTGCGCTGGAAAACTTGATAAAAAAAACAAAAGAAACTTTCCCTGATTATAAAATTGTTGTAACAACAGGAACAAAAACCGGTCAAGAAATTGCATTAAAGAAATTTTCCAAAGTTGCGGATTTTATTACATATTTCCCGTTTGATATTCCGTTTTGTGTGGATTCTTTTTTGAACAAAGTAAAACCTACCGTTGTTCTTATTGCAGAAACCGAGCTTTGGCCTGTATTTTCATTTTTGTGTAATGTTAAAAATATCAAGCTTTATTGTATAAACGGAAGAATGTCTGACTCTACATTCAAGTTATATAAATTATTTGCAAGATTTTTCAAAATGGTTTTGTCAAAATATACAAAAATTCTTACTCAAAGTGAAATTGATAAGAATAAACTGATTGCTATCGGAGCTCCTGTTGAAAAAACAGAAGTTATGAAGAATTTAAAATTTGATATAAAAAAATCAAATGAGCAGGTTGAAATCGGGCAAGAAGGCTTTAGGGTAATAGTTGCAGGCAGCACCCATAAGGGTGAAGAAGAAATTATCCTGAATATATTTAAAGAAAAACTTGAAAAATATAGTGATATAAAACTGCTTTTAGTTCCAAGACATACAACTCGTTTACCTCAAATCATTCCGTTGTTAAAAGATTTTAAATACGGATTTCGTTCAAAAGGTGATACGTTTAAGGATTTCGATATTATTGTTTTGGATACAATGGGTGAACTCGGTAAAATGTATTCAGTCTGTTCTTTTGCGTTTATCGGCGGCAGTTTTAATAAAACAGGAGGTCATAATCCGTTAGAGGCTACCGTGTATTCAAAGCCGACAATAACAGGTCCGTCTATTCATAATTTTAGAGATATTTATTGGTTACTGTCGCAATCAAAAGCCGGTAAAATTGTTAAAACACCTAAAGAATTGAGTGAATATATTGAAATTTTACTGTCAGATAACGATTATTACAAACAGGCTTGTGAAGATTGTTCTACAATTTTTGACGATCAGCAGGGTGCACTTGATGTTGTTATTGATGAATTGAAAAATGTTCTTTAGATAAAAAACTATGCAACAAAAAAGACTGTCAAATCTGACAGTCTTTTTTTTGTTGTTTGTATATCTGATTTTTATATACATCCGCATCCGCAAGAACAAGCTTGAGATTTTAAAGATTCAGCTTTATCTGTTTCTTCCCAAGGAACATTGATATCCAATCTTCCCATGTGACCGTATGCTGCAAGTAGTTGATAGAATTTACCGCCATTTTTAGCCGGTAAATTTCTTAAATCAAACTTGTTAATAATTCCTGCAGGAGTTAAGTTGAAATTCTTAGAAACAAGTTTAGAAATTTCATCATCAGAAATTTTGCCTGTTCCAAATGTATCAACCAATATTGATAAAGGCTCTGCAACACCGATAGCGTATGCCAATTCAATTTCACATTTATCTGATAGACCTGCTGCAACAATATTTTTTGCAACATAACGTGCTGCGTAAGCTGCAGATCTGTCAACTTTTGTAGGATCTTTACCTGAGAATGCTCCGCCGCCGTGTCTTGAATAACCGCCGTAAGTATCAACGATGATTTTACGACCTGTTAAACCTGAATCGCCTTGAGGTCCGCCGATTACGAAACGTCCTGACGGGTTGATTAAGATAATTGTATTTTCATCAGGTTTAATACTTTCATTAGCAAAAACATTGTCGATAACAAATTCTTTTAAGTCACGTTTAATAATATCTTGAACTTTTTGGTTATCTGATTCGCCGTTTATTGACGGATTATGTTGTGTTGATAACAAAATTGTGTGTATTCTTGCAGGTTTGCCGTCAATATATTCAACGGTTACCTGAGATTTACCATCCGGTCTTAAATATTTTAATAGCCCTTGTTTTCTTACTTGAGCTAATCTGTATGATAGTTTATGAGCAAGACTTATTGGTAACGGCATCAATTCAGGTGTTTCATTACAAGCATATCCAAACATGATACCCTGATCTCCTGCGCCGATATTTTCGGTTTCCGTAACAGAAGTGTCAGCATTTGATTCTCTTGTTTCGAATGCCTTGTTTACACCGCTGCCAATATCGGTAGATTGTTCATCAATACTTGTTAAAACCGCACAAGTATCAGCATCAAATCCGCCTGATGTAGAGCCTGTGTAACCGATATTTTTAATAGTGTTTCTAACGACTTGCGGAATATCAACGTAGCAATCTGCAGTAATTTCTCCGCATACTAACGCCATTCCTGTAGTGACTGTTGTTTCTGCCGCTACTCTTGAATGATTATCTTTTGTCAAAAATTCATCCAAAATAGCATCGGATATTTGGTCACAAACTTTGTCGGGGTGTCCTTCCGTAACTGATTCGGAAGTGAATAAAAAATTTTTTGCTGTCATCTTTTTCTCCTTAATTTATTTTCTCCGCCGGTAAGTCTTTTAATTCCAACCCGGCACTCCATTTCTTTACAGTTTATTGCAAAGTTTTTTTGAAATCAAATAATATTTATATATTTATAAATAAAAGTTAATAAAAGAGGGAGAAAAAGTTATTAAAACCTTTTCTCCCCGTAATTTTTGACTATAAGCTTATTGAGCTTTTAATTTGTTAACTCTTGTTGTCAAAGACTCAACTTGAGCTTTCAAACTTGAATTTTCACGTTCAAGTTTTGAAATTTGAGTTTCAACATTGGTTGTTCTTTTTACCAAAGCGACAAGCCGTTTATCTAATTCTTTAACCGCATTAATTGCAGCATAGAACATTTCATCCCATTTTATTCTTAAATAACCGTCATCACCTTTAACTACAGAGTTAGGAAATACTTTTTGCAATTCTTGGGCGATAACACCAACTTGCGGCTTTTTATCTTTATCATTTTTAAATGTAAAATTATAAACATTTATTTTGCGCAAATCATCCATACCGATAGTGCTTTTTGCTCCGATATCTTTCAATCTGCGATCGGAAAGTTTTGTAGGATATAAGTTTACACAACTGGTAGCAAAATCGTAGCTACTTGAATTGTTTGCACATGTTGCGAAATAAGCTCCGCTACCTGTTCCGCCGTATCCGTATAATCTGTACTTTTGACCGGTAGGAGTATTTCGATCATGGAAGTGATATAAATTTGAACCAACGGTAAAATACGGTCTGCCTCTGACAATTAAGTTCCCATTAATGACAGTCGTTGTATTTGATCTGCTGCCATTTTCAATATAATAAAAACCGGTAGAAGAATAATCACCTTTAGCTACCGTGGAGTTACCCGCTTTAGCAGCATCAAAATTGTCCACGTTATGTATTTCTAAAACGGCATCTCCTGTATACCCGTTAGGTTGTCCACCGATATATGTACGCTGTTCTTTGTCCTCTTTATCTATTATTTTTAAATATTTTTCGGAGGCAGTTCCGCTATGAGGTCCTGAATTAGCGCCAATACAAGTTTTATTGGATGAATTTTTGATTTCGGAACACGCATTATAGCCAATGGCAGTGTTACTGGAACCGGATTGTAATTTGTTAAGAGCATATGCACCGATAGCTATGTTATGATCACCTTCAGTTAAACTCGACAAAGCTTTGTAACCGATTGCCGTGTTCTTACTTGTACTTCCGGTAGTCGGTCCTGCAAAAGCCCCAATAAATGTATTGTTATCCCCGCTACCCGCTCCGGAAACTCCATAACCAATATAAGTGTTTTCCTTACCGGTAGAATTATAGCCGGCATAATAGCCAATAAAGGTGTTACCTGTTGAATTGTTTTTAACTCCGGCATTGTACCCGATAGCAGTATTACTTTTTGCGTTGCTATTTTTTGTCACTGAATTTAAGGCGTTATAACCAAGAGCTGTATTGTATGTTGAAGTTTCCAGTTTAGACAACGCATCATAACCGATAGCCGTGTTATTCATTGCCGGTTCGGAGGAATTAGAATCTATCTTTTGATATGTTCCGCCCATAAGGACGTTTTTGCCATCCATATACCATATTCCTGCAAAATCACCTTTCTCCGGTTTAGTTGCAGATCTGTATCTGAATTGAATATGTCTTTGGTTTGCAGCCTCAGATGTGACTGATTTTGAAGATCTGATAATTAATTTTGACAGAGGTAAAAATGTTGTAGAAATTGCACCTTTATCTTCAGGAGTTATTCCAATGAAAGCTTCCCCGTTAAGGGATTGGTCGCCGGGGTTGTAAAATGCGTTAAACTGAACTCTGTCGTGATATTGCCATACGTTATACTTACTTGTTGACGCAACCTGTCTGCGTTTTGTAAATACAGGTGCAAATGCTGCAAAAATAATAGTCAAAACCAATAATACAACCATAATTTCTGCAAGAGTATACCCGTGTTTTTTATTATCCATATCCAAAACTCCAATTAAAAGTATTCTATTCTACTATTATAACATATATTAAAACTGATTTCAATAATTGAAACTTTTTGTAACATATTTTTTTATTTTTTGTGATATGCTGGTGTTATAAACACTAATAGAAGGGGAATATTATGTCATTAACAAGAATTGAAGATTTACCTACAATTTATGATGCAAAAGAAACTGAAGAAAGTATTTATAAATTTTGGGAGGACAATGAGTTTTTTAAAGCTGATGCAAAAAGCCCTAAAAAACCTTATTCAATAGTAATTCCTCCTCCAAATGTAACAGGCGTATTACACATGGGTCATGCTCTTGATGAAACTTTGCAGGATATTTTGGTTCGTTACCACAGAATGAGCGGATATGAAACTCTTTGGGTTCCGGGAACAGACCATGCCGGTTTGGCAACCCAAAATGTCGTTGAAAAGCAACTGATGAAAGAAGGCTTAACTCGCAATGACTTAGGTCGAGAAAAATTTTTGGAAAGAACTTGGAAATGGACTAATGATCATAAGAGTGCAATTTTAGACCAGATGAAACGTCTTGGAGCTTCGTTTGACCGTTCAAGAGAAAGATTTACTTTTGATAAAGGTTGTTCTGAGGCTGTAAAAGAGGTTTTTGTAACTCTTTATAATAAAGGTTTAATCTACAAAGGTGCATATATCGTAAACTGGTGTCCGAGATGCCAATCAGCAATTTCTGATGTCGAAACGGAATACGAAACAGAACAAGGTCATCTTTGGGAGATCTCTTATCCGTTAAAAGGGGGATCCGGTGCAATTATTGTTGCAACAACCCGTCCTGAAACGATTTTTGGAGATGTTGCAATTGCTGTTCACCCGTCTGATCATAAATATTCGGAACTTATCGGAAAAACTGTTGTAATTCCGTTGACAGGCAGAGAAATCCCGATTATTGCGGATGAATATGTTGATAAAACATTCGGAACCGGTGCTGTTAAAATCACTCCGGCACATGACCCTAACGACTTTGAAGTCGGAAAGCGTCACGGTTTTAATCCTATTTGGGTTATTGATGAAAAAGGCTGTATGAAAGCTTGTGGTGAAGTTCCGTCTAACTTGCACGGACTTGACAGATATGAAGCTCGTAAGCAAATTATCAAAATGCTTGAAGATAATCATTCTTTGTTAAGAGTAAGAGAACATGAACACAATGTCGGCAAATGCCAGCGTTGTGGTACGACAATCGAACCGTTGTTATCTGAACAATGGTTTGTAAAAATGAAACCGCTGGCCGAAGAAGCCATAAAAGCCGTAAAAGACGGTCGGATTAAATTTATTCCTGAGCGTTGGGAAAAGAATTATCTTGGCTGGATGGAAAATATAAGAGATTGGTGTATTTCTCGTCAAATTTGGTGGGGACATCAGATACCTGCGTATTATCACAAAACTACAGGCGAAATGGTAGTTGCAAAGGAAAATCCTGATCCTGAAAATTACGTACAAGAAACTGACTGTCTTGATACTTGGTTTTCGTCAGGTTTATGGCCGTTTTCAACAATGGGTTTTCCGAATGCTGAAACAGACGATTACAAAAAATTCTACCCGACTTCAACTCTTGTAACAGGTTTTGATATTATATTCTTCTGGGTTGCAAGAATGATTACTATGGGACTTGAGTTTACAGGTAAAGCCCCATTTTCAACAGTTTATATTCACGGTCTTATTCGTGATGAAAAAGGTCAAAAAATGTCAAAATCTAAAGGAAACACAATTGACCCTGTTGTAATTATTGACAAATACGGCTGTGACGCATTGAGATTTACAATGACATCTCTTTGTACTTATGGCGGTCAGGATATCAAAATTTCTGATGAGCGTTTTGAGTACGGCAGAAATTTTGCCAATAAAATTTGGAACGCCTCAAGATTTGTATTAATGAACCTTGACGGTGTTGATAATAATGACATTGATTTTTCAAATTTAACTATTGCCGATAAGTGGATTTTAGATAAACTAAATTCCGTTGCAAAAGAAGTTAATACAAATATTGAAAATTACAGAATTGGTGAAACCGCTCATACATTATACGATTTCTTCTGGAATTCATATTGTGACTGGTATGTAGAAATCGCAAAAGTTCAATTGCAGGATTCTTCGTTGAAATTGAACACTCAAAGAGTTCTGAGATACGTGCTTGATATGTCTTTAAGACTTTTACATCCGATAATGCCGCATATTACAGAGCGTGTATGGCAGTTAATTCCAAAACAAACAGAATTTAAAGCGATTATGTTGGCTGATTACCCTGTATTTAAAAGCAGTTTGGAATTTCCGACAGAAGCTCGTGAAATGGAATTGGTTTTTGAAACAATTAAGTCCTTACGTAATGTTAGACAGAGTTTCAATATTCCGATGAGCCTTAATTTTAATATTATTATTCACGCAGCAGCGGACGAAAAACCTGTATTTGAAGCTATTGAAAACTATATTAAAAGAATGGCAAGAGTTGAGGGAATTTCTTATGCTGATGTTTCTGATGCTCCGGCAAAAAAATCTGCAACAGCAGTAGTTTCTGCTTCAAAAATCGTAATTCCGCTTGAAAATCTGATTGATTTCAATGCTGAAATTGCAAGACAGGAAAAGAAACTTAATAAATTACAAACAGAACGTAAATCATTAGAAGGCAGAGTGAATAATCCGAAATTTGCGGCTAATGCCCCTGCTGAATTGATTAAGCAAACTAAAGAAAGAATTGATGAAATTCTTGTTCAAGAAAATGCAATTAACGATTTTATCGCTACATTAAAAGCATAGATTTTTAAAACATAATAAAACTATCGAAGCTAATTAAACTTCGATAGTTTTTGTTTAGGATAATTGTTCATATCGATGACCGTATTTTTGAGATAACTCTTTTAAACCTTGATTTATTTTATCAAACGGTTCAATTGATAACGCCGTTGTTTTTGCATCTAAGTATTCTTTAATCAATTTATTTCTTGTACGGTTCGGGTAGAATAGTCTTCCCCATTTCTTTTGCTTTGCTTCAAAAGCCTCAAGTTTTCCTAACAACTCATTAATTTTTTCTCTGTTTGCTATTTGTTTTGCTTCCGCAGGAAAAGCATCTTGACCAAGAAAATCTAAATCTAAACAAAATCGAGTATCAGATTTTAATCTTTCCTGAGTATTTAAACCTGTTTGGCTTGGTTTAAACATAAATTTGTGTCCTTGAGAATCGACAACAAATGCGGTTTCGTTTCCTTTTAAGGCACATACAATATCGCTCTCACTAAAAGGAGTTACCCCTTTTAATCTGTCTGGAAAAAGTCTTTCAATATGTTTAAGTTCGTCAGGAGAGTATGCTGTTAGCAAGTAGCCGGGATGGTTGTGAACTGAAGTTCCTCCGCTTACTACCGCATCTTCGCAGTAGCCTGAATTACCTTTTGAGTAATGAACAATATCTCCGTCTTTGTTTAACAAATATAAATGTTCTTCGGGTTCAGCTTTAATTTTGCCCATAATTTTATGCGATACAAGTTTTGAATATCTATCCTTAACTATATAATCTACCTTATCTTCTTGTGATAATGATGACCAATTTTGAGGAAGAAAATCTTTTCCTGTTTCTCTTTCAAACTTTTCTATAAAATATTTTGGATCTGACAGCTCGCATTTTCTTGCTGATAAACGTCTGCATGGAGTTATTGAGTCTAATATTTCATCCGTAACACCTGATCTTGCGACTTCTTTTTCTCCGTATTTTGCAATACTTGCGGCTTGACGCAGTCCGTATTTTCCAACTCCTAAAATACCCATAATAAAACCTTTCTAAACTTTCTATTTCCCCTATATTTCTAAAAAAAAATTTTGAGTTGAATTATTGCCGACAATATTTAAAATATTAAGCAAATTTTACAAACCTTTACATATTTCCCAAATTCTGCTACTATAATTCACATAATTTAAAAATGGTAGTGTCATTATTGACAGTGGAGTTAATTATGGTAACAAAAAAGGAAACAGAATTGGATTTTGAAGCATTACTGGACAAGTATGATTACAAATTTCAAAAGGGCGACTTAGTTAAAGGCGTTGTATGCGGTTTTGACAGTCAAGGGGTTATGGTTGATATCGGAGCAAAAACAACGGCTGTAATTCCGGTATATGAGGCTGTAGATAAAGGTGAATCTATAGAAGACGTATTTAAAAAAGGACAAGAAGGTGAATTTTTAATTATCAAAGAAGAAGACGATGACGGAAAATTCCTTTTGTCTAAGAAAAAAGTTGATTTTGCTTATGCTTGGAAAGAACTTGAAAAAGCAAAAGCTGCTGATGAAACAATACTGGGAACAGTTGTTAGTGTTGTTAAAGGCGGTATATTAGTGGAGGTTTCGGGAGTTAGAGGATTTATTCCATCTTCTCAATTAAGAGCTAGAGAAACAGAAATAGAAGTTGGTTCTAAGCTGGAATTAAAGATTTTAACACTTGATGTACAGCAAAATAATTTCATATTATCAAATAAGAAAGTCTATGAAGATACAGTAGAAGAAGCAAGAAAAAATATATTCTCACAAATTGAACCCGGACAAGTTGTAAAAGGTGAAGTTGTGAGAATTACTGATTTTGGTGCTTTTATTGATTTAGGCGGACTTGACGGTTTATTACCGTTATCTCAACTTTCTTGGCGCTGGATTGATCATCCGACTGATATCCTCAAAGTCGGCGATAAGATTGATGTTGAAGTCATTTCGGTTGATCACGACAAACAAAGAGTATCTTTGAGTTTGAAAAATTTGGAGCCTGATCCGTGGATTGAGGCTTCGAAAGCCGTAAAAGAAGGCGATAAAGTTGAAGGTTCGGTAACCAGATTAAAACATTTCGGCGCATTTATTGAGGTCTTTCCGGGTGTTGAAGCCTTGTTGCCACACAATGAAGTTGTAGATTATCAAAACGAAAATGATACAATCCTCAAAGTCGGCGATAAGATAAATACATACATTATGAAATTCAATCCGGACGATAAACGTATAGCTTTATCCGTACATGAATTATCCGAAACTCAACCCGAAGAATAAAAGTTGAGCAAATAATATTTTTTAATTATGAAAATAGCAGTCGATATTATTCGATTGCTATTTTTTGACTTTTTGTAAATCGTAATTAAACAATATCATACATATAGATGTTTATAACTCAAAAAAAATAACAGATAATACAATAGAGAACGAGTGATAAACATGCCTTTCAGATACAGATTGCAAAAAATTTTGGACTTTAGAATAAATCAAAAAGAAGAACAGAGAATGCGGGTTCAAAAAGCGCAGCAAGCTGTAAATGAGGCAGAACAGAACATTAAAAAAAATAATCAAGACATACTTGATACAAAAGAAGGTATGCGCACGGCAGACCCAAGAATGTATGAAAGTTATGACAATTTTTTAAACCATCTTTGGGAAAAAGCCGAGCAACTTGAAAAAAAACGACAAGAATTGCAGGAAGTATTGGATGCGGAAGTTGCAAAACTTGTCAAGTGTGAACAGGCGGTTAAAGTCCTTGAAAAGCACAAAGAAAAAAATAAAGAGCTATATCTTGCAGAAGAAAAAGCAGCAGAATTAAAACAGTTCTCAGAACTCGGTGTTACTAGGTTTTTCAAACAAGCACAAGAACGCAGAGATGAAGAAGAACAACAAGAAATATTAAGACAGTTAAGAGAAATAGAAGGTAATTAAAATGAGTATTAACGCTACAACATCATCAGCATCATCATCTTCACAGGTGACTACATCCTCAGCCGCACAAGTAAACAGTACCTCTAGTTCTGATAATGCTAAAAAATCCTCAACTGACTCCTCTTTTAAAGATGAAATGTCAAAGGTATCATCTAAAGATACAAAGGCTGAAGATAATGCCGAAACAAAAACAGAAGCTAAAACCTCAGATAATTCAGAATTTTCCGATTCTTCTCCATCTGAAAAAAATTTAACATCACAAGGTTCACAGTTTAACGAAACGCTTGAAGGTAATATCGAATATTCAAAGTTTGCTTCAATGTCTATGATTGATGTTAATGCTATGCTGCAAGATGATATTCAGCAAATGGCATCAAGAGAGATGTCGGTATTTGGGACTGAAAGTTCTTCTTCTTATTCAAAAAACGATAGTTCATTATTTACAAATTCAATTTCAATGACAGAAAGTGATGCTGATTTCTTCATCAATTTAACAAATAATAATGATGTTTCAATGCAAAATATCACAACACAAGCTCAAAATCTTGTTAATCAAGGAGCTGATGTAAAAGAAGTTAAACAGAATATGCAAATATCCGAAACTTTATTAAATGCAATAAATACAGCAAAAGAAAACAATCAACCGCTGAGAATTGATTTTGACCAAAATGTTTCGGTAATTTTACGAGTTAATAAAGATGGTGTAATTTCAGCTAATTTTATTCCCGGAGATAAAGCGGTTGAACAGTATTTGAAAAATAATATTGATAACTTAAAAGCCACTTTTAATGAAAATGATTTACCGTACACGGATTTATCATATTCAAATCGTGGAAAACAACAGCAAAAAGAGAACAGACGTAATAATCGATAAGGAGAGTTATAATTTATGAACGACGCATTTATAACGGCAATAAATACTCAATATGCAACAGTAAACTGGATGGATGTTATCGCAGATAACATGACAAATGTTTATACTCCGGGATTTAAAGAGAAAAAAGTTTCCTTCAAAACTTTTTTAAACGGAGCAATTACGGATGATTATGATAAAAATATGGGGCAAGGTAAATCAACTCCGGGTACTTCTAAAGATAATGTATTTTTGGAAGGTAAAGGCTTTTTCTTAACAAAAACAGCAGACGGAAAAAGTGTATACACCAGATTAGGTGAGTTTACTTTTGACGGAGAAGGTGTTTATAGAGCTCCAAACGGGAATACCGTACAAGGTTATATCTTAAATGATAAAGGTGAAATTATGCAAGGTACAAAGCCGATAAGTGCAGATCTTTACCAAGAAACTGCACTAAAAGGCGGAGCTTTGGATATTCCGACAACAAATATCAAAATGTGGATTGACCCTAATAACGGTAAATATCTTGGAAAATATGACGAATATGAAATTAAAAATGACGGTACGATTGTTGGAAAAGCTGAAAACGGTAAAAAAGTAGTTCCGCTATATAGAATTACAACAAGAAACTTCCATAACTCAGCAGGCTTATATGAGTATAAAGACGGGCAATTCTTAGAAACAGAAGAATCCGGAAAACCTGTTTTGGGTTGCGGAGAAATCCGTTCAGGCTTATTGGAACTTTCAAATGCAGATTTTAAAGCAAATATTTCCCTTTACAAAATGGCAAAGGTTCAAATGGAAGTGGTAAATAAATTGATTTCATCCAATAAAGAACTGCTGCAACAGGCAATGCAAATGGTAAGTAGTTCATAAGATATAATACAAGTATTAAACTCCATTTTTTAATGAGGCAGGAATTGCCTCTTTTTTATTAAATAAATATTTACTTAAATAGCGATTTATAGTACAATACATATACAAATTTAAGTTTTTACAGCATAGATAAGGAGTTTATTATGGAAAATTTAAAAGTTGCAATCGGTTCTGATCATGGTGGTTTTCGTTATAAAGAAAGTATTATAGATTATTTAAAAGCAAGAAACATTGAATTTGTAGATGTCGGAACACATACTCCGGAATCTTGTGATTATCCTGAGATAGCAAGATTAGTAGCAAATAAAGTAACAAAAGGTGAAGTAAATCGAGGAATTTTGGTTTGCGGAACAGGAATTGGTATGTCGATTGCCGCAAACAAAGTTCACGGCATACGTGCAGCGCTGTGTGGAGATACGTATTCTGCCAGAGTTTCAAGAGCTCACAACAATGCAAATATCTTATGCTTGGGCGAACGTGTAATTGGTGAACATTTAGCATTGGATATTGTTGATATTTGGTTAAAAACAGGATTTGAAGGCGGAAGACATAAGCGCAGAGTAGACATTATAGAATAACAGGAGGATATTTTGACCCAAGTAGATTCGCACAAATTTGCGTGTGTAGCAGCTCAGTTTTTAGATGACAAGCTGGCAAAAAATATAACGATTTTGAATATAAGTAACGTATCATCACTTGCTGATTTTTTTGTAATTGCGACAGGTGATTCAACTCCGCATGTAAAAGCATTGATGGAAACCGTCAAAGATAAGGTAAAAACAACTTTTTCAAGGTTGCCCGTAAGACAGGAAAATGATTTAAAAAATCGCTGGAATTTAATTGATTACGGAGATGTAGTTATACACATTCTTCATAAAGAAGAAAGAGAAACCTACGCAATCGAAAAATTTTGGAGTCATGCTTATAGCATTTCAGAAGATGAATGGCGCGCGGCATCAAAAGAATACAGCGAGTATGCAAAATAAAACCATTTGAACCGGAGAAAAATTTAGCAACTGCTTGTTAGCAATGATAATCTCCGGTTTTTATTCTTTTTTAAGAAACATTTTCACAAATTCATCGATATCTTCGCATTCAATTATTTTGCCTTGCTTTTTCATGTGTTGTTCAAATTCGCAATTTGCATTTTCAATATCATCAATTTTTTTAAACAAAGCTCTCAGATGTTCAGGTTTGTCTTCATAATTCGGTTTAAAAGAGATTGAAAACAGATTTTTAAAGAAATATTTTATTGAACCCGGTACGGCAAAATTCTGAATAAATTTATTAACATGTTTAATATCATCAGAACCGGAGATAATCCAAGAAACCATATCTTCAGGGTTTGGGAGCTGTTTCCCATATTTTGAAACATTTTGATTTATCCAATTAAAATTAGAATGATAGAAATCGGCGATAATATTAGCCATTGTCAGTAAAACAGGCTCAAACGGACATTTACCTTGAGTATAAAATATAGGAGTATCCGGACACTCTTTTGCCAATTTTACAAAATCGTTGCGAACTCTCATATTGTCTAAATTAGAGGTATGCTTAATCCTGTATATTGATGTAAAATTTGGGTTAGTATTTGTTATTTTATCAGTTTTCATACTTATATAAAATCCAGTAAAAATATTTTTTTCTATTTCATTACAAATTTGTTAAGTTTTTCAACCATGCACGATTTAAAATCTTCACATTTAAGCTTGTCAGCAGCCTCAAAACGGAGAGTAAATACAGGTTCTGTGTTACTTTGCCTAATCAGAGCAAAACCTCCGTTAAAAACAATTCTCATTCCATCGAGAGTCACAATATCTTTAATATCTTCGCCGAACATATCAGGATTATTTTGAACTTCATTTTTCATATCTTCAAGAACTTGTTTTTTTAGTTCATTTGGACAAGGAAAGCGGACTTCATCGCTTGTGTAAACCAAATCAAACGGTTTTAAGAGTTGTTCAATTTTGAAATTCTGATTTAGATTTTTATTTTTAGCAACGATTTCAATCATTCTGCAGCCGGCGTAAATTGCATCATCAAAGCCGTAATATCTGTCTTTAAAGAAAGTATGACCGCTCATTTCGCCGCCTAAAACTGCTTTGGTTTCTTTCATTTTGTCTTTAATGTATCCGTGACCGGTTTTACACATAACGGCACGACCTCCGGCATTGTTAATCGTGTCAAACAAGACTTGCGAGCATTTAACTTCAGATACCACAACAGGATTTTGGTCGATAATATCCATAGCATAGATTAAGAGGAGCTTGTCGCCTGTTAGCGGTTTCCCGTTAGAATCAACGATACCAATTCTGTCGCTGTCGCCGTCGTAGGCAATCCCAAAATCTGCATGTTCTTTAATAACCAATTCCGATAAATCTTTTAAAGTTGACAGTACACTTGGATTTGGGTGGTGATTAGGAAATCTGCCGTCAGGTTCTGAGTACAATTCAATCACATCGCACCCGAGCTGTCTGTATAATTCAGGGCCGACAATTCCGCCTGTTGCGTTAGCGCTGTCAACAACGACTTTAATATTTTTGCCGATTTGCCCGAATTTTTCTTTCATTTCAGAAATATATTCAGGTATAATTTCTGTTTTGAAATCATAATCTTTCAGGTTTTGCGGCAAGTTTTTCCAATTGGTGAAAGTTAAATTTTTAACTTCTTTAATTTGAATTTCGTTGAGGGTTTGCCCTGAGAAAGTCATTTTCATTCCGTTGTATTCGGATGGATTGTGACTTGCGGTGATAATCATAGCACCGTCGAGATTGTGCGCTACTTCGGAGTAATATCCGATTGGAGTAGGGGCAAGTCCCAAATCTTCGATATGTCCGACATTAGCGTCAACAAGCCCGTTAATCAGAGCTTTTTTCAAACTTGGAGAATGAAGTCTTGCATCCATACAAACACTAATTTTCAACTCTGCGGCTGATTTTGAGTTTTTGCCGAGAATCCAATTAACGTAGCCAAAAGCTATGTTGTAAAAGAGTTCTTCTGTGATATCGTTTCCGTAGATACCTCTAATATCGTTTTTGCCAAAAGCGTGTTCATATTTTTGCATAATTCACATCTCCCAATCTTTAGAATATAATAAAATCATACCATGAACAAGATAATTAATAAGTACAAAAATTCACAAACATCAGCGGGTGTAATATTTATATTGCCTGCGTTGTTGGGAACTTTGATATTTATAGTTATTCCTGTAATTTGTTCATTCGGGTTAAGTTTTGCAAAATGGGATTTGCTTAATCCGATTGAGTTTGCGGGATTTGACAATTATATAGAACTCTTTAGGTCAAAGACATTTTATAAAATTTTTATGAATACGGTGGTCTTTGCGGTTTCAACATCGGTGTTTGGTGTAATTATACCGTTATTTTTGGCGGCGATATTGAATACCAAAATCAGAGGGAACGAGTTTTATAAGACAGCGTATTTTTTACCGTTTATCACGCCAATGGTAGTAATCGGTGTAGTCTGGGCTTGGATATTTGACCCTAATATCGGATTTATGAACCAATTTTTACACCTGCACATA
Organism: Candidatus Gastranaerophilaceae bacterium; assembly: GCA_051874955.1. Lineage (GTDB taxonomy): Bacteria > Cyanobacteriota > Vampirovibrionia > Gastranaerophilales > Gastranaerophilaceae > Zag111. Next base: position 46,116 of record JBJEGJ010000034.1, read on the forward strand.
AACTGGTTATATGACAGCAGATACGCAATGCCGGCGCTAATAATGGTATCTGTCTGGAAACTTGTCGGATACAATATGATAATATTTTTATCGAGTTTCAGCGCAGTAGATCAAAGCGTATTTGAGGCAGCAAAAATAGACGGTGCAAATTCAATACAGACGTTTAAAAATGTCACTGTACCGTTGTTATCGCCTACGATATTTTTTGTGGTAATAATAACGGCGATTAGTTCGTTTCAGGTTTTCGATTTGATATATTTAATGACACAGGGCGGGCCGTTTGATAGTACAAATGTGTTAGTATATTTAATCTATAAAGACGCATTTGAGTATTTTAATGTCGGCAGAGCGAGTGCGACCGCCTACGTGCTGTTTTTTGTAATCCTTGTTTTAACTCTTTTACAATGGCATTACCGCAAAAGCCTTGTATATAGCGAAACAAACGATTAGTTATTAAGATTTGTAACAAAATTAATTCTTTTGGACTATAAACAATTGTAATATTAATAAAACATGATTATAATATATATAAGGGATATATTGTGTTAAAAAATGTAAAATAATCTCTCATAAAAATTAAAGTTTCATATAAAAACAGCCGATGAAATACTTGGTGGTGCAAAAGACATTTACCTATGGTGCCAAAAGTTTGGTAAACGGGTGCCAAGTCAAAATTTAAAGCTGTTATATGTGTAACAAAATAGTGAGGACGTTAATATGCCAAAGTTAACCAATCAGAAGTTAAGAAAATATAATTATCTCGCAAATTCTAAAAAGATAACCCTTAAAGCCTTATCTGTCGCTGCTTTAGCGGGCTGCGCAATTCTTGGAGCTCCGAGCGCTCACGCAGTAGATGTTGTTGTTGATACTACCGACGGGGCAACAACAATAACCACTACTTTAGATGATGGCACCGAAAAAAGCATTGAACTTCAAACAACTTACGGCGAAGGAAATTCCTCTGTAACTGCTGATTTTACGATTTTGGGTCAAGAAGTTCCATACACATATAAGTTTGACAATGTTTACGGTGATACAGCAAACGCTGATACGATAGTAACGACGGATGTTACAGTTCTTGGTCTGCCTGTAACGTTTACATACAATTATGACAGTTCAACCGCATTACCTCCACAGACTATTGTCGACGAAGATATAACCGGTAATTTTGTAGGTAATAGTGCTGATTACGCTGGCGGAGCTATTTATAAATACGACGGAACAAGTAATATTATTACCGGTAGCTTTATAGGAAATTATTCTATCCGAGAAAATGACCCTTTATATGGTCATCTATGGCCGGGCGGCGGAGCGATTTATAACGGCGGAAAAATCAGCAGTATTATTGGTGATTTTATTGGTAATTATGATATAAGTCTATCTTCCTTCGTTGCAGAAGGTGGCGCAATAAAAATTGATTTAGGAACAATAGGTAATATCTCCGGAAATTTCGTTGGCAATTATGTTACTTCATCAAATAATTCTATTTATGGGTCACGTGGTGGTGCTATTAAGAATGGTAGCCTTTTGTCAACAATAGGTAATATCTCCGGTAGTTTTATCGGAAACTATGCTACAGGTTATAATACCGAAGGTGGTGCTATTTCAAATCAAGCCATTGTTAATAATATTAAAGGAGATTTTATCGGTAACTATGTCGAGGGTGAGAGTTCTGCCTTGGGTGGCGCAATCGGAAATAGTTATGGCGGATATTATGCAACTCCTGAAATAGGCATTGTTGATGCTTCGACTTTTATTCGTAACTATGCAAAATCTTCAGAAGGTTATGCAGCTGGTGGTGCGATTTCTAATAGCAAATCAATCGGAGAAATTAGAAACGCTAGTTTTATCGGAAACTATGCGGTGGGTGATGCTGCAAATGGCGGAGCGATTTATAACGTGAGCCAGGATTCAAATTCAACTGCAACAATCGGAAATATCACGGGCGATTTTATAGGAAACTATGCTCAATCAACATCGGATTATGCGTGGGGCGGTGCGATTGCTAATATCGGTGAAATTGATAATATTACAGGTGACTTTATCGATAACTATGCACAAGGTTCTTCTGCTTCTGGCGGAGCGATTGCTAATATCGGTGAAATTGGTGATATCACAGGTGACTTTATCGGTAACTATGTTACTAATGCTACGGATAGAACAATTGATAACTATGCAATTTCATCAGCTTCAACCACTGCAACAATAGCCAATAATAATGGTAATTCCGCAGTAACCTACGTCCAAGAAGCGCCGAAATTAACCGCCGGCGGAGCAATTTTTAATGATTATGGAACAATCGGTGATATAAACGGTAATTTTAGTAATAATTATGCACTCTCCGAGGTCGGTGACGCCTACGGCGGTGCAATTTATAATGAAAGTCCTCAGACTGCAGGTTATGATATCAGTTATTTTGAACTCCAGATTGT
>JBJEGJ010000035.1:0-135601 GCA_051874955.1 Candidatus Gastranaerophilaceae bacterium
AGACCTCAATGCTCAACCCCGACCAGACCTCACCCCAGCCCTCTCCTACCTTAGGAGAGGGGAGAATTATTATGGTGCAACACGCGTTATACTTTCGTACCAAAAAAGATCCTGAAATCCTCTTGGATTATTCGGGTGTGCAGAACACTTCATCTCGCTTTTAAATCCTTTCGGATTTAGTTGCTCAATCGTGTTCTATGCTCTTACGAGTTTTGCTCGTTTTACTCGCTCACTCTACCGAAAATCCGCAAGTTCAGGATGACATATTTATTTGGTTTTTTGAATACCTGTGTCACCCTGAGCTCGTTTTGTTAGGTCGTGGATGTTTCAAAATTCATTATTTAGTATAATGTAACAAAATGTAAATATGAATTTTAAAATGCCTCAAACCCAGTTATAATGCCCTATATGATATGATATGATATGATAGGTGTGAAGTATTAATTTCCGGGATTTTGTTTTTATTAAGACATAGGGGTAAATAAAAATAGAAAGAAAGGAAGTTAGTAATTATGAGTTTTTTTATGAGTTGTTTGGGAAAAATGCCTGCCGGTAATTTTGGAAAGGTTGTTAAAAGTGCTATTCAAAATGGTGGTGACGAGCTTGTTGGGAAAATCTTACATTCTCGTACTACTTTGCAGGCTTCAGATTTGTCAGGACAAACTTTTAATTCAGTATTGGCTGATTTGAGGCAATCCGGATTAGGGAATATAAAAATTGTCCCGACAAGAAACGGTGGGCATGTTGTTCATGTTCCAAATATTCAAAGAACCGGAGTTAGCGGTTTGTTTCCTGGTGGTGTAATGACGCCAAATGGTGGGAAAATCACAAATGTTTCATTCAAATTTAACGCTGCAGGTGATTGTGTTCAATTAACAGGTGTTCAAAAAACGGCTAATGGAGTTGCAGGAAGTACTATTAGAACATCTCAAGGTATTGAAGAACTGGCAAAAGCCGGAGTTCATAATCCGACAGAATATATTCAAGCTGCTTCAATCGGGAAACAAAGGTATGTAAATCGAACATTTAGCCCATTTGGTGATAAACCTGTACCGGTAAAAGAAGCACAAGTTGCAAGTACTTCTGCTGCTAAAACCGTTAATTCGATTGAAAATCCGTACAATGAGGTTTTCGAACGTATGAGCTCAATTAAGCCACAAGAAGCGCAACGTATTGTTGGTGCTCATTCTGCAATCCATGATGCCGAATTAGCTGCGAAGTCAGCTCAGAATTCTGAAATCTATAAGTTAAGAATGGCTGAAGAAAGAGCTGAAAAACGATTACTTTACTCTATTGACAATATTCAAGAAAGCTTAAAGGATATAAATCCTGAGCTTGGTGAAAAAGTCGGTGCCAAAATTTTACAAATTGCTGAAAAAGACCCTGTAAAAGCTCAAAAGTTCGCAGATAGACTGATTGAGCGATATCGCGGAACTGATTTAGAACGGTTCAGAGCGAAAACATCGTCTCTTGATTTAGATGATAACACATTTAAATTACCTGATATAGATGATTATTATCCAAGAACTGACAATCTATTCAAAGACCCTTTGGCAAATCCTTGGGATGATATTTTGGGATGTTAGTATAGATTTTGATAAAAAAATACCGAAAATTTCGGTATTTTTTTATCATAAATATTATATTTGTCACCAAATACTCTCGACCATGTCACCTTGAACAAGCCGAGCAGAGGATGAAAGCGTAAGCGATATCCGTTTAATGCGAGGCGCGTTTCAGGGTCTTGCTGCTGGTGGACTTTGCTATGGTTCAAGATCCTGAAATAAATTCAGGATGACATGTACGTTTAACCATTGCTTTCCTTGTGTTGTCATGCGGAACTTGTTTCAGCATCTTGTAATCGTTGAATATTTGCGATGTATCAAACAGATACTGAAAGGTATTGGCAAGTTTTGATTGGTCATAAGATCCTGAAACGAGTTCAGGATGACATACTTGGTTGACCTTTCATTCTATTCTAAATTTCTAATTCAGCTGACAATTTTATTTTTTTAGGCTCAAGTTTTTCATACTCTATTATGTCATCAAGTTTATCAAGGGTTTCTTTTATTTTATTTGAATTGGTTTCCATAACGGTTTTTGTAGGATAAACTTTTGAAGTCTTTTTTAATCCTAATTTTTCATATTTTTCTATTGTATTAAACGGCCCGTTTGTTATTGCTTCAAGCTCCATTTTTTTACATTTTAATTCTAAAAAATCTTTAAATAACTGATAAAACAGCGTTTGTCCTGCAAGTTTAACTTTTTTACCGTATTCAACAGGCCAAGTACAAATGCAATCTAAGGTCGCGTTTTTGTCAGGATGCCATGTTAATATTCCGCAAGGTTTGTTATCGCAGACAGCCAAGTATGTTGTATTTTCAGGAAATTGTGCATTGTAAGTTGCATATTCAATCATTTCGTTCCAGCGTTTATATTCATCTTTCTCTAAATTAGGCATAAGTTCTTTTGTATCAATCCGCTCCTGCAAAGTTTTTAAGAATTTTTTATCAGCATTATCCGCAATTTTGTATAACTTGATTTTGCCTGCATTTGCGATATGCAAAGCTCCAAAATTTGGCCGGTAGGTATTGTTTGAATTTATTTGCATTATGTTGAACCTTTTTTATCATAATGCAAGTGAATGTATAGAATTGCCTATTTGTAAAATTTTGTTAATCAAATGTTTTAATAACCGGAATCTCCGATTGTATCAATAGCTTCAACCTTGATATCCGTGATAAGTTCAGAGTATGAAATTACAACAATTGTTGGGATGTGGCGTTCCAGCAATTGATATAACGGCAATCTTATTCTTGGGGAACATAATACCACCGGTTGTCGTCCGCAGGTTTGGTGTGCTCTGAGTAATGTTGTTGCTGTTGTTTCAATTAGCTCCTGAACTTGTACGGGATTTAGCAGGAACATTGTTCCTAATTCTGTTCTTTGGCATGAATCATCAAGTGTTTTTTCCCAATCCGGAGACAGAGTCAATGCGTACAGAACTTTATCATCCTGCACATTGGATAAACAAATTTGTCGTCCGAGTGCAGCTCTTAATCGTTCTGATAATATATCAGGTTCTTTTGAAAATCTTGCGTAGTCGCATAATCTTTCAAATACAAATATAATATCTTTTATTGAAACCTTTTCTCTAATCAGGTTAACAAATATTTTTCTCAAATCACTTGTAGAAATGATTGTCGGAACTAAGTCATTGACAAGCGTAGGGTCTTGTGAACGTACAAGTTCCATAAGTTTGAGTACGTCAGTTTTTGTCATAACTTCATCAACGTGTTTTCTTACACATTCTTGAAGGTGAGTAACGATAACGTCTGTTGCATCAACCGCAGTAACCAGTCTTGCTGATTTTGCGTCTTCTTGAGAAATCCAGTATGCCTGAGTTTGGTATGTAGGGTCAATACCGATAATTGCATCTTCAGGTACTTCTTTTTTCATTGAGTCCCATTGATCCGCAATTACCATAAATTTGCCGGGATATACATAACCTGTTGCTACCGGATTTCCGCGAATTGAAATCATATATTCATTTGCATCAAGCGCAGATGAATCCATAATACGTATATTTGGTAAAATATAACCAAGTTCGTCGGTTACTCTTTGCCTTAATGCTGCAATTTTCGCCAGTAATTGACCTTCCTGATCAGGGTCTGCAATTACCAATAAGTTAGAGCCGACTTGCAAGCTTAATATATCAACACCCAAACGCTCGTACATTCTGTTAGGGTTTACAAGGTCTTGCATATTTTGTCGTACATTTTCTAACTGTCCCAATTGTGATTGAACGTCAGCATTAATAAGTACCTGAAATCCTGCAACAAACAGTCCGATTGCAAAAATTATAAACGGCAGCCAAGGTAATCCCGTCCAATGTCCTGTCAATCCAAGTAAAAGCAAAAATCCTGAGGCGAAAAATAATGCGTTAGGTTTGCTTGTAATTTGTCCTGTAACATCTGCACCAAGTGATGGGCTTGCAGCTGACGCACGTGTCATAAAGATACCTGCTGCGATTGACATTAATAATGACGGTACCTGTGATGCCAAGCCGTCACCGATTGTCAAAACTGTATATTTTTGAACAGCATCACCAATTTGCATTTGGTTCATTAAACAACCAACGCATAATCCGCCGATGATGTTTATAAGTACGATGATAATACCCGCAATGGTATCCCCTTTTACGAACTTCATAGCACCATCCATTGAACCCATTAAGTTTGATTCTCTGGATAAGTCTTCACGTTTTTTTGTAGCTTCTTCAGGTGAAATCAATCCGGCATTAAAATCAGCATCAATGGTCATTTGTTTTCCGGGCATAGCGTCCAATGCAAAACGGGCGGAAACTTCCGCGATACGTTCCGCACCTTTTGTGATTACCATAAATTGTACAACTGTAATAATTAAGAAAATTACACCGCCGACAATCATATTACCGCCTGTTACGAATGTTCCGAATGCGTGAATTACTTCTCCCGCCTCACCTTTTGCCAAAATCAAACGGGTTGAGGCAATTGATAATACAAGCCTGAACATTGTGCCAACAAGTATAATTGACGGAAATGACGACAATTCAAGGGTTTTTTGAATATATAATGCGAACATTAAAAGTACGATACCCAACGTTATATTCAAACAAATACAAATATTTATAACACAGTTTGGCAGTTCTACCAACAAGATAATCAAAAGAAACAGTACAAAGACTGCCATAAAAAATTCACTTATTTGATTTCCGTTTCCTTCCGGTGCTGCCATTAAATTTCTTTTAATACCTCACTTATTATTGCCAATTGGGATTCGATTGTCGCATCAATTACCCCGTTTGTGGTTGTTAATATACATCCGCCTTCCATAATTGTTTCATCAGGGATTATGATAATTTTTGCCTCTAATCCCAGATTTGCAGAAACTTCCGGTACATCTTGTTTTAACATTGGAACTTGTGACGGGTTTACTTTTAATGTTATTTTGGTTTCCTCTTTTGATAACCCTTTCATTATGTCTTTTATGTTTTCAAGAAGAATGTGCGGATCTTCTGTCATTTCTTTTTTAATAATTTTTTTTGCTATTTCAAGTCCGATATCTAAAATGTCAGGTGCAATTTCTTCATATATAGCTTGTTTTGCACCAAAAAATGCAGAAATTGCTTCTCGGACTTTTTCAATATCTTCTTTGGCTGATTGTAATCCTTGTTCGTAACCCTCTTTTGCTGCGGCTTCTTTAATTGTATTGGCTTCTTCTCTGGCTCTTGAAATAAGATTTCTGTCATCAATTCTGCGAAATCCTCTGCGCCTGTCGCCTTTACGTCTTTCTTGCCGTTGTTTAAAATCAATATTGTCCAAATCAAATAAATCGATATCCTTTTCTTCTTTTTCGGATTCGAATTTATCGGCTGTTTGTTCTTGAGCTTGTGCAGCTCCCTCCTCAGCAAGTTTTTTATTTTTCTTTTTGATTATCATGATACAACATTATTATACACTATCATATAGGTGTGTGGCAACAATACTTGCAACTTTTGGCGGGATTTTATCATAATATTTACCTTCAATGGCGTTAAATACAAGACGTTTTACCCCAATCCGTTCTCTGATAAGCATTGTATCTAATTCTTTACTTGAATATTTAGATGCAAATTTTTTAAGTTTTAATACGACTTTGTTTGGTGTCATTTCGGTGGCTTTTGGGAGATTAGTTTTTATTTCCTGCAAACATCTGAGGGCATTTGCAGTCCCCACCCTTTGAGCTAAATCAGGCACACGCATATATTTAATTACGGCTTGTGCATCTTCCGGATCAAATTTATTGAGTATTGTTTGAACTCTGTCTTGATTCATTTTGTTAAATAACATTGCAACTGTTGCAAGTTTCAATACTTTAGAATCAACTTTCGGGAATTCCATTGGTGAGTTATTATCAATAGGCGGCATTTGTCCGCCCGGAACTACGTTTGCGCCTTGATTTTGTTGCATTTCTTTTGCCATTTTATCCATATTGGATTGAGAAGCGGCAAATTCCATCAAACCTTCATCTATCGCACCTTTATTTTTTAATTCTGTCAGAGCTTCCGTATAACTTTTTTTGACGTGATGTTCTATAAGCTCCAGTATTTGTTCGTGAGGCAACCCTTGAGAGAAGGTTTGTTTTGCTATTTCAAAAATCGTATATGCAATTTTTTGCATCACAGGATCCCAAAATTGTTGAGGAATTCCGGAACGTATTAAGTCTACGGATTTGTGAAAAGACCACTCTGCAATAATTTGCGTAATTGTTACGGCTTGTTCTTCATTGAAATTTAGTGCAGGATCTTCCGCAAGAGCCTTTCCTGAAAGCATTGCAAAGTTGCCAAGAGTGCTTATGACGTATTGTTTTTGATTATCGTTGAAATCCTGCGGAACAAGTTCTTGTGCTTGTGCCGCAAGGTTTTGAGCAAATGTTTCGTAATCAAAATTTTTCGTAGCCATTTATTTCTAACCTTCCTGTTTAGAACCTTCTTCAATCCAACTCTTGATTTTATCTGCCGAATCTTCCGTAATTTCACTTGAAATACTTTCAAGCGAATCTACAAGCAGACTTTCGTCAAACTGCGGGATAGCAACCCTTTGCTGTTGATTTATTAAATCTTGAGCAAGTTCGGATTGACGTTGTGTTAATTGACTTGCGCGAGAATTGATGTCGCTTAATTGTCGTTCTTGTTCTAAGGTTTTTTGTCTTAGTTGTTCGACTTCAATTTGATTTTCTTCTTTTATCTTTTTAACTTTCGCTGAAATCGCTTTGAATATGATAATTAATCCCAAACCGCAAAGCAAAAGTGCTAACCACCAAGGATTTCCTGATTCATCAGGTTTTGGAAGATTTTGTTGTTTGTCAGGTGTCAAATACGGGTCATTTGAATTTGAATATGCGATTGATACATCTTCAGCAGTTACTTTTGGGCTTGCTGCTCTTGCAATCAATTCTTTTAATTCTTCCTGAGTTGTTTCTGCCGGCCAGTTGTTTCTGTCAACGGTTACGGCAATAGAAATATCCTCAATCACTCCCGGTTTTATATATTCATTGGTTTGAGTTTTCGTAACCCCGTATTGAGTTTCGGTTGCACTTCTTGAGTAATTCCTGCTTTGGCTTGAATCTGTACCGCCTGATGGTAGACCGTTCGGAAGATACGTACTTACTGCATTTATCCCTTGAGATTGATCTTTGGTTTGGTCGCCCAATCCTTCTCGGAAAGACTGTTCGGATACTGATGCTTTTTTAGTCGGGTCGTATTCGATTGTAAATTTCTCAACAGGTGTTTGTCTTAAAAATGTACTTACCGTTACAACGTAATTACCGGGACCAAAAAGCCTGTCAAGCTGTTTTGAAATTTTTTGCTGCATGTATTTGTCATTTTCTTCAAGACGTTGCAACATTTCGTCTTCCGCATCCATTACACTTCTATATACGTTTCCGTTAGTATCGGTAATTGAGATATTTTCGGCTTTCAAACCTGAAACACTACCGACTAAAAGATTTATAATTGCTTTTACTTTAATTTGATCGAGCTTTTCATAATCCTTGCCGGAAGGCATTACAATTTGTACGGTTGCCGTTTTTGGTTTCGGATTTTCAAAATATCCGTTATTTTCAGGTATTGAAATAAATACTGTAGCATTTTGTATCGGTTTTATTTGCTTGATAAGTCTTGCCAATTCTCCATTCATTGCTCTTGCAAGACGAATTCTTTTATCTTCTTTAGTAGAGGTAAAGTCACCTTTATCAAAGATTTCCAAACCTACGTTTTGGTCAACCAAACCGCTCTGAACAATTGCAATCAATGCGTTGTCACGATCGGTTATTGTACATTTTTTTGTTAATGTTGAACAATTTTTAGCGTTCAAATACAATTTTGACTTTGTACCTTCAAGAGAACGTTCTGCGGTAATCCCTTGTTTTGCAAGTAAGGCTTGAATTTCCAACGCTTTACCGAGATTGTCCGTTGTCAAAAGGTCAACATTGGTTTTTAACGGTTCTCCGCCAACTGTGTTGTTTTCGTTTTTGTTCCCGTTGGCTGCTATTGCAACTGAAATTATTACAACTGCAATTATCAGAACTGCCCCGCCGATTAGTCCATATAATAAAGGTTTATTCTCTAAAATGTTGTTAATATCCATTTCCGTCCCGTTGTCTGAATGTTTTTATTATTGTATCAAGGAGTATTATACAGAAATTTGCGATACACGGTCGTATGCGTTTATCACTTTACCGATAATCTGAGTTGCAACATTCACGGAGATTTCTGATTTTGACATTGCTGTCATTACATCGTGAATATCGACATTTTTATTTCCTGACATAACATCTTTCATCAAATTATCCGGAGCATTCAATTCCTCGTTAAGATTTTCCATAAGTCCGGTGAATACTTGTTTAAAATCTCCGGTTTCAGGAGTCTCAACTCTTGATACTCTTGCGCTTGGCATCATTGCTGCGTCAAATTTAGAATGTTGTATTCTTGATGCCAAATTGTATTGCGGAAAGTTGCTTTTCATAATACTACCTCTCTATTTTATATTACTTCATTTGACTTGTTTTTTTCAACTTATTAACCTAAAAATCAACTAAAAGGTGGATAAGTTTGTATTTCTTTTTAATGAAAATTTTTACAAAATCAAAGAATTATTTATTGTAAATATTGATAAATAAAAAAGCGGGATGTTCTCCCGCAATTTTATTTTATTTACTTGTTTTATTAAAGGTTTCCGCATCATGTACCCGCATTGCGTAATATGGTGTTTTCTTACCGTTTTCTATCAGGAATAGTACAAAATTATCGTTGTAACTGAAATTTCTGCCTCGTTCCACAGGAAGTGCAAGACATTTCATCATAAGTGCGGCTTCACTTTTTAGTTTTACTCCGTGATTATCCATTTTAAATTTTATTGTTTCAATTGTTTGGTCAATCTCGTAATTTGTTCCTTTTATTCTGTGCTTTTCAACGTCAGGGAAATTGGTTTCCAAATCAATATTGAAATCCGGAACTGATAGTTTGTCATCTCCGTTAAAACTTCTTGAGCCCATGTATTTTTCCGCTTTTTCATTCACTGTTTTGAAATAATTATCAAAAGTTGTATCTTCATCCGTTCTGTATAAGATTACAATATCTTTTGATTTTGTGAAAAGTTTTACTGCAAAATCATTATTCGCATTATAAAACATTACACTAACATTTTTGTATAATCTTCTGCTGCTGTCTTCGTTTATCCCAAAATAATCTACAGCGGTCGGGTTTTGACCGAATGTATTTTGCGGTAATTTGTCAAACGGAACTTTGAATTTAAAATCTTTTTTCAACATTGCATAAATAAAAAGTCTTTGCGGGTCGTATGACCAATCAAATAAATCCAAAATGTCGCTTGTTTCGTTAAATTTGGTTTTGATTGCCGTTTCTATTTCTGTCTTCAAATCAGGTGAAACGATATCTGATTTTACGTAGTATGCGCTATTGCTCAAATAGGCTTTTGTAAATGTTTTTTTGTTTAATTCTTTTGCGTCATTTGAATCGTATCCCGCAAATTTAATCGGTTTATGCAGGATTTCATCCATCAATTCATTCCAAACAATTTGAAAAGTTCCTACCCAAATACGGTTTTGGGCTGTACTTTCACTTGTTAGTGCCGGCAAAACATCAATATTTTTAGTCATTTGAGCTTCTGCCGTTTGAATACTTATGCCGGAAAGCAGTAATACGGCTATTGCTGTTAATAGTTTTTTCATTTGTTCTCCTTTTTGTATCCGATATTTAAAGATTTCCAAAAACCCTTAAAAAATCCGCTTAGTGTTTTTTTATGAAGAATAGGGGCTGACTCGTAGTATTGTTTATAATTGTTGATAATATTTGCCGGTAAGTCTTCTCCTCTATCCAAAGTGTACGACAAAAATTCTATATAGTCGTCCTGTTCTTCTTTATATAATAAATCGCGAGCTCTTAAATCTTCATCAGCTTCATAATGAATTAATGCGTGATAAGCTGCAATAAGACTTTCATCTTCCGTATCTTTCGGGTATAACATCAAAGCCTGTCTAACGCTGCAATGTCCTAATCGAACATTGCGTAATAATTTGGCAACCTCTTTTCTATCTTCCAAGTTGTCAGGCATGATTATTTTACTAAAAGGTTTTCTGTTTCTTGTTCAACGAAGTGCATCATTTTTACGTAATCTCCGTCGAAGAAATTATTGGTAAATTCCTCAAGCATATTCAAAGCCATTTCACGTCTGTCCATTGTTGCTTTGTAGAAAAACTTTTTACCAACTTTATATCTCACAAGAATACACTTTGTAACCAACCTGTCCATAACGGTTTTGATAGTTGTATATGCACGTTCAGTACCATTTTTTGACAATTCGTCCACTACGTCCTGAATTGAAATATCTCTGTCTTCATCAATGGATGTTAAATTCCAAAAGGTGTTTAAAATTTCAATTTCTAAAGAACCGCAAGCCATATTTTCCTCCTATAACTATTAATTACTATAATTGTAATATAAAATAAAAATTTTACAAGATACTTTTTTAAAAACTTTACAAAACTATACGGGCAAATCCTCACTATTGTTCAAGAAACACGCGCTTGAATGAGTGGTATTAATTTTTATTAATTGCGGAATTTTTTGTGTACAAATTTCCATACAATTTTTGCAGCGCGGGTGAAACTTGCATCCGTTTATTTTTTGAGAAAGTGTTGGCGGTTGACCTTCTATTGTTTGAAGTTTTTCTTTATTGTTTGACGGTAAGGAATTTAATAATGCTTTTGAGTACGGGTGGTTAGGATTGCTAAAAAATTCCTTATTTGGTGCGTTTTCTATTATTCTTCCCGCATACATTACCGCGATTTCGTCCGCATTTTCACTAACTAAAGCCAAATCGTGCGTAATCAGTAAAATTGAAGTTTTGTTGTTTATTTTAATTTCGTTTAATAAATTCATAATTTGAGCTTGGATAGTTACATCAAGTGCTGTTGTCGGTTCATCCGCAATGAGAATTTCAGCATTACAAGCAAGCGCCATAGCAATAATTGCGCGTTGTTTCATTCCGCCAGAAAATTCGTGAGGATAATTTTTTAATCTGGTTTTTGCGCTCGGAATTTGTACCGATTCAAACGCTTCAATTGCTTTTTTGGTGGCTTCATCACCTTGCAGATTTTGGTGAATTTTCAATATTTCAAGCAGTTGATCGCCGACTGTATATAGCGGATTTAATGATGTCATCGGATCTTGGGGTATCAATGCAATTTTTGAACCTCTGACATTTTGCATTTCTTTTTGAGATTTTTGCAGTAAATCTTCTTTGTGAAAAAATATTTTTCCGGAAGTAATTTTAGCGGTTTTTGGAATAAGGTTTAAGACACTCATTGCGCTCATCGTTTTTCCGCAGCCTGATTCCCCGACAATGGCAAGCATTTTACCTTTTTCCAAAGAAAAACTGACGTCATACAAAGCCTGACGAAACATATCTTCACATTGGAAACCAAGATTCAGATTTTTGACTTCTAAAATTGACATTTTATGTATTATATTCTCTATTTTTAATTATGTAAATAGTCAATTGTGGGAAAAAGAACGCAAATAAACTAAGTATTGCGTTCTTTTTTGTATAACTTTATATTTTTAAACTACCGCCATTTCCTTATTGAAAGGGTTGGAGCAGGAGGGACACACCTGTTTGTCACCCAAGATTTCAGATTTGATTATTGCCAAATCTTGTTGCATAAGTCTTCTTGGAGAACCTTCTTCCATTGAGTGATTTCGCAACAAATATGACGGGTGGAAAATCGCCATTGCACGGTATTCTTTACCGTTTACGTTTACGTTAAACCAGTTTCCGCGAACTTTTGAAATTTGAACTTTTTTATCCGCCCAAAAAGATTTTAATGAAGTTGCTCCGCAGAAAATTATTGCTTTCGGATTCATAATGTCAATTTGTGCATTCATAAATTTTGAGCAAAGTTCTTTTTCAACGTCTGTCGGAACTCTGTTTTCAGGAGGTCTGCATTTTACTGTATTTATAATATATAGGTCATTTTGTCTTGAAATTCCTGCTTCTTCAAGGAATTGGTTTAACAATTTTCCTGCTCTGCCGACAAACGGAGTGCCTGTTTCATCTTCTGTTTCTCCCGGAGCTTCTCCGATTAAAACAATTCTTGCAGTTTCAGGATTTCCGTCAGAAAAAACCACATTGTTACGGGTTTTTCCCAAAATACATTCTTGACAATTTTCACATTTAGATTTTAATATATCCAAACATCCCTTTTTAATCATTAAATCGCTCTCCTTATTATTTTCCTTCATTTTTAAAAATCCCAATCTCGTACTTTTTACAGTAACGTCTTAGTTCTTTCATTATTATATCAGATAATAAAAATACTGCAATCAAATTTGGAACGGCAAGAAATAACGTGAACGCATCAGATAAATTTACTACACTTTTCAAATTCATTGCAGAACCTATTACGATAAATAAACAGTATATTATTTGAAATGTTCTGGTTGTATATTTTGAATCTCCGAATAAAAACGTCCAGCTTTTTGTCCCGTAATATGAGCCGCAAAGCATTGTAGAAAGGACAAAGCAAGCAGCCATAAATGTTAACAACACAGGAAAAATCGGACAAACCGTAGCAAATGCTTTTGAAGTTAATTCAATCCCTTCAATTCCGTTAGTATTTAGGTACGCGCCTGTTACAACTATTATAAATGCGGTTGCCGAGCCGACAATAACCGTATCAACAAACGGTTGTAACATTGCAATAAAAGCCTGAGCTACAGGTTTACTGGTTTTTACTGCCGAGAATGCAATCGGTGCTGTTCCAAGTCCTGCTTCATTTGCAAACATTGCACGGCGAAATCCCCACAACATACATGCAAACATTCCGCCCGTTACCGCGCTCGGTTTGAACGCTTCTTTGACAATCAAACAGATAGTATGCGGAATATGATGAATATTTAATAAACAAATTATAAACGCTGAGAATACGTATAAGCTGCACATTACAGGCGTAACTTTTGAGGTAAATTTACCTATGGCTTTTATTCCGCCAATTACAGTTACGTAAGTTATTATTGCAACAATTAATCCGAATATCCAGCGCTGACCTGCAAATAATCCTGTTACATTTGTGATTTGTGTTGTTATTGCGTTAATTTGAAATAAATTCCAACCGCCAATCATTGCAAATATACAGCATACTGCATAAATTTTTGATAAATACGGGGTGAACGGCTTAATCCACTTTGCGCGTAATCCGTTCAGTATATAATACATCGGTCCGCCTGATGATGAGCCGTCTTTATTAATTTGACGAAACTTTATTCCTAACAAAACTTCCGCAAATTTTAATGCCATAGAAAAAATACCGGCAATAATCATCCAAAAAATTACACCCGGTCCGCCGACTGAAACCGCTAAGGCTGAGCCGACGACATTACCCATTCCGGCGGATGCCGATATTGTAGCGGTTAGGGCTTGGAAAGATGAAACTTCTCCCTGTTTTTTCCGTTTTATTGCATCCTCATGTTTATATTTTTTTGTAATAAGATTTATTGCGTGTTTAAAACCCCACAAGCCGATAAATCTTGTTCTGAAAGTAAAATATAATGCGGCAATCATTAGCAGAACAATCAAAAATTCTACACGAACGCCGTTAATTGTTACGTGTGAAAATATTATTCCTGAAATCTTATTCGCTATTGGCGATAAAATACTGTCAATCCGGCTATCTAAATTCATAACCTGATTATATAATAAACATGCGATTTTGAAAATTTACGCTTGAACAACTTTTATCAGTCTGTTCCAAACTTCCTCAATTGAGCCATCAGCATTGATTGTTTTCAAGACTCCGCGTTTTTTATAATAATCAATCAAAGGTGCGGTTTCTTGAAAATATGTTTCAAATCTGGCTTTTGCAATTTCTTCGGTGTCATCTTTGCGTTGAGTTAAGGTTTCTCCGCATTTGTCGCAAATCCCTTCATTTTTTGGAGGTTTGAATTTTAAATTATATATTTCTCCGCATTTCGGGCATGAACAGCGATTGACTATTCGAGAAATCAATACGCTTTGGTCTAAATCAAAATAAATAGCTTTAAAATTGACTTCAGTAGAACCGTTAATTTCAGAATTTATAACATCAAGCATTTCTGCCTGTTCAAGACTGCGCGGATATCCGTCTAAAATATAGCCGTTTTCACAATCTTTTTGGGCTAAACGAGATTTGATTATAGAACCGACTAAATCTACCGGCACCAAATGTCCTTTATCAATAAAAGACTTTGCGATAAGTCCGTTTTCTGAGCCGCTTTGAATTTCTGCTCTTAATAATGAACCGGTATCAACATGCGGAAATCCTAAAAATTCTGCAAGTTTTGTTGTTTGAGTACCTTTTCCGCAAGCCGGAGGTCCTAAAAAAATCAGTTCTTTTTTCATAATATTCTCTCTTTTATTCTGTATACACTATATTAATATTACATCAAACAAAAGTTTTGCATTATATAGCAAAAAATATTTTGTTTATGTTTTTGAGCTTACATCATGGATAAATTAAACAATATAACAAACACTAAGGCTGCGATTACTACCGCGCAACCTGCAAAAACAGAAAAAGATAAAAAACAGAAAGTAAGCCTGAAAGATAGAAAATTCTCATCAAAAGAGGTTTGTTCCATAGCTGCAGCTACTGCAATTACGGCGGCATTTCTCGGCGGGCAAATACTCAGCGGGCGTGCCAGAGCAAGATTTCGTTTTGCAAATGCCGAAAAAAACAGATTGGCAGAAGGTGTAAAAGCCTTAAGAGAACAAATTAGAGGAGTGACGGAAGATAATGTATTATTAAATAATACAAATAAAGACTTACGAAAAGAAATTAGTACATTGAGTGCCAAATTAAAAGATATTATTGAGGGCGATTTATCTCCAAAAGATATTAGGGAAAATATATACCAGACTTTAAGAGCAAAGATTTTTGGCGAAAACTTGGATTATGATATTGCAAATCCGCCGGTAGTCGGACGGGGAAATTTCAAGGTATTTGAAGATGCTGTTGATTTGCCTGCGGTACAAAAAACTTCAAACCGTGCAGATGCCCTAAGTTTAGATATCCCACAAATAGGAGTTGACGGTCGTTTTGAATTTTCAATGCCAAAAACCTCAGAAGTAAAAGTTACTCACATGCCGACAAAAGATTTTTCGCCGGTTTATAATTCTCAAACAGGCGTAACCGAAAGTTATGCGGATTCTGTAAGGTGGAATGCGGATAAAATTGCACGTGACATATTACAGAATTTTTATGACGGTCATGGGCAAACGCTTGATGGTGTAAGATTTAGCTTTGTACCAAACGGGAGAAAGGTTAAGGTAAGAATTTCAGGTGACAGTACATATACTGTTGATAAAGCAATTTACATCGGTGAATCTACAAAACGTGATGATGCAAAAGCTGCAGGTAATTTTGGTGAAGGCTTAAAAATGTGCGCCTTAAAGCTGTTAAAAGATTATGATATCGGTAATATGAAAGTTGCCTCAGATAATTGGGAATTAACATTTAGTTTACAAAATACGGCACTTACCGATAAGCGTGTATTAAGTTATACTCTTGAAAAAGCGGATAAATACAACGGCAATTATGTTGAATTTGAAACCGATAATATGGAATTACTCCAATCGTTAAGGAATACAATTAACAGGTTCTATCATCGCAGTAATGAACATTTTAGATGCCCTGATTTTGAAAATGATATTCTTGGTGTAAAAATTTTACCTACTGATGAGGTTGGTGGTATTTATATCGCAGGTCAAAGGTTTGAAATTGAAAATTCTTATGATGGTTTAAAAGGTGTATCAATATTTTTCAAAGAAAAACCTGACCCGATGTATATAGACGTGTCTCGTGACAGAACATCTTTACGGGATTATGATTTTAATTCTCTCGGATTTTATTATGGTAGAGAAAATGCAATGCCTTTAGATGAACAGGTAAAATTGTTGAGTTCACTTCAAAAATATTGGGCAAAATCAAATTCGCAGGCAGCTATGGATTACTTCGTAGAGGGGATGTTATCGAGGATGAAAGACCGTGTACATATAAAATTCCCTGATAATTATGTTGCATATTCTCCTGCTTCACAAGATGTTATTGTGGACTTAATGCTTGCCGGATATACTGTTTGTAAAGAAGATTTCACCAAACTTGGTATGAAGTCAATCAAAGATTTGTTTGGTGAAGCAAGGGCGCACGAACCGCTTGTGCCAAATGATGTTCAAGCAAAGAAAATCATGATATTAAAAGAAGCAATAAAAAATCTTTCTTCAGCGTTAGAAGAAAAACATTTTACTCCTGAAGAACTTGATACAAAGATTTACTTGTTTGACAGAGCATCAACAAATGAAAATAAAATGTTTGAGGATACTTGTGCCGAAGCTATTATTGATAATGGTACTTCAAAAGGCTTTTGGTTAGACAAGACATTTTTGGATAATTCATCTTTGAGTGAATTGTTAGAAACAGCACTCCATGAGCTTTCTCACAAAGTTGGCGGAGATGAGTCTGCTGAATTTTCTTATAAACTCACTAATGTAAATCGTGATACAATTGCTCATATTCTTAATGATGTGGTGGCGAAAGAAAACATCCAAGCATTAAGCAGAATTTGGGATGAATTATAAAATTGTAAATTTAAGTAAAATTTTGACAAAAATTTGTTGCTTTTTGTTTTAATATGGAAGAAAATACATAAAAACGGATGTGTGAAATGAATATAAATGGGACAACGAGATTTCGAATAGACAAAGAACGATACCACAAGGAGTACATGTCTTCAAAAAAAGAGACACTTTTTCCTCCTTTAAAAAAAGACTTACAATATAATAATCAAGATATTAAGAGACCTTTAAAAATAAATCATTCGGATTTAAGTTTTAAAGGTCTTTCTTTAGGTTATAAACAGTTAAATAAGGTTTATAGCAAGAAAGAGTTTTTTGAGTTTGCGGATAAATATCTTGGAGGAATGGGCAGAGAGCTTTTTACCGACATTACGGAAAAGCATGCCGACAAAACTTCAAATCTTATTTCAGTAAACGGTGATGAAATAAAAATTTTCAAAAAAACAATTCCTCATTTGGCGTGGGATAATGCTATTTATATATTCAAAGTTTTGCCGGGAGATATGTTGAACGGTTTGGTTGAACTTTTGGGTAAAGTTCCGGGTTTGAAAAATTGGTCAGCCAAAACTTTGGAAAGACAATTTTTTAAAAATATAAGACAGCGTTCAAAAATAGAAGCGAAAGTTAATTCTTTAACAGGTCTTATTACATATAGGGATGTAAAAATTGAATCTGCTGCGGAAGCCTATGCTAAACGTACAGGTAAAAATGTTAAAGACTTAACTCCTGAAGAAATGGCAAATATTGCGGCAAAAGTTGACGAAAAAATGGCGTCGAGTGTTTTTCAAACCGAATTAAAAATGTTTGACCCGAAATCAGGTAATTATGATACCAAGCATGAAAGAGCATTAAACAGATTGGTTTCAGGTTTGCCTCCTGCAATATTTTTGGCAAATGATGCTTACAACCTTTCAAGAATGATGGATGATGATCATGCGGAAGCTCAAAAAGAGCAAAAAATAAGGTTTAAGCAAGAAGTCAGCAGAATTTTAACCAGCGGATATTTGACACTTATTACAATGGGTGCATTCCAAAAGTTTATTAACAAGTCAAAGGCGGGAATTGTCTTAACAACAGGTATCACGGTTTTGATAACTGAGATGTTTTCTCGTTTGTCTAACGGAAAACATATTACCAGATTGACGCCTGAAGAAGCTCGTGCCGAAAATGAAAGAAATAAAGCTCCGGAATCAAAAATTGCTCCTGTTGAAACAAAACAGGTTTCGTCAACGGGAAGTGTAAATAATGATAAACAAAAAGAACAGCAGCAAAAACCTTTACTATCGTTTGATACCTTAATGAAAGCGTCAGCCGGAATTTTGGCATTGGGTTATGGTATTAAAGGTTTCAAAAATCTTCCGTTTGTTAAGAAAGCTGCTCTTAAATATTTTGATAATATTAAACTTAACAATGCGGAAAAATACGGAAAATTAAAAATAGATGCAGCGTTTGAAAAATATGCAAAAGATTTAGAAAGTACTGATTTGCAAAAATTCCAACGTACAAGTGAACAAGATTTGAAACTGAACAGCGCGGTTGACATATTTATGGATAAGGTGATATACAAGCCTTTCAAAGATTTATATAAATATTTGACAAGAGAAGATTATATTGTTGATGCGAAAAAATTTAATGCTGTTGTAGACGTCCTCAAGCAAAACGGTTTTGAAGAATTGGCTAAAAAGTATGAACAAGTCGGCAATTCTTCGTTGAAGACGTTAAAAGACGGAAAGTTAATAGTTGATTTGAAAGAAAAAGACCGAGCAATAAAACCGCTTGTAAACTTTGTTATCGCTCCGTTCAAATTCCTCTGGAATACTGTTACTTTGCCTTACTGGATGGTAGATGAAAAACTTATGAGCGTATTTAGGAAAGCTAAACCGAAAAAATCCCTTTCAGATATTGAGGCGCTTGCAAACAGCTTTGAAAAAATCAGTAAGCAAGCATTGAAGAAAAACTTTAAGCCTGAAGAATTTAAGGATTATGTACAAATTAACCTTTTGAAGGCATTTAACGCAGATTCTTTATCAAGTGTTTCAAATGCCGAACTGTCAAATCTTGCTAAAACTGCTGCATCCATTGCTACGATTTGGTTCTTGATGACGGATAACTATAATATGGTAATGTTGAAATCTAACGGTAACGATAAGGATGGAGCAAATACAAAATTCAAAGAAAGATTTGTTCAGGAAGGTTCAAGATTGTTCTACCAGACATTGTTAATTGATTTATTTAATTCAACATTTAGAAATCAGTATAATGCTTCATTACTTGGAATGAGTTGGGTAACATTGACGGATACTACTTTGGGTGAAATTTTGACAAGGTCATCTGTAGGAAAACCTTGTAAAACTCATACAAGAGATGAACTTATTGATATAGAAACAAAACAAGAAAATTCAACAGGATTTAAGAAGAAATATTATACATTCATGCAGCGTTTGACAGGTAAACGCTCGATAAAATCTTATGAAGTCGCCTCAAAAAATAAACCGACAGAAAAAGACCAACAAGTACAAGTGGCTAATATTCCTTCATTAAATACCAGACCTGTAATGTTCCAACAAATGATGTCTTTAAAATAAAATGAATTATGTATTATAAAAAATGACTTCTATAAATTTTATAGAAGTCATTTTTTTAAGTTATTTTTAAATTTTATTATGTATCAATGTTTGTTGCATAAACGGCATTTGTTTCAATGAAATCTCTACGAGGTTCAACTTTATCTCCCATTAAAACATCAAACAACTGATCACATAACATTGCATCTTCAATATTAACTTTTAATAAAGTTCTTGTTGCAGGATCCATTGTTGTTTCCCACAATTGTTGCGGCATCATTTCGCCAAGACCTTTGAAGCGCTGGATTTGCAACCCTTTTTGACCTCTTTCGTCAATGATTTTTTGCAATTTTTCAAAAGAGTTAATATCATATTTTTCGGTATCGGTTTCTAAAAGCAATCCGTCAGATTCTTCGATTAAGAAATCTCTGATTAATGGATATGATGCTTTAAGTTTTTTATATTCCGAACTTTTTATAATATTTTGATTTAATGTAACGTGTTCTTCGTCATTTAAGTGAAGTATAAACGAATATTTTGCGTTTTCAGGATTGTATTTAACTTCGACTTTATAGTTTTCAGCTTCCGCAATATTGTAATTTTTTGCGTGGTCTAACAAATAATGATTCAGATAGTCACATATTTCATTCATTTTTGATTGACTGTCAAAGTCTTCAAGCTGTATATCCGAGCGGACAAGTCCTCTTAAAAATACCGCAGGATAAAGATTTAAAATAGGGTTATTATATGAACGATAAAATTCTGACATATTTTTAATAAGCCCTAATAATTCATCTCCTGTTTTAACATTTTTCTTATTCTTATCAGACAGGCTCAAGTTTTTAATGCCGCGTTCTTTAAGCATTTTATCCAAAATATGTTCGTTAAACAAATATTCGGAAGTTTTTCCTTGAGTAACTTTGAACAACGGTGGTTGAGCAATATAAACATAACCGTTTTCAATAAGCGGTCTTGCATAGCGGAAGAAGAAAGTTAACATCAATGTTCTGATATGCGCGCCGTCAACGTCGGCATCTGTCATGATGATAATTTTGTGATATCTCAACTTGTCAATTTCTACTTCTTCTTCGTTTCGGCTGATTTTTATACCAAAAGCCTGCACCATTGATTGAATTTCATTATTGCTGTAAATTCTGTCTAAGCGAGCTTTTTCAACATTCAAAATTTTACCTCTAAGCGGTAAAATTGCCTGAAACATTCTGTTTCTGCCTTGTTTTGCCGAACCGCCTGCGGAATCTCCCTCAACAAGGAATATTTCGCATTTTTCGGGTTCACGATTTGAACAGTCTGCAAGTTTTCCCGGCAAAGTTGAGTTTTCTAATACAGTCTTTCTTCTTGTTAGTTCTCTTGCTTTTCTTGCAGCTTCTCTTGCTCTTTGAGCTTGCAGAGTTTTTTCAAGAATAGTTTTTGCAATTTTTGGGTTAAATTCAAGCCATTCTTGTAATTTATCTCTAACAGCGTCTTGAACAGCTCCCATTGCTTCTTGAGAACCTAATTTTTCTTTTGTTTGACCTTCAAATTCAGGGTTAGGGATTTTGACGGAAACTATTGCCGTTAAACCTTCTCTGACATCTTCTCCTGAAAGATTTTGGTCAGAATCTTTTAAAATATTATTTTTTCTTGCGTAATCGTTTAATACACGAGTGATTGAGTTTCTGAAACCTGTTAAGTGAGTTCCGCCTGAATGTGTATTGATGTTGTTGGCAAATGATAAAACACTTTCCTGATAAGAATCGGTGTATTGCATTGCCACTTCAACTTGTAAATCTCCCACAACTTTATCAATATAAATCGGTTTTTCGTGAAGGACGGTTTTATTTTTGTTTAAAAATTCAACATAACTTCCGATACCGCCTTCATAATGGAAAGTTTCAACTTCTTCGGAATCGTGACGTGAGAAGATTATTTTTAAACCTTTATTCAAAAACGCCATTTCTCTCAATCTGTTAGCGATAACATCGCAGTCGATTTCGGTTGTTTCCGTGAAAATTTCAGGATCCGGCCACCAAGTTGTTTTAGTACCGGTTTTGTCTGTTGCTTCCCCTTTTTCAACAGGTGCAAGAGGTTCACCTCTCATATATTCCTGACGCCAAACAAATCCTTGACGAGAAACTTCGACGATATATTTTTCGGATAATGCGTTAACAACAGATGCACCAACGCCGTGTAATCCGCCTGAAACCTTGTAACCGCCATCTCCGAATTTTCCGCCGGCATGAAGTACCGTATGGACAATTTCCAAAGCGGATTTTCCGCTGTCTGGCTTGATATCAACAGGAATTCCACGACCGTTATCTTCTACGGTGATACTGTTATCTTTGTGGATTGTAACGTGAATATCCGTACAAAATCCTGCTAAGGATTCGTCAATAGAATTATCCACAATTTCGTAAATACAGTGATGTAAGCCGCGTTGAGATGTTGAACCGATGTACATACCCGGTCTTATTCTTACGGCTTCTAAGCCTTCCAAAACTCTGATATTATCAGCATTATAATCTGCCGATGTATGAGTTTCTATTTCTTCATATTGCCCGTTATCAGGGTCATTTATTTCTTCGTTGACTTTGTTTTCAACGGCTGTATTTAATGCTTCTAAACCTTTATCGTTTATTAAGTCTTGAATGTTTTCTGACATGTATTTACTCCCTAATCTACTCAAGTTTAATAATAGCATAGCATAAAAGCTTTTGTTTGCCAAATTTATTTACTTAAATTTACCTTATGTTAAGCTGTTTTTATTATCTGAGTTACTATTTTACAAGGTTTTGATTTTAGTGTATAATTTGTAATAAGAGGAGTTTTATGAACAAAACGGAAAATAAGACAGAAGTAATAATCGTCGGAGCAGGTCCTGCAGGTGTTGCCTGTGCAATTACACTTGCAAAGGCTGGTAAAGAAGTAGTTTTGATAGAACGCGGACTTTTTGCCGGTAGCAAAAATGTTTTTGGAGGCGCGATATATACTCAGTCGGTAAAAGAGGTTTTTCCCGATTTTGAAAAAGCGGCTCCATTGGAAAGACGAAATATAGAACATAATTACTTAATTCTTGGTGAAAATGATTCAACAAATATTTCTTATCGTAAAAATGACAATTCAAGTTATTCAATTATTCGTGCAAAATTTGATCGTTGGATGGCGGAAGAAGCTCGTAAGGCAGGGGTTTACATAGTTGAAGAAACAGTTGTCAGGGAAGTGATTAAAGATAAAAATAAAGTCATTGGTGTGAGGACGGAATTAGAAGAATATTATGCGGATATCGTTGTTCTTGCGGATGGTGTAAATTCGCTCTTGGCAAAACAAATCGGCTTGAGAAAAGATATTGATACAAAAGACGTTGCATTGAGTGTAAAAGAAGTAATAAAACTTGATAAAGAAACAATAAATCAAAGATTTCACCTGAAAGATGACGAGGGTGCTATCGTTGAAATTTTTGGCGGTCCTATGCTTGGGATGTTGGGTTTAGGTTTTATGTATACTAATGAGGATTGTATTACAATCGGACTTGGCGTTACATTGAACGAACTGGTTGAGGCTAATTACAGACCGTTTGAAATGCTTGAAAGGCTTAAACAACATCCTTCAATTGCTCCGTTGATTGAAGGTGGTACATTAAAAGAATATTCGGCACATTTAATTCCTGAGGGCGGATACAAAAAAATTCCTAAGTTATCCGATAATGGGGTTATGATTGTCGGAGATGCGGCAATGCTTGTAAATAATCTTCATTGGGAAGGTACTAATCTTGCCATGATTAGCGGAAAACTTGCTGCCGAAACTGCAATTGAGGCATTAGATTGCGGAGATTTTTCAAAGAAAACTCTTTCCGCTTATCAAAAGCGTCTGCAAAAATCTTTTGTATTAAAGGATATGAAAACATATAAAGATTTGTTTGACGTTATGCACCAAAGAAAAAGGGCATTTCTGTCGTATTATTTGAAAAAAATTAATGCGTTTTTTGAGATGTTTACATCATCTGACGGTGTTCCAAAGAAAGAACATTATCATAAATTTATCAAAAGTATTTTTACCGACAGAAAAATTTCCGAACTTTTTAAAGACGTATGGGCTATTGTCAGGTTATTATGGAGTATTTTGTTATGAATATAGACGATAAATTGTATACATTAAAATATTCAACAGATACAAAATCTCATTTAAATCCTGATAATGAGCAATGTCGACTGTGTGAAAGTCGTAATTGCACATATATTTGTCCTGCAGGAGTTTATGAATGGAATGAAGAAACGCAATCGCTGATTGTCAATTATGAAAATTGTTTGGAATGTGGTGCTTGTCGTATTGCGTGTGAAAGAAAGTCTATTGACTGGCAGTATCCAAAAGGTACTAAAGGCGTAACTTTCAAACAAGGATAATAAAGTTACTTACATAAAAAAGGAGATACAAGTATGAAAGAAGAATACTCAAACAAGTACAGACGTTGGTACGACAAAGATCCGGTTTTATCGGAAGCGGTTAAAACACTTGAGGAAACCGATGACCAAACGCAAATCCGAGTTGCGCTCAATTTGATTAAGATTATTATTGAACACAATATTGAAGATGAAAAATATGAAGCCGTTGATGATATCATTTCTGCGGTAGGTTCAGGTTTGGATGATAACAGGCGCGGTCGTTGGTATGATATTGATACGACCTTGAGAACTGCGATGAATATGCTTCAAAATTGTCCTGCGGATACTCAAAAAGTCATTGCTAAAGAAATGGCGCAAATGGTTGTTGAAAAAATTAAAAAAGACGAAGATGATGAAGCATAAATATGCTATAATCAATATATGAACGAGAAACTGAAAGAAAGTCTTAAACTTCTTCCGTCATTGCCGGGATGTTATATATATTACAATTCTGATAATGAGGTTATTTATGTTGGGAAGGCAAAAATACTAAAACGTCGGGTAAAGTCTTACTTTAACAGAAAGCATGATAATGTTAAGGTGAGTGTTTTGGTTTCTCAAATTGATCATCTTGAGTATATAATAACAAACACTGAAGTAGAAGCGCTTATTTTAGAAAGTCATTTGATAAAAAAACATAAGCCAAAGTATAATATTTTGCTCAAAGATGATAAAAAATATCCGTATTTCCTGATTACAAACGAGGATTTTCCAAAAATTTCAATTGTAAGAAAGCGTAATATGAATCCTGAAAAGGGCAAATATTACGGACCTTATACTGACATTCGGGCAATGCACTCGACACTTGATTTTTTAAAAAAGATTTTTCCTCTCAGACAATGCAAAACCCCGAAATTTAAGTCACGTCCTTGTCTGTATTATCATATAGGGAAATGCCTTGCGCCATGTCAAAATATGGTGACAAGTGAGGAATATAAAGCTATAGTTCATCAAGCAGAATTGTTTTTGTCAGGAAAACAGTCCGAATTGATGAAACAATTAATGCAGCAAATTCAAAAATATTCAGATTCCCAGCAGTATGAAAAGGCGGCAAGACTTCGTGACAGTTATTTGGATTTGCAAAAGACCCTTGAAAAACAAAAAGTAGTGTACGAAAATACAAAACTTAACGAAGATATCATTTCCTTACAGCATGAAGATGGTATTTTAGCCATTGTTATTATGATGATAAGGGAAGGCAGATTGATTGATAAAAAAGATTTTACTTATGATGTTGAAGCGGAAGATAAAACAGAATTTTTTGAAACCTTTTTTAAAGAGTATTATAATACTTTAGCATTGGAATTTCCTGACAAGATTGTTTCAAATGAACTTGAGGCTTTAGGTGAAAAATCTTTATATGAAAAATGGCTTGAAATAATATCAGGTAAAAAAGTTAAAATCAGTTACGGAAAATCTGCTCAGGGAAAAGAGTTGCAAATGCTTGCCGATAAAAATGCCCGTGTTATTTTGGATAATGCAAAACTTTCCAAAATGTCAAAAATAAATGAAGATTTTAATAATATCGGTTCATATTTAAAAGAAAAATTAAGATTAAATAATTTTCCATACAGAATGGAATGTTATGATATTTCGCATATTCAAGGGACAAACACGGTAGCTTCAATGGTAACTTTTATAAACGGTTTGAGTAAAAAATCCGAGTATCGAAAGTTTAAAATTAAATCAACAGAGGGCAAACCGGATGATTTTATGTCTATGAAAGAAGTATTGACAAGACGCCTGTCAAGACTTGGCGAAAAAGGTTGGGAAAAGCCCGACTTGATTATAATAGACGGAGGTAAGGGGCAGCTATCAAGTGTTATGCAGATTGTTGCCGATATGGGAGTTGAGGGAATTGACTTTGTCAGCCTTGCAAAGCGGCAAGAAGAAGTGTTTTTGCCTAATATTTCAAAATCCGTTCTTTTACCAAGAGAATCAAGTGCTTTGTTTTTAATTCAAAGAATAAGAGATGAGGCGCACAGATTTGCGATAACATATCATAGAAATTTACGCTCGAAAAAACTTGTTGAAAAACAGTAACTTAATTTTTTGCAAGATGTTTTTTTATACCTTCTCTTATTTCAACAACATCTGTTCCAAGTTGTTCCAAAGCCTGCATTGCCAAAGAATTTGGTTCGGTTGTTATTGCGTATAGCAAATCCTGAGATTCAATTTTGGTTTTATTCTGTTTTTTTGCGTATTCCCAAGCTGTTTCCAATACTCGTTTTGCTCTTTTTGTAAATACGATTTCATTATCAAAATATTCGTTTCCAAAACCGATTATTTTTTCAACCATTATTCTTGCATCTCGGATATTTATTTCAAGTTCGTTTAAAACAACAGCTCCAATGCCTGTGCCTTCGCTGATTATTCCTAACAAAAACATTTCGGTTCCGACAACGCCCCTGCCAATTCTTCTTGCTTCCTGTTTTGCAAGTCGTAATATAGTTAATGTTTCAGGCATTTGCTTTTCTATCGGTTTTATAATCCCGTGAGCCAAATCGTCATCATTGATATGAAATTCTTTTAAAATGTTATACGCAACACCTTTTTTAGTTTTTAACAGTCCCAAAATCATGTGTTCCGGTAAAATTTCAGATGACCCCAGTTCTTTTGCTGTTTGTAATGCTAGGCTCATTGCCCTAAATGCGTTTGGAGTGAATACAACTTGACGACCCTCGTATTCTGCTTGTCTTGAGTTTATTTGTGATAATTTTTCCTCAAACCGTTCTTCCGTTATTCCAAAACTTGCAAGGATTTTTGCCAAATCCGAGTTTTTATCTTCAAGAATTGAAGAAACAATTTGTTCCGTGCCTAAAATTTCATAGTTTGATGTAGACAGTTTTGCAACTGCACGTTCAAATACTTTTGATGATTTTTCATTGTCAAACAGAGAATCGGTTTCTTTTGTAAGGTTTATTTCTCGCTCTTTGTTTTCATCAAGTTCCGGATGAAAATCCTTTTTAACTTTTCTCTGAACTAATTTTTCAATCAAAGGCAGTGATTTTTCAATATCAAACCCAAGATTTTCCATGTATTGCGGAATTTTTGAATGTGTATCCGTTAAGGTCGCCAAAACTAAGTGTTCGTAGTGAACTGTCGGATTTCCCGATTTTTCGATTAAATCCATTGTTCTGGTAAGAATACGTTTGAAATCATCACTAAAAGGAATTGCTGAATTTAAATCAGCTTCTTCTATATTAAGTGTCATGTAGATTTCTTGTGCTACTTTTTCGTAGGTGATGTCATAGTTTTTGAAAATTTTAGCAACAAAACCTTTTGTTTCTTTAACAAGAGCCATTAACAAATGCTCCGATAATACTTTATCAGAATGGTCGTAAATGGCTATATTTTGGGCTTCTACAATTACATTAATCGCTTTTTCCGTGAATTTTTCAAACAAAATCTTAATCCTTATTCTTCTTCATTGTCATCATCAATATCTTCTTCTGTATCGAGGCTTTCTATGTAATTTGAAACTCTTTCAAATTCTTCATCGTCGTCGATTGTTTCAAAGAAACTTTCTTCACCTTCTTCGGTGTATCTCATTAATACAACTTCAGGATCTTCTTCGTCGGTGCCTGCCTCAAGTAAAAGTGCATATTGTTTATTTTCAAACTCAATTATATCATATAATGCACATTTGATTACAGTACCATCTTCGTCAGTAATTTCAATAAAATTATCATTTGCGTCAACCATATTTTTTTCTCCTTATTTTTTTCGTGACAGGTATTGTTCCAGTATAATACAAGCACTTTCAATATCAACCAGTCCTTTGTCTTTTCTAAAGTCTATTTTTTTTGCACGCAGGTTTTCTTCTGCGGTGTCGGAAGTTAGCCTTTCGTCTTCAAAAATTATCTCATAACCTTTGATTTTTGATGCAAAATCTTCGCAGTCTTTTGCTTGAGAACCTTTTGTTCCGTCCATATTTAAAGGTATTCCCGCAACTATTTTTTGAACATTATTCTCTTTTGCAATTTTAACTATTGTTTCAATGGCATTATCTTCGGGGGTTCGCGGAATGTATGAATGACCGTTTGCAATCATCAAAAGATAATCGCTCAACGCAATTCCAATTCTTTTTGTTCCGATATCAAGTGCCATTACTTTATACATAATTTACCCACTTAGTTTCAATATATTTGATTTTTGCATCAATTTCATCTGTTGTAAAATTATTTAGATTTGTGTTTTTATCGTACTTAATAAGCATTAAGTACTCGTAGATACTGCGTTTTAAGATATTTGTGAAAAACTCGTTTTTTAAGTCTTCATTCTTAATAAGTGATAATATTTCACCTGCCTCATTATCTTTTCCTATCGCAAATTTCATGTACGCAGATATAGCCAACTTTCTGTCCCAAGATAGTTTTTCTTCTTCATTAAAAATTTTGGATTTGTGTTTTTCTATAAGATTTTCCATATTGTCGCAGTTTTTTAACTCTTTTAACATCTGTTCAAATTCGCTGCTGTATTGGAAGTCCAAAAACCAATGGGATGAAACTTTCATTTGTTCAAGTTTTTCAAAAATTGAATTGTTAATTTCTGTTGGTAAGACTTGTTCTGCTAAGATGTTTTCAATGGTTTCCGCCTCAAAATCAATATCTACAAGCAGATTTTTCCAGCATACATATTCATAAGGTAATTTCCAACCGGTTTGATTATTTTCAACGGTTGTTTTTTCGGCATTGTATAAAATTGTTTTAAATTCTGACGGATTTATATCAACTGTTTTTTCATCTCTTAAAAAGCGTTCCAAAATTTTACTGCATTCAAATTTTGAAATGTCAAAAAATCCGAAACAGTCTTTAATACCCGTATCAACATTTGTAACTATTGAAACAAAACGTATTCTTTCATCTTCTGTTATTCTTGTAAAAATTAATGCCTGATTTCCGTGACCGTCCGGATAAGTCAGATAAAATTTGTAAGGTTTGCTGTTAGAAAGTATTTTAGTATAAAATTCTTTTGTATTATCTTCTCTCATTCCCGAAATTTTCAGAGTAGAAAGACTTTTCTTAATATTCTGTAACAGTTCACCTTTGGCAAGTTTACACATTTGTTCCAAAACATTGAGTGCAAGTTGTGATTTTGTTGTACCTAAAAGTTTAAGCGCTTCCTTGCCTGCGGGGCTGTTTGGGTCTGATACAAAAACAGGAATTAAGATATTTGCAAGTGCATCGGACGAAAAATCTTCGTTAAAAGAGTTTAAAAGAGTTATTTTATCTTGCATTCTTATAGATGCCATAAAATCCAAAAAATCAATTTGAACTTCAGGGTTGATGATTGCGGAATTTAGCAGTTGTTTAGTATTTTCATCAAGAAGACTTTGAGCATCGTCAAGGTACTCCTCGCAAGATTCATAAGACCAATCCGCATCAAGTTCTCTTAACAAATTGAGAATGGTAATTTTGATTTCTGTTTCAAGATTCGGGTTTTTTAAGGTTTCCCATAATTTGTTTATCAGTTCGTTTTTGGGAACAAAATGTTCAAGCATAAAGCAGATTATTGCAATTTTATCTTGCGTTGAGTTTGTGAGTTCCTTAAACAGAACTTTTGTAATAATTTTTTTGTCAGTTTGTGAATCCAATAGTTCAAAATCATCAAGACAGTTCTTTAAATCTTCAACAGAAGTAATTTTGGCTAAAAGATTGGTAATAGCCGATTTTAGTTCAAATGGATTTAATTGCTTGACATTTTGTGTCATATTTGTTTATCTTGCCTTTCCCCAAAATGCGTCTAAGATATGTTGTGCTTCTGCAGATGGCATTCTATCTTGCAGTATAAGGTATTGAACTGCAATCATTGCACACTCTGAACAAATATTAACACCGGGACCCTTAACCATTTTTATAACTTGTGTGTTTGGTCTGCCGCAAAAACTGCAATATACCGGTTCGTTTTTAACGGTATCGTCCTGATTTTTTTCTTCTTCAATTGATTTTTTCTTTGCGCCAAGACTGACTACTTTGTCATCAGACATATAATTCTCCTTTTTTACTTTATTATTGTAACTTAAATTTATTAAATTTGCCATATTTTTATTCTTAAATTATAATTACGTTAACATCAGCTTAACATGTTAAAAGAGGAGAGAGAATGAAAAAGGTCCTGTTTATTGTCAGTATCTTGTTTGTAGCGGTTGTGTCTACGGCATGTATTAATAATTTTGCGGTTCAGGATTTGAATGCTAAAGCAAAGGCATATATGGAAAAAGGGGATTATCAACAGGCTATTGAAAGGTTGAAATCAGGTATTGACTTGGATCCTTCCGTGTTTGAAACTCATTATAATCTTGCTGTAGCCTATACAATGGCTGAAGATTATGTAAATGCGGTTGAAGAATATAAAAAAGTTATCGAAATGAAACCTGATAATGCAGATTCTTATTATTCTTTAGCGACTGCGGAAAATAATCTTGCTGTTGATATTGAGCGCAAAGCCGTAAGAGCTATGTCTGACGGTGCTTTGTATGTTCCTAATGCAGATAAGATTGAAGAAATGCAAGAGGAAGAATTGACTGATAAAGAGCGTCAATTGATTAAGGAGTTTTATTCTACCGCCCTTGAAAATTACGAAAAATATTTGGAATTAAATCCAAATGCGGATGATAAAAAAGATGTAGAAGAATTAATGCAAAAAATCAATGATAAATTAAACTCTGACGAGGCTAATAATAAACAATGATAGTCATTCCGGCTTGTGAAGCTGTTGCATTTAATTTATTTACAATACCTGTGTATTGGTATGGTATTTGCATGGCTTGTGCAATTTTTACGGCAATTATTGTTGCAAACTCTCTTTTAAATCGACAATATCTTTCGCTTGGAAAGGATATCATAATTGCGGAATCTCCGATTGTTATTATTGCGGGGATATTGGGGGCAAGACTTTATTTTTGTTTGTTGAATTTTTCACATTATTCGCTTCATCCTTTGGAAATCTTGGATATCAGAGAAGGCGGTTTGTCTGTTCATGGCGGGTTGATTTTTGGAATGCTGGCGCTTTTATGGGTTGCTAGAAAATATAAAATCTCTTTTTTAAAACTCCTTGATGCTATGGGTGTTGCTACTATTTTGGGGCAATCTGTCGGCAGGTGGGGAAATTATTTTAATTCGGAGGCTTATGGATTACCCGTTAGCGGACAAAATTGGGGACTTTTTATCCCACAAGAGCGCAGAATTGCCGAATTTGCCAATTATACGTTGTTTCATCCGACTTTTTTGTATGAGAGTATTTTAGATTTTCTGGGTTTTTGTATTTTGTTGTTTATTTATTTGAAACTTGGTAAAAGATATTCGGGATTGGTGTTTTTTACATATTTAATTTTATATTCACTAATAAGATTTTTTGTTGAGCAAATTCGTGTTGACAGTGCGCTTAATATAGGCGTAACTCCTATTGCCGAAATTGTTTCTGTTGTGTTGTTTGGCATTGGTTGTATAGGGCTTTGTTATGTCCTTTTAAAAAACAAAAGTAAAGAATTGTAACGATATCAAATTCTTTTGAAATCCCCTTATAAATTTTTTCTTTATATATACGTGAAGTATAAGAGGAGATTTAGAGATGCCCGAAATCAGTATGTTTCTATTTGATTTAAATATGTTATTTAAATTATTTCCAAAAGAAGACAGGGAATTTAGACAAAAGATAGAAGAATACGAACAACAAGCCCAAGTTGATATGGCGCAAAACAGAATAAAACTCTTTTCGGAGTTTGGTTATGAAAGTGAGTTTGATAAAGCTTATTTTTAAACTAAAAGAAACGGCAGGGTACGACTCCTGCCGTATTTTTTATTAGACTCAATAATAAATTTGCTATTTATTTGCTCTGCACACATCATCAATCAGTGCAATTATTGCACCGACAACTGCACCTGTGGACATAAAATATCCTGTAGGTCGGATGCGTTTTACTGCAAAGTTGAATGCTTTGATAGTTTGTTGTGCTGTCTTTCGAGCAACTTCCGATGAGTCTTTACACAGACGTTTGAACTCATCAACTTGTAATGGGGCTTTTTCTTCCAGCGTTTTTAGTGCGTTACGGATTGAAGATCGTTTTACTCTATCACCTTCTTTTAATCCGTCAAACATTTTTACAAACTGGTCTTGTGCTAGTGTTTTGTTTTCTTTAAATCTCAGAGTATCAAGATACTGTTTTGTTTTAGCATTATACTCTGTTCTTTGACTGTCAATTGCTCCCACAACTTTTTGGTATTCGGGAGTTTGCATTTCATCCGGCTGTATCGGTAAAAGGTATTTAGCGGCAAAGCCGCCAGCAGCACCATATAGCATGCCTTTTGCCATCGGAATAAGACATGTTTGTCTTCTGTCATTACTTTGTACTGCTTCTACCTTCATTCGGTAAATCCTTCTTTCTTACTTGCTTACAATAACTAAGTCTTGTAATTTCGTGGTGTATGTAAAAATCTGCACTTAAATATTTTAAAATAACTACCAACAGCCGTTTTAAAACTGAGTAATCAGATTTTTAATTTTTCGTTGCTCATTATAACTAAAAATTATTTTTTTGTCAATACCCTTATAAGATTTATAAAAATCATAATGATAACAAGAGCGATTGTAAGGAAGAAATAATAAGTCATAGCATTGTGACTTGCGCAAAGACAAGCCAATCCGCCTGATATTATTGCAACAGAAGTTAATATTGTAACGGTTTTTTTCTGAGAAAATCCGGCATGTAAAAGTTTGTGGTGAATATGCTCCGCATCTGCAACAAACGGTGATTGACCTTTGCAAATACGTCTTAAACTTGCATAGGTTATGTCAATAATCGGCACCGCAAGTACAATGAACGGTAATAAAATTGATATTGTTGCAACTTTCATAACCCCTGTAATTGATATTGTGGCAAGCAGAAAGCCCGCAAAAAGCGAACCTGAATCACCCATAAATATTTTTGCGGGATTAAAGTTAAATGTCAAAAACGCAAGCATTGCTCCTGCCAATATAAATCCAATCAATGCGCTTATAGGATTTGGCGGAGATAAAGTGATTGCTAAAATTGCCAGCGTGATAGCGTTTACCGTTACAACAGAACCCGCAAGACCGTCCACACCGTCAATAAAGTTCACGGCATTAGATATTCCGACAATCCACAATAATGTAATCGGATAAGATAACAGCCCTAAATCTACTCCGCCAAAGAACGGAATACTGTTTATTTGCACTCCGAGTAAATATACAATTGTGGCAATTGACAACTGTATAAGTAATTTAAATTTTGCATTTAGTCCATATATATCATCAATCAAACCGAGAAAAAACATCAACGAGCTTCCGAGCAGAACTCCTGACATCAATTTCCCGTAAGGATAATAGCTCATCAAAACAAGGCAAAGAAATGTGAGCATGGTACTTGCCCAAATTGCAACCCCGCCAATTCTTGAAATCGGTTTGGTATGAATTTTTCTTTCATTAGGAACATCAACAAGTCCTTCTTTTTTTGAAAAACTTATTACCATAGGAACAAGGAATACCCCGAAAATGTAGGCTATTATTGCTCCGATTATGCGTGCGTGTGCAAGGTTAATAATTATGATGTTTCTCCTTTATTCATATAGCGGGTGTTTTGCACAAAGTCTTAAAGATCGTTCTTTTAAATTCTTTAGTGCAAGTTCATTATCTGATGAAAATATTGCAGATGCAATAATTTTTGCAACTTCTTCCATATCTTCTTCTTTAAAGCCTCTTGTGGTTACTGCAGGTGTACCAAGTCTGATACCGCTTGTTACAAAAGGACTTTGCGGGTCATTTGGTACCGTATTTTTATTTGCGGTTATTCCCACTTCTTCTAAAACATTTGCCATATCTTTACCTGTTTTACCTGTTTTTCTGAGGTCTAAAGTCATGAGGTGATTTTCTGTCATGCCGCCGACGATATCAAGCCCTTCATCCATCAGCCCTTGTGCAAGAGCCTTTGCATTTTTAACAATTTGTTGTGCGTATTCTTTAAATTCAGGTTTTGAGGCTTCTAAAAGTGCAACGGCTTTGCCTGCGATAATATGTTCCAACGGCCCGCCTTGAAGTCCCGGAAATACCGCTTTATCAATAGCTGCGGCATATTGTTCTTTGCACATTATAATTCCGCCTCTCGGGCCTCTTAATGATTTGTGTGTGGTTGTTGTTACAAAATCACAATAAGGTGCAGGTGACGGATGAACTCCTGCCGCTACAAGCCCTGCAATATGCGCAATATCTGCTAATAAAAGCGCTCCGCATTCGTCTGCGATTTCTCTGAATTTCTTAAAATCAATGATTTTGGAATAATTACTTGCTCCGCATATTATCAATTTTGGCTGATGTTCAAGAGCCATTTTACGGACTTCTTCATAATCAATTTCACCGTTTTCGTTTATTCCGTAGCTTTTTACGTCAAAATACAAGCCGGAGAAGTTTACCGGAGAACCGTGAGATAAGTGACCGCCGTTAGACAAGTCCATACTCAATACTCTATCACCCGGTTTCATAGTTGCCATAAATACTGCCATATTAGCCTGAGCGCCGCTGTGCGGTTGGACATTTGCATGATCCATATTAAAAAGTTCGCATGCTCTTTTTTGTGCAAGTTCTTCTATTGCATCAATGTGTTCACAACCGTTATAGTAGCGTTTGTGAGGTTTTCCTTCCGCATATTTGTTTGTTAAAACGCTTCCGCATGCCTCCATTACTGCAAGTGATGTACAATTTTCACTTGCAATTAGTTCAATGGTTTCTCTCTGACGTTTTAATTCCAAGTCTATTTGCTGTGCAACTTGCGGATCTGTATTCCTTAGATTATTAAGATTCATTTATTTCTCCCCTTATTTAAAACTTATTATACTTATTCTTAAAATTTAGCGCAAGTTTTTAACTTATTTTTTATTGTACTCTTTTATTTGTTCTATTATAAAATCGATATCTCTGTCCATTAGTATGTATTTATTTTGTTTAACATCAATAATACAAGCATTACGTAAGCAATTTGTCGAGATATCCCTAACAGAATCAAGCTCTTGAACTGACGGGTTTTCCATTAAGCATTTAGAATCGTCGCCTCCATAGACGGCAGCGTTATCTTCTTCGATTTGTTCGTCATATTGTCGCCAATTTTTGTAAGATACAACTTTAAAATCTAAGTTTTCTTGCTCTAATCTGCTTTGCAATTCTTTATGGAATTTTGACCCTAATTTTTTTACAATAGCATGTTTTGCATAACCGTAAGTCAGTATTGGTTTGTCGGAGTTGTACAGGTCTGTGTAGACGTTATATTTCTTTGATAATTGTGTAATGTTTGCCGGCAGTTCGAGTTCATCTGTAGTTGGACCGTATAACGATTCTTTGTATCGTTGAGCTTTAACCATGCCAAAAATGTTATATGCAGCGCACAAAACTAAAATAACAAGTATCCCTATCGTAATTTTTTCACAAATTCCAAATTTCATATATTTTCTCCTTAATATATTTTATATAATTGTTTTAGTTTGATGATTTTGTTATATGACATTTCAACTTTATGTTGAAGTTCTTTGTCTATTATAGCTTTTTGATAAATTTTTTCAATTATATTAAGTGTTATTTCGTTGGAGTTTCTGTATATAAACATGTTAATACCTGCATCAATTCCCATAAGGCATGCTTCAACTTCTCCAAAGTCAGAAACCCCTTTCATAATCATATCATCTGAAATTATTACCCCGTCAAAATTAAGTGTATTTCGGAGATAATTCAAGGCATTTTTGCTCAGAGAACTCGGAATAGGATTTTTTTCAAAACAAGTACAGTGAAGGTGAGCTGCCATGACCATGTCTATTCCGTTGTTAATCGTGGCTTTGAACGGTTTTATATGTGTTTTTTCCATTTCTTCTAAAGATAAATCAATTTTTGGAAGTGTTAAATGGCTGTCCGCATCAGCATCACCATGTCCGGGGAAGTGCTTTACACAAGGAATTATCCCGTTTGATTTGTATGCGGCAGTCACAATTTTTTCTCCCTTTATAACATCATCAGGATTAGAGGAAAATGCTCGTTCTCCGATAATAGGATTGTTGGGATTTGTGTTTGTATCAATGCAGGGTGCAAAGTTTAAATTTATTCCGTAAGACTTTAATTCCTTTGCAATTTCTCGGGTCTGATTATCTAAGAAATCAGGTCCTTTTTCGTAAGCAAATTTAGCCGATAAATATTTTTTGCCGGCATGGATATTTTCGGTTCTTTCTACCCGTCCGCCCTCTTGATCTATTGATAAAAACGGTGGTATTATGCTTATTTTTTTTATCTTATCAATGAGAGTTTTAAAATTATTTTCAGAATTTATATCGTGCGTAAAAAAGATAACTCCGCCTAATCCGTTTTTCAGCGCAGTATCAATTCCGCCTCCGTCGGTGCCAAGAATGAACATTTGATATATTTTTTCTTTTAGTTTTGACATTTTAATCTTTATAAACCAAATTAAATACTTCTGTTAAATCGAGTAAGTTACCTGTATTAACAACCTCTTGAATTTTATTGTAAACTGTTTGAGCATCACTATCTGACGGTACGGTAATTTCTTTAGGAAGAACTATGTCATTTGTTGTTCTTGTGCTGACAAATCCGCAATTTAGAGTCAGAAATTCTTTATAAAGTTCAATTATTTTTATGTGGAGCGGATTGATTTCGTAGTTTAATCCTAAATAATATTTTACATCTTTTTGTAATTGAGAGAAATAATTTATTGAATAATCCGCTTCTTCGACTGTTTCTTCTTTATCGTAAGTTCCGTCAAGGCAAGGATTTCCTTCGATTTTTGCATCTTTTTGTGTTTTTAAATATGCTGCCCATAAGAGGCTCCCCAGACAAAAACCGACGTTATTATCAACCGTTTTTAAAATTCTTGGGTATAGCATTTTAAATTGCATTTTTCGTTGTCCGAAATTCTTAAATTGGTCAATTCCTGCATATATGTATTCAATATTTATTGACAAGATTGTTGTATGTTGGGCATATCCCGGATCGAATAAAAATGTTTTTTCTTTAGTTTCAGTCATAAATTTCCCCTTATGTTCAAAAGTTTTTATTATTTCATTTTCTTTAAAATTTTGTTTTGGTAATCTTGGTCATAATAGAATTTAGTGCCGTTTACAAAACTGTTAACTACGGCTTTTGAGAAAGTTCCTCGTGCTGACCAGTATGATGTATGTGCTAAAAATGCGGAACGCTTTGACCAAACGGAAGAATTATCATAAATTACACCTGTCGGATTGTTAAATTGCAAGTTCGTTCTTTCCTCAAGTTGTTCTATTGTCAGGTTTTTACTCGACGGAAAACCGAGCGGATCTTCTCGGAAATTAACTGTCAGATAATATATTCCGTTTTCTATGATGTATTTGAGCATGTATTTATTGTAAAAATTTAATTCATAATTCGGGTCAGCAATGTCTGAATAAAAAAGCGGTATGGGACTTGCAAAATTTACGGCACCGCGAACTTTTCCCGATGGCGCACAATATTTTTCTGTAGCATCATCAAGTTTTAAATAATTTTCTTTCAATTCTGTTTCGTCCTGATTTAATACAAGATGTCCCGTGTCTGTCATTACTCCGATGTTGCCTTTATCGTGCATCAGCGCTGATATGCAGGTGTCTTGTCTTGGATTATTTTTAACAAATTCTAAGATGTCACTATTTACCTTCAATGCTTCGAATAATTTTTCGGGTTTTATGTAAGGCAGTTTATACAAAAAATATTGATAGTTTACAAAAGTACCTGCTGAATACCCGAAAAGTATCACATGTTGATTATTTTTTGCCTGCTGTTTTACGGTTTCATTCAGTTCATCCAATATTGGGAGCATGTTGTGTGTTTTTTGTACCCAAATTGCATCGTGTAAAAATTGTGTCAGCAAACTTCTTACTTCGTATGCGATAGTTGAACTGTACGCTTTTGAAATATTGATTCTTTCTTTGACAAAATCCAAATCTGTCTTACTTTCATAACCCCAGAAAAATATTTCGGGAGTTTCTTTTATTGATAAACTGTTTTGTTCCGTCCAAGCCTTTATTTGTTTGTTCTGTTCAAATTTTTTCTTCATTACGGGATGAAGTTTGTTGACCCCTTTGATGTACCAGTTTTTCATCTTTTTGTCATTGTTATTTGAACCGTTGATGTATATAAATGTTAGGTTTGAATCCTGCGCAAATACAGGGATTTGCATTAAAACTATTGCAGTTAATATTAAAATAATCTTTTTCATAATGAAATTTTATCACAAGAATTTTTAGGGTAAAAGACATTTTTGTTATTCTATGGTAAGGTTTTTATATGAAAGATTTTTTTATCGGTCTGCTAGATTGGATTTATAAAAAGAAATGCTATTTTTGCCGAAGTTCAAAAGAATCGGTAAAAATGTGTTCGCAATGTTTTAACGAATTAGATTTTTTGCCGGTTGAAGTGAACAGGCAGGTTGAGTGCAAGAACATTTATTGCGCCGGTGTGTATTCTAAAAATCTGCAAAAATTGATAAGAGGTCTAAAATATCATGGTCAACGTGATTTAGCTTATTATCTTGCCAAATTTATGTATCAGTATTGGCAGAATTTGAAAATTGACGGAGATTTTCAAATCGTTCCGGTACCGATTTTTGAAAAGCGAAGAAAGAAACGTAAGTATAATCACATGGAACTTGTTGCTTTTGAATTTGCAAAAATGACC
The DNA here is from genome assembly GCA_051874955.1 of Candidatus Gastranaerophilaceae bacterium. Classification (GTDB taxonomy): domain Bacteria; phylum Cyanobacteriota; class Vampirovibrionia; order Gastranaerophilales; family Gastranaerophilaceae; genus Zag111. Next base: position 38,407 of record JBJEGJ010000035.1, read on the forward strand.
GGTTTTGAAGTGAATTGTGACCTGATTAAAAGGGTAAAAGATACAAAACCTCAATATAATTTAAAAAAATATGAGCGAATTGAAAATCTGTCAAATGCTTTTGAGGTTGATAAAAACAAATATAATGGCGGTAAAATTCTTCTTATTGATGATATATGTACAACGGGTTCTACATTTGAAGAAATGATAAAAACGCTTAAAGTTTCAGGTATTGATGATATAATATGTTTTGCGGCAACCACTCCGTTTGAATAATTGTTTTATAAAGGAAATCGGATGATACTTTCAGAATTTTCAAAATATTTACAATTGCATAATGAAGAATTATTAACACGTAAAATAACCCCCTTGAAACTTTTACCGGAGTGGTTGAAAAGTGTGATAAATAAAAATCCTAAAAATAATATTGATAAAATAATTCATCGAGAAATACTTTATTGCGAAAATAGAGAGGGTGATTATTTTATAGTAGGGAAATCAGATAGCGGCAGGGTTTTGGTAAGTGCGCTTATAAATTTTGCGCAGAGTTATGATAATTATAATCAGGCAAAATGGATTGAATTGACCGAAAAATCCTATCATTCAAAAACGAAATAAATATATTAATACATGTATGTTGATTTTATATATAAAAACTGCTATAATGCTTGTGGCATTATTTATAAAGGAAGATTTTTTGAGCTTTAATTTTATTAAGAAGAAAGTATTTGATAAGTATAAACTAAGTGGCTTTACGCTTGCTGAGGTGTTGATTACTCTTGGAATTATAGGCGTTGTTGCAGCTTTAACGATTCCGATGTTGTTGACAAAGTATGAACAAGAAAAGACCGTAACTGCGCTAAAAAAATCCTATGCAACTTTGGGACAATTGGTGAAACGTATTGAATATGAATACGGCAGTGTCGAGGGTATGAACGGAACCTCAGAAACTTGGTGGCAAAGAAATAAACAAAAAATTGTTCAAGACTCGATTGCGCCATTGTTACCGGGAGCTCAGGTGATTGACAGTCCGAACGGAAGTTCTACTATGTGTTTTATTGAGGGTTCAACTCGTCTTCATACTTCACATGACAACAAAGAGGTTCAATATATTCGCCCGAATGGCGGAACGTGGACGTTGAACGGAAATGACCGAATGATGGCTGTTTTATTGCAAGACGGTTCTTGTATCGGGTTTGATGTTACTACGCGTTTTAGTGATGTTATCAGTATGAGCGTTTATGTGGATATCAACGGACCTGCGCAGCCTAATGTAGTAGGTCGTGATTTTTTTGAATTTGTTGTAACAAGAAATGGTGATGTTTATCCTCTTGGCTATAACGAAACTCGTGAAACCGTAAATAGAGGTTGTCACAATGCTGCAAGTACAACAGGCAGCGGTTCATTTTGTGCATCAAAAATTATGAGGGACGGTTGGAAAATCCAAAAAGATTATCCGTGGAAGTTAAATTTGCGTAATGGAAGATTATAATTTCATAATGATTTCCCGTATTATAGGCATGATTTGTTAAAAATCTTTACCCCTTGTAAAGATTTAGCCCAAAATACTATGTTTATGCTATACTGATATTAAGGATTAGACTTGGAGGGTAGAGTATTGACTCAGCAAAATATGTTTGAACACGGTAAAATAGTTCCCGTTAATATAAGAGAAGAAATGAAACGCTCGTATATAGATTATGCGATGAGTGTAATTGTCGGACGTGCGCTTCCTGATGTTCGTGACGGTCTGAAGCCCGTTCACAGACGTATTCTATACGCAATGAACGAACTTGGAATGTATCCTGATAAACCGTTTAAAAAATGTGCGCGTATTGTCGGCGAAGTTCTCGGTAAATATCACCCGCACGGTGACAGTTCCGTATATGAAGCGTTGGTTCGTATGGCTCAAGACTTTTCTACAAGATATCTAATGGTTGACGGGCATGGAAACTTTGGTTCTGTTGACGGTGACGGAGCTGCTGCAATGCGTTATACTGAGGCTCGTATGCACAAAATTACTCAGTCAATGCTTGCTGATATTGATTGTGAAACTGTTGAGTTTGAACCAAACTTTGACGGCTCGTTACAAGAACCGTCGGTTTTACCTGTAAGGTTGCCGATGCTGTTGTTAAACGGAGTTTCAGGTATTGCGGTTGGTATGGCAACAAATATTCCGCCTCATAACCTTTGTGAAGTTGTAGACGGTACGATTGCCCTTATTGATAATCCGAAAATTACTGTTCCTGAACTTATGGAATATATTAAAGGACCTGATTTCCCTACGGCTGCAACTATTATCGGACTTAACGATATTAAACAGGCTTACGAAACAGGTCGCGGATCGATTAAAATGTCCGCAGTTTCAGGTTTTGAAGAAATCGCAGGCGGTGCCGGTCGTCAGTCAAGAACCGCAATCGTTGTAACCGAAATCCCATATCAGGTTAATAAAGCTCAGTTGATTGAAAAAATTGCCGAACTTGTTAAAGACCAAAGGATTAACGGAATTTCCGATATTCGTGACGAATCCGACCGCGAGGGTATGAGAATTGTAATCGAATTGAAACGCGATGCAAAACCGGATGTTGTTAGAAATAATTTGTATAAATACACTCAACTGGCAACAACTTTTGGTGTGAATATGGTTGCGTTGTGCGGAAAACAACCTCGCTTAATGAATTTATACGAAGTATTGAATGAGTTTGTTGAACACAGAATAGAAATTGTTACGAGAAGAACTATTTTCTTCTTGAAAAAAGCTAAAGTTCGTGCTCATATTTTGGCAGGCTTGATTATAGCTTTAGGTTCTATTGATGAAGTAATTGAGCTTATTAAGAAATCAAAAACAACGGATGATGCAAGAGAAGGTTTGATGAGCAGATTCGGACTTGATGTTGATCAGTCAAACGCAATTCTTGAAATGCAATTAAGACGTTTAACAGGATTAGAACAAGATAAGGTCAAAGCTGAATATGATGAGTTGTTGAAAAAAATTGAAGAATACGAATCAATTTTGGCAAGCCGTCAAAAAATTCTTGATATTATTAAAGCTGAACTTTTAGAAGATAAAGAAAAATACGGTGATGACAGAAAAACTCAAATTTTACCTGAACAGGGTGAAGTTACTATTGAGGATTTGACACCAAACACCCCGATGGCTGTATTTATTACACATCAAGGGTATTTAAAACGTATTTCTCTTGATACTTTTGAACGCCAAAATCGTGCAACTCGCGGTAAATCTGGCATGAAAACAAAAGAAGATGATGACATTCAACACTTCTTTACTGCAATGATGCACGATAAAGTATTGTTCTTCTCATCGAAAGGTACTGTTTACAGTCTGAATGTATACGACTTCCCTGAAGGCGGACGTCAGGCAAAAGGTTTACCGATAGTGAATGTTCTTCCTATCGATCAGGATGAAAAAATCACCGCTGTCGTTCCTGTAAGCACGTTCTCTAAAGATTTGAACTTAATAATGTTGACGAAAAAAGGTAATATCAAACGTATTGAGCTTGATAATTTTGCAAATATCAGACGTAACGGTATTATTGCAATCGGTTTGGATGAAGGCGACAGCTTGAATTGGGTAAAACTGGCAACTGCAAAGGATGAAATTATTATAGGTACATCTTGCGGTATGGCAATAAGATTCCCGATACAAGACTTGCGACCTTTGGGCAGAAGTGCAAGAGGGGTAATTTCAATGAAGTTACGCTCAGGCGATGAAATTGTCGGATGTGATATTGTTCCGCAAGATTATGATGCCGATTTACTTGTTGTAACCTCTGACGGATTTGGAAAACGTACAAAATTGTCTGAATTTAGAACCCAAAACAGAGGCGGTATCGGATTAATTGCAACAAAATTTAAATCTTCATCTTCAAGACTTGTTGCCCTGACGATAGTAAGAGATTCAGATGATATTATGCTTGTTACGGCAAACGGTGTTGTTACAAGATTAAATGCCGGTTCAATTTCCCAACAAGGAAGACCTGCAACAGGTGTCAGAGCTCAAAACTTAAATGAGAATGATGTTGTATGTTCTGTTAATAAAATTATCAACCCTGACGAAGATGATGTAACGATAAAATCTTCATCTTCTGAAACAACAGAATCTGCAGAAGCAGATATTCAACAAACAAGTTTGCTTGATGATAATTCGCAAGAATAAACAAAGTAAATTTTGAGTCAAAATACCGTTATAAAGATGAGTTATTCTTTATAACGGTATTTTTATATTATTTCATTCTTTTAAAATCTTTTCATATTTATCTAGTTTATTAATAATATCTTGTACGTATTGCGGATTTTCCGAACTGATTTCTTCGGTTGGAATATTATGTTTTTTTGCTTGTTCAACTTTATTCATGTCAGCTTTTCCTTGAACTGCCATTTTTAATATTTCCGGCAGGTTTAGAGCTGTTGGGTTTTTACTTGCAAGATTTTTATAGTACGAATCTTCATAATCATTGTTTAATCGAAGTTTCCAATTGTCGTTGTTTGCAACTCCGCCGACATTATAGCTTTTATCAATGCCGAAAAAGTCAGCAAAAGATATTTGAATTTTTTTACAACTCAAGAATAATTCCGCAAATTTTGCTTTTACACGTTCGCTTTCATTTTCATCTATTTTTTTGCAAAATTTATCTCTGTATTTTGCACGAGCCGGATTTGAGTTTAGATACCCTGCGAGGTAAAAAATGTTCCAGGCGTTATGATTTTTTATCCAATCTTTTTTAATCATTTCCTGTGCGGGTTCAAAATCGTGCGAGCCTACAAGTCCCCAATTCCTGTGATGATATGACGTTTCTCCTCTCATAAATTGCAATTGAGTAATTCCGGGTAAGTTGTTTTGTTCATGGTAAATATTGTCAAAAGTTTGGGTTGCTGCACATAAGTCTTCCCAAACGGGATAGTTTTTATTGATACTGTGTTCTTTAAGAGTTGGCAGTATTATACGGTTTAATATTTTTTTGTAATTTCCGTCAGGGTCAATTGATGGCATATTTGAAATATTATTTGCTTTCAGTCGGTTTCTGTCTATTACTCCGTCAAGTGCAACCAGCGAATATTTATTGTAGATGTACGGGTCTATAAGTCCTAAAGCGTGATCTATTCTTATATTGTCAAAATTTTCAAGTGAAGCTTCAAGTTTGCGTTTTAAATATTGACCGGCATCCCCAAGTGAACCGTCGGGATTGAATAATTTTTTCGGATCAAGCACCGGAATATTCCAAGCCTGCGGGCCGCCGCCTTTTCCTCCGTAAGGGCATCCCATACGATAATCTTTTAAAAATAAATCTTGGTTTGCCCATTCGTCTGATTCTGAAAATCCTACAAGTAAATCATTTATATATTTAAACCCTAATTTTTGACGTTCTTGAGTGTTTTCTTTTATTTGTTTATCCAATATAAATTGACCAAAGATGTAAGATTCAAAATCTTCTTTATTTCTGTAAATTATTTTTTTATAGCGCTCAATAGCTTCTAGATTTTTATCATTAAGTTCTTTAATCAAATTTCTGTCTATATCGTTCCATTTATTAAAGTCTGATGTTTTATAAGTTTTTGAAAGAACATCATAGAGTGCGTCTTTGTAGATATCATTTCGCTTATTTTGTTTGAAGATTTCAAATTCTTTATTTAGTTCAATTGCCGTTGGGTTATTTTCTTCCAGTTTTTTCTTAAAGTTTTTATTTGCAATTTTCATAATATATTGATAATTTGCAAATGCCTCAGGAAAATCCGAGTATGCGTAATTATGTTCTTTTTGAGGTTTGTTAAACAGTATTTTAATTACTTCTTCGGGGACAATGTTTGCATATTTATCTTGAGATAATTCTTTTATATCGGTAAAAAGATAATTTTTGGTAAAGATTGTTGATTGATATGGTGAAATATTGTTGGCATCGCGTATAACTCCGACCGGTCCGAGTTGATTTGAATTAAAACCGTGAACTTTTTCAAATTTTAGTAAATTCAATGCTTCTTGGCTATACGGGGAGCCGACTCCGATATCAAAATTGTTTTCGGGAAAACAGGTGCCATGTATTATCATTGCAACTTCTTCTGTTCCGAGATATTCAAACGCCGGTTTTAGTGCGTTTTGTGTATAGTCTTTTTCTTCTGTTGCCGTTAATTTCCGACCAAAAGGTATTGTCTGTAATATTGAATTTACAAGCATTTTATTATTTCTCCCAAATAATAAGACATAGATACGTCATAGGCTAGTGTAATATAAAAATCGAAAATATAAAAGATTACTAATTTTTTGTTACGAATTTGTTGTAAAGATACTTTACTTATAGTCAATAATGCTATAGAATAATAGCATAAAAGGGGTTAAGGAGTTTATATGAAATACGGAAATGTACTTTCTTTGCTGGAAGAAATTACCATTAAAAATGGTGAAAAGGTATCACTTGGCATGAAATCCAAATGGGGCTGGAATGAATTTACATATAAAGGTTTGGGTTTGTTATCAAGACGTTTGGCAAGTTATTTGATTGAAGATTTGGGTCTTGAGCGGGGAGAAAGATTGGCAATTTTATCCGAATCAAAACCTGAATACGGAGCTTGTGTTTTTGGCTCGGTTTTGGCGGGTTTAACGACGGTTCCGCTTGATAATAAGCTGACAATTTTTGAATTGCAGTCTATTCTTTCAAGTTGTAAACCAACCGTAATTCTTTGTTCAAGTTCAAATATAGAAAAAGCAAAGGAATTAAAACAAAAAATCAAATCATTAAAACATATTATTTTAATGGATGCTTCTGTATATGAAAACTTAAAAACTCCGAGTTTGTATTCAATTCCTGAAAATTATAATTCAAAATGGCGCAGACGTCCGTTAAATGCTACGGCATTTATTATCTACACTTCCGGCACAACCGGAAATCCGAAAGGTGTTGAGATAACTTTTAAAAACATTCTTGCGCAGATGAATGATTTAACTTTTGCTTTAAAGCAAATATTGCCTGACGGTGATATGCGTTTGTTGTCTATTTTGCCTATGAATCATTTATTTGAACTTACGGTTGGATTTTTTATTTTCTTACATCACGGTCATTCCATTTATTATCCTCAAAGTCTGAAACCTAAGGATATTATGGATATTATGTCCGAGAAAAAAATAAAATTTATGATTACGGTTCCTGCGTTTTTGAAACTTTTAAAATCTTCCATAGAATCCGAGATTAATAAACAGTCAATGTTTGTTAAAAATATTTTCAAATTTTCTATGTTAATTTCGAGGTTGTTGCCGATAAAATTAAGAAGGATTGTTTTTCATTCAATACATAAAAAATTTGGCGGGGAGTTTTTCGGTTGTATTTCAGGCGGTGCGCCGTTAGACAGTTCTGTCGGAGAGTTTTTTGAAAATATTGGAATACGTGTATATCAAGGATACGGTTTGTCTGAAACAAGTCCTGTTGTTGCCGTAAATAGGGGAAAATATCAAGATATTAAATCTGTCGGTTCTGCGTTAGAGTCGTATGAAACCAAAATTGATGAGCAGACGGGTGAACTTTTGTTAAAAGGTCCGTCTGTAATGAAGGGTTATTATGGCAGAGAGGATTTGACAATGGAGGTTATAGAGCCTGACGGTTGGTTGCATACAGGTGATATCGCCAGAATTGATAAAAGAACAAAACTGATATATATCACGGGGCGGATAAAAAATATGATTGTTTTATCAGGCGGTAAAAAAGTTTTTCCTGAAGAAATTGAATCTGTTTTGGAGCAGAGTACAAATTTTGAAGAAGTATGCGTTTGCGGAATGAAAAAATCTTTCGGAGAAAAAGACGGGTGTGAGGAAATTGCAGCGATAATTGTTCCGACAAAAGAATATTCGTCGAAGTTTACAAGTAGTGAGAATTTGACTGATGCAGTAAAAAACGAGGTTAAATATTTGTCTACGCATCTTGCGCCATATAAACGTCCGATAAATATTACTGTGCGTCTTGAAAATTTACCGAGAACGACGACGAGAAAATTAAAACGCAATGAAATAAAAAAATCTCTTTGTGAGTGTACAAATTAATTTGTTTGTAATAGAATATTTTTGTACGGAGGGTATTGAAACCTTTCAGGGTAGAGATATCTAAAGTCAGGACTTGATTGTATTTGTAAAATCAGGTGTTTGTACATTTTGAAAATTTGTTTCAGATAATGTCGGGATGTAGCACTCTGCCGAAAGAAAACAATCCAGTGAATTGTTTTCTTGAGAGGGGTAGCGCACCTTCCAAAACGAGAGTTTTGGAATAAACCACCAAAAGCAAATTTACAATTGAATATCTATTTTGTCGGGATGTAGCACTCTGCCGAAAGAAAATAATCCGGTGAATTATTTTCTTGAGAGGGGTAGCGCACCTTCCAAAACGAGAGTTTTGGAATAAATCACCGAAAACAAATTTACAATTGAATATCTATTTTGTCGGGATGTAGCGCAGCTTGGTAGCGCACTTCGTTCGGGACGAAGGGGCCGCAGGTTCAAATCCTGTCATCCCGACCATTAAAAAGGAACTTCGGTTCCTTTTTTTTCATGGGATAGACAGGATTATATCTGCAAGTACACAAGTAATTTTTGTGTTAAAACTTCAATCCCTTTAAGGTTGAAAAACCATGAAAAAAGTTGTATAATTGTTATATAACATATAACGAGGATGATTGTTTGATGAAAAAAGCTATGACTATTGGCGAATTGCTGGTGACAATGTCTATAATCGGGATTATTGCGACTTTGGTTCTTCCCGGATTCTTGAAAGATTATCATAATAAATTATATGTAGCACATTTGAAAAAAGTCTATGAAATGCTCGATTCGGCTGTAAATCAGGCATGTTCAGATAATAATGTTTCCTATTTTTATCAAACGCCTTATTCTTTATATTCTGAAGACGGTGCAAATCAGCAAGCATTTATTGATAAATATTTTAAAAAATCAACACGTGCAGTAGCTAGTCCCTTCTCCAAAACATATAAACTTATTGGAGTTTCGAAGACACTCTCTGGAAATTTAGCTAAATCTCATGGTTGGGGGAAACTTGTTGGCGGCGAAGCTGTTTCTTTTTATTGTAATGCTGGTACAACTTATTGTCTAATGCGAGTTGATATAAATTCAACAGACGGACCAAATATTGCCGGTCGAGATTATTTTGCTTTGTTTGTAGATAAAAGGACAAATAAAATTTATGACCAGGCTCCGGCAACAAATTGCGGAATTGAAGTTGCTTCGCTGGCGACCATCGGATGTTTCGGGCGGATAATGCAAGATAATTGGGAAATGAAATACTAATTAAGGAATTTATTATGAAAAAAGGTTTTACTTTAGCGGAAGTTTTAATAACATTGGGTGTCGTCGGAATTGTCGCCGTTTTAACTGTTCCCGCTGTTATGAAAAATTACAGAAACAGAATGTATGTTGCTCAACTTCAAAAAGTTTCGGCTCAACTTTCTGATGCGGCTCAAGCTATTATGAATGATGAACATGTAGATAATTTTTACGAAACAAAAGCTGCAAATCCAAATTCCTGCTCTGATGCCTCAAAAGGAGTATGTGAAAAAGGTCCGGGGTATTTATTGAATAACTATATGAAACCTCTTAAAAGGAATTGTAAAGACGGAAGTGATCCTTGTGCATCGTCTACCGGTTCGGTTTATACAAATATGGAAGGACAAGCTCTTAATTTCGGATTTGGCGGTTATTGTATTTATACTACTAATGGTTCAACCGTTTGCGCTTCTTATAATGTGAATAATAATTGTATGTCCGTATCTGTGGATGTCAATGGTATGGTAGAGCCAAATATGGCAGGACGTGATATTTTTGCTATGGATATTCATAAAGACGGAACGTTGTCTGATTGGGGCAGCGGATGCGCTGATAATTCCTTCGGATGTAATAAGAGTATTTGCGGAACAGGAGTAGGTAAAGATTCTGTAGCTCAGGCATCATGCGGATGTTATTCAAGGTTGATAAAGTCTGATTGGAACATGGATTACTAAAGGGGTATATATGAAAAAAGGTTTTACTTTAGCGGAAATTTTAATTACATTGAGTATTGTTGGCATTGTTGCTGTCTTAACAATACCCTCTGTTATGAAAAGTTATAAAAATAGAATGTATACCGCAAAACTTGAAAAAGTTTATTCTCAACTTACCAATGCAACAAATGCGGTTATGAATGATGAGCGTGTTGATAATTTCTATGAAACACAAGTAGGAAAAGCTCCTGCTAAAAATACTCAAGGTGATTATATTGCAGGTTTTCCGTATTTAGCAAATACATATTTTAAAACTATAAAAAAAGATTGTTTAGATTCAAGCGAGCCTTGTGCAACTAAAGGTGCAGGTACATATAAAACTGTTACAGGTGTTGCTGTTGGCGGGTTTGCTTCCAGTTATTGCGTTCAAACTGTTAATGGTGTGACTATTTGCGGTGTCTATAACTCTGCAAATAAATGTATGTCAGTGGGTGTAGATGTCAATGGTATGGAAGGTCCGAATATTCCGGGTCGTGATGTCTTTTCAATGGATATACATAAAGACGGTTCAATCTCGGATTTTGGAAGTAATTGCAATGATAACAATTTTGGATGTGACCCTTCTAAATGTACCAAAAGTTCTACGGCGGATGCTTGGAGTGCAGCTTGCGGTTGTTTATCTGCCATTATAGACTCCGGCTGGAAAATGGAATATTAAGAGGTATTTATGTTGATAAAAAATGTTTTTAATATGCTGTTGAATAAAAATTTTAATAAAGCCTTCACTTTATCTGAGGTTTTGATTACGCTTGGAATTGTTGGTGTCATTGCGGTTTTAACAATTCCTGCGGTTGTAAAAGATTATAAAAACAAGTTATACGTTGCTCAGTTGAAAAAAACGTATGTTCAAATAGATGACGCAATTAGTAATATTATGTCAGATGAACATGCAACGGTGTTTAGTGAAACAACTGCCGCTGCGACTAATGCAGGACGGAGTAATGATTTTCCGGACGGAAAAGGCGCATATTACTTTTTGAACAATTATTTTAAAACTATAAAAACAGGTTGTAATAGCACTGCCAATGACGCAAATCAATGCTTTGCGCCTGCTTATGCTTCTATAAAAGGTGATGCTTCCAATTTGACAGGGTTTGGTCAGTATTGCGTACAGCTGACAAGCGGAGCGGCTGTATGTATGGTAAAAGAAGTCGATAATAACATATATATAGCTGTTGATGTAAACGGTCCGGCTGATCCTAATATTGCAGGCAGAGATGCTTTTGCCCTAAAAATAGAACAGAATAAGCTTGCAGATTGGTCAAAAGATGCTGATAAATGCGGAACAAAAATATCTTCTTTTGGTCATATTGGTGACTATGCATCAGGTTGTGTCACCAAGATTATAAATGACGGCTGGATTATGAAATACTAAACCTTTTCTTGATTGAATGTTTTTTTGATATATAATACTTCTTGTAGATGTACAAAGAAAAGGAGATTGTATTATGTCAAGAAAACCAATTATTGCAGGAAACTGGAAAATGAATTTACTTCAAAGTGATGCTAAAGCATTGTTTGAAGGTATAAAATCTTTTGTAAACAATTACAGCGCAACTCAACTTCCTACAGTTGTTATTGCTCCTGTATTTACTTCTTTAAACCAAGTATCTGAAGTTAAATGTGATTGCGGTTGTGAAGGCAGCAGAATTTATGTAGCTGGTCAAAATTGTCATTGGGAATCTTCAGGTGCTTATACCGGTGAAATCTCAGTAGAAATGTTGAAAGATGCAGGATGCTCATTTGTTATTATAGGACACTCAGAAAGAAGACAATATTTCTCAGAAACAGATGAAATGATTAACAAAAAAGCAAAAGCAATTTTAGCAGGCGGTTTAATCCCTATCATCTGCTGTGGCGAAACTCTTGAACAAAGAGAAGCAGGCTCAACTGATGCTCACATCGCATCTCAAATCAGAGCAGCCTTAGCAGGTATATCTTCTGAAGATGTTGCTAAATCAGTTATCGCTTATGAACCTATTTGGGCAATCGGTACAGGAAAATCTTGTGATGCGGATGAAGCTAACAGAGTAATCAAAATGATTAGAAATGTTGTTTCTGAAGTCGCAGGAAGTTCTGCAGCTGATTCTATCAGAATTCTTTACGGCGGTTCTGTTAAACCTTCTACAATAGAAGAACAAATGTCTAAATCTGATATCGACGGTGCTTTAATTGGCGGTGCTTCTTTGAAAGCTGAAAGTTTCAATGAAATTATTGAAAAAACAATGAAAGTAGCTGTTGCATAGGTTATAAATATTGATTGACAGTCGAAAGGAAAGTCCGAGTTTATTCGGGCTTTCTTTTTTTTATGAACAATAGCTTTTATTTCTTGACAAGTAGATATATCTATGCAAAGATGTATACATAATAAGAATATACTACAGGGGTATGATGAAAGAGCAAAAATTTTATATTGATAGTTTGCCTTATGAAATTGAATTAACCGCAAGAATTTGCCATGAAAATGCAAGGCGACTATTGGAACAATTGACTGATGAGGTGTCAATTGATGAGTTTACGGTTTTGGATACGATAATTGCCAGACCTGATTTATCACAGGCTGATTTGGCAAGAATTATTTTAAAAGGCAAGGCTCATACGGGTCGTTTTTTGATGTCGCTTGAAAATAAAGGGTTTATAGAGCGTAAGGTTTTGGAACGTGGCGGAAAACTGATAAAAATGTCTGTTGTGACCGATAAGGGCAGAATATTTTATGAAAATGTCGTGAAGGATTTTCAGGCACAAACTGCAAAAGCCGAGCAAATTATGTCAGTTGATGAAATTAGCAGCATAATAAAAAATTTGCGAAAATTAAGACAGGCGATAGAAAGGTGTAGCAATATAGTATTTGAATAGAGATTATATGAGTGAAGAAGTTATAAAACAAGAAACAATTAGTTCCCCTGATGATTGGAAACCTGATAAAAATCCGTGGTTGATATCAATACCGTTGATGGCGGCTGTTTTTATGTATGCACTTGATGAAACGATTTCTAATGTTGCGCTGCCTTATATGGCGGGTTCGTTTTCGTGCAGTCATAATGAAGCAACTTGGGTTATTACGTTTTATCTGATTGCAAGCGGTATTATTATTCCTGCCGTTGATTTTTTGTGTAAATTAATGGGAAGAAAAAATTTCTTTATGCTGAGCCTTATTGTATTTACTTTTGCATCATTTTTGTGCGGTATTGCAAATTCAATTGTCACAATGGTTTTAGCAAGGTTTTTGCAGGGGCTTGGCGGAGGTTCAATCTTACCGTTGACACAGGCGATAATGATGGAAAGTTTTCCAAAAGAACAACGACCGCAAGCGATGGCACTTTTCGGAATTGGTGTTGTCTTTGCTCCTATTATCGGACCTGCTGTCGGGGGTTGGATTACTGAAAATTGGTCTTGGCCGTATATTTATTATATCAATATCCCGATAGGATTTTTTGTTTTGGCTGCAGCAAAGGAACTATTAGAAGATCCGCCTTATGCAAAAAAACAAAAAGGTATAAGGTTTGATGCTATTGGTTTTGCTTTTATGGCAATATGGCTGGTTTGTTTACAAATCGTTTTAGATAAAGGTAATGATGCTGATTGGTTTGGTGCTGTATGGATTTGTTGGATGACGGCAATTTCCTGTGTCGCCGGTATTATATTTTTGATAACCCAGATGAGGGGCAAAGAACCGCTTGTTGATTTATCTGTTATGAAAGATAAAAACTTCCTGTTCGGAACTTTAATTCAAATGGTTTTAATGGGTGTTATGATGGCATCAAGTGCAATTTTACCTTCTATGTTACAGAGTATGATGGGATATACTTCTTTTTTAAGCGGTATATCAATGGTCCCGAGAGGCGCCGGGTGTTTGGTTGCAACTATTTTTGCCGCTATGTTTGTTACTAAATTAGGGCCGAGAAAAATGGTCTTTTTAGGGTTAGTAATACTTGGGATAGGCGGTTTGGCTTTCGGTGAAATAAACTTGCAGATTTCTCTTGCAAATATCGGATTTCCAAACTTCTTATTCGGTTTAGGTATGGTTATGGCGATGATTCCTTTGGTTGAACTTTCTTGCAGAACCTTGAGAAACGACCAAATGACAAACGCCAGCGCCGTACAGAATTTGTTAAAAAATGTGGGTGCAGCTGTCGGTACTTCGCTTGTCACAACTTGTATTTCAAGATTTGCGCAAGTTCACCAAAATATGATGGTCGGAAAACTTACTGATTTAAATCCAAATTATGTGGAGAGATTGCAAGCCTATATTGGCGCATTTATCGGAAATCTGGATTTGTCATCCGCAATGTATTCGGCAAAAGGGCTTTTGTATAACCAGTTATTGCAACAGTCGACATTGTGGGCGTACATTGATACGTTTAGAATATTTGCTATTGCTTGTTTCTTTATAACACCTTTATTGCTGTTTATAAAGAATAAAAAAGTTTCTTAATGCTTTTCATGTATATAAATTCCCAATTTATGTATCGGGGAACGTGCAACTTCCCCGATTTTTTTTTAGTATGCTTTAAATAAATTTTAGTATTAAAGTTACTTATTATATTCTTCAAATAATACTTGTAAAAGTTCTTGCCCTTTAATCATTGTTGTATAGTCAACATATTCACGATTTGAGTGCATATTGCAAACGGTAGCAAGTCCTACTAAATATGGTGAAAACTTTTCACCTTGAGCATTTTCTTTATTTGCATAAATATGAGTTTCTGCGCCGGCATGGAATGATGAAATTTCAGGAGTTACGCCTGTTTTTTCTGCTGCTTTTGCAAACAGTTCTGGTAAAAATTTGTCTGAATTTTCTTCAAATATCGGCATTTTTTCAACAAAATCTATTGTTGCTGTCGCAATATCTTTGTATTCCGCATTGAATGATTCTATTGTCTCTTTCATAAGGTTTACTAATTCGTTTTCTTTATCTTTTCGTGAACTTCTGATTGAATATGTAGCTTCTGCATCAGTATTTATTATATTTGTCACGTTTACATCGCCTGAGGAAATTCCGCCGAGATTGCAAGATGTTATAATTTTACCGTCTTCCGAATAAAATACCCCTTGCGGCATTTCTGCTATTAAGTCTGCAATAAGTTTTGCGGCGTTTTCTCTTGTGCAATCGCCGATATCAATCCCTGAATGTCCGCCTTTAAATGCTTTTATTTTTAAATATACTGTTACGTAGCTTGCTCCGGAGGTCATAAACTGACCTAATGTGTCGCTATCCAAAACTAATACATATTTTGATTTTATTTTTGTAAAATCGGTATTTTTTATTCCTGTCATACCTGATTCTTCGTCACGTGTAAAATGGAGTTCCAACCCGCCGTGTTTTAAATCTTTTCTATTATTAAGTTTTGTTGCAAAGTATAATGCGTTTGCAACTCCTGCTTTATCGTCAGCTCCCAATGTTCTGTTATTTGCTTTTATTAAGTTTCCGTCTAAGGATGCTACAATTGGTGAATTGTCACCAATCACGTCAAGATGAGATGATAGCAAAATAGGTTTTTTATTTGTATCAGTCGCATCTACGGTTATGTATAAATTATTGTAATCATCTTTTTCGCATTTCAGATTGTTTTTTGCGCAATAATCGCAAATCCAGTTGATTACATTTTCTTCTTGTAAGGATGGTGAGGGAATTTCTGCCAAGCTGCAAAATAAATCTACTAAATCATTTTTGTTTCTTAATTCTTCTATATTCATATTAACTCCATGTTTTGTATTGTCTTACAAATATAATATCACAATTATTGCAAATTAGTATTTTATTCTTACTTGCTAATAATGTGAATATTGCTATAATTAAATTATGACACAAATTGATAAAAGCGCTATAGAAGATTTAAAATCTAAGGTAAAAGAAAAACTTCAAGGTGTTGAACTTTATACATATAGAGGTTCGGTATCGAAGCTTTTGGGTTTGACTGTTGAAGTCAAATTACCGGGATTAAAGATTGGGGATTTGTGTTATATTGAAACTTTTGACGGTAAACAAAAACCTGCTGAAGTTCAGGCTTTTAAGGGTGAAGTTGCGCAGTTGGCGTTGTTATTGGACGGTAACGGAATAGGTCAGGGCAGTCTTGTGACTTCGACAGGCAGACCGATTACGGTTCCTGTCGGTGATTTTTTACTTGGCAGGTTAATTGATCCGTTGGGAAATCCTATAGACGGAAAACCGCTGGATACGACAGGGGCTATGTGGCGTCCTGTTGAAGGTCCTCCGCCGGGTCCGTTTGAAAGACCTATCATAACTGAGCAATTTTCAACCGGTGTTCGTGCAATTGACGGATGTATGACAATGGGTTGCGGACAGCGTTTAGGGCTGTTTGCAGGGTCAGGTGTCGGAAAAAGTACACTTTTGGGTATGATTGCAAGAAATTCAGATGCCGATGTTAACGTGGTTGCTCTAATTGGTGAACGTGGTCGTGAAGTTAAGGAATTTGTCGAAGATTCATTGGGCGAAGTCGGTATGGCAAAATCTGTATTGGTATGTTCAACAGGTGACCAGCCTCCATTAATCCGTCAAAAAGCTCTGTTGACGGCAACTGCGGTTTGTGAATATTTTAGAGATCAGGGTAAAAAAGTGTTTTTGATGACGGATACCGTTACTCGTTGTGCTATGGCGGGGCGTGAAGTCGGTCTGTCGCTTGGAGAACCGCCAACAATGAAAGGTTATCCGCCTTCTATTTTTTCTTGGCTTCAAAAGGTTTTGGAACGTGCGGGTAACAGTCCGAAAGGTTCAATTACGGCACTTTACACAGTTCTTATGGAGGGTGATGATATTTCCGACCCTATTGTTGATATTGTGCGTGGTATTGTGGACGGGCATATTTTCTTATCAAGAAAAGTTGCGGAATCAAACCATTATCCTGCGATAGATGTTTTGGGCAGTATTTCACGTTTGATGAGTGCTATTGCATCTCCTGAACATAAGGCTGCGGCGGCAAAGCTCCGTACAATTATGTCTATGTACCGTGAAAACAAAGACCTTATTGATGTAGGTATGTATCAGCCGGGTTCAAACCCTAAACTTGATATTGCGATTGAAATGATGCCGAAAGTTAATGCGTTTTTGCAGCAAAGAACATCTGACAGCGTCACGATGGAAGGTACTATTAATCAACTTGTTGAAATGATGCAAGGCGTTGATATTTAATTGTTGTCTTAGAAATTGAATTTTGCCCCGACTTCAAATTGGTTATAATTTCTGGTAGCATTAATATTGTCATTGTAACGCGTGTAATTTGCGTAGATTGTAGTATTTTTATTCAATTGTGCACCTAAAGTTGTACTTACAGTTAAATTATTTTCTGTTTTTTGATTAAAAAGTCCTATTGAGAGATTTTGTTGTTCTACTCCAACATCTGCGGAACCAAATAGTGAAACTTTTGAGTTTGGCGAGTATTTTGCATGAACACCGCCTGAAATTCCGTAGTCATTTGAACTTTTTGTGAAAACGCTGTATCCTTTTACATTTGCGCCTACAGATAAATTTGAGGCAGGATTATATTCAACACCTGTTCCGGCATTTAATTTTAGCCCCAAGTCGGGTTTTATACCGTCACAAGTGTGTGTGAAATCAAGAACTCCGCCTGTACTGACATTATTATTTAAAGTTACGTTTCCAATATTATTTTTTAATTCAAACCCTTCTTCAACGGTTATTCGTCCGTCAGCCGAACCACTTTTTGATATTTCGCCTAAACCCAGAGTTCCGAAAGCATGAATTGAGGCTTGTCCGACATTGGTGAGTTTAAGATCTTTATTTTCAACAAGGGTTGTTTCTTTTCCCACATCAGCATGAACCATTGCAGTTGCGTACCCCAGAACTTTTCCACCCAATACTTTTGTCTCAGGCGTGACGTTCTCGTTGTTTTCTTCTCTTTTATTCATTACATACTCTATGCTGCCGGTTTTTCCTTTAGTATATGATACGACACCTTTTGCATCGTAATAAAATCCGTTACTTTTTTCTCCGCTGTGTTCAAGTTTTAGACCGACACTTTGCGATTTTGTAAACATAGATGTTTCGTTATTGTTTTTAAATTCTAAGTTCAACGATGTGGCATTGGATACCTCGTCATTTCCGTACGCTAATGTACCACCCGCTGTTGCTTTTACATTCCCAAGATTTGATGTCGTAACAGAGGCATCTATTGACGGACGTTGAGCTATTGTATTATCAAACGGAGATACAGAATTGTATGCACTTTTATCAATTTCTTTTCCGAATGCAGCCTCATCTTTGAATGCGTATTCTTGGTATGATGAATTATCTTTATCCTGAAAACCTATCATACCGCCACTTTCAAGTGAACCGCTTCTTTTAAAGACTTCTCTTGCCGCATCTTTTATTGACGGCGCATCAATTACCATACTTTTAGAATAGTTATTCCATACATATTTCCCGTCGCCACGATCGTATAGTAAGGTTGCATGAGGTCCTCCGTCAGGCAATTGCCCGCCTGTTACCAAACATGCTTTGATTCCGCAATCTTCAAGAGCTTGGGCTGCAAAATCGTGTATTGTTCCGCAAATAAGTGCCGGAACTTCCTCTCCCTTATTTGTTGATAGAATTTTATCCAAAACATCTACTTGATCAATTCCGACTTTTCTGTGTTCTTGGTTGTGGTCGTAAGCTTTTCCAAGATCTCCCAGTAACATTGATACTGTATTTTGAATAGCCTCAGGGTCATTTTTGTTATCTGTTAGGTATGTTGTTAAGTAGTTGTATGCTTCTGATGCAGAGTTACCGTTTTGTGCGTAAACTGTATGTAAATCATCCAGAGTTAAACCTTTTACACCGTTATGGATTGTAGTTATTTCTTCTTGCGCTCCTTTTTCTCCTATTTCAATTTTTGTCTGCTCACCGGTGTCGGGGTTGGTTATGTTTATCTCCTTGTGAGCGTTTCCTGTATATATCTCTTTTACTACTGAATCAGTAATTTTTGCTTCTTCTACCGTCGCGTTAGAAATAACTTGTTCGCTTTTTAGTGATAAATCAATATTTACATCTGTCGGTTTTTTAACTTCTTTTTGTTGTTCTTCTTTTTTCTTGTCTTCACTCATTAAAAATCATCCTTTATATAATCAATATATCTTATTTATATAAAGGATGATTTCTGCAAAAAATTGCGCACATTATTATTATTATTATTATTATTATTATTTGCGCGGCGAGCGCGTTTTGACTATTTTAACATTTCTTAATAATATTAGAGCTAAGAGTTATTTCAGAGCTTTTGATTTGTCTGCAAGTTCTGAATCAACCCTCAAAAATACAGGGTGTATTTCTTCTTTTGTAATCAGTTTTCCTGCTTTTATATTGCCTGATTTGATATCATCCAGTTTTGTATTGATATCATAAGATAATTGGTTTGCCATATCAGCGGCAATATTTGGGCAATACGGATATATCAAAGATGAAATTATACACATAATTTCAAGTACGGTTGCCAAAACTTGACCACATTCTGTCATTTTTTCCTCTTTAGCAAGCGTCCAAGGAGCATTGTCGGTTACAAATTTGTTTGTTGCATCAACAAGTGTTGTAATTGCTTGTGCAGCCTCTTGAATTTCAAAATGATTGAAGTGGTTTTCTACAATTTTGATTGTGCCAAATGCTGTTTTTATAAGACTTTCAGCTTCTTTTGAACGGTTGGTCAAAAATTCCTCTTTAATTTCTCCGTCAAAATATTTTACAAGCATCGACAGGCTTCTGTTTAGCAAATTACCCATGCTGTTTGCAAGGTGTGCATTTACTTTTTCTTTAAAATCTAAGTCTGAGTAATTGCCGTCACGTCCGCAAGGAGCTGAGGTTGCCATATAGTATCTGAAAGCGTCAGGATACTGCAAGTCAAATGCTTCAAGTACGGAGGTCGGTGAAATTACGTTACCCAATGATTTTGACATTTTTGTTTCGTCTATTGTTATCCAGCCGTGCGCAAAAATATGTTTTGGCAGTGGAAGATCAAGTGCCATCAAAATTCCTATCCAGTAAATACTGTGGAATTTTAAGATGTCTTTACCTATTACGTGAACATCAACAGGCCAAAGTGTTTTGAATTGTTCTGTCGGGTTTTCCGTATCATAACCGATAGCCGTTATGTAGTTTGACAATGCGTCTATCCATACATAAATTGATTGTTCTGCATCATCAAGAACATCAATACCCCAACCTACGTTTGCTTTGTTTCTTGAAACTGAAATGTCTTGTATATCTTCCAATTGGTTCAGAACTTCGTTTGCTCTGAAATCAGGAACGATAAAATCAGGATTTTGCTTGATGTGATTGATTATTGCATCCTTATATTTTGAAAGTCTGAAGAAATAGTTTTCTTCTTTTACGACTTCCGGTTTTTTAAGGTGGTCAGGGCAAAGTCCGTCTTCGGTTAAGTCTTTAGGGTTCAGGAAACATTCGCATCCTGAACAGTAAAGACCTTCATACTCGTGTTTATAAATGTCGCCTTTTTTAACTAATTTTTTAAAAATCTTTTGAACAACTCTTTCGTGATCTTCATCAGTTGTTCTTATAAATCTGTTATATTTTATATCCAAAGTTTTCCAAGCGTCTTTGAATTTTTGTGCATTTTCATCACACAATTCTTTCGGAGTTTTTCCTAATGCGGCAGATGTTTTTTGAATTTTAATCCCGTGCTCATCTGTTCCTGTTAAGAAAAACATATTATCAGTTCTTTGTGAATAATGTCTTGCGATAATATCCGTTAAAATTTTTTCGTAAGCGTGTCCGATATGTGGCGCACCGTTTACATAATCTATTGCTGTAGTTAAATAATATTTATCCATTGTCTTTCCTCTTACTGTTTGATACAACAAGGTTAGCATAAACAAGAATAAGTGTATAGATACATTATTGAACAAGCAAAATCTGTCTTATTTATTAATAATTTTTAGCTTTAATGTTTGTCAAAAAATCTTTTAGCAGGCTAGATTTTTCCGTGCCGATTATCGTAAATGTAACTTGTCCGTTTGTTAGTTTTAAGTGAAAAATTGTTTCTTTAAAGATTACCATTCTGTTATTCATGAAGAATACAACTTTTGGTTTTTTATCCTCAATTCTAAAGTCGATTATGTTTGTAAAACCTACTGATATTCCGTTTATCAAAATGCAATTATCCAGAATTTTTATTTCATCTTTGTGTTGAAGTTTGTTTATTATCAAAAATCTTGGGATGTAGATTATTGTTGTTGCGATAAGTATTATGATTGCGGCAGGCAAACATATCCGATGCAAGATGTATAAATATACAAAGAAACCTGCTATCAAAATATAAAAAGATAATATTCCGGTAATTATCATTGCAGGTCGTTCATCTGTTGTTGGTTTGTTTAATTCTTTCATTCGATACTTCCAAAAATCTTGTTATATTTCTTTGATATTATACTGTTTCATCAAACGGTTTTTATGATATGACGAAAACCCTACACCGATTCCAAAACCGGCTAATGTTCCGCCTGCAAAGCCGATAAAAGTTTTTATTTTTCCGGTTTTTGCTTTTATTGCAGATGTAATTCCGATTACTCCGCCCAAAATTGAAGTTATAATTGTTGTTTTTAGAAGTGTTTTTGATTGGTCGTTATATTTATTGACAAATTCGTCTGCCTTATCCGCCGCAATTTGATAACTCGGCATATTATCCGGCTTTCCCGGACTTTGTTTAAAGTCAAGGCGTACTTGATTATTTTCAATTTTTGGACCGACTTGTAATCTCATGAATTTGTCTTAACCCTTTTATATTTGACTATTTTTTTATAAATCTTGCGCAAAGTCTGTTAAATAATTCGTTTGCATATTCCATTTTAAACAGTAAATTGAGAGGAATGTACACACCCAAACAGATAATAGCTATCAAACTGATTTTTACAATTTCAAATATTATTGCCGGTAGTGTAACGAATTTGTTAATTGCGATTGCGCAAATAAAACAAACACCAAAAGTTATTATACCCGAAAATATCATTTTTAACAAGTTTATGAACAATGATTTATAGTCCATTTTCATTTTTTTTGTGATAAGTATTCCCAAAACGCAGGCGTTAAATAGTGTTACAAGTGAAGTTGAAAGTGTAATGCCGCCAATGCCGAAGTGCATTTTTGAGATAAAAAGCCAGTTTAGCAGAACCTTTAAAACTATTGATGAAAAAGCAACGATAAACGGTGTAGCCGAGTCGTTAAATGAGTAATATACTCTGGTTATAGAATCTCTAAATACGTAAGGAATTATAGAAACTGATAAAAACCAAAGAGCTTCGGTTACCATAAATGTTGCGGTTGCGTCAAATGCACCCCGTTCAAATACAAGTCTTACCGCATCCAAGCCGACAACAAGTATTCCTATAATTATGGGAATTGCTCCAAAAAATAATACTCCTACTCCTTTATTGAAATAGTTTTTTATTCCGTCGTAGTCTTTATCTGCAACAAGTCTTGCAAAAATAGGAAATAACGGAACAAGAAATGCCGTAACCAATATCCCGACCGGAAATTGGAAAACTCTGTTTGCATAACCGATTGCAGTCCAAGCGCCTTCTGAAATTGATGATGTAAAAAACATATCAACATATATATGAATTTGTCCTACCGTTGAACTGAGCACGGCAGGAAATAACAATTCACAAATCTCTCTAAAATGCGGGTTACTGTTAAATTCAAAACAAGGTTTAAGGCGATAACCGAGTTTTCGTATATTCGGATATTGTATTATCAATTGAAGGATTGCGCCGATTGTAGTTGCCCAAGCAAGTGCATATCCTTTTTGATCGTTTGGCGTTGCGATGACAATACCGATTATTGCAAGGCTCATAATAATCGGTGATAAATTCGGAAGCATAAATTGCCGATAAATAATTAAAATACCGTAGTAAATCCCTACAATCCCGCCAATAACCAAAAGCGGCGTCATTATTTTTAAATGTGCGGATGCAAGGTTTATCATTTCTGCGGAGCCGCCTGATATAATTAAGCCCATTATTTGTTTTGGGAATAAAAATATTATCGCAGACAATATCAGGAAAAATATAATCGTTGCATTCATAAATGTTGAATACAAACGGTTGACTTCCTCTGTCGGTTTTTCATTAAGGTTTGGTATAAGTTTGGAAAATATTGCAACTGTTGCGCTGTGAAACGGTCCGCCCACTCCGCCTAACAAAATTAGTGACAATGACGGAATTTGGTATGCGTAATAATAAGCGTCGGATACTAATGTTGCACCATAATAATTTGCTATAATTATATCTCTGACAAATCCGATAAGTTTACTTACGATGGTTACGACTGCAATGAGCCACGCCGCTTTTAATACGCTTGGTGTTTTGTTATCATTTGTATCAGTTGTCATTTTTCCCCGCCAATTCTATATATAACCTAATCCCTTTATTTGACCCCTGTTTTATTGGGTAGAAAAAGGTAATCGTATTCATTCCTTTGTTTAAATATTTTGATATATTAATTTTACCGTAGCGACCTGTTGTATCGAGTTCGATTTTTTCTTCATTATTGTTGATACAAGTATCAATATAACTCATCTTGTATTTGTTATCAACTATGAGGTAGGCATTTCCGCTTTTTGTATAAAAATTTTGTGTAATTTTATTTTGATTACTGTTTGAAGATAGAATAATCGGTTCAGTTCCGAGTGTTATATTTTGATAATAATGTTTAAGGATTTCATCAAAATCTTTTTTGAGTTCGGTTGCCATAAATCCTGCTCCGTACTGGCTCATGCCGACACCGTGTCCGTAACCGCCTCCGTAGGCTTTTATATATATCAAATCTCCGTTTTCATCATATTCGTGTTCAAATACTACATTTGCACTCGGCAAAGCCTTCCCTTTATTTGTCAGCAATCTCCGTATCACAAGCTCTTTTTGGACGGTATATATTTTATCATCTGTTATAATTTCAAGTTCAATAATTTTACCCGAGTTGCCGCGTTTTTTTACTTTTATTTCTTTTATAATTCCGATAGTTTCATTTTTTTGTACGGCAGGCTTTATAAATCCCGTTGAACTTTGGGTGGCAATTGTGCTTTGTACGGCATCTTGAATTTCTTGCCCGTTCCATTCTCGTTCCCAACGGTAGTAAGACGATTTTATATCATAAGATTTCGGTTTCGATTTATAAAAGTCTTGTGCGGCTTCTTCTGTGTTTAATAATTTAAATTCATTGTTATCCGGAACGGCTTTCAAGTATGGTTTTGGATTTGAAGGAAATTGTTTGGTCGTCGGGTCGGAGAATGCGTTTTCATAACTTTCTGTATAGCCTCCGGCAGTTGATGAATATTGTGCCAAGATTAAATCCCAGTTGTAAAGTGCAACAATTCCGGACGTTTCTTCAACCGCACGATTTGATAAATCTCTTTCCGTATTTGCGCCAAAATAAACTTGACTTGCAACCGAATCAACTACATCGTAATGCGGATTTGCTTTTACTCTTGGTGAAAGTACGTAGTTTCTGGCGGCAACGGCTTGTGCTTTTAGTGCTTCCAAACCAAAACTTACAGGCATTTCATTCGGGACAACTCCTTGTAAATATTCTTCTAAGTTTAAGGAATTAACTATATGAAATTTACCTTCTTTGATGCAAGATACCAATTCCAGTTGCCCTCGATAAAGTGCATCTTTTCCTGCTCGTTTCAAGTCTTTTATTCCCAAATATCCGAAATCGGTTTTAAAAATTATCGGGCCTGAAACTTTCGCAATTACGTTTTCTTCACAATCTGTGAGTACAAAAATCTTTCCTACGGTTGAAATGTTTATTATATTGTCATTATCGTAAGTTGCAATATATTTATCATTGTTGTATATCTCAAATTCTCCGGTAGCGTAGATTTGAACATTATCCCATTCGTATGATGAGAAATTATTTGTTCCTATACCTACTCGGACAGTTTTAGCGTCCTGTTGATTTGAAATTGCCTTAAATCCTGCATTTTTAGCTATTTGAAGTGTTGTTTTCGGAATTTCCGAAATTCCTGAACATTGCGCAGGTATCGCCAGTAATAAGATATTTACAATTGCTGCTATTCCCAACCGTTTCATATTACTATTATATGACAAATATAGTGTTCATAAATTATGGTGATTATTTTTTTTGTAAAACTTTTTAATAAATTGATAAGTTTATAAATTTTCCAATGCTGCAATTTTCATATCTTTAAAATCAGGAGTTTTGCCTGTCCAAATTTGTTCTGCTGCAAGTGCTTGGTGAATAAACATATCAACACCATTAATGGTTCTGTAGCCGTTTTTTTGTGCAAGTTTCAGAAGGATTGTTTTTTTAGGATTGTAGATTACATCATATACAACAGCTCCTTGCGGAAGTGTTCTTAATTCGTTTTCTTCAACCGGTGTTAAATCTGCCGCTCTGCCTTGCATTCCGATAGGTGTTGTGTTTACAAGTATTTCAATATCCGATAAATCTCGTATTCGTTCAATCTGAAATGCGTTAAATTCAATGTTAGGAAATCTTTCTCTTAAGAAATTCAGTAATTCAATGCAGTTTGGGATATTTCTTGTAAAAAGTTTTATTGATTTGACTTGATTTTGTGCAAGTGCGGTGATTGCAGCTCTTGCGGCACCGCCTGTTCCGAGAACTCCGCATGATTTTCCCGCAAGTGTAATGTCTTCAGGTATTGCATTCCTAAATCCTATAACATCCGTATTATATCCTTTTAGTTCTTTGGTTTCGGGATTTATGACGACAGTATTTATTGCGTTTACTATATCTGCTGATGCGTCTACTTCGTCTAAAAACATTGTGATTGGCAGTTTCAACGGAATTGTAATATTAAATCCCGCAAAATTATTTGATTTGAAAAACTTTATTCTGTCAACCAATTTTTCCGGAGGAGTTTCAAGTATTTCGTAGGTGGCGTTTATTCCAAGACTTTTAAATCCCGCATTATGTATATATGCAGACAAAGAATGTCCCAAAGGATAACCGATAAGTGCATATTTTTTTATTTTTTCTTGCTGAACGGTTGGAGTTTGTAAAGGTGTTACATTTCCTGTGTATTGAGTTTCCTGTTTTTGTATTGTTTGTTGTTGAGAACTAAAAATACTTGTTGTTGTCGGTTGTACTTGGGGTTGTTGTGGTGAAATTTCAACATGTTGTTGAGGGGTTTCGGTATAGTTTGTTACAAATGCCGGTGTCGGAGCCGGAGAAGAATAAACAGGTTGCTCCTGCAAACTTTTATTTGGCTCGTTTGACTGTGCTGAACTTTCTTCTGCTTCAAGTTGTTTTTTTAATTCCATTAGAGTTATAGAAACGCCTTGAGCCTTTAATTCTTTGTAACGCTTTAACAGCTCCATTTTGTCGATTGCCACAATTTACCTTCCTTAAAATATAGTGTTGCAAAACCATTATACAAAATTTTTT
Source organism: Candidatus Gastranaerophilaceae bacterium (assembly GCA_051874955.1). Classification (GTDB taxonomy): domain Bacteria; phylum Cyanobacteriota; class Vampirovibrionia; order Gastranaerophilales; family Gastranaerophilaceae; genus Zag111. The sequence goes on from JBJEGJ010000035.1 coordinate 64,829, forward strand.
AGTTTTGTACAATCATGGCTATATTTGTCGGATTTTATTTGTTAAACATTTTCATCAGTTGAAGTATTTGAGTCTTCTTCTGTTTTTTTGTAGCCGCATTTTAAGCTGGAGCAAGTAATTACGGTACCTTTTTTCAAAACTTTTTTAACAAGTAAACTTCCGCAATTCGGGCATGTTTCGCCGTTTGGTTCATTCCAAAGGACAAAGTCGCACTCGGGATATTTGTCGCAACCGTAGAATACTGTTCCTCGTTTTGATTTTCTTTCAACAATAGTGCCTTTGCCGCACTTTGGACATGTTACCCCTGTTGATTTTCGGTATGGTTTTCTATGGTGACATTCAGGGTTTGTACATTCCATATATTTACCGTACGGTCCGATTTTGAATATCATATCAGAACCGCATTTTTCACATTTTTCTTCACAGACTTCCTGAGGTTGATTTTGGGATGAATTATCCTCACTTTCTTCCATTTCTTGCATTACGTTTATGGACATTGCGGTTTTGCAATCAGGATATCCTGAACATCCTAAGAATTGTGAACCTGTTTTGCTTGTTCTCAATACCATCATTTTCCCGCAGTTAGGACATTTTACGTTTGTTTGAATAGTTACTCTTTGTGCGGTTTTCATAACAGAATTGACTTCTTCCATAAACGGGGTGTAAAAATCCTGCAAAACTTTGACCCATTGAGCTTGTTTTTCTGCAATTTTATCAAGTTTTTCTTCCATTCCTGCGGTAAATTTGTAATCCATGATGTCAGAAAACTGTTCTACCAATTGCTTTGATACTGTTCTGCCCAAAAGTGTAGGGCGAAGTGCCTTGTCTTTTTTCTCGACATATTTTCGGGTCTGAATTACCGTGATAATTGTTGCATAAGTAGACGGACGACCGATGCCGTATTCTTCCAATGCTTTAACCAATGATGCTTCATTGTATCTTGGAGGCGGTTGTGTAAAGTGTTGTTTAGGCTCAACTTTTCTGCAAATAACTTTATCGCCTTTTTCTAAATCAGGAATTTTTGCATCCGAGTCTTTTTCGTCTTCTTCCGCATCGTTATAAAGCGTTAAAAATCCGTCAAACATAACTTTACTTGTTCCGGCTCTTAGGGTGTAATCTCCCGATTGAATTTCAATTGTTTTGTTTGCAATTTCAGCAGGTGCCATTTGGGATGACATAAATTTTTCCCAAATAAGTTTATACAATTTGTATTGATCATTATCCAAATATTTTTTTATACTTTCAGGGGTTCTTTCAGGATATGAAGGTCGAATTGCTTCGTGCGCGTCTTGAACATTTTGTTTACCTTTTGCATAAATATTAGGTTTTTCAGGATAATATTTTTCTCCGTAATTTTGTAAAATAAAGTCGTGCGCCATATTCTGCGCATCATCTGATACTCTGACGGAGTCGGTTCTCATATATGTAATTAAACCGACGGGAGTTCCGTCAATTTCGATACCCTCGTATAGTTTTTGTGCTACCTGCATTGTTTTGGATACCCCAAACCCGAGTTTTGATGAGGCTGCACGTTGCATTGTTGAAGTTATAAACGGTGCCGTTGGTTTACGTTTTGTTGTTTTTTTTGTAACCTTTTCAACTTCATATTGAGTATCGGGTTTTGTCAGATAATCAACAATTTTTTGTGCTTCTTCTTTATTTTTAATTGTTTTTTCAACTGCTTTGTTTTTAATTTTTGACAGTTCAGCCTCAAATAATTTTCCGTCTTTATCCAAATTTGCGTGGATTGACCAGTATTCTTGAGGGATGAATTTTTCAATTTCTTCTTCTCTTTCGCAAATCATTCTCAGGGCGACCGATTGAACTCTGCCTGCCGATAAATTACGGTTACCTATTTGTTTCCACAAAACCGGACTTAATTTAAAACCTACAAGTTTATCCAAAATCTGTCGGGTTTGTTGAGCTTGAACCATATCCATATCAATAGGACGCGGATTTGCAACGGAATGTTTTACCGCTTTTGGAGTAATTTCGTTAAATACAATACGATAAATTTTTTCATCAGGTACTTTTAGAACTTGTCTGACATGCCAAGCTATTGCCTCTCCTTCGCGGTCGGGGTCGGCTGCAAGGTATATTTTATCCACTTTTTTTGCTAATTCGTTTAGTTTAGAAACAACCTTTTGTTTACCCGGAATTATTTCAAACTTCGGTTCAAAATTATTATTAACGTCAAATCCGAGATTTTCGGTTGCAGAATCTTTCGTCGGCAGGTTTCTTATATGTCCGTAACTTGCCTCAATTTGAAATTCTCCTCCGAGAATTTTTTTTATGGTTTTTGACTTAGCCGGTGACTCGACTATTACCAATGATTTTTCTTTAGTTTTAGTTTTTGTTTCTGCCATTTATATATTTAACCTTCTTTTGAATTTTCAATACTCTCTTTTTGACTTTAAATTAGTTTCTCTTATACCTATCTCCGTCGCACTGTTTTATTATGCCTTTAAGCTCCATTGTTGTCAAGTTGATTAGCAAATCATCAAATTTTAAACCTGTTTCTGATAGCAGCTCATCAATTCCTTTTTCTTCTATTTCAAGGCTTGAGTATATTTTTTCTTCTTCGGTTGTAAGCATCGGAAGCGTTAATTGATCACCTTTGATTTCTTTTTTTACCTCCCAATTTAGTGCGTTTAGAATATCCGAACTTTCCGTAACCAACGTAGCTCCGTTTTTTAATAATTTATAAATACCTTCCGTATTAGGATTTGAAATAAGTCCCGGAATACACATCAATTCTCTGCCTTGCTCCAAAGCTAAATTCGCGGTTATTAACGCTCCGCTTTTTAATGAAGCTTCTGCAACAAGTGTTCCGTAAGATAATCCTGAAACTATGCGATTTCTCTGCGGAAATCTGAATTTAACCGGTTCAAAAGTCGGGTAATATTCTGTTACGACTGCCCCATACCCGTTTTCAATGTTTTGATATAAAGTTTTGTTACTGGTGGGGTACGTGTAGTCAAAACCGCTTGCGATTACACCGATTGTTTTTAAATTATTTTCTATTGCCGATGTGTGAGCGACCGTATCAATTCCTGCCGCAAGTCCTGAAACGATACATATATCTGTATTGCATAAACCGGAAATAATTTTTCTCAAACTTTCTCTTGCATTAGTGCTGGCTTTTCTTGAACCAACTACGGCAAGCGTTTTTTGCAAGTTACATTCAAAAAATTTCCCTTTATAATACAAAACCGCAGGTGGATTATCAATATTTTTAAGCATTTTAGGATAATTCTCATCTTCAAATGTCAAAAAATTAATTCCGCGAGTTTCTACATCCGTGAATGTTCTGTCAATATCTGTTTTATCACGTTCTCTTAAAAAGTTTTCCGCTTTTTTTACGCTAAGACCTTCTATTTTTTGTAGTTGCGAGGCGGACGCATTAAATGCTTTTTCTATATCTCCAAAATGGTCATACAGTGTTAAAATGAAATCACTGCTAAGTTTTTCAATTGATGAAAATGCAATCCAGTACTTCTTTTTCAAGTTTTAATCCCTCTTAACTGTTTATCTTTGTTTTGATACCGGAAATTAATTTATTAATGTTATCTTTTTCTTCTTGCGGAATATCAAAATTTATATAATCCTCGAAATATTCCAGCGCATCTTCATAATCTCCTCTTGCCATAAATAAAATAGCAGTCTTTTTATAAGCCAATGCAAACTTATTATTTGTTGCAATAGCTTTTAGGAAATTTGAAAGTGCCTTGTCTATTTCATCATTTGCTTGATATGCTTCGGCAAGATAGTAGTAAATCCATTCGTTATCTTGTTTATATTCTAATACATTTTCAAGGTTTTCAATGGCGGAATCGTAGTTTCCAAATTCAAAATAAATTCTCGCCAAGTCGTAATAAGCATCATAATTGTCAGGCTGTTTTTCTAAAATATAAACAAGTTCGTCAATCGCCAAATCTCGTTTTGCGTCGTCAATGTAAAATCTTGCAAGGTAATGTCTGAAAATTAAATCATCAGGTAACATTTCGATTGCGTAAGATAATATGTTTATTCCTTCGCCTAACCTTTTTTGTTTGTAATAAATATCAGCCAAATTTATGTAACATTGCGGAATTTTTGGATTAAGTTCAATACATTTTAAATAATTTTTTTCGGCTTTTTCATCATCACCCAAATTTGCGTAACACAAACCCAAGTTGTTGTATAATTCTGCATTGTCGGTTTCAACTTCCAATGCGGAGGTGAATAAATCCGCAGCAGAATTCCAATCCCCTTTTTTAAAAAATTCTATAGCTTTATTGATTTTATCTTGCATAATTTCCCTTTTATGAGTTAAAGTTTACAGACCCAAAGTTACATTTTCATCAGAGCCTGAGCCTATGTTTTTAATGACGGTTCTTGTATTTCCTTGAGCATCAAAACTTTTTGGTTTCATTGTCATTTTTATTTTGTCTGCAAAAATTGTTCTTACACCTTGAGTTATACTTGAACGTCCGGTGAAATAAGCTTCGTTAGGTTTTGTAGTTCCTGCTCCGGGATAAAGTGTTACTTTTGGTCCGGCAGCATAATAATCCTGATACCAAATTCTTACGTTTCCGCTTGCGTTGAAAATTGATTTTTTCTGATTGTATTCTTGATAACTTGATTTTAAAACCAGTTTTGAGCCGTCGTCCATAACCGCATTTGATGTTGTGTTTCCGTATGCTGTTAAGTTGCCTGTGTAAGTTTCATAAACAAATTTGTCAGCATAAGATTCGTTATTTTCTTGTTTAACTTTTGCATTGCCTGTCAAAACAAGTTTTTTCAAATCTCCGTTTTTGTCTGTAGTAATTTGTGCGCTGTTAGAGAAAGTTTCAATGTCTTTATACAACATTGTAACCGCTCCTGTTGCTGTCATAACTCCGGTTTTGGTGTCATATTCCTGTACGTCCGCATTAATTACAACAACCGGTGTTTTGCCCTCAAACACTACTGATTGCGTGTCACCTTCCGCTCGTATAATTTTTGTGATTAGTGAAACTTTTAAGATATTTGCTTTAACTTCTCTTTTTTTGTTTTTCTTTATTTCAAAAGCGTAAGGTTTGTCGTAAAAAGTTGCGGTATCAAGTTTTTGATCCTTTGTTACGTTTACGTCCGCAGAATCTCCGACAACTTTCAAATCGTCAATGGTTACTTTGACATCGTCCTTAAATTTTATTTTGTTATCAGCTTCATTGAATGTTTGTTTTTTAGATTCAATAATTAAGTCGGACGCCTGTGCAGCAATCCCTGTTAACACAAGTAATGATACAAATATCAATAAAAATTTTTTCATACTACTTTTTATCCTCATAAACTTTTGAAACAGTGTTTCCGCTAATCTTAAAACTATTGTATTCAGGGCTTATCACAATTTTTTCCGCTGTGGATAAAAGTTCTTTGCCCTTTTTTATTTTTACATGACCTTCCGCAACAATCGGAGTATGCGAATCTATCCAATGCAATTTGTCGGCATTGAGTGTAATCCCGTCTTTCAAGACAATAAAGGTATCTTCGTATAATGTGATATCGCCTTCTTTTGAATTGTAAGTTCCTTTTGACGATTCAAAACTCATAGAAACTTCGTTATCTTTGTAGAAATTCCCGATAACTTTATCAAGCTGGGCAAGTCCTTTTTCGCTGTCCCATTTGCCGGTTTCGCCATATATTTCCCAATATTTTTGGTCATTTTTTGTTTCTGTTAAAATAATACCGTTTACAACGGCTTCTTGTTTATCTGCGCCGGTTGATAACTGTGCACGATTAAAATCTCTGGTGATTATTCCCGCCGTAATAAATGCCCAAGCCAAAATCCCGCCAAGAGTTATCAATGCCAGCATGTATATGCGTTTCTTTTTTGGTAAATCTTTAAACTTCATACTTTGAATTTTAGCACAAATAATCGCAAATTAACATGGAAAATTTTTATGATTTTTTATAAATTTTTACAGTTCAAATCTTGAATAAATTTCATGAATATTTTTTAGAAATTCCTGTTCATTAAATATCTTTTCTATTTCATCCTCAGAAAGTATGTTTGTCACTTCTTTATCATTGATTAAATTTGTTTTAAAATTCCCATGATTTTCAAATGCGTCTAACGCATTTCGCTGAATAATTTTATAGGCATCTTCTCTTGTCAAACCTTTTTCAACGAGTGAAAGCAATGCTTTTTGGGAATAGACAATTCCGCCAAATTTGTTTGTATTTTTTAACATATTATCTTTATGGATAACTATATTTTCCATAATATTGTTAAACCTGTTCAGCATGAAATCAACTAAAATAAGACTGTCAGGGAAAATAATCCTTTCAGCAGATGAATGAGAGATATCTCGTTCGTGCCAAAGCGGTATATTCTCAAGTGCGGCAATTGAATTTGAACGTACAACTCGTGCCAAGCCGCACAAATTTTCGCTAAGAACCGGATTTTTCTTGTGAGGCATCGCTGATGATCCCTTTTGCCCTTTTGCAAACCCTTCTTCCAATTCCAAAACTTCTGTTCTTTGCAAATGTCGTATTTCTGTTGCAAACTGTTCAATCACGCTTGCAATTAAGGCTAACGATTGCATAAAGTACGCATGATAATCTCTTGCGATAATTTGCGTAGAAATTTTTGCAGGTTTTAATCCTAAATTTTTACAGGTAATTTTTTCAACTTCCGGCGAAATATTACTATATGTTCCGACCGGTCCTGAAATTTGACCTACTCTTATTTGTTCTGCGGCATGTATAAAGTTTTGTCTTTGTCGTTCCAAAATATCAATCCAAGAACAAAGTTTAACTCCGTAAGTCATAATTTCTGCATGAATACCGTGCGAACGTCCTATACATATTGTATCTTTATGTTGTTTTGCCAAATTTTTTAAGGTTGAGATGGTCTTATTTAAATCTTCAAGAATAATTGCGGCACTATCTTTTATTTGAAGGGCAAAAGCGGTGTCTATAACATCAGAACTGGTCATTCCTATATGTACATATCTGCCCAAGTCGCCGAGACTTTCGTTTACACATGTTAAAAATGCAATGACATCATGTCGAACTTCTTTTTCAATCTCGTCAATTCTTTCTATTGAAAATTTTGCGCTTTCTCGAATTTGTTGTGCCGCATCTTTCGGAATTGTACCGAGTTCGGCGTACGCATCGCATACAGCAAGTTCTACCTGTAAGTAATAATCAAATTTGGAATTTAATTCCCAAATTTTTGAAATTTCTTTTCTTGAGTATCTTCCAATCATATAATCATATTATCATGAAAATTTCTTAATAATTAATCACATTAATTAATTTAATTAATCATATTCTTTAATTTTGTAATATAATTGTTTTGTGTAGATTAGGGAAATAAAGGGTAGAGATAATATGGTATTAAGATACGATTGTGGAGAGGTTATTACAGCAATGGTTACACCGATGGAAGCATCTGGTGCAATTGATTATGACAGAGTGGAAGAACTTGCACAGCATTTGATAAATTCAGGCAGTGATGCTTTGCTGGTTGCAGGAACGACAGGCGAATCTCCGACTTTGACAAATGAAGAAGAAATTGAACTTGTTAACTCGGTGAAAAGAGCCGTTGCCAATAAAGCAAAAATTATTCTTGGCGCAGGCTCAAATTCTACAATGTCAGCGATTGAATATTCAAAATTTGCTCAAAAAGAAGAAGTGGATGCAATCTTATCAGTAGTTCCGTATTACAACAAGCCAAATCAAAGAGGTATGATTGAACATTTTTCAAGAATTGCCGAATCTACTGATTTGCCGATTATTATGTATAATATTCCGGGAAGAACAGGTGTTAATATGCTACCTGAAACAGTTGCTTTTTTGGCGGAAAAATATTCAAATATTGTCGGTTTAAAACAAAGTTTTGCAGATATGGATAAGTTGACGGAATTAAAAATGCTTTGTCCTGATGATTTTGTTATATATTCAGGAGATGACAGCTTAACTTTACCAATGTTGTCAATCGGTGCGCATGGGGTTATTTCGGTAGCTTCTCATATATTTGGTTCTGAAATTAAATCTATGATTAGAAACTTTAAATCGGGTGAACTTATTGCGGCAAGAAATATGCACAAAAAACTATATCCCGTATTTAAGGCATTGTTTGCAGCTCCAAATCCGACTCCTGTAAAAGCGGCTTTGGCTCATAAAGGTATAATCGAAGATTATGTAAGAAGACCTTTGGTAACTTTGACTGACGCAGAAAAATCAGAGTTGTTTGAGGCTATTGACAATGTAAGTAAAGAATTAGGCGGACAGGACTAGTTCTTTTCATTTAACTTTGAAGTAATTTAGATAATATAATTATTAGTTATAAGGATAAAAGAGGGTAGAAAATTGAAAAACAAAATTATTATGTTTTGGATTGTTGTAGCAATAGTAATTGCATGTATTTTTACTATCTACAAAAAGCCTACCAAATTAGGGCTTGACCTTGTCGGCGGTTCAAGAATTATGCTTGAGGCAAGAACTACCGATACTGTAAGAACTATTAATCCGGAGGTTATGAGCCAGCTGCAATACGCGATTGAAACTCGTGTAAACAAATTGGGTGTTGCAGAAACCAGCGTGGCTCAGGTTGGGGACAAAAGATTGTTGGTTGAAATCCCGAATGTTACTGATTTAAAAGAGGCGGAAGCATTTTTGGGTAAAACGGCACTTTTGGAATTTAAACAACCTGTTTTGGATGCGAACGGACAACAAAAACGTGATGAAAAGGGTATGTTGTTATGGGAATCAGCGGGTTTAACCGGTGAAGATTTGAAATCAGCCGAAATCGCTGCAGATCAAACCGGACAATGGACAGTTGATCTTGAGTTTAATGCTAAGGGCAGCAATAAGTTTGCCGAATTAACTCAGAAACTTGTCGGTAAACCTATGGCAATATTCTTTGACGGAGAAGAAATTTCGGCACCGGTTATTAGAGAAGCTATTTATGGCGGTCGTGCCGAAATATCAGGCGGAGGAAGCGGTTTCAAATATGAAGAAGCCCAGAGAATGGTTAATTTGTTAAATGCAGGTGCTTTACCTGTTCCGTCGGACATTATCCAAGAAAATACGGTAGGACCTACTTTAGGTGCTGATAGTATCGAAAAATCAAAATTTGCAGGGCTGATTGGTGTTGCATTTGTAATGCTGTTTATGATTATGTATTACAGATTACCGGGATTTATTGCAGACATTTCACTTTGTATTTATGCTTTAATCTTGTTCTCGCTGTTCAAGATTATTCCTGTAACACTTACACTTGCAGGTATTGCAGGTTTTATCCTGAGTATTGGTATGGCTGTCGATGCTAATATTTTGATTTTTGAAAGGACCAAAGAAGAATTAAAAGCGGGCAGAAATCTGTTTACGGCTATTAATTCAGGTTTTGACAGAGCATTTACAAGTATTTTCGATTCCAATATGACAACGGTTTTGACTTGTATAATCCTTTATTTTCTTGGTACAAGTGTAGTTAAGGGATTTGCTCTTACTCTTGCACTTGGTGTAATAGTTTCAATGTTTACGGCTATTACGGTTACTAAAAACTTTATGCACTTAGTCTTTGGTACGGGAGAATTGAAATATCCTGCATTGTTCGGACTTGCTAAAGATGAAATCGGTAAGGGTTATGAGGTAACGGAAACAAAACGTGAAAAAGCACGTTTTGGGGTTTTAGACTAAGAAAGTATGAGGTAAATATAAAATGTTTAAGTTTAATAAAGCAGTACATGTTGTAAAATACAGAATACTTTGGATGTGCCTGTCAGCGTTGTTATTGTTACCGGGAATTGGTGCAATGATTTATTCGATGGTTACATATCCTACTCACACTCCGGTAAAAGTCGGCATAGATTACACCGGCGGTACAATACTTCAATATGGGGTACCGGAATCCATAAATAATGAAGATATCGGCAAAACAAGAGAAGCTCTGACAAAAGTCGGTGCAGAAAATTCATATATTCAAATTTTGAATGTAAACCCGTCTGAAGAAAACGGTAATATTAAATCAATTGTGTCAATAAGAACAAAATTTATTGACGAGGGTTCTGAAATGGCGGCGAATATATCTAATGTTGTAAAAAGTGAATACAAAGATGCTCAACTTATTCAGGTTTCATCCGTCGGTCCGACGCTTGGAAAAGAACTTTTCAGAATGTCTTTGATTGCTCTTACTTTGGCAATATTAGTGATGATTATTTATATTTCATTCAGATTTAAGTTTGAATATGCACTGGCTGCAATTTTAGGTTTGGTGCATGATGTAGTATTTGTTATGGGTGTATTTTCACTTTTGGGAATTTTCTATAACGTACAGGTTGACGGTTTATTCTTAACGGCAATTTTGACAGTTATAGGTTTCTCAATCAATGATACAATTGTAACATTTGACAGAATAAGAGAAAATCAAAGATACTACGGTAAGAAGATGACTTATGGCGAAATTGTTGATGCGTCTGTAAATCAAACACTTGCAAGAAGTATCAATACTTCATTAACCACATTTATTACGCTTGCAGCTTTGTATTTCTTGGGCGGAGTTACAACAAGAGATTTTGTGTTAGCAATGATGCTTGGTGTGGTTGTCGGTACTTATTCAAGTATCTTCTTCTGCTCAATGCTTGTTGATTTTTGGGAAGAAAGAAAATCAAAAGCAAAAGCTCTTGCATAAGATATAAAGTAATATGAGCATTTGTTACATCAAATGCTCATATTTTTTAGTAGTTAAAAAAGGAACTTTTTAAAAGTTCCTTTTTTTTTGTTTATTTAATTGCTTTTTTTGCTCTGTATAATGAGGTTTCTTTTCCCAGAATATCAAGAATACCAACCATATCAGCTCCGCAGGTTCTGCCTGTAATAGCGGCTCTTACAGCCCACATTGTAACTTTTGGTTTAACACCTTTTTCTTTCCATTCTGCTCTAAAATCTGCCAATACTTCGTGCAGGTTTTCTTCTGTCCAATCCCAGTTTTGAGCCTTTTCAACAAAGTCTTTCAATACGTTTTGTGCAGTTTCTGTGTCTAATGTTCCTGTTTGTGTTTCAGGTTGAATTTCTACATCTTTTCCGAAGAAATACGGAACTGCATCAGTAATATCAGATAACAATGTTAACGGTTCACGTGTGATTTCAACCATTTTTGTATATTGAGCATCTGTTAATTCTGTCAAATCGTACTGAGTTAAATACGGTTTTAACATTTCTTTCAATGTTTCCATTGGAAGCATTTTGATGTAATGACTGTTCATCCATTTTAATTTATCATATTCAAATATGGAGTTTGAAGATGAAATCTCACCTATTCTGAAATCTTTTGCAATTTCTTCAACCGGTTTAATTTCTTCCCCGTCAGACGGTGACCAGCCCAATAGTGCTACAAAGTTGATAAGTGCTTCTGTTAAGTAGCCTTGTTTTACAAAGTCAGAAACAGCGGTTGCACCATGACGTTTTGAAAGTTTACTTCTGTCAGGTGCCAAAATCATACCCAAATGTCCAAATCTTGGAACTTCAATACCTAAAGCTTCAAAAATAAGGATTTGTTTATATGTATTTGAAATATGATCTTCCCCTCTGATTACGTGGCTAATCTTCATAAGCGCATCATCAATTACAACTGCAAAGTTATAAGTAGGCGCTCCGTTAGATTTTTGTATTACAAAATCTCCAAGAAGATCTGTATCCATGTGTAATTTGCCTTTTACTAAATCGTCAAATTCCAAAATTGAAGTTTCGTGGAATGCTCTTTGAGCTTTTGCGATATTAAATCTAATTGCAGGTTTTCTGCCTTCTGCACGTAATTTAGCTTTTTCATCTTCTGTTAAATTTTCACATTTTCTTGTGTAAACATAAGGTTTTTTTGCAGCGGCAGCTTCTTCTTTTTCTTTTTCCAGTTCTTCAGGGGTGCAAAAACATTCGTATGCAAAACCTGAATCTAAAAGTTTTTGGACATATTTAGGATAAATATCAAATCTTTCGGATTGCGTATACGGACCGTAAGGACCGCCAACATCCGGACCTTCATCCCAATTTAGACCTAATGCTTTCAAGCTGTCAAAAATATTATCAATGTATTCTTGAGATGTACGTTCAGCATCGGTGTCTTCTATTCTTAGAATAAATTTACCGTTATTTTTTTTTGCAAATAAATAATTAAACAACGCAGTCCTGGCTGTTCCGATATGGAGATTTCCGCTTGGTGACGGCGCTATTCTAACTCTTACTTCTGACATTTTCTGGCCTTCTTTCTTTCATATTTTAGCAAAACAAGGATACCACGAGGGTACTTGTTTTTCAAGTTTAATACTTACTACTGTTTTTTTATAATTCTTCCGCGTTCTTCAATTCGTTTTTGGTGATAACCGTACAATGCGTAGATTAATACCCCGATAAACAACCATAATGCAAAGTATACGGAAGATGTTTTCAATGTTTTTAGAGAAAATATAATCAGTATTGCACAAATGAAAATTCCAATCAATGGTAGATATGGGCAAAAAGGAACTCTAAAAGGTCTTGGTCTGTTCGGGTTTGTTTTTCTCAAGATGAGTACCGCAATACATATTATTACAAATGATGTAAATGTTCCGAAATTACACAACGCTGCAGAAATATTTAAATCCATAAACAATCCGCAAACAATTACCACTATTCCTGAAATCCACGTCATTACGTGCGGAGTTTTGTATTTTTTATGTATAAGCCTCCAAGATTTCGGTAAAAATCTGTCACGGCTTATTGCATATAAAATTCTTGTTGTTCCGAGTTGATAAATTAACAGAACCGATGTTAATGCACATAACGCACCGATAGCAATAAATTTAGCAAACCAATTCCATTTTGCACCTATGTGACTCATTGCATCGGCAATCGGAGCGTTTACGTTTATCATGTTGACCGGAACAATTCCTGTCAAAACAAGGGCTACGCATACATATAAAATAGTACAAATTATAAGTGTTCCCAAAATTGCAATCGGCAAGTCGCGTTGAGGATTTTCTGTTTCTTCTGCCGTTGTAGAAATAGCATCAAATCCAACGTAGGCAAAAAATATTAAAAATGCACCCATCATAATACCTTGAAATGCGTGTTCAACAGGTATAAACGGCAACCAATTTTCAGGCACAACGTAGTGTGAACCGACAATGATAAAAGACAATATCATAAACATATTGACCCCGACCATAATTGTTGCTACTTTTGTTGATTCTTTTACACCTCTTACCAATAATAAAGTTAATATTATAACAATTACTATTGCCGGAACATTTATTGAAATCGGTATATGTCCGAACAGGTAAGGGATTTTATCGTGAATATCCCAACCGTAGGCTTTGCACATTTCAGACATAGTTTTGTAATCATATCTGAGCCATATCGGGAAATTACAAATCCAAGCCGGAAGAATACTTTTAAAACCGCTTAAAAAATGGATGAAATAACCCGACCAAGCGCTTGCAACAGTAATGTTACCGATTGCATATTCAAGCATCAGTATCCAACCGACCATCCAAGCCATAAATTCGCCCATTGTTGCATAAGTATAGGTGTAAGCACTTCCTGCAACAGGTATCATCGCTGCTATTTCAGAATAACATAATGCCGGTACAATACAGGCAATAGCAGCCAGTACCATAGAAATAACTATTGCCGGACCGGCGCCTGCGCTTTCGGAGCTTCCCGTTATTGCAGTACCGATAATTGTAAAAATACCCGTTCCGACAACTGCGCCTATTCCTATTACAATCAAGTCAAACACGTTGAGTGTCTTTTTTAACTCAGAACGCTTGCTTGTTGCAATAAGTTCATCCATACTTCTTCTTTTTGCTAAATTTCGACTAATTTGTTTAATATCAATTTTCATTATTTGGCTGTTTCCCGTTCTTTTATTGCTGCTTGTATCAGCTCTTTGTGAACTTTATTTTCATTATTTCTGTTTTTAATAAATCCGTAAAGCAGATAGAAAATTGCTCCGACTCCAAGCCATACAGGAAATAACAAAGCAGAACTTCCTGCCTGTAATGATTTATATACCATTAATCCACCGCAGCAAATTATACCCAATGACGGAGTGACAGGTGAAAATGGTACTTTAAACGGTCGTGGACGATTTGGATCGGTGTGACGCAATATCAATACCGCAACACAAACTATTATAAATGACGTAAATGTACCGTAATTACAGAGTTCAGCCGCAACATCAAGATTTAATGTTAAAATTCCGACAACTGCCAGTATTCCTACTGTCCAAGTCAGTAATACAGGAGTTTTGAATTTAGGGTGAATTTTTTGAAATCTTGATGATATAAAATGATCACGGCTCATTGCGAATAAAATTCTCGTTGCCGCCATTTCTAAAACAAGTAATACAGAGGTCAAACCTGCGAGAGAACCGATAGAAATCAATCCTGCAGCCCAATTCTGTTTTACCATAACCATACAATATGCCATCGGAGCTTTTAGAAATTCCAAAGAAACCGCGCCTGATGTATCCTGCATTCCTGTCAAAACTAACGCTACAAGTACGTAAACAATTGTAGTGACTAACAGAGAGCCGATTATACCAATCGGTAAATCTTTTTGAGGATTTTTACATTCTTCGGCAGCAGTTGCCAACGCGTCAAATCCGATATAAGCAAAGAATATCAAAAATGCTCCGGCAAAAATACCTTGTATTCCGTTTGGAGCAAAAGGTGTCCAGTTTTCAGGTCTTATGTAAAATGCTCCGGCAATAACGAACAATGCAATTACCGCAAGTTTTATAAATACCATTACTCCCGCCATTTTTGCGGAATCTTTTGTACCTTTTACCAAAATTGCAGTCATTAAAAGCACTATTAAAATTGCAGGCAAGTTTATACAAACAGGTATACCCAAAAATCTCGGAACATAAATATCAGGATTATCCGCAAGCATTTTACTGACTGAAAATACGTCATTAGTCAGCCATACAGGCGGATGTGCAAGCCAAGCCGGCAGAACTTTATCAAATCCTGCCAAAAATTGTACAAAGTGGTTTGACCAAGCACAGGCAACCGCAATAAATCCGATTGCATATTCCAACATTAAAACCCAGCCGACCATCCAAGCGGCAAATTCGCCCAATGTAGCAAATGTGTAGGTATAAGCTCCGCCTGCGACAGGTATCATTGTTGCAAATTCCGAATAGCACAATGCGGAAAATATACATGCAATTGCGGCAATTATCATGGATACCATTAAGGCCGGTCCTGCACCAATACTTGAACCGTCAGCACTTCCTGCAGCCGCTATTCCGACAACTGCAAATATGCCTGAACCGATAATTGCACCTACTCCGAGTATAATCAAATCCCATACTCCGAGAGTTTTTTCTAAACCTTGTTCGCTTGCCTCTGCCAACATTTCATCCGGAGCTTTTATTCTTGTTAAATGCCGAATAAAACTTCTGGTAAACGTCGCTCTGTTAAATTTTTCAGCCATTCAATTTCCTTATTCTTTTAGGCAATATGCCTTCTAACATTTATATTTTTTATAATTATTTCTTTACTTGCAAAGCGGGAATCCCATTGCCTCACGCTGTTCCACATATAATCTTGCGACACCGGATGCCATTGTTCTTACTCTGCCGATGAAATTATTTCTTTCATCTTTACTTATTACGCCATGCGCATCCAATAGGTTAAATGTGTGTGAACATTTCAAAACATAATCGTATGCAGGTAATACTAATTTTGCGTTTAAACAATTTTCAACTTCTTTTTGATACAAATCAAACATTGTAAATAAAGAGTTTGTATCAGAAACTTCAAAATTGTACTTTGACTGCTCAATTTCGTTTTGGAGATAAATGTCACCATATTTTAATTCATTATTCCACATAATATCGTAAACAGATTCTTTGTTTTGCAAATACATAGCAATACGTTCCAAACCATAGGTCAATTCCAATGCTACAGGTTTGATTTCAACTCCGCCGACTTGTTGAAAATATGTGAATTGTGTTATTTCCATTCCGTCAAGCCACACTTCCCAGCCTACTCCGGCTGCTCCAAGTGTTGGAGATTCCCAGTTATCTTCAACAAAACGAACATCGTGTTCCTTTAAATCAATACCCATTGCTTCCAAACTTTGTAAATACAATTCCTGAGCATTGTCAGGTGAAGGTTTTAAGATAACTTGAAATTGAAAATAATGTCCCAATCTGTTTGGGTTTTCGCCGTATCTTGCGTCTGTCGGACGTCTGCAAGGTTCTATCATTGCAGTATTCCAAGGCTCAGGACCCAATGAACGTAAAAAGGTTGCCGGATTCATTGTCGATGCACCTTTTTCTATATCATAAGGTTGCTGAATTATACAGCCGTAATCCGACCAAAATTTTTGTAAATTAAAAACAAGTTCTTGAAAATTTAATGCCATAACATATTCCAATATATTGTACTATCTACACTCGTTCTTTTATGCTATTACTAACATAGTATAATTACAATAAAATATTAATAATTATTCACATTTTCTTACATCTTGTGATTTATATTGATAATATTTTTAAACTTTCTTTTAAAACATCTTCTGCAGTTGCGTTGTCTTGCAGGTGTTCTGCGGCCTTTGTTATTGCTTGTGTTACTTCATCTTTCAGGTATCCCAATGACAACAGAACTGTTTTTGCATCTTCTATATTTTGTGAGGAAATTTTTACTGATAAATTTGTATTTTGAACAGGTGCAGCGTCTTGATAAGTTGTTAATTTATCTTTTAACTCTAAAATTATTTTTTGAGCAAGTTTTGGACCTACGCTTTTTGCTTTTGTAAGCTCTTTGTAATCGCCCTCAAGCACAAAACCTACCAAATCCGTTACCTTAAATGAATTAAGCAGGGTTAATGCCATTTTTGACCCTACTCCCGATACGGAAGTCAGGATGTTAAATATATCACGGTCTTCACGTTTTAAAAATCCGCAAAGGCTCATTTTGTCTTCTCTGTGGATTAAGACTGTATATATTTTTATTTCGCCGTTTTCGGGTAATAGTATAAAATCTCGTTCCATAATTTCACACAAATAACCAATTCCGCAAGTTTCAACTGTCGCAAAAAAGCCTTTTGTTCCTGATGTTTTATATGCAAATTGTCCTTTTATATAATCGTACATTATTAACCTTTCAGAGCTGATTTTATATCTTCTATTTCGGTTTGCAAGTCTTTATCTGTCTTTATTTTATTGGAAATTAAATCGCAAGAATACATAATAGTTGTATGTTTTTTATCAAAAAATTCTCCGATAGATTCGTAGCTTAAATTCAGAATTTCTCTTGCCAGATAAATTGCAGCGTGTCTTGCATGTGCAATTTTTTGCTGGCGAGCCGTACTTTTTAAGTCTTTGATTGCCAGATTAAAATATTCGGCTGTTGTTTTTGCAATTTTTTCAATAGTTATATCTTTTTTTCGGACTTCGCATCCGAGTGCTTTTTGTGCCAAGTCTAAAGTAATACCTGTTCCTGAAAATTCAGCATAAGCACTAACTTTAGTAAATGCGCCTTTTAATTCTCTTACATTATTTACAAAATTATCTGCAATGTATTCAAAAACTTCATCATCTGCTTCTGCTTCCAATTCCTTAGCAAAAGCTTTTACTATTTCAAATCTTGTTTGAAAATCCGGAGGAACAATATCAACAACAAGTCCCATTTCAAAACGTGTTCTAAGACGATTGTCAAGTGTCGGAATATCTTTCGGTAATCTGTCAGAAGCTATTACAATCTGTTTGTTATTTGTATATAGAGCTTCAAATGTTGAGAAAAAATCTTCCATTGTTTTCATTTTTGATTCAATAAATTGAATGTCATCCATTAATAAAATATCAACATTTTGAAATTTTTGGTGAAATTTTCTCATAAGTGAATTGTTGCAGGACTGTTTTTTCTTTGCGTTTGGTGAGTCATTATATTGAAAACATCTGACCCATTCGTTAAAATATTCTTCCATTCTTATGTATCGGACTTTTAATTCCGGTTTGTTAAATATAATATAGTGTCCTATTGCTTGCATAAGGTGGGTTTTGCCAAGTCCTGACGCTCCGTATATAAATAACGGGTTGAATTTTTTTGAAGGATTATTTGCAACAGAAAAAGCTGCGTTGTATGCAAATTTTGAATTATTTCCGACAACAAAGTTATCAAATTTAAGATTTAAGTTTAAATTTGCGCTTGACTGCATTTGAGCAAGAGATAGTTTTGCATCATTTTCTTTTTTTTCTTCTTCTGTTTGTCCTGCGATTTGTTTTGATAATTCTTTTTTGCGAGCTTTTATATATTTTTCCGCATAATCAGGGTCGTAAGTTAATGAAAATGAAGCGTCTTCCCCTAAGACGGTTTTTGTTGCGGTTTTGATATCGTCTGTCCAATTCTTTTTTAAAATATCCACAGCCATTTGGTGCGGGGAAAGTATGACAAGAGTGTTATTTTCAAAATCAACAGCGTTTAAGGGAGATATCCATGTGCCGAAAATATGTTCAGGTACAATGGTTTCCAGCTCATCTTTTATCTTATTCCATAATTCATTAACTTCATTTATGTTCATAGAAAGATTTTACAATAAAAAATTTTTCTTTAAAATGAAAAATAAATTTATATTAATTTATTGTGATATTATACGTGTGCTAAATTAATCAATTCTTGTGTTTTAATTCTGATTTCGTTATCAATATCAAAAATTTCATCAATTGTCGGGTTTTGTAAGACGTTATGTGAGTTCATCATTTCTTCCGTGATGCTATAAATGTCATATAACTTTATTTTTCCGTCTAAAAATGCAAACACGGCCTCTTCATTTGCGGCATTTAAACATACTGTTGCGCTGCCTCCGGTTTTGCCGGCATGGTATGCAAAATTTAAACTCGGGAATTTATTATAATCAGGTTTTTCAAAATCAAGTCTTGCGATTTCCGAGAAACTGAAACTTTTAGATTTAATACCTGCAAATCTTTCAGGATAAGTTATTGCATATTGAATAGGAATATGCATGCTTGGTAACCCCAATTGAGCAATAACGCTACCGTCAACGTATTCAATCGCGGAATGGACAATGCTTTGCGGATGAACCACAACATCAATTTTGTCGTACGGCATATTGAAAAGGTGATGTGCTTCAATTATTTCCAGTCCTTTATTCATCAATGTTGCGGAGTCTACGGTTATTTTTCTTCCCATATTCCATCTTGGATGCGCAAGAGCTTCCGATACTGTTGCATTTTTCATATCTGCGACGGTTTTGTTAAGGAAAGGTCCGCCGCTTGCTGTGATTATCAGTTTTTCAACTTGTTTAATATCTTTTATACATTGGTGAATTGCGCAATGTTCACTATCGACCGGTATAATTTTTACTCCTGAATTTTTAGCGCGTTGCATTACAATATCTCCTGCCATAACAAGAGTTTCTTTATTTGCAAGTGCAATATCAATACCGTTTTCTATAGCTTTCAATGTCGGGCGAAGTCCGATTTTCCCCGATACGGCAACCAAAATGATGTCATTTTCTTTATTTGAACAAATTTCTTCAAGTCCTTCAGTTCCGTAAAGTGTTTTTATTCCAGCGATATTGATTGAAGTTTTTTCACCTGTACAAATATATTTTGGTTTGAATTTAAGGGCTTGTTCTGTTAGTAACTCTGTGTTTGAACCTCCGGTCAATGCAATTATTTCAAATTTGTCGGAGAGTTTTTCAATAACTTCCAATGCTTGTCTGCCGATTGAGCCGGTTGAACCGAGTATGCTTATTTTTCGTTTGTTTGTCATATATAATCCTTTTTACAACGCGAGAGTGTTGTTGTCATTGTTTTGTATTTTATTATCTACCGGAAGTGCAAAATGGAAACTTGAACCTTTATTTTCTTCACTATCGCACCATATCGTTCCTTTATGTGCTTTGATTAATTGTTTTGCAATCGGCAAACCTAAACCTGTTCCGCCGGCTTTTCTGGATAATGAATTTTCGATTTGCGTGAATTTATCAAAAGCTTTTAAAAGATTTTCCTGTTTAATTCCTATACCTTCGTCCACTACGCTAACTATTATGTAATTTCCGTTTAAGGTTTTAATCTCGTTTTCAAAATATGAGTTTGTTTGAATGTCTTTTGCATTTTTAATTTCGGATTTTATGGTAATGGATTTACCTTTTGGTGTGAATTTGATTGCGTTGGAAACAAGATTTGTAAGAACTTGTCCAAGTCTTTGAGAATCCGCATAAATATCAGGTAAGTTTGCGGCTTCATCAGAATTAAAGATTATTTCGTGTTCTTTTGCGACACAATCAAAATTGGTTTTTACGTTTTCAATTACGGAATGAATGTTCATTAATTTGTAATTGAAATCCATTTTTCCTGCTTCAATTTTATTAATATCAAGAATATCGTTAATGATACTGGTAAGGTTTTCAACATTTCTTTTTGCCATATCAATGAATTTTATTGCATTTTCACCAAGTGTTCCGCATCTTCCGCTTGATAAAATAGACAAAGCATTTTTTATCGGTGTCAGCGGAGTTCTGAGTTCGTGTGAAACTATTGATATGAACTCTGATTTTACACGTTCAAGTTTTTCTAATTCTTCATTTTTTTGGATAATTTCTTTATATAATCCTGCGCTTTTTAACGGGAGCGAAACCTGACTTACAAGGGTTTGAAAATAGGTTGCATCGTCTGTTGTAAAATGATTTTCTTTAAATATTTCAATACATCCGAAAAATTTATCACCAATATCAATCGGTGCAAACATATTATCGTATTGAAAAATTGTAAAATTGTATTTTTTTGTCGGATTTTTAATGTTTTTTATCGTTTTTAAATTTTTATCATCTATTTCAAAAGGAATTTTATCATTTTCAAATAGGGATTTGTAATTCAATATTGAGCGAAGTTTTAACGCATTCATCAATTCTTCTGATATGTCATATAGAGAATTTACTATCAAAACAGGTTCATTTTCAAATCCGAAAGATATCGTACAGGTCAAATCGAAACTCAGAGATTTATCCAATCCTTCAATCATGTAATTCAGTAATTTTTTTGTATCGAGAGTTCCCGCAAATTGTGAGCTGGTTGAATATAGTACGTTTAACCGATATAAGCTGTCTGCAAGGTCTTTGTTTTTGACTGAAAGGATATCAAGATTTTCTTTTGTTCTGATAAAAGTTTCTACCGTCGATAAAATCAATTCATTAGGGGAGTTTGTTAAGATGTAGCCGCTTATGAGTTTCGGATAATCTTCATTTAGATTTTCCCCGCTTGTAATTAATAACAACCTTGTGTTTTCAAGTTTTGATTTTATTTTTTTTATTGTCAAAATCAAATTTATTGATGAAATATCTTCATCAAAGATTATAATATCAGGAGTTTCAGTTTCGATTATGTCGTAAATTGATGTGATATTACAGCAGGAATGAAAACGGTTGCTTTTCCCTCCTAACAGGTTTCTGTATTTATCACAAATTAAATCATTTTCTGATATTAGTAATATATTCCCCATATTTTTATTGTAAACTGGCTAAAATTTTTTGCAAGTAGGTAAAATTTTTTAAAATAAATATAAAATTTTCATCAAAATAATGTGTAAAATTTTATAAAGATTTATGAAAAATTTATCCGTAAAATGTTCTTCTGTTTTGAGGTTTGGTGATTGTCAAGTCCGTAATTTTACCTAAGTATAATTACGGACTATTATTTTCCACAAAATCTTTTATACTTGGATATGTAAATACGAAAAACCGAAATCTTAAAAAATGAAAGTTTTTCAAATATATGTATTAGGGAATTATGAATGAAATAACGGGAGAAAGATATTTATTTTGAATTAAAACAAAAATAATCAAATAACCAATCCTTCAATCATTTACTCTAAAATCTGACAGAGGGGATAATGCTATTAAGAACTTATCTACCCTTTCATCCCCTCTGATTTTTTTAGAAACGGAAATATTATTAATTTTTCGCTATAGAAGTTAAGGTAAGATTAATTTAACCGGATAATTGTAAAAGGAATTTTAATGAAGATAACACCTAAAAAACTTAAGGTATTGACCTTGATTGCCCGGGGTTATACTGATAAAGAAATAGCACATTCGATGCAAATTTCTACCAGAACAATTCATTCTCATATTTCTTCAATTCTTTCAATACTAAATGCCACCAATCGTGTAAATGCAGTTTATCTGTACAAAGATAAGCACCCGAACTGGAAAATTTAACGAGGTAAATATGATAAAAAGAATTATTTTACACTGGAGTGCCGGAAGATATTATCCCGGTAATTTTGAAAAAAAGTATTACCATTATCTTATTGATTGCGGCGGAAATATTACAACCGGCATTTATTCGCCAAATGACAATGAAAACTGTCAAGACGGCAAATATGCAGCTCACACGGGAGGCGGAAATACCGGTTCAATAGGAGTATGTTTTTGTTCGATGTATGGGTATAAATCACCTGCTCAAACAGGAGATTATCCGATTACAAAAGTTCAATTTGAAGCCGGAATGAAATTCTGTGCGCAGCTTTGTAATCAATACGGATTAGAAATTTTACCCTCAACTGTGATGACACACTATGAATTTGGCAAAGCTAATCCTAAAACAACAAGTGCGGGGAAAATAGATATTACTTATATTCCGCCATATTCTTGGGTAAAAAAAGATGATGTCGGCAGTTTTATACGTTCTAAAATCCGTTGGTATAAAGAAAATTTATAAGGAGATGTAATTATGGATATAAATTTGTTTGATTTGTCGGGAGGTATAAATCAAGGTTCTACAAAAACAGAGCTCGGTTATAATACGAAAAAATTGTACTGGACAGATTCTAAAAATATAGAAATTTATGATAACAAAGGTATAATTCGTCAAAAAGGTAACTCTTTGGTCGTGGAACTTCCTGAGGCTGAATCAATAACAGGTCTTGCTGAAATGGAGTCTGACAGCAGTTATAAACTTATAATAACAACAATTTCAGGCAAAATTTATATCTATTCGGAAGTGAATAATTCTTTGACCTTATTAGAAAAAACATTGGTCGGTAAAAATATTATTTTTGCTCCGTTTCTAAGAGGAATTGTTATCGCAACCGAAGCCGATACAATGTTCTACATCAAAGACAATTCAACTTTTGATATCGCGGATTGTAATTTAAAAGATTTGGGCGGAAACACTCTTTATCCCGATTGTGTAACGGTTTATAAGGGAAGAATATGGTGTGCAAAAGATTCAACAATCTACTATTCTGCGCTTGGAATGTACAATGATTTTCAATCTTCTGATGATGCCGGTTATATAAATGATTTCCATACTGATACGGCTGATATTATTGCAATGAATACTTATAAAGATTATCTTGCGATATACAAAAAAGAGCGAGTATATCTTTTGACGGGTTCTAATCCTACTGATTTTGCAATAAGTTTATTCGCAGACAAAGGTACGGAAGCAAAAAAATCTATAATAAATGTTGATAATAAACAGTATTTTTTAAGTAACGGAATATACGCACTTGAGCAGGTTGGGGAGTTAAACCAAATAAGGCTCGGGTCTGAGATTTCTTTGAATATAAAAGATGAGTTTGGCAGTTTTGACCGTGCCAGATTAAAAGATGTGTATGCTGTACATTATCAGAAAAATAATCAGATGTGGTATTTCTTTCCGTATTTAAATGATGACTATAATCATACAATATGGATAAATGATTACGTAAATCGCTCATGGTATAAACGCGTTGTTCCTCAAAATATCACTTCTGCCTGTATATTTCATTCAAATGTATATACTGCGGATGATACGGGGAAAGTTTTTAGGGAAGATTACGGAACTTCTTTTGACGGTGTACCGATTTCATTTATGTGGAAATCTCCGTTTTTGGCATTGGGAAATATTTTACATCGTAAACTTATTGATGAATTTTATTTTGTACTCGATGATATGAATGATAATAAATTTAAATTTTCGATTTACAAAGATTATGACAGTCGTTACAGCGAAGACTCAGAACTTATTTATTCACGACATTTTAATCATTTAATGTGGGCTGATGATAATTCGCCGGATGAACCGGAATATTGTTGGACTCCCGACAATTCAGAAACTCCGGTTTGGTCTATATCGTCGGATTTGATGGAAAAAGC
This sequence comes from Candidatus Gastranaerophilaceae bacterium, assembly GCA_051874955.1. Lineage (GTDB taxonomy): Bacteria > Cyanobacteriota > Vampirovibrionia > Gastranaerophilales > Gastranaerophilaceae > Zag111. The sequence goes on from JBJEGJ010000035.1 coordinate 88,952, forward strand.
CGAGATTTGCGGAAGCAATTATGCCGTGCAACTTTGCGTAGAAGGAAGCGAGCCGGATGACAATTGCGCAATCATCGGTTTGCAGTTTAGGGAAATTTATAATGATGACTAATTCAAACACCACTCAAAAATAATATATAGCTATGAAAACAATGAAAGGAAAACTCAAATGACAGAAAATCAAGGTTATTCGGCTTTTATTCCTCAATTATGGAGTAAAAAGTTAAATCAAATGTTAGAAAAAAACTGTGTGATGATGCAATGCGTTAATCGAAATTGGGAAGGCGAAATCAGAAATCAAGGTGATACCGTAAAAATTATCACTCCTGCAGAAGTTACGGTTTCGACACTAACGTCTGATAATATTGAATACTCAACACTTAATCCGAAATCGACGGATTTGGTGATTGATCAGAAGAAATTTTTTGCATTTAAGATAGATGATGTTTCTTCTGTGCAGGCAAATGCCGATATTATGGAAGCACACCTTGCAAATGCAAAGAAAGCTATTGAGGAAGTTCAAGATTCTTATTTGTTGGGTTTGCACACGGATGTTTTAGCAGAAAATATTGTAGGTTCTGAAGATTTACCTGTAGTGTTGAACAAAGGGACAATTTATGAACAATTTGTAAACCTTGCTTTAGCTTTAAAAAATTCAGATGCCGTTTATGCGGGCGTTCGCCCTTGGGTTATTATTAACCCTACAATTGAATCTTATTTATTACAATCTCCGGAATTTATAAGCGCTTATAATGTTGCGGATAAAACTTTGAGAGAGGGTGCAATCGGAAGGATTGCCGGCATGGATGTTTTAGTAAGCACAAATTTAACTGATGTGGATAATAAATATTATGTACTTGCGGGTACAAATGATGCGATTACTTTTGCCTCACAGTTGGCAAAAATAGAAAGTTTACGAGATAAGGACAGTTTTTCCGATTTGGTCAGAGGGTTGTATTTGTACGGAGCAAAAACAGTTCAACCGAAAGCTTTGGCAAAAATGATTGTTTCTGTGAATGGCGTGGTTGCAGGTGATGAAACGGTTACAACCCCTGATAATGAAGAAGATACAACCCCTGAAGATGCCGAAACCCAAATAACGGAAGATGAAACTGTCTAAGGCTTGAAATGGTAAGAAACTCCCTTTTCATAGTAAAGGGGAATTGGGAGTTTTACTTACCTAAAATGGGGAGAAAATCATGTTTTCAAATATAAAACAACAAATTAAAGAATTGGCAAAGAATGCTGTATTCATAGCAGAAAAAGAACTGGGCAGCGGAAAAGGTGCTCAAAAGAAGAAAATGGCAATAGATTATGTTTTAAAAAACTTACCGTTTTCCGATTTCGTAAAAGATATTATATCAATTTTTCTAGCAGGATTTATTGATGATGTTATAGAAATTTCTGTCAAATATATGAATACATTGTCAGAAGAAAAAGGAGAATAGATAATATGCAGAATAATATTGGCGGAAATTCTCCGCAAAATAACGGTATTTCATACTCTGCCGCAGGTCAATATCAAAGCCCGCAGACAGGATATAAGGATATATTTTATCAATTGGAACAGTCGATAGGAGCAGATGTCCAAAAAGTACAACAACTTGTACAACAAGGTATTATTACAAAACAGCAAGGATCTTATTTTATGGCTCAACTGGCAAGGAAAGCTCAAGAAATTAACAATTATAAAAATTCTTTAGCCGGACATAATTCTGCTCACGTAAATTCTGATTTCACGGCGAGGGTTTCGGATGCTCAAGCTCAAACCGTTTCGGAAACTCCAATGGAAATTTTTGAAAAAGAGCGACCGGGATTTTTTCAAAGTGAAGGCAGAAAAGATGTTCTAAATTATATCAAAGGTTACGATATGGACAAAGATGAAATACTTCAAATATCAAAACTCGTTGAAAATCTGGAAAATTCGGCGATAAATAAGTATTTGAAAAAGTCTGAATACGAGAAATCATTGAATGAAGAGAATGCGGCTGCCAAAAGCAGATTGACTGCGTACGCTCAAAATGCGGGATTTGACAGCAATATAAATAGGATTTTTACTCGTGAAGATATCGGCAGAATGAGTGGTGATGAATTTACCAGAAATGAAAAACTCATTATGGATCAGGTTAAACAAGGTCTGATTAAATAGTTTTCGGATAAATTCATGTTAAAGTCCGAACGGGAAATTTTAGATTTTTTGTTCGGACTTTTATAAAAAAGGAGATAAAATGAAATTTATAGATTTGATAAATAAATGCCTCTTGGAATTGAATTACAAAACGGTTAATTCTCTTTCAGAGTTGGTAAAAAACGATCATAAACGCATTATTAATATTTTGAATATTATTAACAAAGAAGTTTGCCAATCGGGGAAATGGGATTTTCTTTTACGCAGAGCAAAAATTATTTTGCCGCCAAATACTACAGAAATTGATAATACTGTTAACGGCAGAATTTTGTATCTGTTTATTGGCGGGAAAAGGTATAAATTTACCGAAAATATTGAAAAGTTCATGGAAGGTTCTCAAATCGACGGTTATTATTCAAGTTTTCATGACAAACTTTTGTTCCCAAAATTTGATAAAGAAAAAGTTATAGATGTTATTTATTATTCCAATAATTGCGTACAAGAAGAAAACGGTAATGAAAAAACGGATTTTGAAGATATAAAAGATTGTTCGTTAATTCCGATGCCTTTTGTTGAGCAAATTCTTGTTTACGGTACATGCCTCAGATTAAAAGGTAATCCGCAGCATTTTAAATTTTCATATTGGATGAGCATGTACAAAGAGGCGCTTGCAAATCTTAAATCTAAGACTTCGGTTTCTGTTGACAATGCCCCTAAAGTACGGCTTTTTAGGGATTAAGCATAAAAAAAACAGGAAGTCGTTTTCATTCCCCCCTGTTAAGATTTACACTAGCCGAAATATAAATAGCATGTTTATTATACAAATTATTTGTCAAAAACACAAATTATACTAAGAAATGTAAAGATATGAAAAATTTAACACAGCAACAAAAAATGTTCGTAAGTGAGTATATAAGAACGCTTGACGCGGAATTTGCAGCCAAAAAGTCCGGTTATAAATGCAAAGATTTAAAATCTTTTTCTCTGGAACTTTTGAAAAAAGATTACATAATCCATGAAATCAAGGTTCAATTAAAACAGCAAATGGAGTCTTTGAATATTCAAAGGGGTTATGTCATTCAGAAACTCTTACAGATAGCGGAGTTTTCTCTGGAGCAGGAGGATATTCTTGATAAAGACGGTAACCTCACGGGCAAAAAGAAACTGAGGGACTCTTCTGCGGGCTTAAAAGCATTGGAGAGTTTGTGTAAGTATCTCGGTTTTTCAAATGAAAACAAAGAAAATGAATATCGCGAAGCAAAAATTATCACAATTGCGAACTTAGACGGTGAAAAAATTTAATAAAAAGAGGAGAAATTATGAAAGAAAACTCGGAAATAGAAAAACTATTATTGAACGATGCAAAGTACGATAACCTTGTCAGGTCAAAAATTGAAAAAGAGTTTGAGAAAGAAACAGGTAACAAAAAAATAAAATCTAAAATCATAACTGATATCAAAAAAGTTCCAAAGGATATGATTTTTACAAAAAATGCAATATTTTTAATTATGAACAAGATGAGTAAGACAAAATCTTATATAAATGGTGTTCAGGCAGAGGGATTTTTAGGTGTTCAAAATACTGTAAGAGAAAATCTTTTGAACGGTAATACGGATTCTTTTGTTGCAGGCAATAATTTTGTAAAATTTGTGAAAGCATTTATCTGATATGTGTAAATTTAAGCGGCTTGTTGATATAAATTCCGATAAGTATATTTTCACAAAATATATTTTATCAATTGTTAAATGCTACAGAAAATACCTTTACTATCTTCAAGATGATTTTTTGCTTTCAAATACCGGAACGGTAACAAACTTTATACTTAATACAATGCCGAATTTTTGGGTGATAACAGACTATTCGGATGAATTTATGGGGTTTGTGTATTTGGATAATTTTATCGGAAACGGAAATGTTTTATACAGCGCGGAATTAACAACATGTTTTGACAAAAAGGCATGGGGAAGTTTTACAAAGTATTGTGCAAAAATTTTTTTGAAAAAGGCATTTGATGTATTTGGTTTACAAAAGATTAAAGCTCAGATATATCCTGACAACCATCGAATTAAAACATTGTTAAAATCCGCAGGCTTTATGTATGAGTCAACCTTGAAAAAAGAAACCTTAAGGTCAGGAAAGATGCAGGATATTGAAGTGTATGCAATATATAGGGATTACTACTATAAAACGAGGTAAATATGAAAGAAATAAAAGACACGTTAAATTATATTGAGGAACAGTATTTGGTGAATAATATTGTTGAAAAATATAATTATTATGAAAATGAACGCAGTTCACAATTATCAGATAACAGGTTAGTGCGATATGCAATTTATAATTCTGATATTCCGAAAGTTAATGCTTGGGACTATGATATTCAACTGCCGGATATTTATGAACTGGCTCAGACTTTAAAATCGCATATAAGCCAAAATCTTTATTCTCATCCTGAGAGTATGTTTGATGTTGAGGGGACGGATTTTGAAACTCAGAAATATGCAAACAGACAAAAGGCAATGCTTGTTCGTACTTTTGAAGCTATGAATATTGAAAATGAAATGGAAAAAATTATTGATTCTGTAGTTGAAACCGGTGAAGTAACTCTTTTTGTCGGTTGGGAAACAAAGACAAGAAAAACCCGACGAGCATTAACTTTAGAAGAACAGGCAAAGTTAAATATCAAACAAAATTTTTTGGTAAAAGACAAAATAATTTATGACAATGCAAAAGTTAAATTTATCGATTTTGAAGATTTTGTATTTGATAAAAACGAAGTCAACAATTGGGACAGTTGCGGAAAAATTTACAGAACATATAAAACTTTGGATGATATTGAGTCAGATAAATCAAATAATTTACTAAATACAGAAAAGCTGCAAGTTTTGAAAGGGGTGGTGGCAGGTAAAAAACAAGGAAATACAAATGGCGGGAAGATTGAAATTCAGGAATATTGGGGAGATATTGAACTTTCAAACGGTGATATTTTGAAAAATAAACTTATCGTTGTAGCCGGCAGAAGTGTTTTGATAAGGTTTGAAGATAATCCTTTCATCATAAATCCTTTTATTCATGCAAATATAATTGAATGCCCGACAACAGGACGGGGAATTTCTCCGTTAAGGGTTGCGTTGATTTTGAATAATATTTCTTCAACAATTTTAAACAAACAACTTGATGCTCTTTCTTTGATGATGAATCCGCCATATCTTGCGCCAAAAGGATGTTTTAAGGGTGAACAGGAAGTAAGACCCGGAAAAATTATTGAATATGATTCCGCATTGATGACATCTGTTCCGACCCCGATTTCTTTTGATAAAGCTATGCAGGGTTGGGATTTTCTGAACTATTTTAAGTCAACAATAGAAAGTGCTACAGGAATTTTCAAAAATATGGCGGGAAATCTTCAATCCGCAAATAGAACAGCAACTGAACTGAATTATTCCGTTAACGGTCAGGAAGCCAGGTTAAATATGATTTTGGAGTCAATAAACAGAAAAGTGATTGTTCCTATGGTTGAAAAAACCGCAGAAATTATTTCTAATTTCAAATTAGGGACAGAATCCGTTTTGACCAATGACAGAGGAAAAACTTTTCTTGTGGAAATTGATGATAAAATTCGCAGTTCAAGTTATATTTATCGCTATGGTGACAGAAAGGCTACTTTTGAGCGAAAAGCACGATTAAAAGAGCTTTTTGAAGTTATACAGTCTTTTGCAAAAATTGAAACTGTATCAAAACGTATTGATTGGCTTGAATGTTTTAAATTCGCAATAGAGCAATACGGCATAGAAAATGCAAATAATTTTTTGACAGAAGCTGCGCAAAATGTAGATTATAAGGCGGATACAGTCCTGATGCCGTCTGTTAACTCTAATACATAACTTTTAATATGAAATATAATTTGTTAAATGCGCAGAGAAAGTTTTTGGAAATTCCTCACAATTATTCCCTTGATGTTGCGGTATATCAAGGCGGGTACGGTTCCGGCAAAACATTTGCCGGAGCTTTACTCGGGATACTGCTTTCAATAAAATTTCCGGGAATATCAGGACTTGTCGGGGCACAAACTTACACTCTGGTCAGAGATACTACTTTGAAAACATATTTTGAACATTTGGAAAATATCGGATTTATTGAAAATATTGATTATAAATGGGTTAGTACAGAACAAAAACTTGTTTTTCGCAACGGGTCGGAAATCTTATTCAGACATTTTGATGAGCCGAATAAGTTAAAATCATTGAATTTGGGTTTTGTTGAGATTGAGGAAATGTCAGATATTCCTTATGATACATTCAAGATGCTTTTGGCAAGAATGAGGCAGAAAAAGCGTAAAAACTGGAAAAATTTTACGTACCGTATTTTTGGACATACAAATCCTGAAATATATAGAGGCTGGATATCTAAAACTTTTGTGGAAAATCCGGCTCCAAATTACAGGTTAATTACCGCGCCGACTACACAAAATAAATATCTTCCCGACGGGTTTTGTGATGAGTTGAAAAAACTCTATGATAAAGACTATTATGAAATTTTTGTTCTTGGAAAATCCGGAAAGATGAATTCAAATTTGGTAGTGAAAGATTTTACTCAGGATAATATTCGAGAAATTAAGTATCAACAGGATTTGGATGTTCATATCAGCTGTGATTTTAATGTTGATCCGATGGCTTGGGTTTTAGCACACAAATCGGAAGATAAGGTTTTTTATTTTGATGAAATTGTACTGGAAAATACAACTACACAAAAAACATGTGAAGAATTTTGTCGTCGTTATCCGTTACATAAAGGACGGATTATTATAAACGGGGATGCGTCGGGAGATAATCGCAGTTGCACGAGTGAATATACAAACTATGTCATTATAAAACGTACTCTTGCAAAATTCGGATATGATGCTGAGATTAAAATAAAATCTTATAATCCTCCCATAAAAAATCGTATAGCGGCTTTTAATGCAAAAGTAAAAAATGCGGAGGGTGAAATAGGACTTTATATTTCTCCAAAATGTGAAAAACTTTTGTATAATATTTACAATTTACGTTATATAGAGGGAACTTCAAAAATTGATGTTCCGACATATTCTCAGATAAAGCAGACAAAGGAATTAAAATTTTTATCGCATCCGTTTGATGCTGCGTCATATCTGGTGGATTTTTATTGGGCGATAACACTTTAGTTTTATGTAGTTTGTTATGAAAGGAAATACTATGGAAAAATTTTTATATTATTCTCCGATAATTATAATTGTTGTAGTTTTTTTAATTGAGCAACGCATTGTGGTTACTCCTGAACAACTTGAAAAGAAACATCGCGAAATATTGAAAGATGTCGAGGATAAATTTACAACTTTGAACAGTTTTAAAGATTTAAAAGCAAATTTTTCCGAAATGAAAGATAAAATTGATAAAATATATGATTGTTTAATAATTACCAAATAAAATATCTAAAATTTCTTTAGTTTTGCGTAAGTGGCATCCATTGCTTTCTTTCCGAGTTTGCCAAAGTCAATTGTATACATAATGCTGTCGCCTACGTTTAATACATCGGTAACGTGTCCGACTCCAAGCTGTTCGTGAAAAACGCGCTGTCCTACGGAATATACATCATCAATAAATTTTGTTTGATTTCTTTCTTTTTCGCGTTCTTCCGCTTTTTGACGTTCGGCTTCGAGTCGTTGGCGGCGTTCTTCCGCCATTCTTTTTATTGCATTATCTTTAAAAAATGCGGCAATTTTTTCTTCTTCTCGTTTTTTATTGATTGCGGATTTTACCAAAATAGTTCTCTGCGGAGTTCTGTTAGATTGAGGTTTTTGGTATGTTGAACGGTTGTATCCGCCCGAATGAGATTGTGATGAAGAATTTGATGCCAATCCCCTTCTTTGCGGGGCAACAAAATTAGCGCCGAAACCTGTTGAAGGTTTTACATAACCGTCTGAATCTGTTTGTGCTTTTGCTTTTGTAACCGCACTTCTGAATGTTGATGAACTTCTTTCAAAGTTGTCAGATTCATAAGATTCGATAAGGTTTGCAGGAATTTCTTCAATAAATCTTGACGGGTTGTAATATCTGTATTCACCCCAAGTTTGACGACGTTTTGCAGAAACAAGATATAACTTTTCTTCTGCCCGAGTGACGCCGACATACATTAAACGGCGTTCTTCTTCGACTTCTGACGGAACTTGAAGCGTTCTTTGGCTCGGGAAAATTCCCTCATCCATACCCGCAATAAATACCGTCGGAAATTCCAAACCTTTTGCGGCATGGAGTGTCATCATTGTTATATTGTTTGTTTCATCTTCCATTGAATCCAAATCGGAAACCAACGCAACCTGTTGTAAAAATTCACCTAAAACATTATCTTCTTCTTCAGGTACAAATTCTTCCGCGACGTTAACAAGCTCTTGCAAGTTGTTTATATCATCTTGAAATTCGGGATCTGCTGCGGCTTTTGATTGCAATTCCGCCAAATAACCGGATTTTTCAATAACAAGAGTTACAAAATCCTTTAGAGTGTAAGAATTTTGAGCATCTTTAAATTTTTGTATAAGAGTTGCAAAATCTTTTAATTTCGCACAAGTTTTTGGTGTAATAGATGACTCATCGCAGATTTTTATTGCTTCATAAAGACTTATATCTTTTTCGTTTGCAAAATCAGAAAGATTTTTTAGTGTTGTGTCGCCCAGCCCTCTTTTTGGAATATTAATAACACGACGCAAACTTTGAGAATCATCCGTATTATTTATTAATTTCAGATAGCAAAGAACTGTTTTGACTTCCGCACGGTCATAGAATTTTGTACCTCCGTATATTCTGTACGGAACTCCTGATGCCATACAAGCTTCTTCCAAAGCTCTGGATTGGTTATTTGTCCTGTATAGAATTGCGAAACGGCTATAATTCCCGTGAGCTGTGCGTTTGATGTTCGCAACTATGTAGTTTGCTTCATCCGCTTCATCTGCAGCGATGTAATAACTTAATTTTTCTCCATCTCCTTTGTTTGAATACAAAACTTTTTCAACACGTTCGTTATTATTTTCAATGACTGCATTTGCGGCATTTAAGATATGTGCGGTTGAACGATAGTTCTGTTCAAGTTTAATCAGTTTTGTTTTTGGATAATCTTTTTGGAAATTCATAATGATAGTGAAATCAGCGCCGCGCCAAGAATAAATTGATTGGTCGACATCGCCTACTACACATAATGAACGCTCATCGGGAATTTCCTTTTGCAGATTTGTATAAAGCATATTTACAAGGTTGTATTGAGCAAGGTTTGTATCTTGGTATTCATCAACCATAATGTGCTTAAATCTTTCATAATATTGATTACGGACTTCATCATTTTGCTCCAAAAGTTTAACGGTTAAAAGTAACATATCGTCAAAATCTATGGCATTATTATTGTTGAGGACTTTTTCGTATTCCGCAAAAATCTCGGCATACTTTTGAGATTTGTAATCTCTTGCGTAGGTTCCAAAAGTCGTTGCATCCTGCATTTTGTTTTTTGCATTTGAAATGACTGATTTGACGAGCTTTGTTTGATATACTTTTTCGTCGAGATTAAGTTTTTTTATTGCTCTTGTAATTATTTGATTTGTGTCCGAATCATCATAAATCGTAAAGTTTTTATCGAGATGTTTTCCGGTTGCGGTGTTATATTTGTCAATGTTTTCTCTCAAAATCCTTCCGCAAATCCCGTGAAATGTTCCGACCCACATATATTTAACCGTATCTTCTCCGATAATTTTACCGATACGTTCTTTCATTTCTTTAGCTGCTTTATTGGTAAATGTTACGGCTAAAATGTTTCTCGGTTTCACTCCGCTTTGTATCATGTATGCGATGCGAGTGGTCAGAACTTTCGTTTTCCCCGAGCCTGCACCGGCTAATATTAACAACGGTCCTTGCGTTGTTTTAACTGCTTCTTTCTGTTCCTTATTAAGATTTTCCAATAGATTTTCCATGACCTCTTCCCAAATCAAAAAAAATATGCTATAATTAAGTCTAGTTTAAAAATAATTATAATGCAATGAAAAGGTAAAAGAAAAATGACAGAAAGTGAGATGGAAATTTTAATGAGTTCCGATGAGAAAAATGATGATTTACAAAAATCAATTGTAGTCCCTATTGATGATGATATGGATACTGTAAAATCAGATGCGCCAAATACTGTGGATGAATTGGCAATGGAATTGGCAACTATTAAACAATCGGCAAAAAAGATTGCGATTATCGGAAGCAGAAATCTTCCTATCACTCATCAGCAAATGATAGAAACTCTTGCAACGGCTCTTGTTATGCAGGGTAATACGATTATAACTTCAGGCGGTTCTTCAGGTACAAACGCTGCTGCAATTCGCGGAGCCATGAAAGCTAATCCTGATAAGTTGTGTGTAATTTTGCCGCAAACTATTGGTCAACAGCCATCAGATGTTCAAGATCAGTTGATTGGTGTTCCTAATATTATTGAACATTCCGACAGAGCTATGATGACTTTGGCTGATGCTTCCCGTGTATGTAACAGAGAAATTATTGATGAATGTAATCAATTGATTTGTTTCTTATCTCATACATCAAAAACACTTCATAATGCTGTTCAGTATGCTGAAGAAGGTCATAAAGTTATCACCGTATTTTATTTAGATTAAACAAGGTTTTTGTTATGGGTGATAATTTAAAAAAATTGACGGGCAAGAATCCGAAAGATTTTGAGTCTGCGGCTTTTGAACTTATAAATAAGCCGGATGCGGAGTTGTTTTGTGAGCTTGTCAATAAAGATGATTTTTTGTTCGATTTTGTCAAACAAAATGTTGCGTCGCGTTTGGCTAAAGCATGTAACGAAAATAATTATTTGAATTTGTTACAGTTATTAAAATATTATTCGCCGTCTTATGAAGAATTTATTATATCTGCGTTGGTAAAATTTTCGGACGATACTTTGACGGAAAAGATGTTTAATATATTTAAAGATGGTACTGATAATGAAAAAACATATTGCGCAAAGTTTTTTTCATATATAAATGAGCCTCGTGCAATTGAATTGTTAAAAAAATATTCGTTTAGTGAAAATACTTCATTGGCTTCCAATTGCGCCTCAACATTAGGAGTTTTGGGAGAAAAATCATCTTATAATGAAGCATTGTCAATGTTAAATTCTAATGATGAATTTACTGTGCTGGACGGTGTTAAATTTTTAGTTTCTTATGGTGAGAAATCAGCTTCGGATAATATTATGTCCGTGATGAAAACTTCATCATTTGCAGAAAATATTGCCGGAGAAATTTTATATTTAACGGACTTGTTTGAGTTGTACAAAAAAAATAAAGATGAGTGTCTGTATGCCGTAAATCTTGTAATCAGCGGGCTTGGAGAAATATTGAGCCCTGCACAGGTTTTTGATTTCAGATTATTTGATTTTTTGGAATTTATATCAAATGAGCCGCAAACTTCTGCGTCTGCTGTTGTTTTGGTAAATGCTGCGGATAAGTTTGAAACTTTGACGGAAAATAATGAATATTTATTTGACGAATCCAAAGAAACAAAACAAGAAATTCTTGATATAAAACAATTTTTGCTTAACCTTGATTTAGGTTATTTGTACGGTTTGATAGATGATGAGTTAAGAGCTGACAGCTTGTTTGTTTATACTGCGTTGGAATTTACTGAGAACGAGCAAAAGGTTCGTAACTTGCTGGTTTCCGATAATCAGACTGTAGTATTAAAATCTTTAGAAGTGTTAAAACAGATTGATGAAATTTCTCAAAGAGATAAAGAAACGGCATTGAAATCTGTTACTGATGAGAATTTGAAAAATATAATTTTGGCAATATAGGAGAAAAAAGATGCGCTATATTATTACTCAAGAAAAAAATACTGTTCCTTCAGGATTTCGCAATCTTACGGACGATGAAATTTCCAATGAATTTTTAAAGTTGGATGTTGATAAAAGTTATTTTGTTTCGAAAAATGAATGGATGATGAACTTTATTCAACTTTTGTTTAAGGATATGGATGCGTTAGAAAAAGAGGGTCCGGATTCTCTAATGACAAGAATACAAGAATTATCGGACGAGTTTGATAAGTATGATTTAGATAATAACAAATACATTGATTATATCGAATATAAAAATTTTGTTTCTGATAACATTTATATATCAGAATAGTCTGAGGAAAAGTTCTTCAAAATTCGGAAAAGAGATATTAACCCATTCAAAGCCGTTGATGGTGATTTCTTTCTTGCAAATAAGACCCGCAACAAAGAAACTCATAGCCAGTCTGTGATCATGATAGGTTTCGATTTCGCAGCCGCCAGAAAGCTCTGTTTTTCCGTGAATAATCATACCGTCAGTTGTTTCTTCAATGTTTGCGCCGATTGATTTTAAACCGTTTACTACTGTTGTAATTCGGTCGGATTCTTTGTTTCTTAAATCTTGAGCTCCCGATATGATTGTATCGCCGTCGGCTTGTGTTGCCAAAACTGCAATAATCGGAATTTCGTCAATTAATTTTGGTATCACTTCTCCTGAAATTTTGCATGCTTTTAGCTCGGAATATTCAACAGAGATATCCCCTGCAGGTTCTCCTGCTGTTTCATATTTATTTAAAATCTTAATATTCCCGCCCATTTCTTTTACAATATCAAGGATACCTGTTCTTGTCGGATTTAATCCTATATTTTTAATAATTATTTTTGAATTCGGAATTATCAAAGTTGCCGTGATGAAATACGCAGCAGAAGAAATATCTCCCGGTATTGTAATATCAAGGGGAATTAAGTTCGATTTTTTTATGGAAACGGTTGTGCCGTTTGTATTTATATCTGCCCCCATATTTTTTAACATAATTTCTGTATGGTTTCTGGAAATATAGGGTTCGGTAATACTTGTAACCTCATTTTCTACCCCGAGTCCTGCCAATAAAATGCAAGATTTCACCTGCGCTGAGGCAATTTTAGAGGTGTAATTTATTGCATGTAATTCGTTCCCTGTGATTTTTAAAGGAGCTTTAAAATCGTTTGAGGTAATCTTTGCGCCCATTAGGGTTAATGGCTCAATTATGCGTTTCATAGGTCTTGCGGAAAGGCTTGTATCGCCTGTCAAAATTGATGAAAAATTTTGTCGAGCCAAAACACCCGCCATAAGTCGCATAGTTGTGCCGGAATTTCCGCAATCAAATATATCGTGTTTTTTTACTAAATTGCCGTTTGAATTAATAACCAATTTGTTTTCCGTAAATTCCGCTTCAATTCCAAGCATTTTACAAATTTCAAGCGAAGAAAGCGGATCTTGCCCGTTTGAAAAATTCTTTATTACCGACTTTCCTTTTGCAAGTGAGGAAAATATTACTGCTCTGTGTGAAATTGATTTGTCGGAAGGAATTGTAATCGTGCCTTTCAAAGCTTTAATATTTTTGGAAACTACTTTTTGCATAATATAATATTAGCATAAAATCCTCTGTTTAAATCATTGCTAATCTAATAATTGTGATATCCTGTAGTTATGATAAAGTTTATTCAAAAATTAGTTTTAACAGTTGTAATTATATATGTGGCATTTCTTTTAATATCACCGCAAATGGCAAATTTTGTTCTTGCGATATGTTTGGTGTTGTCCGTTCCTGTATTGTTTATCAGACAGATATTTATGGACAGGTTGTATCGTTATAGCATAAGTATAGTTTCCAAACAGTTTATAATAGGCGATAATGCGATAAGTAATGAGCATTGTACCGTAAAATATACTCCTGATGAGAAAATCATTGTTTTGGATAATTTTGTTACCAAAAATCATGGCAAGCGAATGTTTACGTTGAAAAACGGTCAGGTGAGGATTAATAGAGCTTGGAACAGGTTGTGCCGAGTGTATGACAGTTTTGTTACTCTTGATTCTTTGGCATCATTTTTTAGTTATGATACGAAAATTGATATAATAACTTTAGAGTCAAAAATAAAAGAAGATGAGAAAAAGTCAAAACAGATACAAATAGATGCTTCAAATCAGGGTCCAAAGTTTGTTGAAATGACAGCAATTCAGCCTGATCCATATTCAAGAGGGTTGGAAAAACCAAATGATGCAGGAGCGCAGTTCGTTGAACTTGACAGTTTTGCAAAACGTGAACAGTATATAAAACCGGAAGAAAAAGCCCCTGAATTTGCGGAATTTCAAGATATTTTAACTTCAGGTTCAAATAAAATTGATGTAAATAGTGTCACGGCAACAGAACTTGCTATTTTACCGGGTATCAATATTGTAAAAGCAAAGAAAATCATTGAATATCGTGATAAAAACGGAATATTCAAAAGTGTAGATGAATTTTTAAAGGTTGCTGAAGTGAAGGATTGCTTTGTCGATAAAATTAAAAAAGTCGTTGTAACCCGCTCACCTGAAGATAATAATGGCGGAGAAATATCTGAAGGAAGAATTATAGATTTGTAATGCTTGATGTTTATAAAATAATTGAAAAAACAGCAGTTGAAGGTCCGGGAATACGTTTTTGTATATGGGTTCAGGGCTGTAAAAAACATTGTAAAGGCTGTTTTGCTAAAGAAACTTGGGAGTTTGATGTCGGTAAAAAATACTCTGTTGAATATATTTTTAAGCAGATTTGTGTGGTAAAAAAAGATATTGAAGGTGTTACTTTTTTAGGCGGTGAACCGTTTGAGCAGGCAAAAGAACTGTCTGAACTTGCTAAGTTGATTAAGCAGGAAGGTTTGTCTGTTGTCTGTTTTACGGGTTATACCATAGAAGAATTACGACATAAAAAACTTACGGAGGTTGATGAGCTGCTGAATTATACGGATTTGTTAATTGATGGCGGCTTTGATGAAGATAAGTTTGATATTTCACGAGCGTGGGTCGGGTCTTTGAACCAAAGATATATTTTTCTTACTGATTTTTATTCTCAAGATGAAATCAATAAATACAAAAATAAAATAGAGGCCCGAATAAGTTATGACGGCAAATTAGAAATCAACGGAATGGGTGATTTTACAAGGATAAAAGAAAAATTCTGTTTACAACTTGGTAAGAATAATGTAAAATAATTATCAAAAGAGGGCTAAATAATGGATAATAAAATAATTACTCAACTGTCAAGGTTATTTAGGGCGCGTTTCCCTTATGTTTATATCACTACTTGGGAAGAAGAACGTGCAATTTCACTTATCAAAAAAATTTCGGCATCCGAAAAATTGATACGTATTCCTCGTGAGGTTTACACATGGACGCAAACTAACGGGTTTGTTTTAAACGGGAAAAAGGTTGACGGCACAAATAGTCCTGACAAAGCCATTGACTTTATTCGTGATTGTAATAAAAATGCTGTTTTTATAATGTGTGATTTTCACGTATATTTCGGAGTAAAGGGTCGTCAGGTTGATTACAATGTAGTAAGACATTTGAGAGATATAATTTCTGAGCTTAAGACAAGTAAATTCAGGAAAAATGTCATTTTTCTTGCATCAGAATTATTAATCCCTGATACAATGCAAAAAGAGATTACAATTCTTGATATGCCGCTTCCTACGTTAGATGAAATCAGGTCAAAGTTGGATAAAATGGTAACTCAAAATAATCAGATTGATACGTCGGATTTAGATGATGAGGGGCGGGAAAGGTTGTGCAAAGCCGCTTTAGGCTTAACTTTGCAAGAGGCGGAAAATGCGTTTGCACTTGCGATGGTTAATGACGGAAGAATTGACGGAAATGATTTGAATGTCATTTTGAGTGAAAAAATGCAGGTTATTAAAAAGACCGGAATTTTGGAATTTATTAATACAGACATAAAAGTTGCGGACATCGGCGGTTTGGAAAATCTGAAAAACTGGCTGAATAAACGTAACAATTCTTGGTCAGAATCTGCAAAAAAATATTGTCTTCCTGCTCCTAAGGGCGTTTTGATTACAGGAGTTCCGGGTTGCGGAAAGAGTTTAACAGCAAAGGCAATGAGTGCAGCTTGGCAATTGCCGTTGTTGAAATTGGATTTTGGTAAGATTTTTTCGGGTATCGTCGGAAGTTCAGAAGAAAATATGCGCAAAGCGATAAAAACAGCAGAAGCTGTTGCGCCGTCTATTTTATGGGTTGATGAAATAGAAAAGAGCTTGAGCGGTATGAATTCAAACGGCGACAGCGGTACATCTTCAAGAATTTTCGGAACTTTCTTAACTTGGATGCAGGAAAAAACAGCTCCGGTTTTTGTTATCGCAACAGCGAACAATATCAGCAATTTGCCTGCCGAACTTTTAAGAAAAGGCAGGTTTGATGAGATTTTCTTTGTTGATTTGCCGACATTTACCGAAAGAAAAGAAATTTTCAAACTTCATTTGGCAAAACGGTTAAAAGATAAAGATGTTGCAAGTAAAATTGAAATTAATGATGAGTTGTTTGAAACATTGGCAAAAATGACTGAAGGTTTTGTTGGGGCAGAAATTGAGCAGATAGTTATTTCTGCATTATATGAAGCATTTTTCAATAAGCGTCCTCTTGAGTTTTCGGATTTGGAAAATACAATAAAAAATGTTGTTCCTTTATCTGTAACTCAGAAAGAGCAAATTCTTGCATTGCGTCAATGGGCAAATATAAGAGCAGTTGCTGCAACAAAAAAAGATGATATGGCACAATACAGTACCAATTCTGACGAAACTGATGTGAATAATTCGCGTGGCGGCAGAGCGTTGGATGTATAGTGATGGAGGTATAAATTGTCTATAACTTTAATGGCTTACCCTATGGCTTTTTTGATAAATCCTCAGGATGCAAAAAATGAGAAACTTTCATTGGCTGCTGAAAATAAAGAGCTTGATGAAACTGTTGCAACTCAAAATTTGCGTTTTATAAGGGTTTTGACAAATATAAAAGCTGCGGATGTTCGCAGCTTAATGGAAAATATTGATTGTCGTGAGGTAAATTCTACATATACAACTCCCGACGGGTTAAAAATTACTTGGAATTGTCATGGAAAGTATGCTATAGCTGAACTTTCCGGCGGATACGATGCTGAAACTTTACAAACTTTTGGTGAAAAGTTTTTTAATGATTTAGATACCGTTGCCGGTAGAAATGTGCGATTAGTTGACTCTTGCGAATATTTTTATTACAACTATGAAACTTCTTATTCTGATATAAAAGAAATTTATAAAAACTTGAAAAATGAAGGTGCAACGGGAGTTTTTTCGACATCAAATGATGAAGTTGTAGCAACATTAAACGGACAAAGCGTAAAATATTATAAACCGGATCGGGGAATAAATTTTATGCTGGAAGTTGAGCAAAAAATTACCATATTAAATATTGGTTTGCACGGAGAAAGTCAAGGTAATAATGTTAATTACGGGTTGACGAATTTAAAAATCCAAACAAATATTAAACCAAATGAACTGAAACAGCTGTTGAAGGCTTCAAAATATCATTATTATGATTCAAACGGGCAAATGCCGTTGAAAAACAGTAATGCGACTTTGAATTGGGTGTTAAAAAACGGGTATTATGTAGCGGAGTTTTCAGGTAGTAATAATACTGCTATAACGAAAGAAGCAGAGATAATTTTTAGGCAACTAAATATAGCGGCAGGCAGGGATTTGCGCCTGATAAACGATACGTTTACTACTGTGTATACATACAAAACAAATTATATGGATAAAGGAGTTTTGTTGAATACATTGTTGGAGCATGGTGCTGAGGAAATTGCAGAAGACGGTGATGAAATTTCTTGTAAACTTTTTGGTATGGAAATGATTTATCATAAAAAAGATTCATCGAGCTCGTATACTCTTGATATTACTCAGGTTTCTGATAAGGATGCGTGCCAAAATGTAATTGAGGATTTGAATGAGGAATATGGGTTAAATATCCAAGAAGTGACATACAATAAGATAAAAGAACGATTAGAGCAGGAAAATATGCGACTGGAATCGGAAGCGGTAATGGATGATAACTCAATAGTATTGACGATAGAGGTATAGTCTGGTGGGAAAAATGAAAGTGAGATTGTTTCCGGACGGAACAATACAAATGGAAACAGAGGGAATAAAAGGAAAACGATGCACTGATTATGCAAAAGTGCTTGCAAAACTTGCAGATGCAAAGATTTATAGTATGGAGAAGACGGAAGAATATTATCAGCAGGAAATTATAAATGTTGACGAAACGCAACGTTTGAGGGATAATTAAAACAGCCGAATTGAGGTTTGGCACAATTATACGGAGACGTGTCCGAGCGGCTTAAGGTGCAATCTTGGAAAGGTTGTGTGGGGGAAACTCCACCGTGAGTTCGAATCTCACCGTCTCCGATTTTTTTACCCCAGTACATGTCTGCTAAACAATTCGAACCGTATACAAAAAGTTAAACAAATCTGTCACCCTGAACAAGCCGAGCAGAGGATGAAAGCGTAAGCGATATCAGTTTAACAGGACATTTTATCTGAACGAATAAAAAGATTATTCGGCAGAGTTGGCTTGGTGTTTGAGTTTGGGCGGTCGGAAATAATCGTTTTATGCGTTACCAAATTGGACGAAATGTTACTTTATTTACTCTTGTTATTCGACAAAAGTACGGTAAATGAATTTTTGTATGACAAGTCATAGCTCGTATTCCCCCGATTTTACTAAATTGCACTGATAAAATGATTATTTGACATTTGAGTACAAATAAGTCCATTTTGAGAAATTATTCCCAAGAACTTTATCTTTCAGCTTTGTAATAAAAGGTAGGTAATTTTCTTGTTATTGGTTGGATACGGATTTTATAATTACAAAATAATCTGAAAAATAAAAAACAAGTTGTTCATATAAAAATATGTAAATAGTGTAGTTCTAAAACCAAGATTTAATTATAGTGTTCGCTCAAACTCATTAATTTTATTTCTATATGTGTAAATTGGTAATAATAAAAATCTATCAATCAAATCAAGAATTTCTGTATCTTCTTGTAATTCATAAACTTTCAATATTGTTTCAAATAAACTGCCAATCTCAAAATTTGAATCAGTATCTCTAAAAATTTTATTTTCTTTTAATTCAATAAATCTATTAATTATTAATTTGTATTTATTTAAGTATTTTACATTTATCAAACTTTCATTCAATTCATATATAAAATGTGTATAGGATAAAAATGCATTTGAATTAACAATTAGTTCAAATAATGGGTTTGAAAATAATTCTTCAGGTTTGTTATATTGATGTATAAATTTTAAACAGGTACTTCTAACTTCACTATCATAATCATTTAATAATTTAGTAAAATTTTCTTGATAGAATTTTGTTAGTCTTATTTCTTTATCATTTGCGTATTGAGATAAAACTTCTGCAGCACCTGTTTTATAGTCTGTATCATTAGAATCAATATATTTTAAAGCTATTTTTTTTGCTTTGTCAAAATGTAAACTATAGTGAGTAAAAATTCCTGCAATTAGTTTTTTTTCAGTAGGAGTATTACTTTCAATATTTTTTAATAATTCAAAATAAAATTCAAAATTATTGATACATGATGTTTGACAAATAAAATCTCTAACATATCCGGATTGGATAAGAGTTCTATCAGATATAATTAAATTTTGTAATAATGATAATGCACAACTTGGGTCATTATTGTAAATTTCCCTTAGAGGATTTATAAAAGCAACTTTTGTTGCTAAACTTAATGTATGAATACTATTAAAGATACTATTAAACTTGTCTTTCAAATTTATATTCTTAGATAAGATTTTTTGTAGTAGCCATAAAGCCTGACCATTAGTACAATTTATTGAAACCATATCAATATCATTATTATCCCATTCATCATTGTATTGCGGATTTATAATAAATTGAATTATCAAATTAATACAATAATCTGATAGATGTACTCCACTATTATCAATAAAAGAAGTCAGTAACTTTATTATGCTATGATTAAAATCTTTATTAGTTATCTGTAAACAATATTTAATCAAATCTTCCTTTTCTTCATAATAACCCACTAAATTTGATAAACCTCTTAATATTGCATTAATATAATAAGGTGAAGTTTTATTTATATCCAATTCATAAATAAAATTTAAGAATTTTAATGGATTTTGACTTAGAATATCTTCTAGAACTTGTGATAATTGATATGCTCCACCTGAACATGCAGAAATTCCACTACTATCAGGGTGTATATATCTGTAGATCGCATTTTTCCATTGTTTAATTGTCATTTTGAAAGCATTTTCTTTGGATATTGGGGATACAACAAGTCCACCTTCAATTTCTTTTGGTTCTTTTAGAAAGGTGATTGTTTTGAATTTTCTTTGCAATTCAAACAATCTTAATTTTGCTTTAGGGTACTTAAGTAGCCTTTCTTTATACACGGAATCTAATAATTTTGCTTGAACGAGATGTATTGGACTATAATTTAAACGTCTATTTTTCTTTAAGTCTTTAAAAGATTTATATTCATAATCTTCTCGATAAGTTAATATGGTTTTAATTAATTTTTTCAACAATTCTTCATCGCAATTTTGTGTGAATTTATTTAATAAAAGCATTGTTAAATAATTATAATTTGAATTGTAACCAATATTATAAATATGAGGATTATCTACAATATATTCAATAATTTGATCTGAATAATCTATTGGTAAATAATATAAACTTTTTAATATTAAAAATAAAATAGTTTCATATTCTGAATATTTGTATTTTTCTATAAAATCCCAATAACTAGCAGGTTCTTGTTTTGCAAGAGCATTAAGTGCAGTACTAAATACTTTACAAATATTATCTTCATAACCATAAATACGATGATACGACAATTTATCATATATCAAATCATTAAAAGTATGTGTTTGAGAGTTTTTAATACCATTTAATAAATATTGAAAATCAATTTCTATAAAATTTCTAGGAGATTTGGTTATATATTCTTCAATATTGTGAATATATAAGGAATTAAAATCATTAAATCCGTCTTGTGTATTTAAATTTTCTTGAATAATTTTATCTAGTAATATTCCATATAATTCAAAAACTTGTTCTGTTTGAATAAAATTTTTCATAACATATTGAAGATGACCAAATAAAGATTTGATACTAATAGAATCATTTTGTAATAAGTTTTTAAGAATATTATATAATCGAGAGTTCTTATATAGATAAGGAGAAAATAAAAAATTTGATAATTTATTAGGATAACCTAATAAGATTCCGTAAAGTGAAAATTTTTGTGCCATATACCCTAAATTTGCTCTGGCTTTTTCAGGATTTTTTTTAATGTCAATCCCCATAATCCTTGCCGTTCCGCTTGTCGGTTTAGCCAGACCGCACATCATCTTAAATGAAGTTGATTTTCCTGCCCCATTTGGGCCAAGTAAGCCAAAAATCTCACCTTTTTTTATTTTGAATGTGTTATTTTTTACCGCATAAAAATTTCCGTAGCGTTTTTCAAGATTATCAGCCTCAACGGTCAAACAGTCATCTTGGGTTTCAGAGCAATATGCGTAATGGTATTGGTAATTTTTCGCAATTAATGACTCCTCTTTTTTATATCCGCCCATTAAATCAATTACTTTGTTTTCAAACTCTTGAGGTGTCGTGGCTAAATCGTGTGGTTTGCCCTCATAAATAATTTTGCCTTTATCAAGCACAATAGCGGTATCAAAACTGTGAGCTTCATCTAAATATGCCGTTGACCACAAAACAGTCGTATCGGGAGTTATCATCTCACGCACCATTTTCATCAAATCCCTGCGAGATATCGGATCAACTCCGACAGACGGCTCATCCAAAAGTAAAAATTCAGGATTACCAAGCAAAGTACAAGCAAGACCAAGTTTTTGTTTCATACCGCCCGATAAAGCCCCCGCAAGCCTGTCTTGAAACGGTGCAAGCGTCGTAAATTCAAGCATTTTATCAAAATTGTGAGGAACATTTTTAAGGTCAGCATATAATTTCAAGTTTTCAATAACGGTTAAATCTTCGTATAAACCAAACTTTTGAGGCATATAATCAAGGGGTAAATGTATTTTCCCATCTTTTGTTACACTTTCAAGTAATTTGTCTTTTTCTTTCTCAGGATTAAAACCAAGGACATCAATCTCGCCTTTATCAGGCAGTAATAATCCAATGATAGTCCTCAAAAGCGTAGTTTTTCCCGCACCGTCCGCACCAATAAGACCTGTAATTTTACCTTTTTCAATGTTTAATGAAAGATTATCCAATGCAACTATAGAACCAAATTTTTTGGTAAGATTTTTAATTGTTACCGTCTGCACCATTATCAATTTTGTCCTTTGCTGAATTTAAGTCCACTTTAATTGTTACAGGCATTCCCTGTCTTAAATATTCATCCGTATCGTAGATATAAACTCTTATACGATAGACAAGATTTGTTCTTGTATCGGTTGATTGAACTGTTTTAGGTGTAAATTCCGCAACAGGCGAAATATACCCGATTTGTCCTTTGAATTCTCTCTTTTTGCCTGTTTGCGGATTTATTGTATCGGTATAAACTGCAACCTCATCGCCATATTTAATATTTCCCAAATCGGTTTCGTTAACGTATGCTCTAACCCAGACAGGATTTGTTTTTGCCATTGTATAAACCGGTTGACCTTTTGCGACATTACTTCCCACCTCTTGAACTCTAACCATAATAATCCCGTTATCAGGAGCATAGAGTTTTGTATATTTCAACTGATTGCTCAAATAATCTCTGTTTGCAACAGCAGCTTTGTAATCTGCATTTGCTCTGTTTTGAGTATTGTATAAAGTTTCAACTTCTTGCTTTGAAACGGTATCATCATCACCTAAAGGTGCGTATCTGTTATATTTATTCGTGGCATCCTTTTGATTGGCAAGAGTTCTTTCAACTTCTGCTTCTGCTTTTTTGTAGTTAGCATCATAGTCTTGTTCATCAAGAACTGCAATTAATTCTCCTTTTTTAACGGTATCGCCTTCTTCTTTTAGAAGTTTTGAAACAAGTCCCGCAACCTGAAAAGATAAATCGACCTGTCGAATTTCAATATTACCGTACAATGTCAGTTCATTCGGATTTATTTTTACTCTTGATTTAACAATAAAAAATACACCGACTATTAAAAGTATTAAAATTAATGCTAATATTTTCTTTTTCATTATATTTTGCCTCCAACGGTTTTATATAAAGTGTAATAATTAACTAACCTTTGAGTTTTAGCCTTTGTTAAATCCATATCTTTATTTATGTACGAATTTTCGGAATTTAAATATTCTGTTTTTGAGATAACTCCACGATTTAACATTTTATCAGCACTTTTCAAATTTTTAGTTTCAAGATTTAACTTTTCTTTTGTTTGGGTTTCGATATTTGTATCGTGCTTGATTATACAAAGAGAGGTATTAACCTCTTTAACCGCATCTAAATCGGTTTGTCTGTACTGTTCAAAAAGTTCTTCATACTTTGCTTTTTGAAATTTCAAATTAGCAATTTTTCTTCCGCCTGTGAAAATATCCTGTGTTGCACCTGCAAGAAGTGCGGCAAGAGATGACTCCCACGAGAAAAATGACCCCGGTGCAAGAGTATTAAATGCCCAAATCCCTGTTATATTGAATTTTGGCAAAAACTCTTTTCTTGCAACACGGACATCAATTTTTGCTTTTTCTAACGCAGTTTCCGCTCTTTTTACATCAGGTCTTGAAAATATAATGTCTGACTCTATTTCGCTTGGAATAACCGCATTGTATTCAAAATCGTCTAATGTTCCTCTTTCAATCTTGTTTGCACCGTCAGCACTTCTTCCCAAAAGAACTGCAAATTGCATTAAAAGAATTTCTCTTTGTTTTATTAGATTTTCTAATGTGATTTTTGAAGTTTCAACATTAGTTTTAGAATTGTTCAATTCGGTTGTATTTATAACCCCACGAGAGAATTTTTTGTGATCATCACTTAAAATTTGATTATAATTTGCAACAATTTTTTCCTGTTCTTGAATTAGTTTGTCATATTCTAAAATATTTGTATAAACCGTTGCAACATCTGTTAAAAGTGCTAAATATGCGGACTGCTCATCAAACTTATTCATTTCATAAGTCTTTTTTGCACTTTTTGTTTTATCTTGGTTTTTGAGCAGGAAATCAGCCTCATAGTTTGCGACAAACGGCAAAACAAAAGCATTTTTTTGCACCTCTAAGTTTGGGTTGAGTTTTGGAATATTTATCCCTAAATAACTTGCGGAAACACTAAAAGACGGGAGTTCTTGTGCAAATTGCGATTTTACACCCTGCCTGTATTCTTCAACCCTTGCTGTTGCCTGTTTTGCACTGTGATTGTTTTCTATCGCCTCATTAACATAATTGTATAAGTAAACATCATTAAATCGGTTAAAAAACTCCACATTCAAATCGTTTCTGTTAACGGCAAAAGTCATCGGAGTAAAAAATATCAAGGTTACGGCAAATAATATAAGTTTTCTCATTTACCCTCCTTTATTAAAGCATTCACATATAACATGACATTGTTTCTGATTATTTCCTTATCTTCTTTAGTAAACCTGTTTTGATTTAAAAGCCCCAAAGAAAAAGCAGGCAAGATTTTGGGCGAATTTATTTGAGTAATTATAGAAACAGTCCTGAAAATTATTTCCTTATCCTCAATATGTTTATCAAAAACCGCCGCAATTAATTTTCTCACATAAATAAATACGGGAGAAGCCAATTCAATATTTCTATTCTGCTGTGCTTGCAACAAAAACCTAAATAAATCATCCGTAATATAAGAATTATTTTCTTCACTATAAATAAAATCAATAATTTTATTCAAAACCGTATATAAAAGGTCGATTTGTTCTTGTTTTGGCAGTGTTGATGGTTCAATATCGAGATTTAGAAAAGTTTTTGCATATTCTGTTTGCTTTTCGATTAAATCGTCAATGATGCCTTTATATAGCTCTTGCTTTCCGCCCCAAAAATATGAAATCATACAGATGTTGGCGTTTGCGTCTTTGCAAATCTCTCTGATGCCAACTCCGTCATACCCTTTTTGCGCGAACAATCTGGTTGCGGATTTAAGTATCCTTTGTTTTGATTTTTCTTTTTCGTCTTGCTTGATTTGTACCACTGCACGCCCTCTTTGATAATCAGATTATGAATTTATTAAAATCACAATTAATCTATTACCCTATTCTTTCTTATAACTAAAAATAAAACAATCGTTTGATTTTGTCAAGAGCATAAGATTTTTGCATTGCCAATATAATAAACATCAGAATAGTAATTTTTATTAATAGGGTTTTACAAACTATTTTGCATATAAAAGTACCTATTATATACAAACACAAATGCCGTCAATACCACTTAATATTTCTTCGTAAATTTCTTGCCAATTTTTTAAATCAGCTTCAAACCCATAGATGATAGGCATTATAATGGATTAATTTTTAAAACTTTCAAAAACAACTTTCTTGCTATCATTGAATTTCACTTCAAAAAATTGGCAAGAAATTTATGTACAAATGTAAAGCAAAGTTTAAATTTCAATACAAGCAATCTAAAATTAGAATATTTATGGAACAGAAACAAGACAAAACAAATATATGGATAAATATTAAAGCTGCTGCGGGTATTATTGGTCTGAGTGAACAAACCCTTAAAAGACAATGCCGCAGAGGTGAATTCGTCTTTAAAATTGTTAAAAAAGGAAAACATGCAAATTATTTTATTATGCTAAAATCAATGCCTGATTTCGCTCAAGATAAATATTTGGGCGAAACAGAATTTGCCCTGACGAATTGTTTTACAATGATTTCTCAGAAAAAATCACACCATCGCACGATGCGTTGAAACTATTTTGTATGCGAACTTCCCGTAATTTTACCATTGTGCGAAACGGTATTCAAGACAGGCAACTCGGTATTAATTACTGGGCAGATTGGATGATTACAAGAACAGGTTTGAAAGTATATCTTCGTCGTGATGTTCAGAATTATAAAGAAGCGTGGGTATTTAAGGTTGATAATGATGAGTTTATCGGAATGGCTAAAGCTGTTAAAGCAGTTGCTGCATTACACGCAGAAAAAGTTTCAAAAGAAGAATTTAAAAAAGCGATGGCGATTAAAAAACGAAACTTGAAAATTACTAAATCGTACATTAAACAGACTTTTGAAATTCCGCTTGAGGAACAATATGAAAACTACAAAGCCGCCTATTATTCTGCTAATAAAGATTACAAAAAGAAAGTCAAGGTTTCCAAAATTGCCAATACTAATATGGATAAAGTTGTTCTGAAAAATAAAGAAATGGAGGCATTTGGCAGGCAGGATTTATCTATATTTTTAGAGAATCAAAATCCCGAGCCAAGATTGTACTTGTTTGACACTGATAAAATTTTAGAAGAAGAACGAGCCGAACAAATGACTCGTAGAACAGGAATTATATGAAAAGAGATAAATACTACGATATAGCAGAAAAAATGTACGTTGAACAGTTTATAACAGAAGTCGGTATTGCCAAACGGCTTGGCATAAGCGACAGAACTGTCCGCCGCTGGAAAGCTGAAGGAGATTGGGGCAAAAAAGGAAGAAATTTATAAATAAACAAACTTTGACTAGTTATGATATGTATCAATTAGTTCGTAAAATGCTTGATGATTTCAATGAGGATTTGGCAAATAATCAACAAATCTATTCTTCAAGATTGAATAAATTTCTAAATATAACCGAAGAAATGGTTAAACCCAAACCTAAAAAGCTGACATTAGAAGAACTGCTCAATATTGTCATCAAAAAACATGATATTGAAGAAGATTTCTTTAATGATGAAGAAGAATGGAATTTTGATTTTTGATGCTGAGCCGTTTATTGTTCCAAAATCATCATTTGAATAAAACATATACACTCGCACAAATTAAATTCAATAGAACACCTTTTGAACACTTTTTGAACAATATTTGAATATCTTTGGGAGTTTTAATATTTTCCTTTACTGGGTTATCAAAAAAACAAGCAAAAAATTAGCTTCCGCTCTTAAATTTTACCAATTATACGGAACTAAAATTATAAATTTAAAAGCACAAGAAATCGGCTTACTAATTTGTATTTAGGTAAATAAGTTCGCTGATAAAGCGGTTTGTTTGTCTTGGATTTCTTCCCCGCTCGCAACGCTTCGCTTTTATGTCTTAACTGCATATTCAGCTTAATTTGCTTGCAATCTATGTTGATAAAACCGGTAATCAGTATTATGGTATGTATTTTTGTACTATAATAAGACAAAGGAATTAAAGTCATGAAAAATGAAATAAAGATTTTTGAGCAAAATAATATTCGTTCGGTTTATGATGAAGAACAAGAAAAATGGTATTTTTCTGTAGTTGATTTAATTGCAATTTTAACCGATAGTGAAAAGCCTGCAAACTATTGGAAAGTTCTAAAAAACAGACTAAAAAAGGAAGGCAGTCAGTTGGTTACAATTTGTAACCAACTGAAAATGAAAGCCGCAGATGGCAAGTTTTATAAAACTGACGCTCTTGATGTTGAAGGCTGTTTAAGACTTGTTCAATCTGTTCCAAGTCCGAAAGCTGAACCTGTTAAATTATGGCTTGCTAAAGTCGGTTATGAAAGAATGAAGGAAATGTCTGATCCTTCAACAGCTATTGACAGAGCAAGAGAAACTTATCAAAAACTCGGACGTTCTGAAAAATGGATTCAACAACGAATGATGGGACAAGAAACTCGAAATAAGTTGACTGATTATTGGAAAGACCACGAAATAACCGAAAGTGAAGAATTTGCAATTCTTACAAATATAATTCATCAAGAATGGACCGGATTAAGTGTCAAAGAACACAAGAATTTAAAAGGTTTAAAATCACAGAATTTACGAGACCACATGTCCGAAGCTGAATTGATTTTTACAGCCTTAGCAGAACTTTCAACTCGTCAAATTGCAGAAAGCGAGAATGCTACAGGGATGGAAGAAAATAAGAAATCTGCAAAACGTGGTGGTAAAATAGCTAAAGAAGCAAAAGAGAAACTAGAGCTTGAAACCGGACAAAAAGTCGTAAGTGATAGTAACTTCTTGCCTAAAAAATCTAAAACAAAGCAGATTAGGAATAAAGAAAATTAGTGGAGTTGTGATATGGAAAATCAAGTAGTAAAAGTTGCAACAGATTGGTGGGCTATCGGAGCTACAGTATTAGCAAGTATTATTACTGCATTGGTAACAGTAATAACCGTCTATTTTACGAATAAATGGACATCTGAAAGATATGAAAAAGATAAGATTTATCAAAATAAGAAAAACAATTTGGTTATAATCAAACCAGTTCTTAAATTTTGTAGTTTTTCTCAAATTATTGACGAATTGATTACTTATAATATAAGAGAACGTGCTTTAATTATTTCATCAGAGAAAGACGGTTTTGACTTCTATGACGATGATGATAAATTATATTCTCAAAATCATAGAATTTTTTGTATTAAAAATGAAACAAAAAACCATATATATTCAATCAAAATTGATGTAGATTCCAAAATAACTACTGCATCCCATGCAACAATTGATGATAGTTATTCAAATTTTATTAAACTATTGCGTAGTAATGAAGAAATAATTCTTAGAGCTCATAGTACAGAACAAAGAAATAAACTCTGGGAAGAACTTGATAATAATCGACAAGTAGAATTATGCTTTAATTGTACAATTAATTATCTTACAAATGCTGATGAACAAGTGTGCTATCAATATGAAGCAAAAATTCAAAATATTCCAGGACAAAGGTCTGAAAATGGAGTGTCAAATAATGCAAAAATTAGTGTTATTAAAGATGAGTATAAAATATTAGATAAAGTAACATTAAATAGTAATGACAATCCTACTGTATTTAGAAACATCCAAGATAATATTTTAATTGATAGAGTAAAATACATTCATAAAAAAATAGGTGAAGCACAAGCTCAAGGATTGATGTCACAAATAATACCACCTTTTGGTAATCAAGTTAATCAAAATATCACACCTTCTAATGAATTAAAAATTGACGATACAAAAAATGAAGTAAAATCTTAATTTGCAAAATACTCGTTTTTACTGTTATAAATAATCATCTAGAGTGTTACTTTACACCGAGCATAGGATGAAAGCGTAAGCGTATCCGTTTAATGCGAGAGGATGATTATTATTTTTTAATTGCAAAATATGTCACAACTCCAATAATAAGCAAATATATAATATCATTTATCCAAATTATTTTATTAGTTTGGTCTTCTTGAAATTTATTTTCTGCAATTTTAGTAATATGTATTGACGCTCTGATGATATAATAAATGGTTCCGATTGGAATAATTAACATCACAACAAATGGTAACAATAGTGCAATTATTGGAATAGGTGTTATATGATTTTCAACAATGTATTTTGAATAAAAAATGATAACTATTGAGCCTAATGTGAAATATGCAAATTTAGGATAATATATAGAATAACGTCTAAACTTCTTAAATACACCATATATATTAATCCGTTTATTAAAAGCAAACAAACATGCGAAAAATATCAATAATGAAATAATAAACTGAATTAACTTATCAGACATTATACTAGCCCCCTGCACATGCAATTATAAGTATTCTTGATATTAGTGTCAACCTATAATTCTTATAGTGGTGTAGGTCAACTTTACTAAACTGACAAAATGGAGTATTTCAGCATCCATGACAAATAACTCGACCTCAATGCCAAAGAAATTCATATCTTTGCCAAAGTTAAAAAGATCCTGAAACGAGTTCAGGATGACACATACGTTAGATCATTGCGTATCCCTTCTTTTGCTACCAATTACTCTCACTTTTGTCATGCTGAACTTGTTTCAGCATCTTACAATCGTTAAATTATTACGGCATTCAAACTAATTCTGAATTTGTCTGGGATTATTCGAGGTCTTTGCTTGTTGGTAAACCTTGCTATGTTTTTAAGATCCTGAAACGAGTTCAGGATGACGTATGTGTTAGACCATTGCGTATTCCCTCTTTTACCACCAATTATTTTCAATTTGTGACTTTAAACAAGCTGAGCAGAATGCAAAAAACAAACAAAGGTGTCACCCTGAACAAGCCGAGCAGAGGATGAAAGCGTAAGCGATATTCGTTTAATGCGAGACGTATTTCAGGGTCTTAATTGAACCAAAGTAAACACACAAATATTTACGAGCCACTGAACAAATCGAGGCTAAAGTAAAAAGTTAAACACCCATGTCACCCTGAACTTGTTTCAGGGTCTTGCAATTGGTGGACTTTGCGATGCTTTAAGATCCTGAAATAAATTCAGGATGACACAAGGGTTCAACCTTGATCAGACCTCACCCTACCCCTCTCCTACCTTAGGAGAGGGAGAATGAAGCGTAAAAGATCCTAAACAAAACAAAATCTACGCTATTTTATAGCTTGATTTTCAGTTTTTTCAGGATGACATATGTGTTAGACCATTGCGTATTTTTTCTTTTCATCTCAAAATCTCCCAAATTTTCCCCCTGAACAAGCGGGGCGTTGTACAAAAAATCAACAATTACGCAATATACGAAATTTTGTAATTCTGTGCTTGGTGATTGAGCAATTGCGCAGCAGCTTTTTCTTGAGCAGATGCAAGCAGGTAAAGTGTTTGATAATAGTCATTATTCATTCCGAAGTTCATATCGGCAAGATGAGCGTTCCTCAATCCCCAACCTCCAAAAGTCGGAGATTGAACCGCATTCATCATATTAGAATGATTTTGCATCATCGCATATTGAGCATTACTTTTAAGCGAAATTGCATTCAATTTTGACATTAAACTAACAAGCATCTACACACTTTTATTTTTATTATTACACACGTAGTATATCATAATTTTATTTACTTCACAAGTCTTTTGTGTCGATTTATTAAGATGAATTTTAATAACGTGTCAATTTCGTCATAAAAAAATACTTTATAAATATATATATAAAAGAAAAGGTTTGGTAGAAGTTATGAAAGTAAGAATTGTTAAAAAAGCTTGTAATTATCTTTATAAAGCGATTGTAAAAAATGGAGATTTGGGACGCGCTACAGAGTATATTGCCGAACTCAGCCCCAATACGCAGCGAAAAGCGTTGGATGCTTTTGATAAAATGTGTTTTGAAAACTTAGGTGCCAAAAAAGGTGCAGAATTTATTGCCAATTTTGCGGGATATCGCGGGTATCAAAGTGGAATGAGGCAAGTTGGCGGAGCTGAAGGCATTGCAAATAGAGTATCTGAACAAATGATACAAATGCTAAACGAGTCTATAGAACAGGGCGCGCAAAAAGCTGTTGAAGCTTTACCAAAAACGAAAACCGAGTGGTTAAAATTATATTTTCGTGAATCTTATGCAGGTGCAAAAGATAAGGCTAAGTCTTTGTTGAAAAAGTTACATATTTCTACGCCTGATGTGAAACCTGTTGAAACAAAAGTTCCTACAGCAGAGGTTGTAAAACCTCGAACCGCGCAAAAAGTAGCAAAAGCATTAGAAAAAGTGCCGGAAGAATATAGAGTTATTTTTGCAAATTTGGAAGGTAAAAGCGGTCGTGAATTTGTTTCTGAAGCTTATGAAAATATGGTAAAACAAATGCGACTAAACGGGATTGCTCCTAAAAATATAATTATAGGAGGCGAAGACGCAATATTAAATGCGAAAGGCGGATATTCGCCGATTACAAATTCAATTGACTATACTAAAGGATTTTTGAATGGATTACCAAAGGAACAGCAATTGAATTTAATAGCTCACGAGCTAAAACATTGTGAACAATATTCAACTATTTTACGTACGAAAGGAATAAGTGTTGAGCAATATGCTCGAGCAATTGCAGAATCTCAAGTTAGAAATGCAATTACGAAACATAGTTTTGACTTTATGTTTCAAAGCCATTATGCAAAAGCCCTTGAAGCAGGTAAAGGTGAGGAATTTATTCAAAAAGCAATTGAAAATACCGCAAAAAAAATAATTCCGCAGATTGAAGAAAACTTTGCTGAGGTATTAAAAATGCCTAAGTTTAAGGCAGATTCTATACAAGGTAAAAAAGCGCTTGAATATCTGGAAGCTATGAAAAACTATGAATATATGAATCCTTTGGGATTTGGCAGTGAAAAATACAGAAACAGTTTAATCGAAGAAGAAGCATACGCTTTTGGCGATCGTATAGGAAACTTCTTTAAAGCATTTATTGCTTAGTTTTTGAACAAAATCGGTTTGGAGTTTGTTAACAGATTTAAGATATCAGTATTTTAATGTCAGTTTTAGGCGGATTGCCGAACATCTTTTTATATTCGCGGCTGAACTGTGTTGGACTTTCATATCCCACGTTATAGCTTGCGGTTTCGGCGTTATAGTCACCTGTCAGCATCAATCTTTGAGCTTCTTGTAGTCTTAATTGTTTTTGGTATTGTAAAGGGCTGACTTGTGTAATTTTTCTAAAATGCCGATAAAAAGATGACGGTGCCATATTGACCGATTGGGCAATTTCGTCAATATTTAATTTTTCTTTGTAGTTACTTTTCAGATAACTTATTGCTTTTGCAATTTGATTTGAGCAAGTACCTTTTGTATTAATAAGTAAAAGTTGGTTTCCAAAAGGTCCTGTCAGTAATCTGTAATATATTTCTTTTATCATCATTGAAACAATAACATCATCTTGCGGATTTTCAACAAGTTGAACAAGACGATAAAAAGCATCCGTAAGATTGCTGTCCGCGTCAGTTATTGCAAGATACTCATCCTGATATTTTGTATTTTGGGCAAATTTTGTAGTAATTATGAGTTCTTTCATTAAATTTTCATCAAATTCCAGTAAAATTCCGACAAAAGGTTCTTCTTTACTTGCTTTTTCAACACGGCATACCGCAGGAATATCCGTACAAGATAAAACATATTGTCCTTTTTTATAAGTTTTAACCTCAGATGAAAAAATCATTTGTTTTTGTCCCTGCAAAACAAAAATACAGGCTGAAGTGTAAAAACATTTTGAAAACTCGCTTGGAGTATCACGTCTTATAAAATTTACTCCCTTAATTGAAGTCGGAAAATTCCCTTCGTCAGGAATGTTTCTCAAAACAATATCTTTAATTAAATCGTACTTGGATTGCATATTTACCTCTCAAAAAATATTTTAGCATAAATGATAGAAATAGATAAGAAAATGATAGGAATAACTCTTTAAAATTTTTCATAATTATAAATAATATTAAATAGAGGATTTTATTATGAAAAATATTATAATATTGAGTTTATTGATTTTTATGAGTGTTTTTATCGGAGGTAAAAGTATGGCACAGGATATTTTAACAAATACACAACAAGAGATAATTAAGTTGTCTGATAACGGTGGTGGTTTTGGTTTAGGCAAGGAAAATATTACTTATGCAAAATATTTTAAAGGTAAAAGTTATATAAATCCCCTAACAACAGAGGGTGTAAATTCCGTAAATGTAACATTTGAGCCAAAATGCCGTAATAATTGGCACATTCATCATAAAAGCGGACAAATTCTTCTTGTAACATCAGGCAGAGGATATTATCAGGAATGGGGTAAACCGGTTCGGGAACTTAAAAAAGGTGATGTAATAAATATTCTGCCCGAAGTCAAACATTGGCATGGTGCAGCCCATGACAGTTGGTTTTCACATATAGCGATTTCAATACCAACAGAAGGAGCAACGACAGACTGGTTTGAAGAAGTAAGTGATGATGAATATAACAGGTTAAAATAAGGAGTAAGAGATGAAAGTATTATTATTTAACGGTTCTCCGCACAAAGACGGTTGTACATATACGGCTTTGAGTGAAATCAAAAAAACATTGCAAGAAGAAGATATTGGGTCGGAAATATACCAAATCGAGATAAAACAGATAAGCGGATGCAGAGCTTGTAGAGCTTGTGCAGAACTCGGAAAATGTGTAATTGATGACGGAGTAAATGAATTTTTAGAATATGCAAAGGATTTTGATGCGTTCATTTTAGGTTCTCCCGTATATTATGCGGCGGCAGCAGGCGGAGCAGTTTCATTTTTAAACAGGGCATTTTTTACAGCTTTTATGTCGGGCAGAGGTGATATATTTTTGCATAAACCCGGAGCAGCCGTAGTGAGCGCAAGACGTGCCGGTACTACTGCCGCATTGGATCAGTTAAATAAATATTTTACAATTTCGCAGATGCCCGTAATCTCCGGCAGATATTGGAATATGGTTCATGGTGCAACCTCTGAGGATGTGCTTAAAGATGAAGAAGGTCTACAAAATATGCGAATTTTGGCAAGAAATCTTGCATATTTTCTCAAATGTCAGGATGCAGGACGAGCTGTTGGAATTTTACCTCCAAAAACAGAAGATGTAGTATATACAAATTTTATTAGAGGTTGACAATGAAAATTTTTAGTAAAATATTATTGATAATTTTACCGATATTAATTATTTGTACAAGTGTTGTATTTGCATTTACACAAAATAAACAAGGAGAATTTATGGGAAACAAAAAAATCTTAATTGCATATTTTTCGTGGGGCGGTAATACAAAATCAGTTGCCGAAAAAATCCATTCTCAAGTCGGTGGCGATATGTTCAGAATTGAAACCGCAGTTCCGTACCCGAACGACTACAACGAAACGGCATACGGTGTTGCAAAAAAACAACACGAAAAAGGAACAAAACCCGAATTAAAAGATAACGGAGATGTTTCAAATTATGACATAATTTTTGTAGGAACACCTGTTTGGTGGTATGAAATGGCGCCTGCCGTTAAAACTTTTTTGTCCGAAAATAATTTTGAAGGTAAAACTATAGTTCCGTTTATTACGCATGGCGGTGGTGGTAAATATACTATCGCAGAAGACATGGGAAAATTAACAAAAGGTTCAACGGTTTTGCAACCGTTTGTTGTATATGGTAAAGGTGGTACAGAAACAGATAAAGAACTGCAGGATTGGCTAAAACAAATTAAATAGAAAAATGTTATTTGGGCGTTGAACATAATAATTTCATATAAAACAAGCTATAAAGGATGCAATTAATTACACCCTTTATAGCTTTATTATTTATCCTTATTTTGATGTTAGCCAATAATTTAGCGACCCGTATTTAAAATCTTGTCAAATAAGCTGTTTCGTTCTTTTGTTAATTCTTCCTGACGAGCTTGTTCTTCAAGTTTTTTCTTTTCCATTTCCAATTGTTTTTGTTCTTCACGCAAAATTGCACCCTACAGGTTAAAAGATCCTGAAATTGTCTATGTTTTTAAAGATTCTGAAACGCGCCTCGCATTAAACGGATACGCTAACGCTTTCATCCTCTGCTCGGCTTGTTCAGGATGACATGTGTGTAAAATTTCCCTCTCCTAAGATAGGAGAGGGTTGGGGTGAGGTCTGGTCAAAGAAATTCATATCTTTGCCAAAGTTAAACAGATCCTGAAACGAGTTCAGGATGACACACTTGTTATACCATTGTGTATTTTTTCTTTCCAACCCAAAAATCTCCCATTTTTCCCCTGAACAAGCGGGGCGTTGTACAAAAAATCAACCAAACATGTCACCCTGAACTTGTTTCAGGGTCTTGCAATTGGTGAACTTTGCTATGGTTTAAGATCCTGAAATAATCTTGGATTATTCGGGTGTGCAGAACACTTCATCTCGCTTTTAAACCCTTTCGGATTTAGTCGCTCAATCGTGTTCTTTGCTCTTACGAGTTTTGCTCGTTTTACTCGCTCACTCTACCGAAAATCCGCAAGTTCAGGATGACACACTCGTGTTATCTCAGTAAGCAGGGTAGCCATTAGTAAGTAGGGTAGACTTTAGTCTATCGGTGCTGTTTTTTACAAAATTAAAGCCACAGTAAAAACGGAGAGGGTGGGATTTGAACCCACGGTGAGCTTTCGCTCACATAGACTTTCGAGGTCCACACCTTAAGCCGCTCGGACACCTCTCCTTAATTTCGGCGATACCAAAAGTATAACACATTATAAAAATTTTACAAAATATTAAAAATTTGTAAAACAATAATATACTCAAATCCTGTATTATCATATCTTTCAAGTGAAAAATCTTTTGACATTTTATTGTAAATAATATATAATATTTATGTAATTACAGACTTGAGAAGCTTTTTATAATGGATTTTAGAAATAAGAATAAAATCAGTATGATGAAGGTTGCGCTTGCGTGCGCAGTTTTGGTCGGGAGCGGGAACTTTTCAACCGAAAGTTATGCTGTTGATATTACAACATCAACTCAATTGCAAAATTTTCAAAATTATACAAACAATTCGACTCTTAAGCTTCTGAATGATATATCGCTATCAAGCTTTACCCCGCCTGAATTAAACGGTTCCCAATATACATCGACCTTATTCGGAAACGGCTTTCTTATTAATGGTTCGTTTAATAACTCCAAAGACAGTTCTTTGGGTTACTCGCTCAAAAACGGAGCCTCTTTAACCTTTGATAATGCGTATTTTGATTCCATAAGTTTTACAAAGGGAAATATTTCAAATAGTGGTATGGGAACTACTAATTATTCTATTTTAGGTCTGATAGTTAACAATACGGCAAATTTTTATATCAAAAACAATTCTCAATTTAATAACGGCACTATAGAGCTTAATTCAGGTGTTGCTTGGGGTTCAAATTCAAATGTCACAATTCAGGGCGGACTTTTGAATAATTCAGAAACTTCTGAAATTTCAGATTCTCAATTTTTGGATAATAACATATCTGCAAATGCCGCGCAAAATGCAAGCTATTTGTCTGGTGCTGCAACTTCGCAAATACAAGGCGGTGTAATTTCTAATTCAGGAGTTTTGAAGGTTTCTAATTCAGTTTTCTCCGGTAATCAAGCCTTGTCAACTGCAAAGGTGCAAATGCAAGGCAGTACTCCAAATGCGACAGTTCTGGGCGGGGTTATATATAATAGCGGAAATTTAAGTATTGACCATTCGACATTTTCAAATAATACCGCAAATGCAACAAAATCAGGAAGTACTAACGGTTCAGCGAAAAGCTATGGCGGAGCTATTTATAATGACGGTACGCTAAATATTAACAGCACATCTTTTTCAAATAATGAAGATAATCAAGGTGCAAATGATATTTATTTTGGCTCAAACGGCGTAATGAATGTTACGGGAACAAGCAGAGAAAATGCTTGGAAAGATAATGATGATGCGGTTATTATTTCCGGCGGGCTGGCATCAGCCGATAGTGATGCAATAATAAACATTGAATCCGGCGGTAAGCTCATTATGAGTGATGTTTATTCTGAAACATCAAAATACTTGGGTTCAATAAATATCAAACAAGACGGTGTTTTAAGTTTTAATACGTCATCTACATCTATTCAAGATGCTATTAATAATGACCAAGTAAAAATCACAGAAAACTATGGCGGTATAGAAGTTTTGGGTTCTACTACCGGAATACTTCAAAATTTCAGAAGTTTTATCGGTGATAATGTTAATAAAGTAAGATTGATTAAATCTAACGAGGTTGATGAAACCTTTATCGGAAATTTATCTGATATCGGCGGAAGTATTCTTATCAATAACGGCAAATTGGTTTATCAGGCAAATAATAGCGAAGATAACTTCTTTAATGCCGAAAGCTCAAAAACTATATTGAGTGATAATACTGTATTTGAATATTATACAAGTTCTGATAAAACCCAAAATTCTCCTGCAAAACTCGGAAATCTAAAAACTAACGGTACAAATAATTCGGGGATATTCAACAAAACCGGTGAAGGTTATCTTCTGCTTGCCGGTGATAATTCAGAATTTTTAGGTACAACAAATATTAGTGAGGGAACATTAGTATTTGAGAAAACTGCATCAACTTCATATACGAGCGGAGCAACAAATATTGCAGGCGGTGCAAACTTAAATTATAAAACTACATTAAGTGATACTTTGCAAAATGTTTCAGGAGCAGGAAATCTAAACAAGTACGGTGAAAATGATTTAGAACTCATCGGAGATAATTCTAATTTAACAGGAAAAGTAAATGTTTTTGAGGGCTCTTTATCATTTAACAAGACAGATTTAAGTTCGTATATCAGCGGATCAACTTATGTTGACGGTGGTGCAAGTCTTAACTATACAACATCTGTAGATGATACATTAACAAACATTTCCGGTAACGGAGTGCTAAATAAATTTGGAGATGCGGACTTAAAACTTATTGGTGATAATTCGGGGTTAAGTGGCGGTATAAATATTGAAAACGGCTCATTATCGTTTGAGAAAACAAATTCAAATACTTATGCCGAGTCCTCGACATATATTGCAAGCGGTGCGGTTTTAAATTATACAACGACACTGGCAGATGAGATAAAAGATATTTCAGGCGATGGAACGTTAAACAAATTCGGGACGGAAGATTTAAAATTAACTTCGGACAATTCAGGATTTAAGGGAACGGCAAATATCAACGAGGGTTCTTTAACCTATTTTGAAAATAATTCGGATAAATTTTTTGACCCTCAAGCAACCATTAATATTAAAAATTCAACATTGAATTATACTGCAACTGACGGGGATAAAACTCTGACAGACGGCACCTTCGGAAATCTAAATTTATCGGATAATGCAAAGCTAAATTATACATCAGGAGTGGGTACAACCTCTCTTAATGACGGTTTTTATACATCTTCAGGTAATAATTATTTGACATTTAACGGAGTTTCAAATTCTAACTACGTTTTAAATACTGATTTTTCGTCTGCCACAAGTGATACTGTTAAATTTATAAACTCGGTTGTAAATTTTACTACAAAATCAGAATTTCAAACAAAACTGACATTTGATAATTCAACAGTAAATTTGATGGACGGAAGTCTTAATGAATATGTGTTTAACGAGTTTTCCTCCGAAAATAATTCCAATTTGACGATAGATGTATCATTAGGTGAAACACTCGGTTCTGATAAATTAAACATCGTCAACGGTGACGGAACACTTAATATCAACAGTTTGGCGATATTAGATGATAACGGAATTTTTCCTGACGGTTCAAATAATACAAAAACCGTACAGATAATCAACAATACTAACGGAAGTGTCGGGATAAATGTTGCAAATCCTGATGATTTAACTATTGCTGCTTGGTCGACTAACATTTATGAATACGAAATTAATGCAAGTAAAACATCAGGTTCCGCTGTTTATAATGCACTTGATTTCATAGGTAAACAAACCGCAAATGCAAATTCTCTAAAGAAAATGAATAATTATCAAGCCTCACCTGTGAGAGGTTTTTCATTGGTAAACAATGCTGATACGTACTATATAAATGAGGATTTGGGAAAAACAGAAAAAGGTTATTTTACTGTCAGCGGACTTTCTAATTCAAGCAGCATTATTTCCGGCTTGAGAAACGGTGCCGGTGAGGATAAAGGTTCATTCTTTGAATTAACGGATTTGGAAAGTACAAAGTTAACTATCAAGAATGTAACAATTCAAGACGCATCAAGAACAGCGCAAACAATTCAAGACGGTTCTGTTCTCTATATGAATAGTGAAAATGCAGCAGCCGAATTAACCAATGTTGTGTTTAAAAACAGTTCGGTTTTAGGCAAAGGCGGAGCAATAGCGGTTCTAAACGGGGAACTTTCAATAACTGATTCAGAATTTGTCGGAAACTCCTCAGACGGTATTTCAAATGATATTTATATCGCAGGCGGAAACACTGTTAAATTTACAACAAACGACAACATCTCAAGTAAAATTTTAAGCGGTTTATCAGGTAACGGTACGCTGGAAAAACTTGGCATAGGTACTTTAAATTTAAGCGGGGTAAATAAAGATTTTACGGGGAATTTGACTATTTTGCAGGGAATAGTTGATTATGTTCAAGCCTCAGGCGGAAGTTTTACCGGCGGAAGCGTTTCAATGGCAAATAATACGACCTTGAATATTGCCAATATGCAATATGATAAACTTAACGGACTTGCATCTGCTACTGCCTCCGCAATATTTAACAAATCAGGCTCGGGAAGTTTAACCGTCAGCGGTGATAATTCGGGGTTTTTAGGTACCGTAAATATTAACGGTGGAACTCTTAATTATATAGCAGAAGACGAATTTTCAAGATTTTTCAACAGCAGAAGCATAAATCTTGCAGACGGAACAAATTTAATTGTTGATACTAACGGACAACAAAATCAATTTGGCAAGAATATAATTTCCGCAAGTTCAAATACACAATTTACAAAAACAGGCAGCGGAGATTTTGTATTAAGGGGTAATAATAACAATTTTAACGGACTGTTGACGATTGAAAACGGTTCATTGACATTTGAAAAAATTGGGACAAGTTCTTTTGTTAACGGCGAAACCCATATTTCAAACGGAGCGGTTCTAAATTATATAGCATCAGATAGTGATATAATCACAAATCTTACCAATGCCGGAACTTTGGTCAAAGACGGCAGT
This sequence comes from Candidatus Gastranaerophilaceae bacterium, assembly GCA_051874955.1. Classification (GTDB taxonomy): domain Bacteria; phylum Cyanobacteriota; class Vampirovibrionia; order Gastranaerophilales; family Gastranaerophilaceae; genus Zag111. The sequence continues at coordinate 129,473 of JBJEGJ010000035.1, forward strand.
GAAATTTTGACAATCAGTAATTACAACTTCACGGATAGCGGGCTTGCTGAAATAAAAGCCGGTACTCTTAAAGTTTTGAGTTCAACGGAAAACGTTGATGACTTTGATATCTCAACAAATATTTATGCAAATTCAACACTTGAATATATTGCTCAAAATAACTCGACAATTTCGCTTGATAATAATTCTAAACTGAATTTTGTATCAGAAAATTCAAACGCAACGGCAAAAATTTCCAACGCAGATATTATTTTAGGAGCAATTGTTAATGAAACAGGCAACAATATTATATTAGACAATGCTGATATTACTTTGATAAGCGATAATCATCTTGGCAAATATACTTTAAATAACAGTACCTTGAACTTGATGAATGCACAAGGAACGTCGGATGATTTTAAAACTTATAATTTTGCAGAGCTAAATTCAAATTCCGCAAATCTAACCATTGACGTATCGTTAGGTAATATATTGGCTTCTGATGTATTAAATATCACGGACGGAAACGGAAAACTCAATCTGACAAAATTAGCAATTGTAGATGATAACGGAATTTTTGATAACGCAGAAAACACAAAAACGCTAAAAGTAATAAATAACGAAAACGGGAATGTCGGCTTACTAATTACCGACGGAAATCCAAAACTTGCAGATTGGTCTACAAATATTTATGAATACGAAATTAATGCGGCAAAATCAATCGGAACATCTGATATTTTTGATTCTGTAGAATTTAAAGGGTTAAAAGCAGCATCACCTGATACCTTAAGAACAATGAATCACGAAAGAGATAATGTACGAGGTTTTAGTGTTGTCGGTTCTGATATCTATCATATTGCACAAGATATTGATACAACCTTGACCGGTGAATTTACCGTAACAGGCAGCAACAGAAACAACAGTATTATTTCGGGAGAAAGAGTTTCTTATACGATTAATCCTGATGCTACAATTACTTACGCTAAAGATACAAACGGCAATTATATAATTGATTCGGGAAATAAAGGGTCATTTTTCGAAGTCACAAGAGATAATACAAAATTAACAATCCAAAACCTGACAATACAAGATGCAGCCAGAACAACACAAGACATTAAAAACGGGTCAATTTTATATTTAAATAATTCAACTTCTGTTGCAGAAATTAATAATGTTGTGTTTAAAAACAGTTCGGTTTCAGGCAAAGGCGGAGCAATAGCGGTTCTAAACGGGGAACTTTCAATAACGGATTCAGAATTTGTCGGAAACTCATCAGGCGGTATTTCAAATGATATTTATATCGCAGGCGGAAACACTGTTAAATTTACAACAAACGACAACACCTCAAGTAAAATTTTAAGCGGTTTATCAGGTAACGGTACGCTGGAAAAACTTGGTATCGGCACTTTAAATTTAAGCGGGGTAAATAAAGATTTTACGGGCAATTTGACTATTTCGCAGGGAATAGTTGATTATGTTCAAGCCTCAGGCGGAAGTTTTATCGGCGGAAGCGTAAGTATTGCAAATGCAACCTCGAGTTTAAATATTACAAACGATTATACAGATAATCTTAAAAATCTTTCAGGTAACGGATTTGTTACAAAAACCGGCATGGCTGAACTCATTTTAAGCGGCAATAATGATAATTTTGACGGTCAGTTTAATATAATAAACGGAAAACTCACTGTTGATATAAATTCTGATGCTGATACATTTTTCAATGAAAATTCAAAGACCGTTCTTTCAAGCGGAACAAAAATTGATTTTAACATTGAAGCAGAAAAAAATTACACCGTTGATAATAAGGGTTATCTGATTTCAGGAAATGGTCAACTTATAAAAACGGGCGAGGGAACTCTTGTTCTAACCGGAGATAATTCAAATTTAAAAGGTGATGTTGTTAATTCTGTCGGGAAATGGAGTAATCAACTCCGAACAGGTACCGTCATAAGTAATGGGATTCTTGAATTTGTTGCCGATGATACAATAGATAAAATGATTGACGGAGCCGTCCAAATTGATACTGAAGGTACTTTTAAAGTTACTTCAACAAATGATACATTTAATTTGTTCAATGATTTCGTTATGTCGGGTGTTTATCAAAGCGGTTTGTACGGTGAAGGGACATTTATAACCTCAGGAGATATAAATTTATCGGGAAATAATTATAATTTCACGGGAAGAACAGAAGTTGAAAACGGAACTTTAAAATTTATTAAAACAGAGCTGGCGTCATTTGTTCAAGGTACAGTTGATATTAAAACCGATGCAACAATTGATTATTCAACCACCTACGCTATCGGAGAAAAATAGTAACCTTAGTCGGTGACGGTACGTTTAATAAAGCCGGTAGCGGAGAATTAGAAATTTTGTCTACCTCAACAAATGATGAAAGATTTGCGGGAGTAATCAATGTAAATAACGGGATGTTAAAAATTAACGCAGTTCAGTCGACTGAGGGTGAATTTGATTTTAATTCGAATGTAAATACCGGTTCAATACTCAATTATATTGCTGATACAAACCACAAATATACTTTGGATAATACATCAAAAGTTCATTTTGGAAATAGTGCAAATAATGCCAATATCAATTTTACAAACGGTAGTTATAATTTAGATGCGGATGTGGCAAACGCTGCGGGTAATACAATAGGATTTACAAATGCAACGATTAATGTAACAACTGCCCAAAACGATAAACAGTTTGCAGGTACTTATACAACCGATTTAAATTCGATTTTAAATATCAATATGAAAGACGGTTCATATAACAATCTTCAATTTGCGCAATTAACCGCAAACGGAGAGAATAATCTGTATTTAGATATTGATTTTACCGGAACAAATAGTGATAAAATAACGATAGATAACGGTTCTGCCACATTAAAGATATCAAGTCTTTCCGATATTGGAATTATAGGAAGTGACAACGGAGCAAACATTAATAAAACCTACGAAATTCTATCAGGAACTGCTGCTTTATCCGTTGCAAACGATATAACTTATGATTCTGGTGTATACAACTATTTAGTATCTGCGACATCTGATAATAAACTTTTGTTTACGGCGCAAGAACTTTCAGAACATGGTTTGTATCACTTAAATCACGAAGTTTCAAACGACAGAACATTTAATTTCGTCGGAGGAAAGACCTATTATATCGGTCAAAATTTGGAAACAACATTATCAGGAACATTAAGTGTTATCGGACGATGTGATGCGGAAGGAATAAGAACAGGCGATAAGATTGTTGCAAAAGAAAACAGTTCAGCGACAAGCGGACTTTCGATGTTTGAACTAACAGAATTAGGGACAACTCTAAATATTAAAAATTTGGAAATCAATAGTGCAAACAAAACATCGACAACTGCCGGAGGTTCTGTTGTATATGCAACGGCAGATGATGCAATTGTTAATATCGAAAATTCACTTATTACGGGAAATTCATCTTACTCATCAGGCGGTGCAATATACACTCAAGGTGACAATTCTGTTATTAATTTGATTAATACAGAGATAACCAACAATAGATCTACTAATGGAAACGGGGTTGTAAGACTTGCCGGCGGAACAATCAATGTCGAGGGTGGAGCGTTTAAAGAAAACAGAGCGCTTTTTGGTGCAGCCATTGCATCTCCTACCAGAACTGCTGCACAGACGGAAGTCTATTTAAATATTGACGGTACCGAATTTAATACCAACACCGCCTCCTCAGACGGTGGTGCAATATCTTTAGGTAACAGTGTAATTGCAACAATCAAAAATGCGCTATTTGTTGATAATAAAGCATCAAATGGCAGAGGTGGTGCAATTCACACTAACGGAAATGCCTTAACAATTATTAATTCGCAGTTTACGGGTAATAGTGCGGCTTCTGTCGGAGGCGCAATTAACAATGATGCTTGGAACTCTGTTGCAACCGTTATTAAAAATTCTACATTTACAAATAACAATGCAAATACTTTAGGTTCCGCAATATACAATGCCGGAAATATGCAAATTATAGACACTACATTTAGCGGTAACGGTAAAAATGGACAGTCATATATTTATAACAGCGGAACAATGACTATTGCGGCTGAAAGTGGGGATTTGACATTAAGTAATGATGCCGAAGGTATTAGCGGTACAAAAATAATTAATAACGGTACATTAAATTTAAATTCAAACACAAATTCTCTGACAATTAAAGATGCTATCGAAAGTAATTCAACCGGAAACAAAACTATTAATACAGACGGTTTTATTTCTTTCGCTAAACAAATCAGTGACCAAAAAGTAAATGTCAAAAGCGGTTTTGTTATCTTTGGCAACGGATATGAACAGGCATCTCCGGTATTAGATGGCGTTGATTTAACCTTAGCGCAAGATACGGGAGTTATGCTGAGTGAAGGAAACATTCAAGGTGGTTCTATAACTTTAAATGGTAATTCTACATTCTCTATATGGAATACTTTAGGAAGCTATATTTCAGCAAAAATTTCAGGTAAAGGAACTATCTATGCTAATATTGGCGGACAAGATTTGGCACTTACGGGTGATAATGATAACAGCGGATTTAACGGAGTTTTTAATATAAATTCCGGAACTGTTAAATTTGAAAAAACTACGGCAAACCAATTCTTCTCATCCGATGCGACTGTCAATATTTCAGGCAGCAATTCAAAACTTGATTATTCGGCAACGGAGGCAGGTGAATATGTTCTTGATAATGATAACTTTAGCAACATCAATTTGATAAATGGTGCAACTTTTGCGCTGACAGGTTCAGGAAATTCCGCAACATATACAATTAATAATGATTGGTTTACGTCTGATACAAATTCTAATAACTTTGCATTTAACAATGCAAATTATGTGTTAAATACGGTATTTAACAAGACGTCCGGTAGTGCGGATAATATTAGTTTTCAAAATTCCGATGTTAAATTAGGGACAATTTCTCCGAATGAATCAGGTATTTACGATATGGGAAATGCCAAATATACTCTGAGTTCATCAATTTTAGATCTGTCAAACAGAGTAGCGGGTGATAAGTATGCTTTTGACTCATTAAATATGACAGATAATTCCAAATTATCCCTTGATGTAAATCTGGTCTACAATGATGGCGAGGGCGGCGATAAGCCTTATTCTGACAGGATTATTGCAAATTCAGGCAGCGGTATTGTTGAAATAACCAAAATATTTATCACTGATGACAACGGTATAATGGATTCAGAGGGCTCAAAAGGTATAATACAAGTATTTGAGGGTAATAATACTTTGCAGGTTGCGGATGTAAATAATGCGCAAATTCTGTCTTGGGCTACAAATATTTATAAATACGGAATTAAGTCTGCCCAAACTAACAGAGAAGCCGACAGTATAAAAATTACGGCTGACGGGCCTTCAAGCACTGATACTTTACGAGATTTAAACAGATATAATATCAATGAAGAACAAGCTGGCGGAAACAGAGGTTTCAGTTATGTTGCATCAACTCAAGCTGAAAATAAATATAATATCTACCGAAATCTTGATACTACAACCGCCGGTACATTTACTATTATCGGGAAACTGACTAACGATGAAAACGGTACTTATAAAAGTATTCTTGACGGAGAATTGAAGGATTTACTTGTTACGGCAAATGAATACGACTTATCTGACCCTAATTCAAGATTATACAAAGATACTGAAGGTAATTATTTTTACGACGGTGAACAAATTTCAAACGATACGATTAGTTTTGATGCGGACGGCAATGCAACAATCAAAACCGGAGCATTTTCTTCCGATAAAACTAACGGCTCAATGTTTGAAATAGTTAATGACACAAATTTTGAAATGATAAATGTTTCTGTTCAAAATGCAAAACGATATGCAGACACAAGTATTAAAGACGGTTCTGTTATATATGCGAACAATAACTATGCAAATATTTTGCTTGATAATGTTGATTTAATTAACAACGAAGCAGCTAATGGCGGAGCTATAGCAAATATTAACAGTAACAGTTTTGTTTTAAACGACAGTGTTATTTCAGGTAACAAGTCATCTCAAAACGGCGGAGCCTTCTATAATACATCAAGCGGCACAACATCAATAATTAATGCTTTGGCTTATGGCAATACTTCCGCAGGTCTTGGCGGTGCAATTTATACCG
>JBJEGJ010000036.1:0-10775 GCA_051874955.1 Candidatus Gastranaerophilaceae bacterium
ATTTTTAATTCGTTTTACTGAAAAACTGCATAAAAAAATAAAAAATTACTGATAAAGGTCGGCAACCCTGCTGTAATTAATTAATTCAAATTTTTTATATATCTGGGTACATTGTCATTCGTATTATATAATTATTGATACCTAGATGCAATATGCAATGTAAACTTATGACACTCAATGCAATGTAGACTCGTGTAATGACATTTTTTTTTCTTTTTACCCCCGCCCTTGCTCCGGTTTTAGTTTTTGATGAGCGTGTCAATTTGTTGATAATACTGGATTTGCCGACATTTGGCATTCCTACAACCATAACTCTTGCAGGTCTTCTGAGTAATCCCTTTGCCATAATTGCCTGAATTCTCGGCTCAGAAATCTCAACAGCATTGTTTACAATTGCATTTAAATCTTTTGAATTTTTTGCATCCGTTGTGAAAACTTTACAACCGCTGATTGTTTCAATGTGTTTGATAAAAGGCGCAAGTTCCGATTTTATGGTCAAATCAGATTTATTTAACAATATTAAACGAGGCTTTTGACCTAAAAGCCTCGTAATATCTGTATAACAACTTGAAATCGGTAATCTCGCATCAAGAACTTCTATCACTGCATCCACAAGCGATAACTGTTCTTTAAGCTTTCTTTCAGCTTTTGCTATATGCCCCGGATACCAGTGAATATGTGTCTTATCTTTTTTCAATTTTTTCCTTAATACGAGTTGCTTTACCTGAACGTTCTCTCAAGTAGTATAATTTTGAGCGTTTAACATCACCGCGTCTAATTACGTTGATTTTGTCAATTCTCGGAGAGTTGATTAAGAATACTCTTTCTACACCAACGCCTTGAAATACTTTTCTAACCGTAATAGTTTTGTTCAAACCTGAACCGTGCATTTTGATGATAGTTCCTTCAAATGCTTGGATTCTTTCTTTGTTTCCTTCAACGATTTTAACGAAAACTTTTACTGTATCTCCGGCATTAAGTTGCGGTAACTCTTTGCCCATATAGCTTTTTTCTAATTCATCAATGATTGGGTTATTCATCTTGCTTTCCTTTATATTTCTTTATTGTACTAACTTGTGTAATTCCTTAATCGGTGTTTAAATAATTTCTTCCACAAAAAAATCCACCGACGCACGTTCGTATGATAAATCGTATTATAAATATATTTTATTTGCAAGCGGGGGTAACTTATTGTTATTAATTGTAAAGATTTTAAAATTTTTGAGCAATTATATTTTTTAGCTATTTTAATAGCTTTGTATCAAAATAGTTAAGAAAGGATAATCAATGAATACAATCAATGCGTCAAATCAAAACGTAAATTTTACTGCAAGAATGGACTTACGCGGTGTTACAAAAAATCTTGAAAGATGGCAAAAAGTCGCAAAAGAGTTTGAGGCAAAAACTTCAAAGTATCCGAATGATACGTTTGAAATAACCGACTTCGCAGATAGCTGCGAAATTTATCATTATGATAAAGGGATTGAACATGAAAATGTTTGCAGTATTGGTGTAGAACAGTTGAAAAATCTTTTTGAAAATACGGATGACTTTGTTACAAAAAAAATGACTAAGTTGTTTAATATATTCAAAGCAAAAGATGAAGAATATGATAGGGCCGGAAAATATATAGTTTCTGTGCTTAAAAAAGACAAAAATAATGACCCGACAGATTTTGAACAAAAATTCTGGGATATTGTTGTTGATAAAGCCGCAACGGATAGAGATATCGCTGTAAGTAAAGATAAAGTCCTTTCGCAATTCAAAGTTTACTAATATTGATTGTTGTGGTATTTTATCTCTATGGGACAGGATTATAAAAAATTACTCAACAAAAAAAGAAAAAAATATTGTGACACTTCAACTATGGGTGTAAATATTGATAAAAATGAATATTATGAAATAATCTTGTCAAATTCTGCTCATCCTGAAAAATTTGATAATAAAACAAAAATCCGTTGATAATTTAATATCAACGGATTTTTATAGTTGTGTTTTTTATTATTCGTAAATCCAACCGTTAGTTAAGTCGATTTTGAGCGGTTTTAAAAGTTTTACATAAACTGTGCCGTCGGCTGCAACTTCCAGTTGTTCACCTTTGAATGCCCAACGTACAAATTTCATCCACCAGTTTCTGTCTTTTTTAACTTCGCCGGTTGCGTAAAATTCTGTTGTTTGGTCATTGTCGGTTGTAATTAAAGAGTTTTCAAGAACAAGAACACCGTTTCTTACGAAGTATTTTCCTGGTCTTACATCAAGTAATTGACCTTTAAGAGTTGCGCCTTCACGTACCAAAATGAATTTTTCTTTTGTTACGTAGTTTTGAGGAGCTGTTGCGGTGTATAATGTTCCGCCTTCGGAAGATTGAGTGCTTATGTATGAATTTAATTTAATAGGAACAATTGCGCCTGCAGGAAGAGTTCCGACACTTCCTTGAACGGTTGCGTTATCAACTACAAAACCTTCACCTGTTTTCTTTCTCATCGCTTCTGCAAGTTTTGCGTTAGGGTTAAGTTTTGCTTGTTCCATCATATTGAATAAAATTGCTGAAACTTCGGCTCTGGTTGCAGGACGGTTAGCTTCAAGTGCAGCTTTTTTAGCGCTTGGTGCAACAACTATCATTCCTAAGATTTCAGCTTTTCCCGCAGGAATTAAAAACCATTCAGGAATTGTGTTTGCATCAATATACATTTTTGATAAAACTTCTTGTGCTTTTGCAGGACTGATAGTTTCTGTTGTAAGTGCATTGACAGAAACTGTTAATGATTCAGCTCTTGAAACGGAATCATCAGGTCTGAATAATTCTCCGGATTTGTCGCAAGAAATCAAGTCAAAATATAGTGCTTTTTGAATATCCGAATATGCCCAATGACTTTCGTCAATGTCTGTAAAATGAACAGGTTGAGCAACTTTTGTATGTTGTTGACCAAGTGCACGGATTGCCATTGCTGCAAATTCTGCTCTTGTTACGTTTGCGTCAGGTTTGAATGTCCCGTCAGGATACCCTACAATTACTCCCTGTTCTGATAATAAATTGATTTGAGGTGCTGCCCAATAATCATCTGAAACATCAGGAAATGCCATTGCCGGAGCTGTAGCTAATACAAATACTGCTGCTCCTAACAACATCTTTAACAAGTTTTTCATATTTCTCTCCTATGCTGATATACACATTTCTAATTTAACATGGTTACAATGGATATTCATTTGTTTGTTAATTTCTGTAACAAGATTTCATGATAAATATGGCAAATTTTTCTTTTACGTGGTTTAAATCTAGTATTCAATGGTCTTAATATAGGAAATGATTATGCGAATAGATAATAATTACTCACAAAACAGGTATGTTTCTAAAAGTGTTAACAAACCTTCTTTTGGGGCAATTCATCCGACAAGGTATTTTGTGAAATCTGAAGACGGTTCTATTTACCAAATTTTTGATGCCGAAACGATAAAAACTTTGCAACGCCAATTAGTTACTTGGCTGAATAAAGATAAAAATAACGAAAAACTGATAAGAGCCGGTAAATCTCCAAAGTCTGAAAATGCTGCAACTAAAGAACTCAGAACTAAATTTGTGCGATTTTTGAAAATGCATGATTCTGATTATGCCGCAAATAGTGTTGCAAAATCTTTTTCCGAAAACAAGCAAGGTGGGATGATGGATTCTTATATTTTCACCGGAGCTTCAACAGGAGTTATAGATGCAAATGCTCAAAAAATCGTACAGGTTCAATCTTCAATCAAAGATAGAATTGTAAATGTGAGTAAACAAAATTTCATTTCGTTAGAAGAAGCAAAAAAAATAGTACAAAAAGAAGCTGATTGGGAATTGGAAGACGTAAAAAGAAATTATTTCTATGAGATAAAAGAGGTACTTAGAAAAAGTTTGTCATCACATAGTCCTAAAGATTCTAAACTTGATGTGTTTTATGTTCCCGTGAAAAAAGGTAAAAAAGTTGAATACAAATTGTATAATGCAAGACTTCAACATTCTATGAGTTAATCCTCAAATTAGTTATATTATTTTATACTCGGTTGTGTAATAAAATTTGTCTTCTGTTTTTATTAGCATTATTTGTAAATTAAAAAGGAGATAAATGAAAAATAAAACCCTTGCAGTATTTATAATATTGTGTTGTTTTTGTGTGAACGGGACAAGCTACGCTTCTGATTTAAAGTATCCTGATTATGCTTATGAATTTTTGGGTGAAGATAAGTGGGAAAATTTCAATCGTAGAATGTTCAATTTTAATTTAGGTTTGAACAAGTATGCTTTAAGACCTGTACATATTTTGTGGTCATCTGTTATGCCTGAATACGGAATGGATAGGATTCACTCTGCAACAAAAAATATTGAATATCCCATTCGCTTGATAAGCAGTCTTATTCAAAAGGATTTTGCGGCTTGCAAAACAGAAACCATACGATTTTTTACAAATACTGTTTTGGGGCTTGGCGGTATGTATGACCCTGCAAAAACTTTGTTTAATATTGAACCGGTGGATGAAAATATGGAACAGGCGCTTGCAGGGTGTAAAATGCAGGCAGGTAAATATTTGGTATTGCCGATACTATCCTTTACGGGTTTGAGAGGGATTTTGGGAAAGGTTTTAGATGTGGCATTAAATCCCGGTTCATACATTGCAACACCTGTATTAGCTATTGTAAAAGCAGGTTTGATGATAAATAAATCATCATATCTGCAGCCGATAATTCGGCTAGTTGAGGATACTTACGCCGATCCGTACACAATTGCAAAACAATATTATGCTTTGGAAACGTATTTAAAGTGTGCAAATTTCGATAGGTTATCGCTAAAAGATGAATTGCATGTGCCGATAGTTTCTGCCGCAGCTCCGGTTGAGGAAACTAAAAAGGTGCCTGAAAGCGAAATGAAAGTTGTTACTGAGAAAAAGAAACCTGAAAGTTTTGTAAAAATAGAGGTATCTTCCGAAATATTAAATCCGGAACTCTTAAAAGGCGGAACAAGTTTTGATGATATTTTAAAGAAAAATTACAGTGCCGAAAATTTTAAACTCGGTCCGGATATTTTTCTTTTAGGTTACAATCCGCAATCTCCCGTGATTGATTCTTTGCGTACTTCTTTGTTTGATTTGCCCGGAGTTGATGAGTCGGTTTGGAATGAATTGTCGATTTGGAACAGAAGTTTCTCAAAGAAAATTAAATCAGCATCAATTCCTTATACCGCACAACGACAGGATTACAAATTTCGGTATCTTCTGCAAAAAGATAAATCTGCTCCTGTTGCAATTATTTACCCTTCAATAGGTGAGGGTGTAATGGCAAGTCATTCTGTTTTGCTTGCAAAAATTTTTTATGATAAAGGTTATTCGATTATAATTCAGGGTAGCCATTTCCAGTGGGAATTTCTTAAGAGTATGCCATCTGATTACAGACCGGGATTACCCTCGAAAGATGCTTTTATTTTAAGGGATTTGACTTCAAAGGCTATAAGTTTTCTTGAGAATAAATATAACTGCAAGCTCGGAGATAAAGTTTTTATCGGAACATCGTTCGGGGCTTTGTGTGTTTTATATATTGCGGATATGGAAACTCGGGATAATGTTTTAGGGAATACAAAGTATATTGCTATTTGTCCGCCTGTTGAATTGACTTATGCAATGAAACAGTTTGATAAAAATTCCGAAGAATGGAATAAATCTTCTGAAAATTTTAAACAAAGGGTTGCGCAGACTGCAGCTAAAATTCTGAAAGTTCAGGAATTTATGGATACTAATGCCAATGCAAATTTTGAAATCAACTATCTTCCATTTTCTGAGGATGAGGCAAAACTTATTACGGGTTTTGTTATGCACCAAAAATTATCGGACTTGATTTTTACCCTTGAAAATGCTCCAAAATGTTCAAAATGTGATATATACAAGCAAATAAACCGTATGAATTATCAAGATTATGCGAAAAAATATCTTTTGTCTGATGAGGATTGTGATATTAACGATTTGAATTTTGAAACAAGCCTGCATTACATATCGGATTATTTGAAAAATAATAATAATTATAAGATTTACCATTCAATAAATGATTATTTAGTAAGCCAAAATCAGTTAAAACAATTAAAACAATATGCTGATGATAAAATGATTTTACTTGATAACGGTGCGCATTTGGGCTTTTTGTACAGAGAAGAATTTATTGAGGATTTGAAACAAACAATAGCATCATATAAGCAATAAAAAACGGGAAATTTTCCCGTTTTTTATCAGTTGTATTTATATATTAAAATTAATCACGTTTTTTCAATGTCGGGAACGCAATAACGTCACGAATTGAAGGTGAGTTGGTAAGCAACATAATTAATCTGTCAATACCTAAGCCTAATCCGCCCATTGGAGGTACTCCGTGTTCTAAAGCGCAGATATAATCTTCATCAATTGGCATTGCTTCTTCATCTCCCGCAGCTTTTGCAGCCATTTGAGCCTCAAATCTTGCTCTTTGGTCAATCGGATCGGTCAATTCAGAGAATGCGTTAGAAATTTCCCAGCCGTTTACGCGAGTTTCAAAACGCTCTGTCAGTCTAGGGTTGTTTCTGTGAACTTTTGCAAGAGGTGAAATATCTCTAGGGTAATCATAAATATGAATTGGCTGAATTAGCGAGCCTTCAATTTTTTCTTCAAAAACTCTTTCTACGACCTGACCCCAGTTATCGCAGTCATCCGCATCAACGTGAACTGATTTCGCCTTTTCTTTTGCTTCTTCAACAGTTTCAATCTTGTTAAAGTCGATACCTGTAGCTTCTTCAACTGCTCCGAGCATTGTTTTTCTATCCCAAGGAGGAGTTAAATCAATTTCATTTTCACCGTATTGGATTTTTGTAGTTCCCAAAACTTCTTGAGCAACAAATGCAACAAGATTTTCCGTTAATTCCATCATATCATTGTAATCAACATAAGCCTGATAAAGCTCCATCATGGTAAATTCAGGGTTATGACGAGTGTCGATACCTTCGTTTCTAAAACTTCTGTTAATTTCAAAGATTTTTTCACTAACGCCGCCAACCATCAATCTTTTTAAGTAAAGTTCGGGTGCGATACGTAAATACATATCCATATCCAAAGTGTTGTGATGAGTGATAAACGGTCTTGCGTTAGCTCCGCCTGCTTGAGGGTGAAGCATTGGAGTTTCAACTTCCATAAATCCTTTGCTGATTAAGTATTCTCTAACTTTTTGGATAATCAAACTTCTTTTTTGGAATGTTTTTTTAACATCGTCATTAACTATCATATCAACGTATCTTTGACGATATTTGGTTTCAACATCTGTCAGTCCGTGAAATTTTTCCGGTAAAGGTAAAAGTGATTTTGAAAGTATTTCCAAAGATTTTGCTTTTATTGTCAATTCTCCGCGCGGTGTTCTTCTGACTGAACCGTAAAAACCTACAACATCACCGATATCAATAGTTTTTAAAGTCTTTAAATCTTCTTCTGAAAGGTTTTCTTTGTGAGAGAAGATTTGTATTTTGCCTGAAGCATCGACTAAGTCAATAAACATGCCGCTGTTACGGTTAGCCATAACACGACCTGCAACGTGGTAGCAGTCTTCAAGTTCTTCACCTACGGCTAAATCTTTATATTTGTCTTGCAAATCTTGAGCCATAATATCTTTATCGTATCCGTAAGGATAAGGGTTTAAGCCTCTTTCTCTGAGGTTTTCCATTTTTTGGATACGTACTTGACGAATTTGGTTTTGAGATGAGTTTGATTCTTGTGTTTTTTCTAATTGCTGTGTCATAAATTTTATCCTTCTAAATTAATTTTCACTTGTAATACGATTGTAACACAAATAGAATAATACGATTAAATTACCATTTTTTGAATATAAAAAATACCGCAAGCACAATAAAACAGAACCCTACTAGATAATTCCATTTAAACTGTTCTTTGAGATAGAATACCGAAAAGAAGCTAAAAACAACAAGAGTAATGACTTCTTGAATAGTTTTTAATTGTGCGGCATTGTATACGCTGTAGCCGATACGGTTTGCGGGAACTTGAAAACAGTATTCAAAAAGCGCAATTCCCCAACTGACAAGTACGACAATCCACAGCGCTGCGGCTTTGAATTTCAGATGTCCGTACCAAGCAAAAGTCATAAATATATTAGAAATAAATAATAGAAATATAGGCAAAACCGCTCTAATCATAGATACCTCCAAATGTAAAAAAGATAAAAAAATTATAAACCAAATAAAATTGCTTGACAGTAAAAATTTTTTTGAATATAATCAATATACAAACACGTGCCGGTATAGCTCAATTGGCAGAGCAACGGTTTTGTAAACCGTAGGTTGTAGGTTCGAGTCCCATTACCGGCTTTTTTACTGAAAAATTGAGTACATGCAAGTCTTTCTTAAGGAAAGTAAGGCGGATTAAGAACAAGAAGCTGAAATTTAGCGATAAATACTTGCCACTGGCTCTCAGTAAATAAAAGCTCACAAGCCCTTGTGGCTCAGAGGTAGAGCACTCCCTTGGTAAGGGAGAGGTCGCGAGTTCGAGTCTCGCCAAGGGCAGATTTAACGCTCAGGCGGATTTGAGAAAGACAAGAGGCTTGGAATTTGATAATTGAATATGGGTAGGTGGCCGAGTGGCTAAAGGCGACAGACTGTAAATCTGTTCTCGCGAGAGTACGGTGGTTCGAATCCACCCCTGCCCAAACTTTTAATCCCTCTAAGCCGGAGGGATTTTTTAGTGATTGTTTTTCGGTATTGTTTGTAAGTTCATTTTGAATATTTGTTTAATGGGTGCACTACGGTCATGTGCGTATGGCATCCTGAATTACATCATCCCCTCTCCTAAGATAGGAGAGGGCTAGGGTGAGGTCAGGTCAAGGTTGAACACCCTTGTCATCCTGATGTAATTTGATATGCAGTTTGAGAAAAAGTAGCAGATGAAATGATAAATATAATTGTTGGGGTTACCCCAACCTACCAGCTGAGCTAAAAATTCTCTGGGATTTCTCGGATCATTTCTCCAGTTGTAGGATCGTATTCTTTTAGATGTGTTATCGTTTCTCCATCATTTAGGAAATAACATTCCTTTATCAGATTATCTGTTTGTGGTTCATATTCGCTTACAGATGATAATTTCCCGTCTGTATCAAAGTTAGATTCTTTTATCAAATGTTGTGTTTTAGAATCGTATTCTTTTATATATGCTATCGTATCTCCATCATTTTGGAAATAACTTTCTTTTATTAGATTACCTGTGTGAGGTTCATATTCATTTATATATTCTAATATGCCGTCTGTGTCAAAGTTAGATTGTTTTATCAGATGTTGTGTTTCAGAATCGTATTCTTTTACAAATAAGGTTTTTCCATTATAGTGGAAACGATGTTCTTTTATCTTATTTTCTGTTTTTGGATCGTATTCGTTTATATACCATAATTTTTTACCATCACCATAGAAGTATGATTCTTTTGTCAAAGCCTCTGATTTAGGCTCGAATTCTCTTATAAAATTTAATGTTTTACCATCTTCTTGGAAGTTGTATTCTCTTTTAAGGTTTTCTGTTTGAGAGTCATATTCATATATGATTTCAGGAATTTTTACGCCATTTATAACCCTGCTTTCTTGTAACCTGTTCCCTGTTTTTTCGTCATAATCAATTGCTTTTTCTATTTTTCTTCCGTTAGGCCAGGTCTTTATTGAGGATATTTCTCGGTCTTTATTATCGTAAAAAATACTCAAGGTTGTATTATCCGAGTTAAAGTAAATACTTTGTGTTCTATTACCTGTGTCAGGATCGATATCTGTTGCAAACAATATTTTTTTATTGTATTCAAGTGCTTTTAATATTCGTATAGTTTTCCCGTTGGCATCTTTAACAACCTTGAATCCATTTGATACAAGCTTTCCCTGAATATCATTAAAATCTACATTGGATAATTCTTTTAATGGAATTTGTTTTATATTTTTGTCCAATCCATTTACACAATTATTTATTGGATTGGGTTTGATAAATTCATCTTCTTTTCCACAAAATTTTATGTTTTTAAAGTTTATTTGCAGATTGTGTGTACTATTATAATTTGTGCAATTATAGTTGTTGTTAAAATACAGACTGTTTATTTGCATTATATTCTCCTATATACTTATATTACACTGTATAAATACTTGAACAGAATCTTTTTTGCTATTTTTAATATGTTTTATGATGAGTAACACATAAGCTGGTAGGGTGCAATTTTTTGCACTAAAGAATGGTTATCTAACTAAGCCAATAATAATTTTAACTTCCCACCCCCTCGGAAGTTTTTATTCTTTTTCTATCCTTGCAAAAATTCAAACAGTGTATGGGTTTGAGCCGAAATTCCAATATTATTTTAGAAAAAAGGATAATTTTAGGGATAAATAAAGGATAAAAAGGATAATTTTTCTTGAAAATAGGGAACTGTCTTGAATTCAAACAACACCTAAATTGTGCCAATATTTCCTCTTTTAAATTTATCCGTCAGATTATACCTGAATTTATTTCAGGATCTTACCGTTGGATTAACTTTGCTATGTTTAAAGATCCTGAACAAAACAAAATCTACGCAGCTTCGCCGCTTGATTTTCAGTTTTTTCAGGATGACATACGCGAAAAAATTCCCCTCTCCTAAGATAGGAGAGGGTTAGGGTGAGGTCTGGTCAAGGTTGAACACCCTTGTCATCCTGAATTTATTTCAGGATCTTACCGTTGGATTAACTTTGCTATGTTTAAAGATCCTGAACAAAACAAAATCTACGCAGC
>JBJEGJ010000037.1:0-10656 GCA_051874955.1 Candidatus Gastranaerophilaceae bacterium
ATTCAGCGTTATCCTCAAATAATGAGTTAGCCCAAGCCGGACCTCTGCCTTCTTTAGTTTTTGTATAAGGGATTGTAGGGAAAGTACCCGAGTAAATTGAAGAACAACCAGTTGCGTTTGCAACGATTGCGTTTTCACCAAATAATTGTGAAACCAATTTAACATAAGGAGTTTCACCACAACCTGCACATGCTCCTGAGAACTCAAATAACGGTTTTCTCAACATTGCACCCTTAATTGTTTTGGTTGTATTTTTGCCCATAACATTGTCAGGTAAAGCATCAAAGAATTTCTCATTTTCAAGTTCACAAGCCTCAACTTCTTTTTCAATAGACGACCAAGTTAAAGCAGCTTTTTCAGGATTTTTAGACATAGGACATTGATCTATACAAACACCGCAGCCGGTACAATCTTCACAGTAAACCTGAACTTTGAATTTTTCGTCAGCCAAAGCCGGTTTTGCAGGAACTGTGTTGAATGAAGCCGGAGCATCTTTCAAGTCTTTGTCTTCAATTAATTTTGTTCTGATTGCAGCATGCGGACAAGCTGATGCACAGATTCCGCATTGAATACAATTTTCGCTGTTCCAATGAGGAACACGAGGAGCAATTCCACGTTTTTCCAAACAAGCTGTGCCTGTAGGAATTACACCGTCTACGCTCATTGCAGAAACAGGAATGTCATCCCCTTTCAATCTCATTGAAGGTTCAACAATCTTCTTAGCAAAATCAGAAGCGTCATCCGGAAGTAATTTAACATCATCAACACAGCCAACGCCATCCAATGATGCTGGAATAACAACTTCTTCTGTTGCATCAACCGCTGCATCAATCAATGCAAGGTTCATATTAACAACATCGTCGCCTTTTTTCTTGAAGGTTTTTGTTGTCATAGCTTTCATACCTTCCAAAGCTTGTTCAAACGGAATAATTCCTGAAACTTTGAAGTATGCAACCATCATAACTGTGTTTGCACCTTTACCTCTTAGACCCGGTTGCTGTTTGATAAGTTTTTCAGCATCTACATTGTAGAACTTAATTTTCTTATCAATAATTGTTTTTTGCATATCACGAGTTAAGTGTGCAAATGCCTCATCTTTTGTATAAGGGCTGTTTAGTAAGAATGTTCCGCCTTCTTTAATACCTTTCAAAAGATCATATCTTCCGATATATGAATGAGCAGAACAAGATACAAAATCAGGTGCAGTAATCAAATAAGTTGATTTAATTTGTTTATCACCAAAACGTAAGTGGGAAACGGTTACACCAAATGATTTTTTAGAGTCATAAGCAAAGTATGCCTGAGCATCTTTATCTGTATACTGACCAATAATTTTAATTGAGTTCTTGTTAGCACCAACAGTACCATCTGAACCCAAGCCCCAGAACATACAATTTGTAGTACCTTCAGGTTCGGTAACAATTTGTTCTTCAATTTTTAAAGATTTATTTGTTACGTCATCTTCAATACCAACGGTAAATCCATGAAATCCGTTATTTTCAGCATGTTTGTAAATAGCCAATACCATTGACGGGGTAAATTCTTTTGAAGATAAACCGTAACGTCCGCCAATTACTCTTACATCTTTGTTTTCCAAAGCTGCAACAACATCCAAATACAACGGTTCACCGATTGAACCCGGTTCTTTTGTTCTGTCTAAAACTGTAATGCGTTTTACTGATTTTGGTAATGCTGCGTTAAAGCGTTTAACGTCAAACGGTCTGTATAATCTTACTTTAACCAAACCGTATTTAGTACCGCGATTAGCATTCAAGTATTCGATTGTTTCTTCAATAGTTTCACAACCTGAACCCATAGCTACGATTACATCAGTTGCATCAGGAGCACCAACATAATCAAACGGATGATACTGACGACCTGTTAATGCCGCAACTTTATCCATATATTCTTGAACAATGTCAGGAACTGCGTCATAGTATTTGTTAACAGTTTCTCTGCCTTGGAAGTATACATCGGTATTTTGAGCACCGACTTTACATACCGGAGCTTCAGGTCTTAAAGCTCTTTGTCTGAATTCTTCAATATATTTTGGTTCAACTAATTTAGCAATATCTTCATAAGAAATTTCTTCAATTTTGTGAATTTCATGAGATGTTCTAAATCCGTCAAAGAATTGTAAGAAAGGAACTTTTGCTTTATAAGTTGCTAAATGTGCAACCAAAGCCAAATCCATTTCTTCCTGAACAGAATTTGCCGATAACATAGCAAAACCTGTATTACGGCAACCCATAACATCTGTATGGTCACCAAAAATAGCTAATGATTGAGCCGCTAAAGCACGTGCTGCAACGTGGAATACTGTAGGAAGCATTTCACCCGCAATTTTGTGCATAACAGGAATCATTAACAACAAACCTTGAGAAGCTGTATATGTAGAAGTTAAAGAACCAGCAGCCAAAGCACCGTGAACGGCACCTGCCGCACCTGCTTCGGATTGCATTTCGGCAACTCTTACTTCTTTGCCCCAAATGTTTTTCTTGTGTTGTGAAGCCCATTCATCAATCCATTCACCCATTGTAGATGAAGGTGTGATTGGGTAAATCGCTGATACTTCGCTCATAGCGTAAGCAACATGAGCGGCAGCGTAATTGCCATCAACTGTAATTGTTTTTCCAGGCATAATTTCTAAACCCTCCTTATTATCCTACTGTTTAATTACAACTGTACATTTCTATGATAATACAAACATATACGGATGACTAAATTTTATATATGTAAAATTATGTAACAATATATTTAAAATTCACAAAAATATGTAAATTTTCAAATTTTCATGAGTTAATTATAATGGCAATAGAAGGACAAGTTATGTACGTAGGTTCAATTACCCCATTTTATAAAGGACATTTTAACAAGCAAAATTCAAATTATCGCAATAGCGTTGCAACTACTCCAAGATTACAACAGTTGAACGCGGATACAGTTTCTTTCAGCGGAAATATGACTAGCCAGTTCTCAAGGATTGAGGAAGCTCTTAGGCTCGGATACGATAAGAATTTACCGTTTTATCGTTCAATGGGCGCTCGATTAATGGACACATTAAAAGTTATTGCAGACAAATACGCATCTCGCGGAGTATCTTTTGATGAGGAATATTGCGCTCCTGCAGTTGTAAAAAGTACTGATTCTTTTATGTCAAAATTCCTCAGATGCGGAGAAAGTCTTGACCGAGTTCGTTCAACTCTGTTTGTCGAAAACCCTTACGATTTTAAATTAATTAGAGAAATTCTGGACGATTTGGAATTGAGAGGCTATTTTGTAAGACAAATACCGCAGGGGAAAAAATCAAGTATTCCGGATTTTGACATCCGCTTAGACGGAGTAAAACCGGAAGATACCGCTGTGTTAGGTGAAGATTTGGCAAAATGTATAGGTAAACCTCAAAAATCCGGATATGAAGATATCCAAATCAGACTTGTTGATAAAAATTTATCCAAAAAAGACGCTCCACCTTTAGAGGTTTTAATACTTTACGGAAAAAATTATGCAATAGCTAAACATAACGAGTCTTACTATTCTTATGATATAAGACGTATGCTTGATAATCTTTTACACATTTCAAAAATTGAAAATCCTGACGTACACACTCCTGCCTATAGAGTTAAAACGAATACGGATACTATCGGCAGCATACTGCGCGATTATATTGCAAAACCGCTATTTTTTAACGCAAAAAACAAAGACTACTTCCACGAATCTTTAAAACGACCGGCAGAACTTAGCCAAGATAACTGTGCAGTCTTGAGAGGTTTGCTAAACGGTATTGAAAATAAAATATCACTACACTACAGAATGGAATCTGCAAAAGTCAGATCGTCCGAATATGTTCCGGAACTGGAAAAGCTTATACAAAAGTCAGAAGACTATATTGAAAGGGACGATAAAACTATCTACATTGCAGACATTCGTAAAATGAGAAAAACACTACTGGAAAAAATCAGACTTGAAAAACAAGAAGATTTAAGTATTGTAGCCAATGTAAAAAGACGTCTTAATGAAGCAATTGAAAAATACGGGCAAAAAAGCTAAACCTTTATAATCGCAACATTTTCAACATGATAGGTGTGACAAAACATATCAAAAGGCTGAACACTTTCAACAGTTGCGCCTTTTTTGACGAGATACTTTAAGTCCCGAGCTAAAGTTGCAGGATTGCAACTTACATAGATTATAGTATTTTTTGACAATCTGAACGCTTCATCAAGAGATTTTTCCGTACAACCTTTTCTTGGCGGATCAAGTATCACAGCATCATATTCACGCTTTTCTTCTGCTAAAAACCTTGCAGCATCCGTATTATGAATTTCAACATTTTTTATTTTATTTGAATTTATAATATCTCGAGCCAAAAGACAAGATGAACTGTTTTCTTCAACCGAAACCACATTTTTACAGATATCTGATACAACAATACCAAATGCTGTAATACCCGCATACGCATCGAGAACTTGCGGATTTTTAAAATTATCAACAAGATAGTTCTTCACATACCTGAAAATATTTTCGGCACTTTTAGGATTTACTTGAAAAAAAGTATCCGCACCGATTTTAAAGATTTTATCAACAAGTTTTTCTTCAATATAATCTTTTCCGATTAAACATTCTGTTTTTTTACCAAGAATAACATTTGTTTTTTTAGAATTAAAATTAACGCAAACTCCGCTGACCTCATCAAATTCTTCAAAAATTGCCCTTGCAAAATCATTGAGCCTGTCAAAAGTTTTTGTGGCATTAACCACTAAAACCACCAGATTTTCCCCTGTCAGTTTTGAATGTCTGATTACAATATGGCGCAAATCACCCGAATGATTTTTTTCAACAAAACCTTGTATCCCGAAATCAAAAGCCTTATCTCTAATAAACTCCACGATTTTGTCACAAACTTCAGGTTGTATCGGACAGTATTTGATATTTACGATTTCATGCGACTTTGGTTTATAATATCCTGCAAGAATTCTGGCTGATTTTTTTGTTCTCGACACCGGATATTGAATTTTACAACGGTAATTTTTTATCTCAGGACTTGGTATAGCAGGCTTCACCTCAAGATTTAAACCTGCAATTGTTCTCATTACATCTTGAGTTATTTCTTGTTTTATTTTTAATTGGTAATCATAGTCAACAAACTGTAATTGGCATGCCCCGCATACTTTTTGCAACGGGCAAAACGGAAAAACTCTATATTTTGAAGGTTCAACAATCTCTACAATTTCTGCGTTTGCATAATTTTTATTAAGTTTAGTTATTTTTATTTTCAATTTATCTTCAGGGCAGGAATTTTCAACAAACACCACAAAATCATTGACTTTACACATGCCTGCACCTAAATTTGTTATCTTATCAATTTGAACAATATATTCTTCATTAATTTTCATAATGCAATTATACCTTAAACATTCTTTATAATTTAACATCAAACAATTATTATGTTATAATGTTTTTGTTAGAAATTCGGAGAGCTTATTATATGAAGAAATTACTTATATCATTAATTATCGTAGCACCGCTAATTACGGGTTGTGCTTATGTTGATACAAGAGTTAATTTAAATGATGATAATTCTGCGTCAGTCGTCACATCACTAACATATAAAGGTGACTTAAACGACAAAAACGACATTGATGCTTACAATATTATGGAGAATTACAAAAAATTCTTAGATAGTGATTATCAAACAGAAACAGCTTTCCAAAAAAGATTATCAACAATTACGGCGGTAAAAAGTGTTACAAACCTCAAAGTTAAAGATTTAGATCTTTCATCTTTAGGTTTTAAATCAAATTTACCTGACAATAAGTTCATTAACATCAAGAAGAACTTTCTTATAACTTCTTATAATATAGATTGTGAGTACGACGCAAAAGAACAAAAAAACAACCTGACGATAAAATCAGAGCAAGAAATTGAGCAGGCGGCAGTTCCTCAAACGCTCGTGCCTGAATATTATGAGAAATACGGAGATCCGGAAGAACTTGAGCCTCCGGTAGAAAGAGATGACGACTTAGCATCAAATCTTGATGATGATACAAAACAATTTGTAAAAAATTCTATGGATGAAATTGAGGATGCTCCGGCACCCAGAAATTTTGATGAATTTCAAACAACATTCAGCATTAAAGTTCCGTCTTTTGCATCATACAACAACGCAGATAATGTAGAAGGTAACGTATATTCTTGGAAAATAAAAAGTGATTCGGTTACAAAAATAAAACTGCAATATGTAAGATATAGCGGTGCCGCTATCGGAATAGTTTTAATATTCGGAATTATTTTGCTTTTCTTATTTGCAAGAAGAATAAAACGACATGATTCTCAAAAAAGAGTAGACAATAATAACAATATAGTTTAATTATGGCATTAGTATCAATAATTGTTCCTGTTTATAACGTAGAAAAATATCTGGCAAGATGTTTGGATTCTTGTTTAAATCAAACTTTTACAGATATAGAAATTCTTTGCGTTAACGACGGATCACCTGATAAGTCATTAGATATTCTTGAACACTATAAAAAATTTGATTCTCGAATAAAAATAATAAATAAAACTAACGGAGGATTGTCTTCTGCCAGAAATGTCGGAGTAAAAGAAGCAACAGGCGAATATATTTTATTTGTTGATTCGGATGATTATATATCATCCGTTGTCGTTGAAAAAACGTATAACAACGCAAAAACAAACAACTCTGATGTTGTTGTATTTGATTATATATCTGGAGGAGTTGATACCGCATCTCAAAAAACAATCAACCGCTCGCAATTTTTAACCGAATACGAAAACAAACCGTTTAACAATGAGGATTTAGGATTTGACGGGTTTAAATTCAGCCCCGTAACTACTTGGTCAAAACTTTATCGTAAAGATTTAATAGAAAATATCCCGTTTTGCGAGGGAATAATTTATGAAGATTGTCCTTTTTGGGCGGAAGTATATTTATCTGCCAAAAGAATTACTTACGTTCCTTTAGCTATGTATTACTACCTGATAAACAGACCGGGATGTATCACCGCAACTCTTGGTGAAAACGTATTTGACATATTTAAAGTTTACGAACACGTTGAAAGTTCATTCAAAAACCACAATCAATATGACAAATATCAGTTTGATTTTACGTTAAAAAAACTTATGGATTTTATCAGGTATTATTTCATGATAAAACCTGAACTGAAAGAAAAATTCTATAACAAAATTATGTCACTCAATATAAAAATTGACTATGAATACGGCTTGAACGGCAAATATTTAGATATTGAAAAATCATACCTCAAATATTATAAATTAATGAACGAGTTAACTTATGAAGAACTGATAAAAATAAAACCGGGAGATATTATAAAATGAACAGAAAACCAAAGATATCAATAATTGTTCCGGTTTACAACGTCGGAAAATATTTAAGAAAATGTTTAAATTCGCTGATTTATCAAACATATTCAAACCTTGAAATAATCTGCATAAACGACGGTTCGACAGATGACAGTCTTGAAATATTAAAAGAATATTCAAAATCGGATAGCAGAATAGTTCTTATAGACAAAAAAAACGAAGGAGTATCAGTTGCCCGAAATATTGGAATTAAAACAGCGACAGGTGACTATATTTCCTTTATAGATTCTGATGATTGGGTATTTTTAACATTGTATGCAGAATTTGTGGAATACATTAACAAAGTTAATTCAGATGTTGATATCTACATGTTTGATATAGCCTCTTACGTAAAAGGCGAGAACGACGTAATTCCGAGAACTCTGCTTTTTACATCAGATTGGAACAATCATAAAGATAACTATACAATTCACAGCTTTGATGATTGTACAAAACCATTTTCTCACAATATTTCAGCTTGTAACAAAATTTACAAACGCAGCTTTTTAACAGAAGAAAATATATTCTTCCCTGAAAAATTACAGTATGAAGATACATATTTTTGCATTACGACCTGCCTGCGTTCAAAATCAATACTTATAAATCCTAATATTTTTTATCGCTACAGAAATGTATCGGATGGTTCCGCAATGAGTTCGGTTACCCCTAAAGTTTTTGATATATTCAAAATATTTGATTTAATTGATATGGAAATTAACAAGTTAAACCTATACGAAGACTACAAATACGCACTTTTCCAACACAAATACAATTTATACATTCAAAGATATTTTAAATGTCCCGAAGAACTCAAGACAAAATATTATGATGAAATGAAACAAAGACTTTTAATAGCAGAACAGAAAAAGCTTAACCCCCAAATATATACAAAGCTCAGAAATTTTGAAATATTTTCATTAATCAAAAACAAGTCAAGAGCAGAATTTGATATCATTGTTGAGCAGAATAAAAATAAACAATCTCCGAAAATAAACTCTTAATATTTACATATTGAGTAAAAAGAGTATAATCTAGGATATGGATGAAAAGATTTTACAAGAATATTTGGAATTTCTACACGTTGAAAAAGGTTTATCAGCAAATACAACCACGGCTTATCGACGGGATTTGATGTACTTTTTTGATTTTTGTGAAAATGTTCAAAAAATAACAATAGATAAAATCGAGCGATCAGATATCAACGCATATATATTGAAACTTCATAACGAAAAATATTCACCAAGCAGCATAACAAGAAAGATAGCATCTTTTCGAGGATTTTTCAAATGGTTGTGCGCGAACGGGTACAGCAAAAAAAATCCGACAGCTACAATTGAACAGCCAAAATTACCTAAAAAATTACCTAAAGTTATGAGTATAGAAGAACTCAACAAAATAATTAACTCAGATTTAAACGAAGAAGAAAGTTTAATAATAGAACTTCTGTACGGGTGCGGACTGAGAGTTTCTGAATTAGTAAACTTAGCAGTAAATGACATTGAATTAAAATCCAAATATCTTCAATGTTGCGGTAAGGGTTCAAAGGAAAGGATTGTGCCATTTGGCAAAAAAGCTCAATCCGCATTAAAACAATACCTAAAACATAGAGATTATATTATTCTCAAAAATAAAATCCAAAACGACAAGTTTCTATTCATCAAAGAAAGCGGAAAGCGACTTACAAGACAGTATGTGTACAATTTTATAAGAAAACAGGGAGAAAAAATCAATAAACACATCTCCCCACACACATTAAGGCACAGTTTTGCAACACATTTACTTGATAACGGGGCGGATTTGAGGGTAGTTCAGGAACTTCTCGGACACAGCGATGTATCAACCACTCAACTTTATACACACATCACTAAAAAAAGGTTAAAAGAAGTTTATTTTGCAATAAACAAAAACTCGTGATAGGATTAGTGTATGTTAAAGGTTTTTATATCAAGTATAGAAAGACAAACGGGAAAGACACTCATAACCGCTGGATTAGCTGCGACTATGCAGAGCTTGTCGTATTCGACAAACGTATATAAACCAATTCAAACCGGTGCCGAGAATTTAAACGGTTTTAAGCGTTCTCCCGATTTAATGAAAATAAAAGCGATTGACCCAAACATTGCGGTTCAATCAACTTATTTAATGAGCGGAACATCATCGCCGTTTGTTTCGTCTTATGAGGATAACATCAAAATTGATATTAACACAATTTTCAACGAATTTATCTCTTATTCAAACCTGTCAGATTGCAGTATCATTGAGGGTTCTAACAGTATTTCAACCCCGATTGCACAATATCTTACAGAAATTGATATCGTTAAAAGTCTTAAAATTCCGCTGGTGCTTGTTGTTAACCCGACAAAAACCTCTATAGATAATGTTATCGCAAATTTAAAACTTATTGAAAATTCCCGTGTTAAATTTTCAGGGATTATAATAAATCAATATGACGAAAATTCAAAGAATTTGGAACATAAATATTTCCCGCAAATCATTAAAGAGTTTTCAAATTATGAAATACTCGGACTAATTCCGGATTATAAAGATGTAAAAACACTATCTCCGGAAACCTTGATTGCAGATATTTTAAACCGAATAAATATAGAAAAACTTTTCGGGCTAAAAATTGCAAAACTAAACGGCTAGACAATAAAAAGCCGACAGAACAAAAGCCCTATCGGCAGTGAAAATATGAGGTTTTGCGTTAAAGTCTTTTTAATTGACCGGTCATGGTTGTTCTTGTTGTATTCGGGGAGTTTTTGGTGAGGGCGGTTTTTTGATTTTGGGTGAGTTGTTTAACGATCTTTTTCTCGCCGCTTGAATATACTCCGCCATTTGCGCGTTGTACAAGGTCAGCCTGTGTTGTTAATTTCAGTTTTTCAACAGAAGTTGATTGTGCGGTTTTTGGTGTTGCTTGCGGTGTTTGGACTTTTTCAATCGGTTTTGTTTCTTTGCCAAGTGACCTTCTGAAACCTGCGGTTAAACTTACGCCGTTTCTGCCGCCATTTTGAATCATTGCTTGACCGAATGCCATGCAATTATCTTTAAAGCGTTTTTGTACGCCGACGCCATATTGAACGTAAGGTTTTATGCTCATTTCAGGGAGTTTCACGCTGTTTGCTGTGACATCTGATTTATCCAGCAAGTTCCAAACCATATTCACGCTTGCGTAAGGTTGCCAGCCACCTTTTAGGTTGCCGATAACTTTTAAACCAGGGGCAAGTTGTACAGCATGAAGTGGGTCACTCTTGATTTTGACGCCTGCGGCGTTAG
>JBJEGJ010000038.1:0-6784 GCA_051874955.1 Candidatus Gastranaerophilaceae bacterium
CAAAACAAAATCTACGTAGCTTCGCCACTTGATTTTTAGTTTTTTCAGGATGACACATGTGCTTAATTTTGGTATTCTGTTTTAGTTGACGCAACGGTATAACGCATCTGTCATCCTGAATTTGCGGATTTTCGGTAGGGCGACGACGAAGTCTAGCCCGTAAGGTGTCGGTCAGACGTCACTCTGCCGACGCCCCGAATAATCCAAGACGATTTCAGGATCTTAAACCCTAGTAAACCCCACCAACACCAATCCTCTGAAACTCGTGCTAAACTTACACATCTTCCGGAATAAATAGCGGGGTCTTTTCCAATATCTCCCTTGTATGTTCATAGCAACAACTTTTTTGTGTTAATTTTTGGTATTCTCGTACTATATTAAGCACGTCATCCGCCGATAATCTGATAATTCTTCTTTCACTTTCAATAATCTTTGCCATAATTCATCCTTTCTTTTTATATCTACACGGCAAATTGTTACTGAAAATTAAATCTATCCTCCGCGCGTTTTACAAATCTCTTTTTAAATTGTAAAGATTTGTAAATAATAAGTAATAATATAGCAATTATCTATAATATATATACTTTATATATATAAGTAATACTAAATAAGAGGACGGCTATATGGGCATATACGGACAAGGTAATGCTTTTAACAGAAGATATTTACAACAGCATACTTATACTCCTTACGGGCATACGAATTATACCCCGTCGAAAACCTATATAATACAACAGCAGCAGCCGGGTTTTCAGTTCCCGTTTATGCAACCTCATTGTCACGGACCAAAAACTAATT
This sequence comes from Candidatus Gastranaerophilaceae bacterium, assembly GCA_051874955.1. Classification (GTDB taxonomy): domain Bacteria; phylum Cyanobacteriota; class Vampirovibrionia; order Gastranaerophilales; family Gastranaerophilaceae; genus Zag111. The sequence goes on from JBJEGJ010000038.1 coordinate 799, forward strand.
GGTGGGCATTAAGTTGGGGTGCTCTTACGGGCTTTGGCGGAGCTTGGGCAGGAAATAGCGTTTCCGGTCAAAATACTTCCGCGTCTGCTATTCAGGCTAATCCTGCTAATCAAGTAGATGAATTGAAAAATTTGCAAACCTTATTCCCTAAGCATAAAATTATACAACAAGCAGATGGTAAGTTTATGGCAACGGATGCTAACGGAAAATGCTACGGTCCTGCAGATTTCAACGAAATGTGCAAACTTTTGAGTAGCACCGACTCTGATGCAGCTACAGCAGAGCCAGCAACTACGCCAGCAACTACGCCGGAAACTACGCCAGCAACTACGCCTGAAACTCCGCCTGCAACTACACCTGAACAAGAAGGTCAAGGTGATGCTGATTATGCAGCAAATCACAACGGATATTCTCCAGTGACTAAAGATGATACAATTTCCGGTAATATGATAGTCCATGACCATGTTTTAGGCACGAAGGCTGACATAAATGGTACTACAAAGGTTTCAGAAGAAAAAACTGCAGATGGATTCCCTAAGACAATTACGGTCAAAGGCTATACCTACGATTATAAAGAAACAAAAGATGGTGTTGCTATATACAAATCACATAATGGCAAAGGTGATGAATACCGATTAGAGAAAAAGGGTACACAATTTGCACTTAATCAATATGATGGAGATAGTGGTGCCGGATCTTTTGATATAACAACCAAGATAAATAGATAAATTTAAATTTTAATCTGATAAAAGCGCCGAAGGCAAAGCCTTCGGCGCCTCTATTTGCTGAGGTTTATCATTTTGCACTTGTTTGAGTTTTTTGAGAATTTTTTTGAGTTATCAAACTTGAAATCGGTTTGTAAAATGACAGGGCAGTTGTTCCGAGATTTGTCAAATCCGTCAGGAAAGATGATCCTGAGTTTTGGGCATTGTAGGCGGATGCGTTGTAATTGTTTCCGGAGTCTGAATTTGCTCTGGCTGCTGATGTAAAGTTTAGGATATTGTTATTCATTGCAGTATTTAGTCCGCTTAAAAGTGTTATATAGCTTAAACGGTTGGCAATTTCTTGAGAATACAATTCGGATTGCTTTTGGAGTAATGAATCGCTAAAATCCGCAACAGCTTGGGCTTTATTATCCGTTATTTTGCTTAGATTATCCATAAATATTGAATTGTCAAAGTTTCCAAAGCGTGATGCGATATCGTTTTTGAGTGAGGTTTCCATTGGAGTATAAATATCCTCAATGTTTTTTAATCCGCTTTGTTTGTATGCCTCAAGTTCACTATTGAACTGCTCTTGTTTCTCATCAGAAATGCTGAATAAATCGCTTAAGGAGCTTGCTAAATTCTGTTGCACTCCCTCGTAAATTTCTTTTTCCGTGTCGTTCATGTTGTAAGTTCCGCTTATAGTATTTCCGTTTTTTGTCGAACTTGCAACTTCTTTTCCGTTCACGGTAACCGACCCCGCTGAATATGACGGGTATTTTGACTTTTTCCCCATAATAAAATTTCCTTTCCGCAAGGATAATTTTATGGTTTTATTGGCTAGGATACTTTTATTATACCATTTTTTAGGGTTTTGTAAAGTTAATCCCGAAAATTTGAAATTTATTTATTATGTCGCATAATAAAGTTATGGCAGATAAAATAAAAATAGTTGGAGCAAAAGAGCATAATTTAAAAAATGTATCGCTGGAAATTCCGAAAGATGAATTGATTGTGTTTACTGGTGTTTCGGGTTCGGGTAAGAGTTCTTTGGCTTTCGATACGATTTTTGCGGAAGGTCAAAGGCGCTATGTCGAAAGTCTTTCAACTTATGCAAGACAGTTTTTGGGTCAGTTGGATAAACCGAATGTTGAATATATTGACGGCTTGTCTCCGGCAATTTCAATTGACCAAAAATCAAAAAGTAACAACCCTCGCTCAACTGTAGGTACAATTACCGAAATCTACGACTATTTAAGGCTGCTTTATGCTCGGGTTGGTACTCCTTATTGCCCTGTTTGCGGGAAAAAAATTAAGCCGCAAACTCTTGACGAAATAGTTAATAAAATTTTAGCCTTAGGTGACGGTAAAAAAATACAAATATTAGCCCCGATTGTCAAAGGTAAAAAGGGTGAATATTCTTCTTTGTTTGAAGAACTGCGTCAGGAAGGGTTTGTCAGAGCAAAGGTTGACGGTGAAATTTATAATCTTGATGAGGACGATATTGAACTTGCAAAGACTAAAAAACACGATATCTGTATTGTTGTAGATAGAATTGTTGTTAAAGATGCTGCAATATCTCGAATTGCCGATAGTGTTCAACTTGCATTGAAAAAGGCTGACGGTGTTGTGATTGTTGATGTTGTCGGAGAACAGGAAGTCGTTTTTAGCGAAAAACTTGCCTGCCCTGATTGTAATATAAGTTTTGAAGAATTAACGCCGAGAATTTTCTCTTTTAACGCTCCTTACGGCGCTTGTGAAAGATGTTCAGGATTAGGTGCGGATTTTATTATTGATCCCGATTTAGTTGTTCCTGACAGGAAAAAATCCATAAATGAGGGTGCTATATATGCTTGGGCTACAAGAAGTGCAACGTCGTATTATAATGATTTGTTGCTTTCTGTTTGCAGCGCTTGCAAAATAGATATGGATACGCCGTTTGAAAATTTATCTCAAGAACAGCAGGATATAATTTTGTACGGAACTAAAGAACCTATAAAAATCAGAGTTAAAGATTTCGGTACAAGTCGTTATCAAACGAGAAACCAATGTTTTTGCGGAGTAATTCCGTATCTTGAAAAACGCTATAATGATACAAACGGGGATTACTGGCGTGAAGAAATCGAAAAATTTATGATAGCAAAACCGTGTCCCGATTGTCACGGTGCAAGGCTGAAACCTTTTCCGCTTGCCGTAAAAATTAAAGATAAAAATATTTATGAATTTACAAAAATGTCTGTTGATGATGAGTTGCAGTTTGTAACGGATTTGTATCTTGAATTGAGTGAATATCAGCTAAATATAGCACGTCAGATTTTGGATGAAATTCGAGCTCGTTTGAAATTTTTATCTGATGTTGGTTTGCATTATCTTGATTTGGCAAGAATGGCGGGAACTTTATCAGGCGGCGAATCCCAACGAATAAGGCTTGCCTCTCAAATTGGCAGCGGTCTGAGTGGTGTTCTGTATGTTTTGGATGAACCATCCATTGGCTTGCATCAACGTGATAATTCTATGTTGATAAAAACGCTTTTTAAGCTCCGTAATCTTGGCAATACTCTTATTGTTGTTGAACATGATGAGGATACAATCAGAAGTGCTGATTATATAGTTGATATCGGTCCAAAAGCAGGAGAAGCCGGCGGAAAAATTATTGCCAAAGGTTCTGTTGAAGATATTATTGCTTCAAAATCCTCAATTACAGGTAAATATTTAAGCGGGGAAAAATTTATTCCTGTTCCAGAAAAAATACGTGAAGGAAACGGATTTTCTTTGCAGGTAAAAAATGCCCATTTAAATAATCTTAAAAATATTGACGTAGATATTCCATTGGGGAAAATCGTTGTTTTAACCGGTGTGTCGGGTTCCGGTAAGTCTACCTTAATGCAAGAATTGATATATGAATATGCGGCTCATAAACTGCGAAAAAATAAACCAAAACCTCAAGGTGTTGATGAAATTTTGGGGTTTGAACATATTGATAAAGTCATTGATATTGACCAATCTCCAATTGGAAGAACGCCACGTTCAAATCCTGCAACATATACGGATGTATTTACCCCGATTAGAGAGTTGTACGCAAAAACTAATGAATCAAAAGTTCGCGGCTATAAACCGGGCAGATTCAGTTTTAATGTCAAAGGCGGAAGATGCGAGGCTTGCAAAGGTGACGGACTTGTTAAAATTGAGATGAATTTCTTGTCCGATGTCTATGTAAAATGCGATATTTGCAAAGGTAAACGATATAATCGTGAAACCCTTGAAGTTAAGTACAAAGGAAAAACGATTTCGGATGTATTGGATATGAGTGTTAAAGAGGCTTTGGAGTTTTTTGACAGTATCCCCTCTATAAAAAATAAACTTCAAACCTTGAATGATGTAGGGCTTGACTATATGAAACTGGGGCAAAGTGCGACCACACTATCGGGCGGAGAGGCTCAAAGAATTAAATTGGCTTCCGAGTTGAATAAACGCTCTACGGGTAAAACTCTTTATCTTTTGGATGAGCCGTCTGTAGGCTTGCATTGGGCTGATTTGGATAAGCTGGCTAAAATATTACAAGCTCTTGCCGATCAAGGAAATACTATTTTAATGATTGAACATAATCTCGATTTAATCAAAATTGCTGACCATATAATTGACTTAGGTCCGGAAGGCGGAGTAGACGGTGGTCGTATAGTAACTTGCGGAACGCCACAGCAGGTTGCGAAATGTAAAGATTCTTATACAGGAAAATATTTGGCAAAATACCTTAAAAAGTCTTGATTTTATTGACTATTTGATTTTTTTTTGAAATATTGCTATTATGTTTATGAAAAATAGGTAATAAAATGTGGCAAAAATTTTTGTATTCAGTTTTTTTTATAATAGTAGCAGGAGTATGCACTCAAGTGTATGCAAGGACTGTCGAAGTTTCTGCCCTTAGTCCGATTAGCACGGCAAATCCTTCGGAGTCTGTATCTGTAAAAATACTGGAACCCGTTGAGTTGCAACAAGGTCAAATAATTGAGGCAGGTTCAACTCTAACAGGTCAACTGGTGGACGTAAAAAGTCCGAAACGCCTGAAACGTGATGCGGGATTTTCAATAAAACCTAAATCTTACGTCAGTTTGGACGGCGTGAAGCACGATTTAAACTTGAACATTAAAGCTTCCTATACAAAAACTCTTGATAAAGGCGAACTTGCCAAAAACGCGGCATTAGGTGTCGGAAATTGCTTTGTGAAAGGTTTATCAATGGGGGTTGCCGCAGTTCAAGGCGCAGTCAAAAACGAAGAAGGCGGACGTGTAAAGTCTTCCGTAGTTTCTGCTTATGAAGCTTCCCCGTTATCCTATGCGGAAAAAGGTGAAGATTTAGATATTCAATCCGGTCAACATTTTTATTTGAAATTCCCTGATGTAAAGGATAATAAAAATAAAAGTGATGACGGTGAAATAAAAGGACAAAATTATTCATTTACTATAGAAAAGGAGTAAAATAACTATGAAGAAATTATTTATGGCATTTGCGGCATTGGTACTTTCAGTTTCATTGTTTCAGGCTGTTGAGGCTAAAACTGTACAAGTAACAGCATTAGAAGATTTTCAAACATCTAATCCGCCTGAAGTTTTGCACGTGCAGATGAATGCTAATACAAGACTTGATTATGATTTGATGTTATTTCAAGGCTTTCAGGTTACCGGAAAAGTTGTAAGACAGGGTGAAGGATTTGTATTTATTCCTGCAGCTTACGTAAATTATCAAGAGGAAAAATTGCCTATATATAAAGAGTTCCCTGCTACGTATAAAGGAAGAAGCGGTTTAATCAGACAAAACCAACCGTTTTTGTTGGTATTTCCTGATAACGGACCTGATACATTCCAGTATTACGTACCTAGCGTAAGTGATATGAACTAATCGCTTGCAGTTAATGGTATAGATATTGTGCATGGTATTTTGAATTTGTTTCTTCCCTCTTTTAATATAAGAGAGGGAAGATTTTACGTGTAAATCCATTTCTTCCCACTCCTAAGGTATGAGTGGGTAATCCTCTACGCGTATGTCATCCTGAAACCATTTCTTCCCTCTCCTAAGATAGGAGAGGGTTAGGGTGAGGTCTGGTCAAGGTTGAACAATGAGGTTTGGGGACATTACGAGTACTGCAATGGTCTAACACACATGTCATCCTGAATTTATTTCAGGATCTTGAACCATAGCAAAGTCTACCAACAGCAAGATGCTGAAATAAGTTCAGCATGACATGGGTGTGACTACTTGGGGAGAAAAAGAGGTAGTATGCAAGG
>JBJEGJ010000038.1:6884-10580 GCA_051874955.1 Candidatus Gastranaerophilaceae bacterium
AGGAAGTATGCAATGGTTTAACGCGTGTGTCATCCTGAATTTATTTCAGGATCTTGAACCATAGCAAAGTTCACCAATGGCAAGACCCTGAAACGAGTTCAGGGTGACACATTTGTTTGTTTTTTGTATTAAGCTCGGCTTGTTCAGCATGACATGGGTGTGACTACTTGGGGAGAAAAAGAGGAAGTATGCAATGGTTTAACGCGTGTGTCATCCTGAATTTATTTCAGGATCTTTAAATCTTAGCAAATGTGGACTTGTTTGTATTTTAGTGAAGTCTTCTTCTTCCGATGTGGTGTCCTACAGCTGCTCTTTTTGCTACCGGCATTCCGGAACCTGATTTTTGTACTCCGCCAAGTTGAGAACCTGCTGATTGTAAGAAGCTTCCATACTGCATTGTGCTTGCGATTTTTGAACTGAATTGGTTTGCTGCTCTTTTTGCGTATGAGTCAGCATTAAGACCTTTTAGTTCCTCTAAACCTTTTTTAGCTTTATCTAATTGCTTTTGTGCAGCAGCTTTTGCTTCTGATGTTGTTGCTTTTTCAAGATTTGCTGTTGCATCCTGAACCTGTTTTTCTGCGCCTTTGATTTCTGTGTCTAATTTGCCACCGGCTTTGCTTGCATTTGCAAAAACTTTTTCATTATGTGCATCAACTTTACCCTGGAATTTTTTGGCTTGGTCTCTAAATTTATCGGCTTGTTCTTTAATTTTTGGGTCAGGTTGTATTTCTGTCGTTTTAGCGGCAGCTTCACCTGTTTTGCCGGCTGCATCACCTGTTTTAGCGGCAGCTTCACCAGCTGCATCACCTGTTTTACCGGCTGCCTCACCTGCTCCTTCTGCGGCTTTATCAGCAGCTTGGCTTGCTGTCTCTTTTGTTACTTCGGTTCCTTTTTCAGCAGCTTTTGCGTCTAATTTAGCAGCGGCCTTTGTAGATGCGTTAGCAGCTTCTTGGTTAACGCTTTGGAATCCGCCTGCAATTTCTTTTGTTCCTTTAACTGCGGATGCTCCTGACATAACTGCTGTAGCAGCTGAAGTCAATGCGCCTGCAATATTACCTTGAGCTGCGTAAACTGCAGTTTTTGTGACGTTTGCAGCTAATTTTCCGTAATTACCTACGGTTTCAACAGTTATACCAACTTTTTCAACAACGCTTCCTGCTTGAATCATTGCCTGACCTGCTGCAGGTGACCAAACTGCCAACGCAGTTCCGGCTGCAATCATACCCTTGCCGACGTATTGTGTTGTTTGACCTGCCATTGTTGTATATCCTGCAATTTGGTCAGTCTTTTCTGCAACTTTCAATACTTTATTTGATTCGGTTTGGTTTGCGTTTACGTTTTGTTGGTTCTTAATTGCTGTTTTTTGATATGCTTTTGAAGTCTTTGTCAAAGTTCTAATTCTTTTGTTTGTAGAAACTTGAACTTTTTTAAGCCTTACTTGGCTTTTGCCCATTTGCGCTTGAGTTGATTGGAGTTTTAATGTTTTAGCTTGAACTGTAGCTTGAGCTTGTGTTCTGGTATCTTGATCAGCATTGCTGTCAGAAACAATTGTATTTTGGCTTTCTATCTCTGCATTTATGCTATCAACTTGTTCTGAAAGTTTTTCCATTTCAGCAGCTTCTTTTGCCATTTGTTTTTGAGCCTTGTCGATAGCTTTTTGTTCTGTTTGCATTCTTTTTTTGAAAGTCTTTTCATCAGATTTCATTTTTTTGTCTAATCTTTTCATCTCTGATGCAGAATCTTTCATCTGTTGAGTGCCTTGCTCTGTTTGAGTTGTTGCAGTTTTACATTCTGCTTTGCTATCGTTAGAAGATGCTACAGCTGCATCGCCGTCTTTTTCATTGACCTCATCTTTAGGGTTTGCATCATCTTTTTTCTCGCCACCTGCTACGTTGGATGCTCTTTTATTTAATTCCGCATCTACTTTCCCTAATTTTTGTTTAAGGTTGTTTTCTATAAATCTTGGGATATCATCATCCAAATATTCAGTTAATTCAGATTTTAATTGTTCCAATTCGCCTGATGGAACTTCTGTTAAATTATCAAAATCATATTTGCTGATATCAAGTCTTGTATCTTCTTTTTCTTGACCTTCTGTTTTCTGAGGTTTAATACTATCAGTTTTTTGAGTATCTTCTGCTTTTTGTGTAGAAGATACGTTTTGAATAGCTCTTGATGTGTTTAGGTTAAGAATATTATTTGCAAACTGAGAACCTCTTGTTCTTTGAGCCCCTTGATTACCTTGAGTTGAACTGATTGTATTTGCACGTGAATTAAATATGGAACCGTTCATGGTCATATTTACATCAACTTTTTTTGCTGACAAGCCGCCTTTTGGTATTTGACCGCTTTTCATCAGCTTTAAAAGCTTTTGCATATCCATATTTTGATTTACGTTGTTAATGCTCACTGATTTAAGCTCTCCAAATTAAAACTCTCTTGTATATATAAAAAATTTTGAAAACGTCCGATTTCACAACTTTTAGTTTTGTTTACAAATGTTTACAAAACTATTTATCAGCTATCAAATCTTGTCTTAAAAGTTTTTTTAAGTTAAAATTGTTAGGTAGATTTTAATAAGTTAGGGAGAAATCGTATGGATTTAATGAAAGGTAAAAAAGGGGTTATTTTCGGAGTTTCTAATACTCACGGGATAGCTTACGGTATTGCAAAACAACTTCACGATGCAGGTGCGGAAATTGCGTTCACTTATGCGGGTGAAGCTATGGAAAAAAGAGTTCGCCCGATTGCGGAAGATATGGGTGCTAAAATCATTATGAGCTGCGACGTAACTAAAGAAGATGAAGTTAAAGCAGTTTTTGATGAATGTGAAAAAGTTTACGGTAAATTAGATTTTGTTGTTCATGCAGTAGCTTTTGCTAAAAAAGAAGATTTGATGGGCAGATTTGTAGAAACTTCTCCTGACGGCTGGAATACGGCTTTAGGAGTAAGTGCATATTCATTGGTTACAATTTGCCGCCATGCTGAACCGATTATGAATGAAGGCAGTTCAATTTTTGCTCTTACTTATCTTGGATCAATTCTTTCTGTTCCAAGTTACAATGTAATGGGTGTAGCAAAAGCCGCTTTAGAGTCTTCAATGAGATTTTTGGCAGTTGATTTGGGCGCAAAAGGTATCAGAGTCAACTGTATTTCTGCAGGTCCTGTTAAAACCCTTGCCTCAATGGGTATCAGCGGATTTTCTAAAATGTTGAAAGCCGCAGCTGCAAGATCTCCGTTGAAAAGAAATGTAGCTTTGGAAGAAGTGGGTAAAGCCGGTTTGTATTTGGCTTCTGACTTGTCTGCAGGTACAACCGGAGAAGTTATCTATGTTGATTGCGGTTGTCATTCTGCTTACGCATCTTCTGAAGAAATGGATATTTTGAGCGAACACCTCGAAATATAGTTTCATATTTTGACTAAAAACTGAAGGGGTCGAACTTTTATAAGTTCGACCCCTTTTTATCAGGTGCTTTATGGCGGCTGTAGAATTTTCACGATTGCAAGACCCTGAAACAAGTTCAGGGTGACAAAATGAGGAAAATAAAGGTCTAACGCGAATGTCATCCTGAATTTATTTCAGGATCTTGAAACATAGCAAATTTCATCAACGGCAAGACCCTGAAACGCGCCTCGCAATAAACGGATACGCTAACGCTTACATCCTCTGCTCGGCTTGTTCAGGGTGACAAAATG
>JBJEGJ010000039.1:0-46249 GCA_051874955.1 Candidatus Gastranaerophilaceae bacterium
GCCCGTAAGGTGTCGGTCAGACGTCACTCTGCCGACACCCCGAATAATCCAAGACGATTTCAGGATCTTAAACCCTAGCAAACTTCACCAACAGCAAGACCCTGAAACAAGTTCAGGGTGACACCTTTGTTTGACTTTTGGTATTCTGCTCGGCTTGTTCAGGATCTTTTTGAAATATCGCAAATATGCCACGACAGCAAGATGCTGAAACAAGTTCAGCATGACAATATAAGGAAAACAAGGGTATAACGCATCTGTCATCCTGAATTTATTTCAGGATCTTACAGTTCTTCGGATAAGTCTTTAAACTCGGTGTTCATCTCTTTAATTAAATTAATTTTCCATTGTCTATGCCAACGCTTTAATTGTTTTTCTCTATTGAGCGCGGTTTCAATATCTTCCGTTAATTCATAATAAACCAATTTATCAACATTATATTTTTCAGTAAACCCTTCTACGACCTTGTTTTTGTGCTCCCAAATCCGTTTTTGTAAATTTCCGGTCACGCCTATATAAAAGGTTGTTTGGTTATAATTTGTCAAAATATACACTGCATAAGTTTTACTCATAGTGTCATTGTAACATACAAAAGGAATAAGATCCTGAAACGAGTTCAGGATGACATACTTGCTGGACCATTGCTACTCTTGTATTTGACACTAAGCCCTCAATGCCAAACCTTGACCAGACCTCACCCTTGCCCTCTCCTATCTTAGGAGAGGGGAAAAATTTAAAGATCCTGAAATAAATTCAGGATGACAGATTTGTTTGACCATTGTGACTAAACAGATCCTGAAACAAGTTCAGGATGACATGAGTGTTTAAGGGTTGACATGGGTGGGGGACCCTGACCGGACCTCACCCTAGCACTCGGCACACATTTGCACCACAAAATCCGAACATCATTTTGTAAACTTTTTGTCATATTTACTAAAGTTTTTCACCAATCTGCCGTCAATATACTCGTAATAGTTAGCGTCATATTTTTATGATAAACTTAATCTGAGGAGCTTTATGGTTGAAAATTTAGAAGATTTGGATTTTACTATTCCCGAAAACGTACTTGATGAAATTCAAGCCAACATTCAGGATATTATAAGAAACTTCGATGTCCCCGAAGAAAACAAGCTCGAAGTCCTTAAACAAATAAACTACGTCTACACAAGAACTAAATACCTCTCTATGACAGATGAATTGACAGGACTTGCCAATCGCAGGTATTTTGAAAGCTCTTTCGAAAAAGAATTTCTTAGAACCCAACGCTACAAAAACAACCTCACCCTTGTTATGTTTGACATAGACCGTTTCAAAGCTGTAAACGACACCTACGGGCATCAATGCGGAGATTTTGTTCTGAAACAAGTCGCTAATGCCGCGCTCCAAACCTTTAGAAAAACCGATACGGTTTTCAGATACGGTGGTGAAGAATTCGTCGTAATCCTCACCGAAACCGACATAAACCAAGCAAAAATCCCGCTTGAACGCTTCAGAAAAACTATCGAAACCCTTTACCTTAACTACAACAATCAGGATATTCACATCACAGTCAGCATAGGCGCATGCCAGCACAATCCCGAAATCCGTTCAAAAGAAGATTTGCTTAAATTTACCGACGATGCTCTTTACAAAGCAAAAAATTCCGGCAGAAACCAAACAGTCTTTAATACTTGCCCGTAAGTTTTGCAATCTGCTGATATTTTAACCACCCAAGCACAACGTGTTGCACATTATCTATCCTGATAACACTGGCATTCGGGCTCACTCCCTGCCTTACCCAATTGGCGGAATTTGGCAGACCTCCCGCTTGCTCTCCGGCTTTTACCTGTACTTTATTCAAAAACATATTACCGATTGAAAGCGATTTATGGATTATCTGTCTTAAACTGTCACTATCAGTACAATAATAGATTGATGCCAACCCCTCCATTATCGTTCCCAAGCTGCAAGGTCGAATATTATCCTTAAACGCTCCGTAATAACTGTTATTCTTATTTGTAATCTGATTACTCAACGTCGGAATTGCCATCTGCTCACAATAGTTCCTCAACGCAACCCGCTCATCTGTGTTCACCAAACCCGCACTAAACAACTTTTCTATAGCCAATGCCGACCAATGGTCAAACGGAATGTCAAATTCCAATGGCTTTCTTGATTGCGCCAAATATAAAAGAATTTTTTTCGCAGCCTCTAACCATTTATCCTGTTTATCAACTTCGTGCAAATACATCAAGCCTGCAGCCGCTTCTCCCGGATAATACAAAGCCTCTGCCTCTTTATTAATCTGTTTTGTTTCAAGGTTGTAATACGCGTAAATATTACCGTCTTCACTTTGCATAGACAATATAAAATCACCAAGTCCGCGCAACATTTCTTCCGTCACAAAATCTTCATCCGTTAAATTTGCTAACGCACACAACGCAACCCCTGCCGCACCTGATTTTGCCATAGGGAAATTCAAATTTTCTTCCTCAGGCAAAGATACCACAACATATCGACCGTCGTCTAATCGTTGCACATAATTTTCTACAAAATATCTTGACGATTTTATACGTTCTTCATGATATTTATTCACCAAACCTTGAGTTTCATACATATACATTGAATACAAGGTTCCGGCATGTCTTAATGAATTATAGGTTTTATTATCATATTTAATTTCAGAATCAATATTTTTACGGTACTCAAACCTGCCATCTTCATGGATACAACGATTTATATACCCCATAGACAAAGCTATTTCATCATAATAAGGTAACCCTCTCGTAGTTTCGTGAGTAAGATGCTTTGCCTCTTTATGCAATATTGTGACAAACACGGCAACTAAAGTTAAAAAGATTGTCGGAATGTACGTTGTTGGTGATGATATATCAAACATAAATTTATTATACCAAACTAACGACAATATATAATAAAGCATTTAGATGATTTATTAACTTTTTATCCGCAAATTGCTAAAATAATTTTCCAACAAAAGGTTACAAACATCTTCTTTTATTCCGCCGTAAATGTTTGGTTTATATTGAGAAAATCTGCGCAAATCACATCCGGACGAAAAAGCGCCGTAATTTAAATCATAACTGCCGAAATAAACATTTTTTATTCTGGACTGCAAAATCGCCCACCCGCACATAGGACAAGGTTCTAAAGTTACATAAATATCACAATCGTCCAATCTCCAGTTATTAAAAAATTTTTCAGCTTGCCTTATCGCCAAAATTTCAGCATGAGATGTCACATCACAATCTTTTTCCCTAGTATTAAAAGCTTTGGAAATTATTTTACCATCCTTGACAATTACAGCACCTACAGGAATATCCCCGCCGGACTTTTTAGCCTCAGATATCGCGACATCCATAAAATCCATTTATTCTTCCTTTGACAAATTTATAGTAATTTCCGCACAAAATCCAACTTCATCGTCAGAATATAGTTTTATAGAACCATCCATTGCCTCAATCAAACCTTTTACAATAAATAAACCTAAGCCGCTGCCTCTGGTTGTTCTTGTCATATCGTTATCAAGTCTTACAAACTTGTCAAACAGAGTTTCCAATTTCTTTTGAGGAATTTTATCACAACTGTTTTTAACCCTGATAATCGCCTTATCGTTATTCCGTTTAACTTCAACCATAATAGGAGTATCAGGATAAGCGTATTTTATAGCGTTTTCGTACAAGTTCACAAATACTTGCTCCAATCGACCTCTGTCTGCGTAAACCTCCGGAAAATCACTATCCATATCTACAATAATTTCATGCCCGTCGCGCTTTCTCAACAAGAGTTCTGACTGTTCAAGAACGGTTTCTAACCGGATATTTTTATTTTCCGTTTTCAATCGCATACACTCAATATCAGGGATAGTCAACAAATCTTCTATCAATCGCTTTAACCTTTCTGATTGCTCTTTGATTATGCGTAACGATTTTTGCTTCGTAGCTTCGTCGATAACGATATCTTGACGCATTAACCTTGAGGTGTAACCTTGAATACTTGTCAACGGCGTCCTAAGTTCATGGCTTACCGTATCAATCAGATTTGTTCTAAATTCATTCAGTTCTTTCAATTCGACATTTTTTCGTTTTAATTCCAAGTATGATTTATGAATTTCCGATGCCATGTTATTAAATTCGTTTGCCAAAAAGACAATCTCATACGGTGTGAATACCGTCGTTAAAAGCCTGATTTGACGCTGATAATTCCCCTTAGAAAGCGCAATTACCGCTTTGAAAAGCTGTCTTATATTTATATAAAGGTAATAAATATAAAAACCCATTAAGGTCATCATCGCCAATATTGCAGCCAAAACCGAAAGAATAATTTTTACCCTGTTATCAATAATTGCATGTTTTGCAATATTTTCAGTCGTATTTACAATAATTGTCATTTCAGGATTTTTACGATACAGATAGACATTCGGACGATTTTTCTCATCCCCGAACAAAACAGGAGCACCCTCAATCTTTTCTTCCGGCAAAAGCTCAACCGTTTCCTCAAAAACATCAGGCGTGAAATTGTGAGTAGAGATTAAATGGTTATTCTTATCAAGTATATATATCTGCCTGTTATCATTTTCCAAAGATTTGAAAAGTTGATTATCCCAGTTATTAGCATTAAAGATAATAACCAAAAACGAACCGTCTTTCATCTGGGTTGATAAAATCGGTTTTTCATTTATATGAGCATCATCTGTAACCTTTTCAAGCTCCTGCGGATTTCTGACAATTACAATATCTTCGCAGTTCGGATATCGTTGAGCCACCTCTTTTATAAACTTATCCTTCAGTTTCCTTGTCGGCAAATACTCAAGCGTATCAGCAATTTGAGCAAGTGTAGTTTCATTAGTTTTCAAGAAAAAATCAATTTCATCAGAAACCATACTGGCAACCAAAATTGCGGACTCTCTTAATTGATGCCTCAAAGACTGCTGGTTAATATTGTTTATGATAAAACCGCTTATAGACATCGGAACAACTACCGCAATAAAAAACACTATTGCTATCTGTTCAATGATTTTTAGTTTTTTTAATCCGTAACTGTATTTTTTCATATCTATTCTTGCGCAAACGGCGTTAACTTATAACCTACATTTGTAACTGTATGGAGATATTTTGGCGATTTCGCATTTTCCTCAATTTTATTGCGCAAACCGCCTACATGAACTCTGAGCATCCGCACATCTTCATTACTGTCATATCCCCAAACTTCATCAAGCAAGGTTGCAAGGGTGACAGAATTATTAAAATGCTGCATAAGACAATATAAGATTTCAAACTCGGTAGGAGTAAGCTTCACTTTTCTGTTAACAATTACCGCCTCTAAAGACTCAGGGAAAATTTCTATATCTCCGCAATTTAAAACTTCGTTAGACAAAGGTGAATTTTCAATTTCTATATTATTTCGACGCAACAAAACTCTTATCCTTAAAAGGACTTCCTGAATATCAAACGGCTTTACCAAATAATCATCCGCACCGCAATCAAATCCTGTTGTCTTGTCATCAATTGTACCTTTTGCGGTAAGCAACAAAATTGGAATTGAAAGTTTAGCCTGTCTGATATTCTTACAGACTTCAAAACCGTTCATTTTAGGCATCATAACATCAAGTAATATCAAATCGTAAGTATTATTTAGTGCCTTATTTAAGCCTTCCATACCGTCTTTTGCAGTATCAACAAAGTATCCGCTGCTTGCAATATCAAATTCCAGCAGTTCTCTTATTTCATCATCGTCATCTACAATTAAAATACGTTTACCCATAGAAACTCCCCTTACCTATGAACAATTTTACAAAACTCACCAAGAATTTTCAATCAAATATAAAGATTTAATAAGGCTTACCGATTAATGAATTATGAGTATCTGTTTCTATCTTATCATCTAACGGTGAAAGTTTTATCTTTTCTCCATAATGTTTTTCAAGAGCAAGTTCAATTAAAAAGTCGGCAAAATGCGGATTTTTAGGTAATAAGGAGCCGTGTAAATACGTACCAAACACATTCATAAAACGACCGCCTTCCAAGCCGTCTGCACCATTATTTCCGTTACCGACTATGCTTTTTCCCAAAGGTTTGGTTTCACCTTGCAAATACGTCAACCCGCTATGATTTTCAAACCCGACAAGTGTTTGAGGATTAAGAAAATCAGTCTTAACCGTAACATTACCGATAAAGCGTTTTTTGCCGGCAACAGTATACGCATCCATTAACGATATACCTTTCAACTTGTCTTTGTCATGCGGTTGATAATAATGACCAAACAATTGATACCCGCCGCAAATACCTAAAAAAACAGCCCCGTCATCACGCTGCGCGAGCAATTCCGATTTTTGAGAATACAATTCATCTGCAACTTCTTCTTGCTGTTTATCTTGTCCGCCCCCAATAAAATACAGGTCATGATTTTTTATGGAATCACCAATATTTATCTGTTCAAACTCTACATTTATACCGCGCCATTTACACCTTTTTGTCAAGGTTATAATATTTCCCAAATCGCCGTATAGGTTCAACAACTTAGGATATAAATGCGCAATAGATATCGTTAAATTTTTCTCATCCATAACGTAATTATAGCACAAATTCTTGATTGAATATATTGTAAATTTTAATAAAAAAAGCAGCCTTCGCTAATTTACGAAAGCCGCTTTTAATATTAAATGATATTTATTTACGCTTTTAAAGAATCAGCATATATTTTTCTGACAACTTCTCTTGAATTGCCGCTCGGCCCGATGTTTATCAAACCGTCAAGCGAAGGTGTCGTGAACGCCAAATCTGTCAATTTATCAACATCATCTGCAGTAAAGCCCATATCTTCAAGTTTTTCAGGAACATCAACGGATTTCAACCATGTATAAACACCATCCGCAGCCTTTTGCGCCTCATCAGGATTACCTGTCAAACCGGGAACAATCGGAGCCAGGATATCAGCCAAAGTTGCAGCTTTGTCTTTGTAGATTGTTTTCACAACAGCAGGTAGCAAGATAGCCAAACCCAGACCGTGTGACAAATCAGGTTTAACTGCACTTAAAGGATGTTCAAGCGCATGGGTATAATGAAGTAAACCGTTATCAAAACTTACCCCGCCCATTAACGCTGCATAAGCCAAGAAATATCTTGCCTCTAAATCTTCAGGATTTGCCAACGCTTTAGGCAAATATTTTGCAACAAGCTCAATAACCTGTTTTGCCAAAGTAATTGAATACGGAGATGCAACTAGTGAAGTTGCTGCTTCAACAACATGGTTAACGGCATCAATTGAAACATATCTGGTTTGTTTCGGCGATAATTTTGTCATTAACTGCGGATCATCAATTGCATACATAGGATAAATACAATCATAGGCAATTGCAGGTTTAAAATTTTTCTCCAAATTCGTAACAACCGCAAATCTGTTTGTTTCCGTACCTGTGCCATGTGTCAGATTAATTGAAATAATAGGTACTGCCTTATTCGGAGTAAATGAAAATTCATATAATTCTTCTGCGGTTTTATCAGGATATTCAAGCAAAATTGCAACAGATTTTCCGGCATCTGTCGGAGAACCTCCGCCAATTGCTACAACAGCTTTTGCTCCAAAATCTCTTGCCATTTTTACGGCATCATTTACATGGTGAGTATTCGGATTTGGCGTAACCTGATCAAAATTTACATATCCGATACCGTTATCTTTTAGAGCCTTTTCTACAACATCCCATGCACCGGTCGCTTTGTAAGCATTACGTCCTGACATTACGATAACTTTATCCAAACCTTTTGATTTTATATCACGAGCAATATCATGAATTTTTTGTATCGCTCCAACTCCAAAATAAACATTTGTTCTTGTACGAATTTCACGAACTTCATGGATATTAATATCGTTTTCCCACATAATAAACTCTCCTTTCTTTTAACCATTCACAACGCAATTATAAATTAGGGAAAAGATTATTTCAAGAAAAATTCTGATATAAATTTTTAAAAAAAATTTACAAAAAGTCTTATATTTTAGCCTGACAGGCATGTTTATTATATAATTTTGTACAAGAGGTATGAATTGAAACATTCAAGACTTACATTACTGATATTTATAGCGCTTATATTAGGTGTGTTATTTGGTCATTTTGCCCCGCATTTAGCAGTCAAAATGAGAGCGTTTGCACTTATATTTTTGCGCATGGTAAAAATGATTATTGCTCCGTTGTTGTTTGCAACTCTGGTAACAGGTATTGCAGGACACGGAGATATCAAACAACTCGGGAAAATCGGGGTAAAAACAATTGTTTACTTTGAGGTAGTAACAACGCTGGCTTTGATTATAGGGTTGACAATGGGCAATATTTTCAATCCCGGAAAAGGATTTGTAACAGGAACGGTTGCCAACCCCGAACTTTTAAAAGAAGCAGGATTGATGGCTGTTACAACACCTCACACCTCAATTTCCGAAATGATTGTTAATGTCTTTCCGACAAGTATTATCCAGGCAATGTCTGAGGGTAATTTATTGCAAATTGTTGTATTTTCAATATTTTTTGCAATTGCAATATGCGCGGTAGGTGAAAAAGCTAAACCTGTTTTGAATATACTCAATTCGGTTTCCCAAATTATGTTTAAATTCACCGAATATGTCATGTATTTTGCACCTTTGGGTATATTTGGCGCAATCGCATCAACCGTCGGAATGAACGGACTGTCAATATTAAAAAATTACGCAAAAATCATATTTTCACTATACACGGCGCTTGCAGTATTCGTATTAATTGTATTTTTTATAGCCTGCAAATACGCAAGAATTTCTTTCAGAAGTTTACTCAAAGCAATACAAGAACCTGCAATTTTAGCATTTTCAACAGCCAGCTCGGAAGCAGCTTTTCCAAAAGCCATAGAAATTATGCAAAAATTCGGAGTTCCGCAAAATATCGTAAGTTTTGTTATGCCGACAGGCTACACGTTTAATTTGGACGGAAGTACGCTATATTTGGCAATGGCTGTTATATTTTCATCACAAATTTGCGGAATTAATTTAGATTTAAATCAGCAAATATTAATGATGCTTGCTCTAATGCTTACAAGCAAAGGAATTGCAGGAGTACCAAGAGTGTCATTGGTAGTGCTTGCGGGAACTTTATCCAGCTTTAATATTCCAATCATCGGGGTGGCAATTCTTCTTGGAATTGACCAAATTCTTGATATGGGAAGAACTACGGTTAACCTTGTAGGAAACTGTATTGCAACGGTAGTTATTGCACGCTGGGAAAACGCATTTGACTATGATAAAATGAAATCATTTATAAACGGAGTAAATTCCGAAAAACAATTAAAATTATGTGAAGCAACCGAAAACACAGAGGGACAATAAAAATGACAGAAAGTACAAAAACAGAATTTAAAAATACTCTAAACCTTCCTCAAACAACACTTGCAATGAGAGCAAATGCTACGGTTAGAGAATTGGAAATCCAAAAATTTTGGGAAGAAAATAAAATATACGACCAAATGACCTCAAAAAGAGATAAAACAAATGCGTTTGTTTTGCATGACGGACCGCCGTATTTGAGTTCCGAAAAAATTCACGTCGGAACGGCGATGAACAAAATATTGAAAGATATTTTAATTAAATATAAATCAATGCGCGGATATTATGCACCATATGTGCCGGGATATGACGGACACGGTTTGCCGATTGAAAATGCCGTAGTAAAAAATATAAAAGGCGGACGCCGTGCAATAACGGAAGTTGAATTACGAGCAAAATGCAGAGAATTTGCCCGCAAAAACCTAAAAGGACAAGAAAATGAATTTAAACGTCTCGGCGTTTTAGGCAACTGGGGAAACCCTTACCTCACAATTGAAGGACAATACGAAGCCGAACAGGTAAGAGTATTTGGAGAAATGTACAAAAAAGGTTACATTGAAAAAGGTTTGAAGCCTGTATACTGGTGCGCAGCTTGTGAAACAGCACTTGCTGAAGCCGAAGTAGAATACGCGGATCACACATCAACTTCAATTTACGTAAGATTTAAGTTTGATGATGAAGGGGTAAATAAAATCAGTCAGTTGATAAATCTGCCAAATGACAATGTATACGCAATCATCTGGACAACAACCCCTTGGACAATTCCGTCAAACATGGCAATATCAATGCACCCGAGATACGAATATACATTCTTTACTTACAAAGACAGCGTATATGTCGTTGCTCAAGAACTTTTAGGAGCATTTTTAAACGACGTTGAATGGGATGAGTCGGATATTAAAGTTATTGGCAGCTGTTCGGGACAGGATTTAGAACTTTTAAATACAAAACATCCTCTTGTAAACAGAAAATCACCTATCATTTTAGGGGAACACGTTACTTTAGATGCAGGTACAGGTTCGGTACACACAGCTCCGGGACATGGTCTTGAAGACTATGAGGTCGGCTGTAAATACAATATTGAAGTGTTTTCACCGTTAGACGGACAAGGAATTTGGACAGACATCGTCGGAATACCTGAACTTGTCGGAATACCTTATTACAAAGGAAATTCTATGGTTATTGAAATGCTCAAAAACTGTGGAGCATTATTGAAGCAGCAAGATATTCAACACAGTTACCCGCACTGCTGGAGATGTAAAAACCCTGTTATTTACAGAGCAACACCGCAATGGTTTGTTAAAGTTGACAAATTCAGGAAAGAAGCATTAGACGAAATTCATAACGTGAAATGGATACCGTCAAGCGGAGAAAACAGAATAGGAAACATGGTTGAAAGCCGTACAGATTGGTGCATATCAAGACAGAGAGCTTGGGGAGTACCTATTCCGATATTCTATTGCGAAGAATGCGGAGAAGTAATCTGTACAGATGAAACGATTGAACATATCGCAGATATTTTTGATAAAGAGAGTTCGGATGCTTGGGTTAAATATTCAGCAGAAGAACTACTGCCAAAAGGATTTGTTTGCCCTAAATGCGGCAAAACTCATTTCCGTAAAGAAAAAGACATTATGGATGTTTGGTTTGATTCCGGCATCTCTTGGAGAGCAGTTGTTGAAAAAAGAGCGGACGAACTTTGCCATACCCCTGTAGATATGTACCTTGAAGGTTCGGATCAGCACAGAGGCTGGTTCCAATCTTCACTTCTGACATCTGTCGCAACTCAAGGAAAGGCTCCATATAAACAAGTATTAACACATGGTTTTGTTTTCGGAGAAGACGGTCGTAAAATGTCAAAATCGTTAGGAAATTATATCAGACCTGACGATATTATTAAAAACTACGGTGCGGATATCCTAAGACTTTGGGTAGCATCCGTAGATTACAGAAACGACATCAAAATCGGTAACAACATCATTGGTCAATTGACTGAAATCTTCAAAAAAACAAGAAATACCGCAAGATTTTTAAGCGGTAACCTGTTCGATTTCAATCCGTCAAGTGATTACGTTCAATACGATGAACTCAAAAACATTGACAAATTCGCACTTCACAAATTGAACAAACTTATTTCAGAAGTTACGGAAGCATTTGAAAACTACGAATTTTATAAGTATTTCCAATGCTTACAGAATTTCGCGGCAAATGATTTAAGTTCATTCTACCTTGACATTGTAAAAGACAGACTTTACACAGCAGGGAAAAAATCAATTTCACGCAGAACCTGCCAGACTGTTTTGTATGAAAACTTGATGGCACTTGTCAGAATGCTTGCACCTGTAATGCCACATCAAGCCGAAGACATTTGGCAGAATATTCCTGAAAATCAACGAGGAGGTTTATCAAGTATACTTCTTGCCGATTGGTGTGAGCCTAACGAAAAATGGAACACTCCTGAACTTGAAAATGAATTTAGTAAAATCCTAAAATCAAGAGAAGTAGTATCTCGAGCAATTGAACCGCTTAGGGCAGATAAAAAAGTCGGCAGTTCATTAGAAGTTGCTGTTTGGATTAAAGCAGATGACAACTCAATATTAAAAGCGAATGAAGCGGACTTGGCTGACATCTATATAGTATCTCAAGCAACTTTAGCAGACGCAGCGCCGTCTGAAGTATTAAACGAATACTCCGAAGATGGTTATACTGTTTGGGTTACAAAAGCTCAAGGCGAAAAATGTACCCGTTGTTGGAAATACAGAACCCTCAACGAGGACGGCATTTGTCCTGATTGCGAAGAAGCAATTAAGTAACAAATTAATACAAAACTTAAAAATTTAGCAATTATTATTATTTACAGCCTTTCAATAAAATGGAAGGCTGTAAAATTGAGTAACAAAATAAATAAAATAACTATCCCCATACTTGAACAATTTACGGATTTTATGATTGCTAATCGTCGAAATGTGACACCGAATTTCTTTGCTGACGAATTTAACAGGGTAAAATGGATTTGCCTGCAAGAATTACCCGAAGATGTTTTTTGCACAGAAGCCGGAATTGCTGCAACGAAACTGGTTGAAACAGAAAACACAAACTTTGCTGGAATTATCATGAGTTCACTTTGCAAACTGGTTGAAAGTATACCGGAATTACTTGAACCTATGGCAATACAAGGCTATGAAATTTCCAAAATTAACGGTGATACAATACACATGCTATCCCGACTTAACGATTTGAGAAAAATATACCTTGATCAACCGGATAAATTATACCAATACATTAAAGTGCTTTATAAAGAAGAAAAATGCCTGAAAGAACTTGTTAATAATTACGAAAAAGCCACAAAAAGTTATAAAACATTAACAAGAAGACCTGCGACTTTGCAAGAATACGAGCAAATGCTTGGTTTTATACAAACTGAAATCGGGAAACTAACTCGGCGCAAACATCCAATAGACGCGCTTGAGAAACTGATATCCGCAAGAGAAATATTTGTAAAACGCAATAACACAAAACATGTCGCATATATAGATTTGCTCATAAAAGAAATAGAACAAAATATCAGTCACAGTTAAAACAACATCTTTACCAAAATTAACTTAAACATTGTTTACATGAATAAGTAAGTATTACATTTATGTAATATGATTTATATATAAACAGGGAGAAATTATGCCGGTACAAACAAACCAATCGTCAAAAAGAAAAGTGGATGAAAATCTAATACCACAAAATATAGAAGCAGAAGAAGCCGTACTTGGTGCAATTCTTGTAAATCCGGAAACACTTGCCAAAGTTTCGGATACTCTGAGCGCATCAAGTTTTTACAAACCTGCACACAGATACATTTATGAATCTATGCTGCAACTGTTTAACAATAATGATAATATTGATATTGTATCTGTTTCGGATGTTTTAAGCTATAGCGGAAAACTTGAGGCTGTAGGCGGCAGAGCCTACATTAATGATTTGGTAGAAAATACCATTACGACCTCAAACATCTCATATTACGCAAAAATAATTCAGGAAAAAGCCGTAAAAAGAGCCTTGATTAACGCCGGCTCAGAAATTGTAAGTAAAGGCTATGATTTAGAACCCAGTGACAGGTCATTAGAACAGGCAGAAAAGCTCATTTTTGATATAGGTTCAAGCAAAGCTACCGCAGATTTAAAACACGTAAAAGATTTAGTCCTTGACACTTGGGACAGCATTGAATACCGATACAATCACAAAGATGAATTATCCGGTCTAAGAACTGATTTTAACGAACTGGATACAATGATGAGCGGATTGCACAAATCCGATTTGATTATCCTTGCAGCTCGTCCTGCAATGGGGAAAACCGCATTTGCGCTAAACATTGCCCAAAATGTTGCAATAAAAGAAAATGTACCCGTTTGTATATTTTCTCTTGAAATGTCAGCCTCACAACTTGTTCAACGTATGTTGTGTTCTTATGCGGAAGTCGATGCACAAAGATTAAAGACCGGTAATATGCTCCAACAAGATTTGGAAAAGCTTGCAATGGCAATGAACGATTTTTCGCAAGCACCAATTTATATTGATGATACCAGCGGCTGTACATTAACTGATATTCGTACAAAATGTCGAAGATTAAAAACCCAGCAAAAAGATTTGGGGCTTATCGTAATAGACTACCTTCAACTTATGGAAGGCGGCGGAAAAGATGACCGTCTGCAACAAATCTCCGCGATATCAAGAGGTTTGAAAATTTTGGCAAAAGAACTGGACGTGCCGATTATTACCCTTTCACAGCTTTCCCGTGCAGTTGAAGGCAGAAACGATAAACGTCCGATGTTGTCAGATTTAAGAGAATCAGGTTCTATCGAGCAGGATGCCGATATCGTAATGTTCATTTACCGTGAAGATTATTATAACAAAGGAGAAACAGAGGAAGAAGAAAGTATAAAAGCATCTTCTAAAGGATTATCCGAAATTATAATCGCAAAACACAGAAACGGCCCTGTAGGAACTATCAAACTGTTATTTCAAGGCAATATTACAAAATTCAAAAACCCGATTGATAAATCATTTGACGCATTTTAGTCAATATGACTTGCAATATATTAATATGCTAGTATAATAGCTTTTATGAATATAAATTTTGCAAAAAAATCAGCAGCCATATTATCAATAGTTTCAAATTCATTTATAATAGTCTTAAAACTGGTAGTGGGTATAATTTCCGGCAGCGTAAGTATCATTTCGGAAGCAATTCACTCTATGAGTGATTTTTTAGCATCGGTTTTAACCTTGTTTTCTGTTGTTAAATCTGCAGAACCTGCCGACAAAGAACATCCTTTTGGGCACGGAAAATATGAAGATATGTCAGGATTTATTGAAGGCGGCTTGATTATTTTTGCTGCATTTTTTATATGCTATGAAGCGATAAAAAAAATGTTTACCCCTATTCAGTCTATTGATACAACTCTAGGTTTAACAGTCATGGGGATATCCGTTATCCTAAATATTATAGTGAGCGCAATACTGTTTAGAGTTGCAAAGAAAAGCCAATCCGTATCATTATACGCGGATGCGCAGCATCTGAGTACGGACGTTCTGTCATCTTTGGGAATTTTTGCAGGGCTTTTAGTTATAAAATTCACGGGATTGTACATCTTGGATGCAATTATTGCAATAGTTGTAGCCTTGATTATTTTAAAAACAGGTTTTTCTATCTCAAAAAGAACCATGAATAACCTGTTGGATTGTTCTTTATCGCAAGAAGAACTTAATGAGATTTGCGACTATTTAAATAAATTTAACAATAAAAATATTTTGTATTATAAGAACTTAAAAGCACGCAGACTTGGAGCACACAAGAGTATTGAAGTTACATTTGTTTTTCCAAAGGCCATGACGATACTGGAATGCCACAACCATTGTGATATAATTGAAAACGGCTTATCCGAGCATTTTGGAGACATTTCGGCAAGTATACACCTTGAACCTGAATTAAGCACTAAAAATCTGACAAATATTTAATAAGTTTTTTCATATTACGATTCCATGCACCATGCCAGTTTTTAAGAATAACATCTGCAGGTGTCATAGAGTCAAATGTATATTGCTTTATTGCATCTAAAAATATTTCTTCTCCTGTTCCTTGCGACTTTAGGGATTGTTCGGCAATTGAAATTATTTCCTTTGCGTAATCCAAAACTTTTCCTTTTTTCACCGGAGTTTGCAAAGTATTTTTCGGAACATTATATCTTATTTCCGAAAAATCCTTATATTGCAAAGACTTTAAAAGTTCTTCACATTCAGACATCGCCGAAACCGAATAAAAAATACCTTTATAAATAGCAAGTATTGCATATTTCAAATCTCCGCCGACACAGTCGTGGTTTCTGATTTCAATAAAATTACGCATCCGAACCTCAGGGAAACATAAATTTGCCTGAAGTTCATAATCGTCAATGGTTGGCTTAGTGCCATCCCAGCCTGATTTCATGTATTCAGAAAACGTGATATTACCATTTACTTCAAAATTTAAATCATCCCTTTTTATAAAAATCATAGGAGTATTCAAAACATACTCTATATAATCTTCAAATGAAAATTCTTCACTTATTTTTCCTGCAAAACCGCAACGATCATTATCAGTATTAAGCCAGCTTAAAGCCCTAAAAGATTTATAACCGGTATCAACACCACCGCGAATAGGAGAATTTGCAAACATTGCAGTCATAAACGGAGTTAATTTATTCGCCAATTTAAATTTACGCATCGCATCTTCTTCTGAACTAAAATCAATGCAGCATTGGATACCTGCGGTTTCTCTCATCATAACATCCGATAAAATTCCCCAAAGATACTTTGCCATAATTTTATATCGCTTTTTGGGAATTAAATTAATTGACTTATGCGTTGAATAAGGAGAAACACCGTATTCCAGCAGAACAATTCCTCTTTTTTCAAGCAAAGGCATCATTACGGAATTTAAATAATCAATTTTATCTTTAAGTTCAAAAATTGTACGCTCCGGTTTTGCGCTAATTTCAACTTGAGAACCCGGTTCAAGAGTTATTGTGTCATGCTTATGTTTTAATCCGATAAGATTTTTGCTGTCGGTAATATAATCCCAAGTTTCTTCCTTTGCAAAATCTTCAAGAAGATTTTTTATACCGTTATCAGACCAATAATCAACAGCCTTAAACGAACACTTTGAAATCGGCAGTCTTTCATACTCCAAACCTATACTAAAATCTTCAGGTTTGGTGAAACCTTTTGTATATAATTTTAAGATTTCATCTTTTGTTAACTCTTGTGCTATTTTATACATGCCTGCCCCTTTACTTCAATAATATTATAACATTATTTAAAATATCAAATAAAAGAATGTAAACATTTAGCCCGTTGGGTAAATTAGTTAATAATTCTGTGCTATTATATATAACAAGATGAACTACTTTGAACGGGCAAAATATTTCAGAACAAAAAAAAGACTTGGTCAAAACTTTCTGATTGACGGAGAAGTCATTAGCGATATTATTGATTATGCACAGATTTCGCCTGACGATACCATTGTTGAAATCGGACCGGGAGTAGGTTTTGTAACGGAACAGCTTATTAAACACGCAAAAAAAGTCATTGCAATTGAACTTGATAAAGAAGCGGTAAATGAATTAGAAAAACTCAATGCTGATAATTTACAAATTATCCATAACGATATTTTAAAAACAGACTTATCCGAATTATGCGAAGAAAATTTTAAAATCGTTGCAAACATACCGTATTACATAACAAGTCCTATTCTTGCACATTTACTGGGAGAAATTGACGATTTAGCAAACAAAAACCGTGCAAAAATAACGGATATAATCCTTATGGTTCAAGAGGAAGTTGCAAGACGAATGGTTGCGGATGAAAATTCCGCGAACAAGCAATACGGACTATTGACAATACTTTCTCAATTTTGGGCTGACGTAAAGATTTTAAGACTTGTGGGACGTAAATCATTTTTCCCTGCGCCAAAGGTAAATTCGGCGTTGGTTAATTTAAAGGTGCGCAAAGAACCAAAATTAAAACTCAATGATTATACTCATTTTCGAAAAACGGTGAAAGCGGCTTTTGCACAAAGAAGAAAAAACATCAAAAACTGCCTGTTAAGTGCAGGATTTTCAAAGGACAGCATAATTAATGCTCTGCGTGAACTTCAACTGGATGAGAATATCAGAGGAGAAAAACTATCAATAGAACAATTCGGCAAATTATCGGAACTTCTCGCGACAAAGAATTAGTCGCAAACTTTCACCCCAAAATCTATGGCTTTTAAATCATTTTTAACCCAATAGCCCGTTTCAGGCTTAAATTTTTCATCCGTTGAAAAATAGGTAGGGCCGGAACCTGTCATTATTGAACTCGGATAACAAGATTTTATATACTGTAACTGTTGATAATTATCTATTACTGCCCATTCTAAATCATTAACAAAGGCAGCACGCTCATTTTGCAATTCTGGCTTATTCTTTTCAGAAAATGATGTATATGCCTCTTTTGCAGAAATTCCCAAACCTATGGGCTTTATTAAATTAACATTAAACGGGATAAAATCAATATTTTCAAGAATTTCTCCGCGACTTGAGGTCTTTACCCTTCCGCCTTTTAAACAAAAATTCAAATCCGAACCCAAGCTTGCACATATCTCATGCAACTGAGAATTTGATAATTTATTGTTAAAAATCTTATTTAACCCGAATAAGACACCTGCCGCGTCTGTACTTCCACCGGCAAGACCCGCAGCTACTGGAATATTTTTCTCTATAAACACATTTACCCTTGCGGAAATTGCCGTAAACTCAAGATATTTAGAAACAGCCCTATAGACAAGATTATTCTCATCATAAGGAATTTCATCAGAAGTTCCTGACAAGGTTATAACAGGAATTTCGGACAGTTCAACAGAAATTGTCAAATAATCATACAAACTTATTGTCTGCATTATACTGTCGATATTATGAAACCCGTCAGAGCGTTTGTTTACAATCTTCAATCCTAAATTGATTTTTGCGGGACATTGAATTTTTATAGTATTCATAAGATTATTCTATACCAAAAATAAGAATATTTTTATGCTAAAATAAAAGAATAAAAATAAAGAGGATTACACTGCTATGAAAATGTCAAAATTATTTGTACAGACAATGAGAGAATTTCCTTCAGATGCGGAAGTTGTATCTCACAAAATGCTGGCACGTGCCGGTTATATCAGAAAACTCACCTCAGGGGTTTATAATTATCTGCCTTTGATGTGGAGAGTATTAAAAAAAGTTGAAAACATTGTTCGTGATGAAATGGATAAAGTCGGAGCCCAAGAGCTTTTAATGCCATTTGTACAACCTAAAGAACTTTGGGTTGAATCAGGACGTTGGGAAGCATACGGCAAAGAACTTATGCGTTTGAAAGACAGACACAATCGAGAAATGTGTCTTGGACCTACACACGAAGAAATAATTACGGCAATCGCGCGCGACGTATTGAAATCCTATAAGCAATTACCTGTCAATCTTTATCAAATTCAGTCAAAATTTCGAGATGAAGTTCGTCCGAGATTTGGCTTATTAAGAGGCAGAGAATTTATAATGAAAGATGCTTACAGTTTTTCTACATCTCAAGAAGAACTTGAAGCGGAATACAAAAATATGTGGCAAGCTTACACAAACATCTTTAACCGTTGCGGATTGGCAACAAAAGCTGTTCAATCAGATTCCGGCGCAATCGGCGGAAATGTATCTCACGAATTTATGGTAATTACGGATACGGATGCAGGAGAAAATGACGTATTCTATTGTGATGATTGCGACTATGCCGCTAACTCAAACCACGCAATTTCAACTCTACCGGATGCCGTAACAGACGGAAAAGAATACTTCTCAAAAGCTGAAATCGTGGATACACAAAACACACATTCTATAGATGAATTGAGCGCATTTCTGAATATTCCGTCAACACTTATTTTAAAATCACTAATATATATTATTGATAAAAAACCTGTAATGGCACTAATAAGAGCGGACAAACAAATTGAAGAAACAAAACTCTTAAATGCAATAGGCGGCGTTGAAATAAGAATTGCAACATCTCCGGAAATTGAAGAACTTATGGCAGAAAACGGGTTTAATGCAATTCCGGGATTTATCGGACCAAAAGGCTTCAAAGACTTGACAATTGTTGCTGATAATACAGTAAAGGATTTGAGAAATTTTGTTGTTGGAATAAATCGGAACGATGTTCACTATGTTGGTGCAAACCTTGAAGATTTAGCCATCTCAGAACTCAAATATTTTGACCTGCGACTTGTTGAAGCCGGTGAATATTGTCCGCAATGCGGAAAACCGCTAAAAGTTACCAGAGGCATTGAAGTCGGAAATATCTTCCAATTAGGTACAAAATATTCAAAACCTATGAATGCGGTTTATCTTGATGCTGACGGAAAAGCAAAACCTTACATAATGGGATGTTACGGTATAGGAATTTCAAGAACTGCCGCTGCTGCAGTCGAAGCTCACCACGATGATTGGGGCATAAAATGGCCTCTTGCGATTGCTCCATATCACGTCATTGTTGTTCCGGTAAGTACGAAAGATGAACAACAGATGAGTGTAGCTGAAAAAATGTATAAAGAACTCCTTGCTAACGGTGTAGAGGCTGTGTTTGATGACCGTGATGAACGTCCGGGAGTTAAATTCAAAGATGCAGATTTGATTGGCTTCCCGTATAGAATTACGGTTGGTAAAACTATTGCTGAAGGCAATGTAGAATTTGTAACAAGAGCAACCGGCGAAAAAATTACAATCAAACCGGAAGATGCAGTTAAAACTGTGATAGAAGCAGTTAGAAATATTAAATAATAATAACAATAAAGAAAAATAAAAAGCGAGGAAAAATTCAAATCCTCGCTTTTTTATTTATAAAACAGCTTTTATAGCCTCAATCATTCCCGTACAATCCGCAATATTTTTACCTGCAATATCAAATGCCGTACCATGTCCCGGTGAGGTTCTAATAATATCCAAACCAATTGTCATATTTATCGTTTTATCGCCTGCAACGGTTTTTATCGGAATAAGTCCCTGATCATGATAATTTGCTATATAACAATCAAAATCATCTTTTTCTCCGCTATAAAAACATTTGGCAGCTTTTACAAACAAAGTATCTGCCGGAAGCGGATTAGTGATATCAATATTTAACTGTCGCAACTTTTTAACAGCAGGCGATAGAATTTCAATTTCTTCATTTCCTAAAATTCCATCCTCGCCTGAATGTGGGTTAAAGCCACAAAGTGCAAAACGAGGATTTTGTATCCCAAAATGAGATTGAAAAGTCGTAACAAGATTTTTCACTTTTGTTATAACAATATCCTTAGTTAGCGAAATATCTTTTAAAGCACAATGGCGCGTCAAAAGCAAAACTTTAAAATTTCCCGCAACAAAAAGCATTTCTGCCAACTGGTTGTCATGGGCTAAAAAATGCTGCAAAATCTCAGTTTGACCGTTATAAATATGACCGGCCAAATGTAGTGCATTCTTGGCTACTGGAGCCGTAACAATTGCCTTTGGCAAAATCGAACAAACTTTCTTTAAAGATTGAAAAGAAAACTCACCTGCTTCTTTTGTAACTTTTCCGGAACAAATATCCGATTTTAAATACGGAATTTCAATTAGCTCATACTTTTTTAAAAGTTCGGCTCCGCCATAAAAATTCAAGACCTCTCGATTTGAAACCAAAACAATTTTCTCAGGCGGCAAATTCAAAGCCTCAAGAGCTTTTATGGTGATTTCGGCACCTATACCATTCGGGTCTCCTGTTGTTATCGCGATTTTATCCATAATTACACTTCGTGTTTCTCAAAATATTTTAAAATTTCAATCAGGGTATTAACACCGCCTAGATTACCGGATTTCGTCACAACAAACTGATCGGAATTAGTTTTGCGACTTAAAGCTATTGCAGGTAAAACCTCCTCTATCAATTGCAGCTGATTTGCTTGAATTGCGTTACAACATTTATAAGAAGTTTCTCCGCCCAAAGTAACCAACACGGCTTTTTTCCTACCTAAAACACGTCTTGTCAAATCCGCCAAATAATCGGTTATAACATTTGCTAATCCTGATTTTGTTAAATCAGCATCCATTGTATCATCGGAAAAACCGTCAAAATTCACTAACAGTTTTGAAGTGTGAATTAAGACAATATTATTTCCGTTCAAATTTGAAGCAATCCTATCAACCAACTCATCACTTACACCCGCCAAAACCGTTTTCATATCAAGCTCTATGACCAAAGAATTATCCTCGTAATCTTCGCATTGTTCAAATTTTTCAATTTGGTTTGCGGTAATTTGAGTAGCGCTGCCGGAGACAACCAGCTTTGGCAATACAGGAAGTTTTACGGGTAAGAGTTCTTCATTATCTTCAGGCGGAAACCAAATATTACTCAATACTCGACCTGCAGCAGCTGTTCCGACAGGCAAAATATTATACTCTGATTTTTGCATTGCCAAAACAATCTGCTCTAAATCTGTCGTTGAAACAGCATCCGCAACAATTATTTTTGCACCCTTTTCTATAAGTTTATTAATCTTTTTCAAAATTGGACCGGCACCGTCCATAACGGTTTTCAGACTTATATCGTCAACCAAATCCTCAAATTTTTCGCCTAATTGTTCTTTTAAAAGCGTCGGGACATGAGATTGAGAAATTGGAGAATGTGGATCTCTTGCCATTTCGGTACGTTCAATAGGAACACTTTTTAATAAATGATATCCGCCGACCGTAATTCGACCTTCTTGCGGAAATGCAGGCATGACAACCGCAGCATCCCAACCTAAGACCTCCAACATCGACAAGACCTCAATTGCAATATTTCCGCGAACTGTCGAATCTATTTTTTTGTAAAAGAAATCAGGTTTTATGTTATCTACAAAAAATTCCGTAGCTTTTTTAACTTTATCAAAAGCCTCCTGATGAGAAATATTACGGGATTCGGTAGAAATCGCCCAAGTTTGAGGATGAGAAGCCATCTCGGGAACTACATCCGTATTCAGTAAGATGTTTGTATCTGCTCCGTTTATTCTGAATTGTAATGCTGTATCGGTTGCACCTGTCAGGTCATCTGCAATAATTCCCGCTGTTGTTGAACTCAATATCATAATACTGCTTCTTCTACATCCCTTTTAGAACCTAACAATCTTATGGTATTTGCACGGATAAAGAAAGACTCACGTTCATTATTCGTTGCTTTATCAACCCATCTGTTATTTGCTATAGCACCGTCAATAGCAACAAGTCTGCCTTTCTTTACGTATTCAGCGGCAAATTCAGCTTGCTTATCCCAAATTTCAACATTATACCAATCCGTGACTTCAGCTTTTGTTTTTGAATCCCAACGATTTACCGCAACCGAAAATCTTGCCTTAGTTTTTCCGGAATCAAAAGATTTAAAATCCTCGGAAGCATCTCTGCCTACTCTGCCTACAATTGTAACTGTGTTCATATATTTTACCTCTTTGTCTATATAATATCTTTAATATGTTTTCTTGTCCAAATTAATACATTTTGACAAGTTTTCTAACCTCATTCAATACTGTCTGAGCCTTTTCACGAGCTTTTGCGGAACCCTCTTGTATTATTCTTTCAACTTCTTGAGGATGTTCCTCATAGTATTTGCGTTTTTCACGAATTGGCGCCATAACCTCATTAATTTTATCACCTAACTGACGCTTACATTGAGCACAGCCCCTCAATCCTTTTTCACATTCACATCTGACATTTGCGACCTCATCTTCCGAACCGAAAATTTGCCAGTATTTAAAAGCAACTTCACATTCATCAGGGTGCCCCAAATCATCTTTTCTCAACCTTGAGCGATCGGTTATCGCACTCATTATTTTCTTTGAAGTGACTTCTGCTGTATCAGAAATTTTTATGTCATTGTTAAAGGATTTACCCATTTTGTTTCCGTCAAGACCGCAAATCAACGAACAATGGTTTAATAACGGTTTCGCCTCATGGAAAAACTCACCGTACAAATTGTTAAACCGTCTTGCAATATCTCTTGTTATTTCGATATGAGCGACCTGATCTATGCCTACAGGAATACAATCAGCATTGAACATCATAATATCCGCACTCATCAAAACAGGATATCCCATCAAACCGTAATTTATCTGCTGTGACTGCCCTTCTTTAGATTTTAAAATTTTTGCCATATCTTTAAGACACGGATCTCTTTCCACCCAGTTTTGCGGTGTAATCATTCCTAAATAGACGTTTAATTCGGCAATCTGAGGAACAAGTGACTGAACATATATAACACTCTTTTCAGGGTCAATTCCGCAAGCAAGCCAATCCATTATAACATCTAACGTGTTTTGTCTTAAATCTTCAGTTTTATCATATTTGGTAGTTAAAGCATGCCAGTCAGCCGCGAAAAAATAACAATCATATTTGTCTTGTAACTGAACCCAGTTTTGAATTACTCCAAGATAATGACCTAAATGTAATTTTCCGGTTGGCCTCATTCCGGATACTATAACTTCTTTCATAAAATATCCTTTCTATAACTTAAGTTATTATATAACAAACACTTAACGACATGATTATTTTTTATGAACTTTAGTTTTAATATTACAAAATATTAAGCAAAAATTATCAAAATAGGCAAATTTATATACAAAATATATTTTATATATATGTAAATAAAATGAGGATAAACTATGAGTGTGAACAATTATGTAAACGTAGCCATTAATATTGGCGGAAAAACACAAACTGTCAAAATTGAAAAAGGATGTCTGTTTGAGAACAACGGCGGTCAGTATGTTGTTGATGAAAAGGGCGTCTTAAATATTTTTGACAAAAAAACAGGTCAATGGAAAAAGACCGGAGCCATCAACATGACCCAATATCAGTTTAATACTTTCAAAGCTGTTGCCAACAACACAAAAGAAGGAGATGGAATTACCCTGAGTAAAAACGACATTTTAAGTGCTCAGGATAAATTCAAAAAAGGGCAATTCACAAAAGATATGTCAGAATTTTTAGGAAACAGTTACCATATAGAAAACCCGAAAATGTCGACAAACGAAAAATCTGTTCAAGTGTATGTAACTAACGGAAATGAGGGGCAAAGTGCAACTTTAAAATTTCAAATTGCAGAACTTGATAAATTAAAACAGGCAAGTAGCGAATACCAAAAAGAAAAAGTATCTACAGCAGAAAAGCAACCGACTAAAGGCAGAGCAACAACAGTCGGGAAAGAAGCTATGAACATACTGGATCCGGATCATGACGGTAAATTCAAGATTGACAGAAACAATTCAAAGTCTTGGAATTTACCTGTTCAAATCGATCTTGGAGGCTTATCAAATAAAGACGAGAAGTTGCTTTTTGACAAATTAGAATCACTTAACGGGCAAAAAATCACACCTGATTTGATTGATAAAATAACAAACATTTTACTTGATGTGAATAACCCTGCAAAAGGTGCCGAAATCAACTTTGATGGCGAAGCACATACATCTGAATCAATGCTTTTTGATTTTGCAAGATTTGCTCAATACCTCAAACCCGAAACATTGACAAAATTACTTTCGGAACAATACATTGTAAAAATAGAAGAAAACGGTGACTCAAACCATTCAAAGAACTTAAAAGCCATGAAAAATCTGTATGGCAGACTTACTCCAAAACAGAAAGAACTCTACTATCAAAAAATTCTGTCAACAGACGCAAACAGACATGACTTTGATATATCATCTTGGCAGTCTGACGGCAAGGCATTAGCCGATTATATTTTTGAAAAACCTGTTTCAACTCAAAACTTTAACAGAATAAAAACTCTTGTAATTGCTATGAATAAACCAAACGGTGTAGCAGGAACAAAAGACGAATGCAAAGAATTGATAAACACATTAAAAGCTCAAGGAAAGATAACTCAAGCACAGGCAATCGAGTTATTCAAAGCAGGAAATATAAAATCTTAGAACATAGAAAAAGGGTTACTCAAGTAACCCTTTTTTATGCTATATAAAATACCAAATTAATCAAGAAATCCGCAACTAACATATAAATAGTTGAAAGAATTGCCGCCTGAGTTGTGGATGTTCCGACTTCCTTTGCTCCGCCACGAGTTTCGTAACCCTTTGAGGCACATACCAACGCAATCAATGCCCCAAATATACATGCTTTTAATAAACTTATATAGATATCTTTTGTTGCCAACCAAGCCCACACAGATGTCATATATCTTGCAGGATTAAGGTCAATAGTAGCATTAGCAACAAACATTCCGCCCAATATACCGATATATTCGGCAATTAAAACAACCATCGGTACTGTTATCGCAGCAGCTATAAGTCTTGGGGTAAAATAATATCCTACAGGATTTACTTTCAAAGTTTTTATCGCATCAACTTGAGATGTAACCTGCATATTTGCGATTTCGGCAGATATTGCGGTTCCCGCTCTTGCGCCTATTGCCAGCGCAACAAAGCCGGGTGCAATCTCTCTTATCATCACAATAGCAATCGTTCCGCCAATATATGCCTCAGCACCAGTCATCAAAAATTCTTTTGAAACCTGTATTGCTATAACTGCAGCCGAAATAAAAGCTATTACCAATGATATAGGTAACGAATCATAACTTATTGCGGCAGCCTGAGATATCAAAGTCTTAAACTTAAGATTTCCACCAAAGAGATACTTTAGACACTCTATTAAATTTTGAACACACAATCCTAAAAATTTAATCAAATCATCCTGCCTTTTTTATGATTATAACATAAAAAAGATTAGGCAATTTTATTTTTTACTCTTTTGATTAACAAATTTTGTTTTATCAACCGTAGCAATAAATTTCACAGCTTCATTAGAAGGAATTGCAAATCCGATACCGATATTTGAGATATTGTGATCGGGATTGTATATTGATTGACTTATACCAATCACTTCACCGGTTGAATTTAGCAAAGGACCTCCCGAGCAACCGGGATTTATCGCGGCATCTGTTTGGAAACGATTTTTTACATAATCAATTCGAGAAATTATCCCCTGCGTAAGTGTGTTTGAAAAACCAAACGGATTTCCTATACTTAAAACTTTCTGCCCGACTTTTACCTCCTCAGAATCACCAAAAGAAACAGTTTCTAAAGGTTTTTTAGGTTCTATTTTAATCAGGGCAAGGTCATTATTTTTGCCCATTTTGGCAACAAATGCAGCCTTGTAAGTCTGACCGTTATAAGTTGTGACATCAATATCCTTAAAATCCTCAACAACATGAGAACCTGTCAATATCAACCCGTCAGAAGTGACGATACACCCCGTACCGGCAGAAACCCCGTCTTTTACCTGAGCTTCAATCGCAACAATCGCAGGACTGATTTTTTCATATACACGAATATTTACCTGTTCATCAGGAGCATAGACTGCTTTTGCAATAACCGAAACAGACGAATTTAACATAAAATTTACCAATAATACAATCAGAAATAAAACTTTTCTCATAATCACACCTTTTAAATAAATTATTTTTTCTGTTTAGCTTAAAATATATTCTCTTTTGCTATTTATTCAGGTTAGTTCTTGAAAATATTAAAATTTTAATGTATAATTCGGAAAGAGAAAAGATATCCATAATCAAAATTAGGAGGAATTTATGGCAAGAATAGATTTATTCAAACAAGCACTTGAAGAAAAACGTGCAGTAAAAGTTATTGCAGGTATTGATAACTTTGATATAGAAAACATCAGAAAGGTAGTATCTTCTGCGGAAACAGCTAAAGCAACAGCCGTTGACATTTGCGCAAGAGAAGACATCATCAAAGAAGTTCGCGAAATGACTGATATGCCTATTTTCGTATCTTCAATTGTTCCTGCAGAATTAGCAAGAGCGGTTGAACTTGGCGCTGACGCTATTGAACTTGGAAACTTTGATGTTCTTTACAAAAAAGGTATGTCTTTTGACGTAAACGAAGTTCTTTCTTTAGTTCAAGAAACTTTATCGTTATTAGACGGTAAAGAAGTATTTTTCTCGGTTACAATTCCGGGTGAAATACCTACAGCTGAACAAATTGCATTGGCAGCAAAATTAGAAACAATGGGAATCGACTTAATTCAAACCGAAGGTCACTACTCTACAGACGCAA
Source organism: Candidatus Gastranaerophilaceae bacterium (assembly GCA_051874955.1). Lineage (GTDB taxonomy): Bacteria > Cyanobacteriota > Vampirovibrionia > Gastranaerophilales > Gastranaerophilaceae > Zag111. The sequence continues at coordinate 27,512 of JBJEGJ010000039.1, forward strand.
ACCTTACAGGCGCAAGAGCATTAATGGACAGAGCAGAATTAACTATATCTAACACAATTGAGCTTGTTAGAAATGTTGAAATGCCGATTATGACAGCTACAGGTATCAACCCTACAACTGCACCGTTTGCATTTGCAGCAGGCGCATCAGCTATCGGATGCGGTTCTTGCATTAACAAACTAAACTCAACTATTTCAATGATTGCTACAATTTCATCATTAGTTGAAAGCGCAAACAAAAACGCTTCAAAAATCGCTGAAATGGTTTAATTCAAAAAAAAGATACAGAAATACCGCGAAAAGTTTTTACCAATCGCGGTATTTTTTTAGGTGTAAAAATACCTATTTCCCGTATTTGTCAATAAATTCCTGTTCTGACATAATTACGGTTTTTTCTTTTGCGCCCAGATATACACCTTTTGTAGTGACTGCGTAATCGCCATTTTTTAAGATTTTGACCTGTGTTGTTGAGCCCATCATAACAGGAATTGGAATAATCTCACCTGTTGAAACTCTTACATATTGACGGACAAAACGACCGTCACCAGGAAGCACCTTAGGTTTAAGTTGAACTTCTGTCGGTTCACGATCAGGTTTTACACTGCCCGGGTCTCTCATAAGCCCATAAATCATTGGTAACAAATACGGATTTAAAAGTAAAATCGCATATAAAGTTTTTAACATTTCTTTTTGCTTTTCCTCTGGAGTTTTGTGACGGGGAGCAAAACGATCTGTTTCAAATAAGCTTTCAGCTAACTTTTCAGATGCTTCCGACGGATAACGAGTAATTCCGTGATATTCTTTTCGCTCATCAGCCGGAGCACCTACTCCTTCATAAACTCTGGGTAAATCATAACCACCACAACATTTTTCAACACTTACCATTACTTACCGCCTTTCGATAATACATACAATAATAAACCTTCACACATTTTTATAAAGTTTTTTTTCACGGGATTATTGCTAATTATTGTTTTATATATTTACAATTCTTAATAATTACTTGAGATAATGAAAACAAAACACATAAAAAAAAAGACCTTGTTAATTCAAGGCCTATCCGTTTAAATAAGAAGAGAGAGCTTTATATATTTATATAAAGTATTCTAAACGCAAAAAATTGCTAACTTTGTAATAATAAATTTACAAAAATTAATATATTTGTTACGGAACAGGATCATATCCGCCGGGATTTCCTGGATGACAACGGCAAATTCGCTTTACCCCCAGCCAACCGCCTTTTATTACTCCGTACTTGATAATTGCCTGTTTGGTATATTCAGAACACGTAGGGTAAAATCGGCAAACCGAAGGTGTAAATTTTGAAAAATATTGGTAAATTTTAATTAGCATTAGCAAAAGTTGTTTCATTAATTACACCTGAGCTTCTTCGTTCAAATCTCTCCCTCTGTATTGCAAAGCCGTCATAACATGCGCTAATTGAATATTTTCAGACGCGTTCAAATCAGCAATAGTTCTTGCAAGTTTTAAAATTCTGTCATATCTTCTGCCGGAAAGCTTATATTGAACAGCTGCGGTTTTTAACAAAGAGAGGGACTTTTCATCCAAAGCACAATATTTTTTAACCAGTTCGGAAGTCAATTCGGAATTAGTCAAAATTTTATCGTTTTTATAGCGTTCTGATTGGATTTTGCGAGCCTTTATAACTCTTTCTCTTATAATCGCAGAAGATTCTTCTTCTTGATTTGACGAAATAAGTTCAGCAGAGGTTAAACGAGGTACATCAATTTGAATATCAATTCTGTCAAGTAACGGGCCGGATAATTTTGCAATATATCTGGTTCTTTGGAAATCAGAACATGTACATTGTTTTTCTTTATCACCAAAAAATCCGCACGGACAAGGATTCATCGCACCTACCAACATAAATTTTGCGGGATACTTAATTGAATGTTGCGCTCTTGAAATAACAATTTCTCCGTCTTCTAAAGGCTGCCTTAGCACTTCAAGTACATTTCTCGGAAATTCAACCATTTCATCCAAAAACAAAACTCCTCTGTTAGCCAAAGTTATCTCACCCGGTTTTGGGGTTGATCCTCCGCCGATGATACCGTTAGCGGAAGCTGTATGGTGGACGGCTCTGTATGGTCTTATATTCATCAACGGTTCATCTTTGGATAACAAACCGCAAACACTATATATTTTTGTTAATTCTAAAGCCTCAGACAATTCCAAAGGCGGTAAGATAGATGCAAAACATTTTGCCATAAGGGTTTTACCGGAACCCGGAGAACCTATCATCAAAATATTATGCCCGCCCGCTGCCGCAATCTCCAATGCCTTTTTGGCCTTATGCTGCGCCTTAACATCTTTAAAATCAAACGGATAATCCTCTAACTGTTTGGATGCCAAATATGCCTCAACATCTATATTTATCTCCGAGAGTTTAGTTTCCGTAAAATGAGCAACCACCTGATTTAAATTTTCGGCACCAAAAACCTTCACCGAGCCGTTAAGCGCAGCCTCTTTGGCATTATCAAGCGGTACAATAACATTTTTAACTCCTGCTTCTTTTAATCCCAAAACCAAAGGCAATACACCGTTAACCGCACGAATAGCACCGTCTAATGATAATTCACCGATAAAGGCATAATCCGTCAATTGTTCTTGAGATAAGACTTCTTCTTCGGTTAAAATACCTATTGCTATCGGCAAATCAAAGCTCGTTCCTGTCTTTTTTAAATCAGCAGGAGCCAAATTTATAACAACTTTCTTTGACGGGAAAGTATATCCTGAATTTTTAATAGCTGACTTGACCCTATCTCTTGCCTCATTTACGGCAACATCAGGCAAGCCAACTACAGACATACCGGGAAGCGAATTTGTAACATCCGTTTCTACCAAAACTTCATAAGCATCCAAGCCTATTACCGTAGCTGTTCGTACTCTATTAACCATAAGGTTAGTATAACACAATTAACGCTATTTGTCTTTTAATTTAAACTATGATAAAATTGACACGTGGAGAGTTATAAAACTATGAAAAAAGAAATTTCTAAATTACAAAATAATATCGAATATATTTACAAACAAAACAAAAACACCCCGAGAATGGCTTTTTGTTTGAATTTTGCAATAAATAAACCTGAAATTAAAGCGGGCGTTTATTCACTTATGACAAGATTATTGTTTCAGGGCACAAAGAATTATACATCGGAAGCATTGGCTAATGAGTTTGAAAAATACGCAATCGATTTTTCATGTGATCAGTTCACGGATTATTTAAGAGTGCGTTTTGTATGTCTTAACGAAGATTTTGAAAAAGCTGTTGAATTAACAAATGAAGTTCTGACCAATTCAACTTTTGAAGAATTTGAAAAAGAACAACTCAAACTAAAATGCGAACTTCCGGCAGAATTGGACTCTCCAAGAGTAACGGCACTTGATGCTTATTGTGATAAATTATTTGAAAATCACTACTATGGAAATTCCATAAACAGAATTTTGAACAATATAGACAGCATTACAAAGGAAGAAATTCTCGAGGCTTATAACTACATTTTAAACAATAGCAGAAAAACTTTGGCTATTGTCGGGGCATTGGATAAAAAGGAAGTAATTCCAATTATTGAAAAAACTATCGGGAAACTTCCAAAATCCGTTGACGGCGGAATGTTAATTACAAAACCTCAACTTACAAAAACTCAAAAAGTTGAAAATATACGTACAGACCTTAATCAAGCTCATATAATAAAAGGCTGGATGGTTGATACAATAAACGAAAAAGACTATCCTGCTCTTGTACTTTTGAATATTATTTTAGGCTCTTGCGGTTTATCTTCAAGATTATTCACCGAATTACGTGATAAAAAAGGGCTGGCTTATGTTGTACGCAGCAATTATGAAACATTTAAGTTGTGTGCACATTTTATGATTTATATCGCAACGGAACCTAAGAATATTGAGATTTCACTAAAAGGGTTTGATGAAGAAATAGAAAAAATTAAGACAATACCTGTTTCGGAAAAAGAACTTGAAAATGCAAAAAATAACCTGTTAGGGAAATGCGCTTTTGTTGATGAAACAAACCTTCAGCAAGCATACAAATACGCTAAAAACGGAGTGCTTGGACTGGGATTTGATTATTCTGACAAAATGAAAGAGGCTGTCAAAAAAGTTAGTGCAGACGAAATTCTACAATGTGCACAAAAATATTTTAATGACACCTATGTATTATCCGTTATCAAGCCTTAACTCACCGGCTAATAGCTTTTTTTGTAAGATTTAACAAAAATCTTACAAAGGGGATTTATTAGTGAAAAGCAGAGTAACAATAGGTTTGTTTTGTATATTTTTTATTATGTTTTTTCAACCTTATTACGTAAAATCAATTGAATCTGAAACCCCAAATACAAACCCAAATAGCGAAATTAACCATTCTGCAAAAAAATTATTTATTGATAATTCAATATTAAAAAACATAATTAGTTGTGAGGAAACTAATCGAGGTTTAGTAATAAGTTTTGATGCAAATATATTTTTTGAAAACGGGGATGATGAAATTAAGGAAAATTCAAAAATTTATTTGGACGAAATCGGCAAAATACTAAAAATCATTGACAAATTCTGTATTATAGAAAGTAACGTAAAGATTGCAAACACCGAAGGTTATACAAACTGGGAATTATCAACTTTACAAGCACAAAAAATATCAGAGTATCTGATAAATGTTCATCAACTTGACCAACAAAAAATCCGCGCAATTGGATTTGGTTCAATCTTGCCTAAAAACTTAAATCCACGAATAGATTTTGTCATACTTAATTACTAAAATGGCGCAGGGTTAAACCCTGCGCCATTTTAAATAATAATCAATTTTTATTCTGCAACATCTAAATCTTTTCCCGGCATAAACAATAATATAATATATATCACTGCACTAACTATTGGGATAATCATCGTAACAAAATATCCGACAGTAAACCAGATAGCTTTCATTTTTTGACCTGTTAGATCCCAAAATCTTTTAGATATATTTGTAAATGCTAAATAGAAATAAACAAAACCTAAAATAATAGCCACAGGTCCTTTTGTTCCGTTTGATGCAGATAAAATAGCATAAAAAGGTGCAGATAAAGCCAACATAACAATAAGAATTAAAACACTATTCAGGAAAAATTTTAGTCTTCCTATCGGTTCATCTAACTTGAACAAACTTGTAAAATTATCCATACCTATCTCCTTTCATATAATACCTATATAACCTAAAGAATAGCTTGTTGAAGACGTGATGTCCTGTTTTCATTTAAAATATTTTTCAATTTCATAATAGCTTGAGCATGCAACTGACAAACTCTCGATTCAGACATATTTAAAGTTTCACCGATTTCTTTCATTGTCATGTCTTCCTGATAATAAAGCACCATTAAAACACGTTCTCTTTCCGGCAAACGCTGTAACGCTTTTTGCAAATCTGATTTTACGGTTTGTTCTTCCATTCTCTCTTGAGGATTTAACTTATTATCATCCTCAATAGTATCAATAATTTCCATGCTGTCATCAGATGTTCCGCGCTTATCATAAATCGAAGTCATTACAACATCTTCCGACAACAGTTGATTAACTTTTTCAGGATCCATATCCAAACTTTGAGCGATTTCAGAGGTTGTAGGGATTCTGCCAAGTTCTTGCTTTAAGACTTCAGCAGCTTGCTTAACTTCTTTGATTTTCTTTCTTACACTTCGCGGTAAGAAATCTTGAGAACGAACTTTATCAAGTATAGAACCGCGAATTCTTATCAAAGCATAAGTTTCAAATCTTGTATTTCTGACAGGAGAAAAGCGTTCAATTGCATTAATTAAGCCTTCAACTCCATAACCTGTAATATCTTCAACAGAAATAGAGGAAGGCAAAGACACCTTAACACGACCGACTGCATACCTTACAAGATAGATATACTGAACAATAAGAGTATCTCTTGAGGTTTTATTAGATTTATCTGCGAGATATTCTTCCCAAACTTGTGACAGTTCATCTTCCGATAAACGCTTTATATTGTTATAAGAAGAAAAATCAAAACTTTGTTCCATCAACCTACCCAATTAATCTGTTCTTTATTACATTTCTATTTTATAATATCCCCAAAATTAAACATCATTTAAAAAGATGAAAAGGGATTAAAAAATTAGCAAAATCTCATACTAACGGCAGATTGCAAGTAGAAATCAGATAAAATCAAAGAGCCTTAACCGCACCCCAAGCCTTCACATCAGCTCGCTCATACCTAATAAGATAATACGAACCGGCAGGTACATATTCTATACTTGCTTCCTGATAAATATCTTCTTCCTCTTTTTCAACCGGAGGCAAACCTTTCTTTTCGCGTTTTTTATTAGTTTTTGCAATTTCTTTAGCCTGCTTTTTTTCTTTTTTTAATGCCTTATTATCGCGTGTAATTTCATAGCGCGACATGTCAATTTCAACCTTAAACACAGGGATAATTGCAACAGCTTTTTTAGATTCAATCAAAATCAAAAAATCTTTTTCATCTGACAAAGCCAATTCATAATGTCCCGGAGGAATAACGTTGCCTTGAGCATCAGAGATATGCTCAACCAATGTAAAAGTCGGATAGGTTGATTCCCTTAAAGAATACTTATAAAAAGATTGAGTACCCACAATCAAACCGGCAGTAATTTGAGGCTCCGTCGGATAAACGCGAGTTTCCGAGTGCATCATAACATTATCAACATACAAACCCTCAAGCATTATATACTCTCCAAAAGTGCTTTCACGGATGAATAAACCTGAGAAAAAGACTTATCCAAAACCTTTTCACTTCCTACAAAAACTAAGGACATGTATTTTTGAGAATTTCCTAATTCGCCGGATTTCAATAACAATCTGTAACTTTCCCGCATCAGACGTTTTAACCTGTTTCGCTTAACTGCTCGTTTATGAACTTTCTTACTGACAACAAAACCGACACGAGTGGGGAAATCTTCTTTTTTTAATATCCCCGCAAACAAAGTTACCCCGCCTTTATGGGCGGAGTTCTTAACTTTATAAGTTGCCTTAAAAGCAAATTTATTTTTTAAACGATACGGCTTAGGTAACATTACCTTCTACTTTCCACTAATTCGCACTTTTAAAATATTATAAAAAGTTGTGCAAACTGCCTGAATATCATCCGGTTACAATCAAACAACCGCAAACGATAAATTCCCGCAATTAACGGTCAGCAAAATACTAAGCACGTTTTTTAGCAGTAATAGCAAGTTTATGACGACCACGAGCTCTGCGTCTGTTAATAACTTCACGACCGCCCGGAGTAGACATTCTTGCTCTAAATCCGCTTACGTTTTGTCTTTTTCTTTTTGTTCCTTCTAGTGTACGTCTCATTTTTATTATTTCCTTTTACTATTTATTTGTCGTATAATTCAGATATTACAGTAAAAAAACTAAATAGTCAACAAATAAGAAAGGGATTGGTTAAATATTATGAAGAAAAATATTGGATTTATAGGCTGCGGGAAAATGGCAAGTGCAATAATTGCAGGGGTTTTGTCTTCTAATGCAAAAGAACATTATACAATACAAGGCTCGGAAGTTAATGATGAAATTGCACAAAAAAGTGCAGAAAGACTTAGGATAAATGTATTAACCGACAATAAAAAATTAACACAACAATCTGATATTATATTTATCGCAACAAAACCAAACTGCGTAAGTGAGGTTCTTGAAGAAATCAAGCAGGATTTATCGGAAGAAAAACTTATTGTATCAATCGCTGCAGGAGTAAACACAACAAAAATTGAAAGCATTGCAACCAAAAACCGAGTTATCAGAATTATGCCAAACACACCGGCGTTGGTTAATCAAGGGATGTTTGGAATTTGCAAGGGTTCCAAAGCATTAGAAAGTGATGTTGAACTGATAAAGAATTTATTGAATACATTAGGTAAATGTATTGAAGTTGAAGAAAATCAAATGGATATTGTAACAGCAATTTCCGGTTCAGGTCCTGCATTTTTCTATCAGGTAATAGAAGATATGGCACGTGCAGGCGCAAAGTTGGGGCTTGATTACGAAAAATCTCTTATCCTTGCGACACAAACCGCACTAGGTTCAGCTCAAATGATATTTAACAGAGGTGAAACACCGGTTCAAACTCTGATTGATAATGTTGCAACTAAGGGTGGATGTACATTCGTCGGTATAAGCGAAATGAAAGAAGGTAATTCTGAGAAATTATTTTTTGACGTAATCGACAAAACCGCACAAAAAGCCAATGCTTTAGGGAAATAGACTTAGCTTAAACGATAATATCTGCCTGAACAAAACAAGCTGAGAAAGTAAGCGTTAGAAACCAATGTCATCCATAGCAGAATATAAAAAGTCAAGCAAAAGTGTCACCCTGAACATACCGAGCAGAGAATGTAAGCGTAAGAGATATCCGTTTAATGCGAGGCGCGTTTCAGGGGCAGTTTAGACGCGAGGATATAACAAACATGTCACCCTGAACTCGTTTCAGGGTCTTGCAGTTGGTGAGGTTTGCTATGGTTTAAGATCCTGAAATAAATTCAGGATGACACTCGTGTTAGACCATTGTGTACTCCCTCTTTTCTCACTAGGTACTCCCAGTCATGTCACCCAGAACAGCCGAGCAGAATGTAAAAAGTCAAACAAGAGTGTCATGCTGAACTTGTTTCAGCATCTTGCTGTCGTGACATACTTGCGATATTTCAAAAAGATCCTGAACAAAACAAAATCTACGCAGCTTCGCCGCTTGATTTTCAGTTTTTTCAGGATGACAGACGCGCTTTAACATTGCAATTCTCGGCAACCACGACCTTTATGCTCAACCCTGACCAGACCTCACTCTAAACATCTACTATCATAGGAGATATAATAAATAACAAATCGAAAAAGGCTATTGATTTAACAATAGCCTTTTATTAATTTATATGGAATTATTTAATTAGCTCAATGCCATTAAAGCTTTTACTGAGCGAGCGTTTTCCTTAACTTCTTCATCAAATCCATCAGATGAAATAGTGTTATCCAAAACTCTCATTGCTTCTTCTTTATTTTCCAAAGAAAGCAATTCATTGATAGTACTCATTGCAACTACAGTAGACATATCATTGATACCTTTGCCTCTGCTTGCAATAACAACATTCAAAGAATCATGTTCATTTCTTTTTACCAATGCTCTTGATGTTAATTCTCTTACTTCATCAATTGAAGAATTAGTACCGATTTCTTCCAAAACCTGAATTGAATCAGGATTAGGATTAATTGTAAGAGATTCAATAATATCACTTACTCTTGAAAAGTTTTTATTGTTTTTAAAATTATTATTCATCTAAATCCTCCTTACGCAGCCAATATCATATCAACTTCCAATGCTGAAAGCGCTTCTGTTAACATAGGTTTAACCTCTGTATGAGGATCCATTTTTGCAAGTTTATTAATTTCTTTTGCATGAGTGTTGCCAAAGAAACTTGTGATATCACGACTTAAAACTTCTCTTGCGCCGTCTAAATCAATAGTTACTTCAGTTTTTCCGATTTCATTAATTTTATTCCATGCTGAAACCATGCAATCTTTCATTTTTACGCCAAATTCTTTTATAGCATCCAAACCTTCATAGAATTTATGACCAAAATCAGTTATAGAACCTACAAAAGTAGAATATAATCTTTTTGAAGCTGCAGATAAATTACCTGTAAAACTTACTTTATCATTTTGTTTACTTGATTCAAAAACATCTTCAGTTAAGATATTTTGTTGAAAATTTGATGCTGCAAACGGGTTTGAGCTTCTTGCAACATTACGTTCGGTCATACTTGTATTAAAAATACGATGACTTAATTGATTGATTCTTTCTATTGCTGTCATATATAAACCTCTTCTTGACTATCCACACAACTAGTTTATCATACTATTTTTTCCAGTAATCCACCTTTTGAATGATTTGTGTTAAAATCAGAATATGAATTATAAGAATTTGGAAGAACTGATAGAAGTTATAAGACGACTAAGAGCGCCGGACGGATGTCCTTGGGACAGAGTTCAAACGCATGAAAGTCTGCGTCCTAATATGCTTGAAGAGGCGTATGAGGCGGTTGACGCAATTGACGATAATGATATGCAACACTTACGCGAAGAACTCGGAGATGTACTTTTGCAAGTATTATTACATTCTCAAATAGCATCCGAAAACGGAGATTTTGACATTGAAGATGTTGCCAAAGAATTGAAAGATAAACTCATTCATCGCCACCCGCATGTTTTTGGCAGCTCAAAAATAGAAGATGCCGACAAAGTTCTTGAGGCTTGGGATAAACTAAAAGCAGAAGAAAAAACCGAAAGAAAGTCTGCAATGGACGGATTATCAAAAGCTCAAGCGGCACTTATTGCAGCCCAAAAAATTTCTAAACGTGCAGTTAAAACGGGGTTTGAATGGCCTGATGAAAATTCGTTATACGATTGCATAATGTCCGAATTTGAAGAATTTAAACAGGCAAAACTCGAAGGTGATAAAAACCACATGGAAGATGAATTTGGCGACATTTTATTTGCAACGGTAAATCTTGCAAGGTGGAACAAAATAGATGCCGAACAAGCCCTGTTAAAAGCGAATAAGAAATTTGAAAAAAGATTTAGAAAAATGGAAGAATTAGCAACAAAACCGCTAAATGATTATTCCTTTGAAGAATTTGACGAACTGTGGGAAAAAGCAAAAAGGAGTATTAACGATGAATAAAAAGATTATATTTAGTTTCTTATTAATTACCGTAGCAATTTTATTTTCGCAAATTTTACCGCCACAAGCAATACACGCTGCTCCAATTATAACATTTCGTAAAACTAACACAACAAAGGATATCTCGAAACTTCCTGTTGAAAAATGGAGTAACCTCAGAGAAACTTACGTCTCCGGAGTGTTTTGTCAAATCGTTGATGATTATGGGCAATACAGAAGACAAAAACATTATTATTACAACACAAAAACTCAACAGATGATTGAAATCCCTAATATGTATTTTATAAAGGATGTTTCTCAACTGGGAAATCAAAAAGATGATTTTCTAAAATATGGTGCAAAAACTAATACTTTTAATTATAAAGGTAAAAAATATACGATAGGAAAAGATAACTAATGAAAGACGTACAAAACACGCAAGATACAAGGAATATAGACATTCAAAAAGTCGGGATTAAACATATAGAGCTTCCACTGATAATACAAAGGAAAAACAAATCCGACAAAGTTGTTTATGCAACGGCGCGCGTTTGTGTTTCCCTGCCGAGAAATTACAAAGGCACCCACATGAGCAGATTTGTTGAAGTCCTGAACGAGTGGAGAACTAAAAACCTGTTGGGAGTTGACATAAAAGGCTGCATAGAAAAAATTATATCTAAATTACACGCAAAAAGCGGAGAATTGGAATTTAATTTCAAATATTTTATAGATAAAAAATCTCCTGTTACCAAACTAACAGCACCAATGTGCTATGACTGTTCGTTTGAGGGGAGAATTGATAATGACGGCTATAAATTTATTCTCGGGGTCAAAGTTCCTGTCACAACACTTTGTCCATGTTCAAAAGAGATTTCCGACAACGGAGCTCATAACCAAAGAGCAATGATTTCCGTCAAAATTTCTTATGATGAAACCGAACATGTTTGGTTGGAAGATTTAATTGAACTTATTGAAAACTGCGCATCCTGCCCTGTTTATCCGCTTTTAAAAAGACAAGATGAAAAATTTGTTACCGAAAAAGCGTGGGATAATCCGAGATTTGTTGAAGATGTACTGAGGGAAGTTGTTGTTAAACTGAGAAATCACCCGACAGTAAAATCTTTTGAAGTTGACTGTGAAGCGTTTGAAAGTATCCATAATCATTCGGCGTGGGCATATCAAGCAGAAGAAAAGGTGAATAATGACCTACATTGTTAATACTCACTCGCATGCCAATATGCTAAAAACAACAAATATTGACGAAGCAATAATTAGCACTCAAGAAGAAGACATTATAACAATCGTTCCATCAAGTTCGGCTCAAGATATTTTTGAAGTTGACACATTTATTCAAAAATATGACAATCTATACGGCTATGTTGGGGTTTTTCCGGAAGAAGTCAAAACTTTCGCGGATAAAACGCTCAACGATATGGAAAACATTATTAAAATAAACCCCAAGATTGTCGGTATCGGAGAAATCGGACTTGATTACTATTGGGATAAAAGTTTCAAAGAATTGCAAAAAGAAGTATTTATAAAACAAATAGAATTTGCAAACCAAATGAACTTACCTTTAAATATTCATTCAAGAGAAGCACATTTAGACACTTTAGAAATTCTAAAAAAATATAACAAAAATTCAACAGCAATACTGCACTGTTTTTCGGGAAGTCTTGAATTTGCAAAGGAATGTATAAAAGAAGGTATTTATATTGCACTTGGCGGAGTTGTAACATTTAAAAGTGCAATAAAAGCTAAAGAAGTAGCCGCAAATATTCCGCTTGAATATTTGCTTTTGGAAACAGATGACCCGTACCTTGCGCCGGTTCCGTTTAGAGGAAAAGAAAATCAACCTGTTTATGTAAAATATGTAGCGCAAGAAATTGCCAAACTAAGAAATACAACAGAAGAAGCTATTGCAAAAGCAACAACCGTAAATGCCGAAAGGATTTTTAAATTTAATGCAAAATAAAGAAAGACTTGATAAATATTTAACCGACTTAGGATATTTTGAAACAAAAAGCAAAGCTGCTGCCGCAATTTTGGCGGGAAATGTCAAAATAAATGATGAATACATTACCAAAGCCGGATACCAAATCAATATAACAAAAGATTATGATATTCAGGTCAAATCTATGCCGTACGTATCTCGCGGTGGCTTTAAGCTAAAAAAAGCGCTTGACAGTTTTCCGGTAGTTGTAAACGACAGAATTTGCCTTGATGCAGGAGCATCAACGGGAGGTTTTACAGACTGCTTGCTACAAAACGGAGCAAAATTTGTTTACGCAGCGGATGTCGGATACGGGCAGTTGGATTGGAAAATTCGTTCCGATAAAAGGGTTAAAACTATCGAAAAAACAAACCTAAGAATTTGTAAATATCAAGAAATATATTCAGAAGGAGAACCCGTAGCAAATCTTTTAGTCAGCGATTTGTCTTTCATTTCACTTACCAAAGTTTTGGAAAACCTAAAAAAACTTTTAAATCCCAAGTTTCATGAGATGATTTGTTTGATAAAACCGCAATTTGAGGCAGGAAAAGAAAATGTTGAAAAAGGCGGAGTTGTAAGAAATAAACAAACCCACGCACAGGTTATAAAAAATGTTATTGATTATGCAAAAAACCTTGATTATTCAATAAAAGGTTTAACTTATTCTTCGATAAAAGGACCGTCAGGGAATATTGAATATCTGGTCTGGCTATCTACAGAAAAAATATCGGATAATTTTCAAATTAATGATATTGTAGAAGAAGCTTTTTTAGCCCTTTCTTAAACACTATTTAAGATTTATATTCTGCAGTTGTGATGACAAATTCAAATCTATATATTTAAAGATATTAAGAACTATTCCGGGTTGAAAGTAGTAATTATCATCAGCAGGTGTAATCCTTAGCATTGCTTGATTTGTATTAACATTTGAAACCATTGCCAAGAACTGTTTATTTACGGCAGTAAACAAAATGTAACCGGATTTTGATTGAATTTCATCAATCGTAAATCTGTTTGCATTAATTGCTGCAACTGTAAGGTAAATTAAACTTACACAATTAGTATTAAATACTTTTGTACAAGTTTCATAATTAACATTTTGTGAAGTTATTAAAGTGCTCAAATTTATTGGCGAAATCTCATCTGCCAAAGCTCTTGAACCTGATAATAAAACAGTCATCACCAATAATATTTTTATAATTCTTTCCATGAGTCACCTACATTAATATCTACCACAAGAGGAACTTTCAAAGGTTGATTTAATTCCATTGATTTTATTATCAACTCTTTTACCTTATCAAGTTCATCTTTATAAAGTTCAACTACCAACTCATCATGCACCTGTATAATAAGTTTTGATTTTAAATTATTATCTTTCAGAGATTTAGCAAAATCAATCATTGCCAATTTTATCAAATCAGAGGCAGAGCCTTGCATAGGATGATTGATAGCCGCACGTTTTGCAAACTCTCTTATCATAACATTAGGGCTGTTTATCTCGGATTCTAAATATCTTCTCCGTCCGAAAATTGTTTCAATATACCCTTGTTGTTCAACCAAATCAACCATATTTTGCATGTAATCCTTTATCCCCGGATACGTTTCAAAATATTTTTCCATAAAACTTTCAGCCTCCGCAGGTGTAATATGAAGTGATTTTGCCAAGCCGTACTTACTTTGTCCGTACACGATACCAAAATTTACTGCCTTTGATTTATAACGCATTTCTTTTGTAACTTCATCCATCGGAACATCAAAAACTTTTGACGCAGTTAATGTATGAACATCAATTCCTGAACGGAAAGCGTTAATTAAGTTTATATCTCCGGAAACATGAGCCAGCAATCTTAACTCTATCTGCGAATAATCAGCAGACAATATCAAGCCGTTTTCTCTATCCTGCGGAACAAACGCCTGACGGATTTTACTGCCGTCCTCTGTTCTAATCGGAATATTTTGCAAATTGGGGTTCGAAGACGACAACCTGCCTGTTGTTGTTACAGTTTGATTGTATGTTGTGTGAATACGTCCGTCAATTTTATCAATCAATGCAGGAAGTGCCTCAGTATATGTTGATTTTAACTTAGCGTACTTTCGGTATTCAAGTATTAGCCCTGCGATTTCATAATCCTCAGCTAATGAGTTTAAAATATCTGCATTTGTAGAATTTTTAGACTTGCCGCGTTTTTTGGAAGTCTTTAACTGTAGCTTGTCAAACAAAATATGAGCTACCTGTTTTGGAGAATTTATATTAAAACCTTCACCGGCAATTTCATAAATTCTACCCTCAATCGAAGATAATTTTTTATCCATTTCCGCAGTCAGGGTCTTTAGATAGCTTGTATCAACACAAACTCCGGCATACTCCATATCAGCTAAAACATAAGCTAACGGGATTTCGATATCTGTTAATATAGAATACTCTCTTTCGGTTAAAGAATTTACCCAGAAAGAAGTTAAATTAAATAAGCTGGAAATCACATCCGCAACATAATTATTCATCTTCAAAATATCATTTTCCGCTAATGAAGATTTTTTTGTAGTCGTTACTATTGTCGGCAAAATATGATTAATTTGCTCCATACATTGAATATCAAAGGAAGAATTAGCGTTTGAATTTTTGATATAACTTGCAAGCATTGTATCAAAAACCACGCCTGACAAATTTACACCGACATTTTTTAAAATACAAAATTCCTGTTTGACATCATGTGTTATTTTTTTTATTTGAGAATTTTCTAATACGGATTTTAACTCGTCAAAAACATAATCTTTATCAAGTTGTTTTTCAATATTATGAGCAACAGGGATATAATACGTTTCTGATGCGTTTTCTTCATCATTCAATGATAATTTATCCCCAAAATCAAATTTAGGATTTAGCCCTAAAGCAATCCCATATATTTTTGAATTTATTGCATTTTCGACATCCGCAAAAAGTTTCACGGCTATAATTTTAGAGGTTTTTAATTTTTGGAGCAAATCTTCAAAATCCTTAGTATCAGTCACCAAGGTTGAAACATAAGTTATATTTTCGGTTTTGTCTGCTTCTGAGTCTTGTGAGAACAAACCAAGCTGCCCGTTTGTCGGAGCTTTGTTTTCTGATTGAGGGGCAGAAATTTCCTGAGCTGCAAGTACATTTGATATTTCGCCGATACTTATATTACTGTCAAACAATTTCAAAATTTGCTCGATATTTTTCAAAAAAGAATAAAATTGCATTGAGCGTAAAAAATCGGTTACGTCTGTAATATCAGGTAATTCAATTTCTGTTTTGTCAAAACCAAACTGAACATCAACATCCTGAACGATTGTCGCAAGGTATTTACTCAATTTTGCATCTTCAATACCGTTTTGAAGTTTTTCTTTTATTGAATTTCCTGAAACTTTATCAATATTTGCCAAAACATTATCAACCGTCTTAAACTCGCTCAAAAGTTTAACGGCAGTTTTTTCTCCAATCCCTCTAATTCCGGGAATATTATCCGAAGTATCTCCGCGCAAGGCTTTGTAATCAATTATTTGATTTGGGTAAACGCCTAATTTATCATAAACCCTATTCCAATCATATTCAATCAAATCACCTTTTGACGGAATTATAACTTTTATACAACCGTTTTCCCGTATTAACTGAAAAGAATCCTGATCTCCGGTTAAAATGTATACATTATGACCTAATTCACACGCTCTGCGAGAAATTGTACCGATAACATCGTCAGCCTCAAAACCCTCTTTTGTATAAATCGGAATATTAAATGCTTTCAACCCCTCATATATCAAACCCATTTGTATGCGCATAGGATCAGGCATTGCAACCCTATTGGCTTTATATTCTTCATATTTTTCGGTTCTAAAAGTATGGTGGGAAACATCAAATGCAACACCAATTGCATCGGGATGCAAATTATCATTTTTTAACAGGTCAAAAATAGCCTTAAAAAAACCGTATACCGCCCAAGTTGGAGTTCCGTCTTTGGTTTTCATATTTGTACGTTCAAGCGCATAATACTGACGAAACGCTAAAGCATGACCATCTATCAAAATTAAAGTCTTAGACTTTCCCATACATAATTCTCCCTTTTTCACATTTTCGCATAAAAAAGAGCTTTTGCAAAGTATTTTACTTGAATAAATTGAAAGGGATATGAATATTAATTTCTCCCCTCTCCTAAGGTAGGAGAGGGCTAGGGTGAGGTCTGGTCAGGGTTGAGCATAATGGTCGTTGTTGACAAGAATTGCAATGTTAAAGCGCGTCTGTCATCCATTGAACACCCATGTCATCCTGAAAAAACTGAAAATCAAGCGGCGAAGCTGCGTAGATTTTGTTTTGTTCAGGATCTTTTAACATAGCAAGGTTACTCCAATTGCAAGACCCTGAAATAAATTCAGGGTGACAATCTCGTTAAGTTACTTTCTACCCTCACCTAAGATAGGAGAGGGTTAGGGTGAGGTCTGGTCAGGGTTGAGCATAAAGGTCGTTGTTGATAAGAATTGCAATGTTAAAGCGCGTCTGTCATCCTGAACTTGTTTCAGGATCTTATAATATTGCAAAGTCAACCAACAGCAAGATCCTGAAACAAGTTCTGGATGACATATTTGTTATACCCTCGCGTCTGAACAGACCCTGAAACACGCCTCGCGTTAAACGGATACTCTTGCGCTTTCATCCTCTGCTCTGTATGTTCTGTGTGACAAATTTGCTTGACTTTTTATATTCTGCTATGGATGACATTGGTGTGAGAAATGTATAGTTTGCAAAGGCAAAGCCGAGTCTACAAATTCAAATTATTTACATATAAAAGGTGTGCATTATTTTAATTCTGTACATTTTACTTGCTATCGGAGATTTATTTTTATACTACATAAGACAATATAGGATGTTGAGAAACTTCTTTTTTTAATCTTGATATCATTTCTTGAGGCATATATGTAAAAAGACTACCATAATCTGATGTATCTATATGTTGTCCCGAAGTCCTTTTATCAACTAATTTTTGAAATTCTTTATTATAATCAGTTCCATCGAATGGTATATATCTTTTGCCTCGTAAATAGTGTGCAATATGAGATTGGTATGCTGCTTCCGAAACAACATTTGGTTCTATCCCTTGTCTTAAACAATGCTCGACTGCAATTTTATCTGCCAAAGCTCCTATGCCTGAATACTCAGCTTCATTGAAGTTTTGTAGCATATGTACAATTACTCTGTCGCCTGTTACTCCTAGTTTTGGATAATCTCTTAATAATAGTGCAGGAGGTTTTTTCGTACCGCGAGCCAAATGAAAATGTTCCTCTAATTGAACAAAACCAATGCATTTATCCTCATGAAAGAAATTATACGTTACACTTTCTTCGTTATTTCTTGTGGCAGAAATATCAATATTTATTGGTTGTTTTTTAATGCTGCCATCCGGCATTTTTACTTTTTTATATATTATTCCCATATTTATTTTTGGTTCAATGCCCATTAATGCGTTTTTTAATTCCATTACCTTGTTGGGTTTTAATTCATCTTTTACCATATTGTAACTAAAGCAATCCATAGGAAAATCAGTTTTTCTTGCTAATGTAGCGAGGTCGATAAAATTATCCTTACCAATAAGCGACGCTGCAGCCTTTCGATTTGCAATTGTCCAGCCATTATTTACAATACTTCTTAATACTGAAATTTTACTCATTGGCAAACTCTTTTTTACTACATAACTACCTTATGTTTATATAAAGTATTTTTATATGAATTAATTGCTTTATTTTTACAAAAGGATTTCCAGCTATTTCTATTTTAAAACACTTCTCCCTTCTCCTACATTAGGAGAGGGCTGGGGTGAGGTCTGGTCAATGTTGAGCATAATGGTCATTGTTGATAAGAATTGCAATGTTAAAGCGCGCATGTCATCCTGAACTTGTTTCAGGATCTTAAACCATAGCAAACCTCACCAACAGCAAGACCCTGAAATAAATTCAGGGTGACAATCTCGTTAAGTTACTTTCTACCCTCACCTAAGATAGGAGAGGGTTAGGGTGAGGTCTGGTCA
>JBJEGJ010000040.1:0-45331 GCA_051874955.1 Candidatus Gastranaerophilaceae bacterium
AGCGGCGAAGCTGCGTAGATTTTGTTTTGTTCAGGATCTTTTTGAAATATCGCAAATATGCCACGACAGCAAGACCCTGAAACAAGTTCAGGGTGACATGTGTGTTTGACTTTTTACTTTAGGCTCGGCTTGTTCAGGGTGACAGAAGTGTTCAGAGGGAACTTTGGAATTTTGTCATTAGAATGAATTTGCATGTCCCTGACCAGACCTCACCCCCACCCCCTCTCCTACCTTAGGAGAGGGGAATTTTGTGCTCAATCTTAGAAGAATGTATAAATTTTAAGATCCTGAAACAAGTTCAGGATGACATACTTGCTAAACCCTGACCAGACCTCACCCCTGCTCCCTCTCCTATCTTAGGAGAGGGAAGAAATAAAAAAAGCCAGTTATTACTAACTAGCCAAAAACTTTCTTTTGTATCTCTAATCCCGTCTTTGTCGTCGCCAACCCACCAAGAGAACTTTCTTTTAGCATCGGCGACATCAGCACTCCCGCCTGCTCCATCGCATCTATTACTTCATCCGGCGGAATTTTTGACTCTACCCCAGCCAATGCCAACTCTGCCGCAGTTACGGAATGAACCGCCATAAAAGGATTACGCTTTACACAAGGAACTTCTACCAACCCTGCAACAGGGTCACAAGTCAATCCCAAAATGTTTTTCATCGCCAACGCCATTGCGTTTAAAACCTGAAAAACATTTCCTCCCAGCATTTGACAAATTCCTGCCGCGCTCATAGCAGATGCCGCACCACATTCCGCCTGACAACCGGCAACAGCTCCAGCCAATGAGACTTTCGCAGAAATTATACGACCGACTTCCCCAGCTGTAATCAGGGCATCTATCTGCTCTCTTTCAGACTTGTTCAAATCCTCGCTCACCGCCACCAACGCCGACGGGACAATACCGCATGACCCCGCTGTCGGACAAGCTACAATTTTTCCCATCCTTATATTTTCTTCACTCGTTGCCAAAGCATATTCAACTATCTTTTCAAAAGTTCCGCCAAATACCGAGCGAGCAACCCGGTATCTCTGCTGCACTCTATAGCAATCCTGACCGCACATCTCGCTCATAGATAATTCGCGGCTCGACATTCCCGATTGTATCGCCTCTTTCATCGCAAATAAACTTCTGTTTGTAAATGCTCTGACCTCATCAACAGAAATCTCCGCCTGACGCGCCATATTCTCCTGTGCAACCTCATATATCGCCTTTCCTGTTGATATACAAGCCTCGCGTAATTGTTCAAAAGTGTTTATATTTTCCATAACTAGTTTCCTAACTTCTCAATATAACTGACAAAATATACACCCGGAATTTCCTCTATTGATTTAAAAATTTCATCATCAATACTGCCGTCAAGACTTACTATCATCGATGCCTGTTGACCTTTCGCATTTCTATCACAAAACAGTGACGCAATATTAATATTGTGATACTGCAATAACGACGATACCTGTGATATCATTCCCGGCATATCCTTGTATACTATGAAAATCGTATTGTATTTGCCCGTCAATTTTACATTAAATTCGTTGATTTTTCTTATTGCAATTTCA
The DNA here is from genome assembly GCA_051874955.1 of Candidatus Gastranaerophilaceae bacterium. GTDB lineage: Bacteria > Cyanobacteriota > Vampirovibrionia > Gastranaerophilales > Gastranaerophilaceae > Zag111. The sequence continues at coordinate 1,564 of JBJEGJ010000040.1, forward strand.
CCCGCTCCGATAGAATCTCCGGAGATAAACATATTGTTTTCTCCAATAAATGTCATATCAACAGCATTGGGATGACGTTTAAAATTATCCTCATATTCAAATTCGTACTCAAGCGCGCTTGAAAAATCAGAATTAAAAATATCCTTAATCCTTTTATCATCAACTCCCAAGCCCAAAACTCCGGCGAGTAAGCCTTTTTCTGTTCCATGACCTTTGCCTGTATGTGCGTACGAATTATACAGTTTGAAAATGACTTTTTTAGGTGTGTTTTTATATATATTTCTTGCCAAAAGCCCTAAACGAACGGCACCTGCCGTATGAGAACTTGATGGCCCGATCATTATGGGTGAAATTATATCAAATAGAGTTGAATGTTTCATCTAATACCCTTCTTGCAAATTCTGCTCAATTTTCTGTTTTAATGCCTTAGTATCTTCTATCTGCTGAACTTTTTCATCAACCAGCTCCTGACGTGACTTCACTTCCTGTCCGTCAGAAAACGGATTTGTTCTGCCGTATTTCGAAGTTCCTGCAAAGCAAGTAAAATACAAAACTATCATCAATACTACGACAATTAATATTTCAACTAATCCAAACGCTCTTTTCATACTATTTTAACCTATTTTTTGTAATAAACATCATTATTGCCTCGTCCTTATCTTTCGGCGTCCTCAAAGAATCACGGTTTAGTTTATAATCCTTTATATGCGAAGATACAAAAAACCGATTATACAACGATAATCCTACGGTTATTAAAACAGAGAAAAGCACAACCCCGAACATTGCAAGCGTAAATTTCACCGCAACAGTTTTGATTTCAGCAGGAAGTGCAGCATGCGCAAAGTTAGCAGTGCATAAAAACACTGCTAAAATTGCAATTATAACTCGATTTACAAATAAGTCATTCTTCACTTATTTCCTCTGTTTTTTTATTCCTTTTTGACGCCTTTGAAGACCCTCGATTTGGTCTGCGTGTGCGCTTTTTAGGTTCTTCCTTAACTTCTTCCTGTACAACTTCTTCTGTTTTTACAGGTTCGGTTTGCACAAGTTCAGCTTCCGGCTTTTTAGTCTTACGTTTACGTGATTTACCTTTAATTTTAGGTTCTTCCGCTGTTTCAACCAATTCAACAGCAACAGGTTCAGAAACTTCTACCTTTTCAGGAGTTTCTACATTTTCTTGAGAAACTTTAATTTCTTCATTTTGAGGTGCAGTTTCGGCATTAGCAGGACGTTTTCTGCGATTGTTTCTGCGTTTGTTCTCTTTTTTTACGATTTCTTCCGCTGCAACCGCTGACGGTTCTGTTTCTATCGAAATCTTCTGCGGCTGTTCTTGTTCCGCAGGTTCTGTCACTTGCGACTGAGGTTGATTTTTATTGAACTTATTATTCTTCTTGAAATTACCTGTAGGAAGTTTCAATTTCGCAGCCTTTGCACGATATTCGCCCTCTGCAGTCGGAGTTGCAAAATTAAACTCAACCATAGAATAACCGCTGCCTTGACAATGCGGACATTTTTTCGTAAAGATTTCCGACAAAGACTGTCCCTGACGGTGACGGGTTAACTCTACCAACCCTAAATCCGACAACTGACCGACTTGAGGTTTTGCCTTATCAGGCTCTAATGCAATTTCCAATTCCTCCATCATTGCCAACTTATCAGCTCTTGTCATCATATCAATAAAGTCAATAATAATCATTCCGCCAATATTACGCAATCTTAATTGACGAGCAATTTCATGTACCGCCTCAATATTTGTTTTAAGTATTGTTTCGTCCTGAGTTGAAGAACTTACAAACTTTCCGCTGTTAACATCAATAACCGTTAAGGCTTCCGTTTGCTGAATAAACAAATAACCGCCGGATGGCATATTAACTTTTACATTCAAAGCCGCTTTTATCTCTTTATGAATATCCATTGCTATCAAAAGCGGTTCTGTTCCCTTGTACAAAGTAACCTGAACACCTTTTGAAATATGCCAGTTTTGTAAAATTGTCTGAACACGATTCAAAGCAAACGGAGTATCGACAATAATTTCTTTTACATCATCAGTACAAGCCTCTCTGATAACCCTGTAAAGCAAATCCTGATCTCTATAAATTAAGTTAGGAGGATTTAATGTCTCGGCAGAGGTAATAATATTGTTCCACTTTTCTAATAAGATTTCTAAATCTTCCTGAATATCTGCTTCTGACTGACCTTCAGCCTCAGTTCTTATAATAACTCCGACACCCACAGGTTTAATCAAATTTACTATTGATTTCAATCTTGCACGTTCTTTTGAATTTTCAATTTTCTTACTTACACTTACACCCGGCTCACTTGGCATTAAAACCAAAAAACGACCCGGAAGGCTTATCTCGGTTGTTACTCTCGGACCTTTATGTCCTGTCGGCTCTTTAACAACTTGAACAATAAGTTTTTGTTTCGGAGAAAGTTTTTCTTTTAACGTACCTTTTCCCATTACATCCTGCGCATGTAAAAAGCCCATTTTATCAGTACCTACATTAACAAACGCAGCATCAATACTCGGTAAAATATTATCAACCGTTGCCAAATAAACATCACCTAATAAAACTTCTCCTCGATGAATGAAGAAATCAGTAACTTTTTTGTTTTCAAGAACTGCCGCGATATTATCACGTTCAGCAATAACAATTTTTTTCTCAACAACCTGTTGATTTGAATTTCGATTTTTCTCGTTCATAAAAATTCCTTTACTCTATAATTCATGCAAAGACTCGGTAAGAAATTTCACACGCGTAATATCAAACATTACATCAGGCGCAATAATATTCATCAAAACATCAGCCCTTAGCGGTGCAATATCAGACCCTTGACCGGTCTTTAATACTATGAACAGACAATCACCTTCAAAACGGTGCGAACCAATAGATTTCCTTATGTCTGTTTTTTTTACTAAACCTTTTTTGTTTTTCTTCTCGATTATAATTTCATCAGAAGCCAAAACTCTTTCCGTATTATACATTAATTTTTCAAACGAGTAAAGACCCTGATTAAATATTTTTACTCTATACTCTGCCCAGCAAGCGGTTTGGTCAATTGCGGGGTCGGATTTCTCAATTTGATTAACAGAAAGAATCTCACATCCGTCAGGTAAAACTTTTTGCAATTCACCTTTAACAAAATTCTCATCAGAATTTTCCCACAACTCAACATCCACAAGTTCGGTTTCACTTTCGCAAAACAGCGGAAGCGCTATTCCCATCGAAATTTTCATCGTCGGATTATAACCATAGGAAAAAGCAACTTTTAATTTTGTTCGTGATATTGCCTTAAAAAATGTATTCTGCCAATCCAAATGTGAAAAATATTTTAATATACCCATTTTAGTTAATTTTATTCGATACCTGAATGTTTCCCGAACATTTTTAGGACAAATTGACGGGTCAACAGGTTCCGTATGTTGAAGCTGTTGTGCCTGAGATGATGCTTTATACGGTTTTGCCATAATTTTCTTCACCCCGAAATTTTGACAAACTCCGCATCCTACACAATGATGCTGACAGGTAGGAACGATATGAGAAGAATTTTCATCAACAGAAAATGCCTTGTTATATTCTTCTACAAACCACTCTTTATTTATTCCGACATCAATGAAATCCCAAGCCAAATCTTCATCAAGCGAATATTGTTTTTGCGCTAAAAGATTCAAATCTATCCCCAGTTGTTCTGCGGTTTCAAACCAAACATCTTTATTAAAATATTCACCCCAAGCATCCAAATAACAGCCTTTTTTGTACAAAGCCTCAATATATTTGCACATTGAAGCATCTCCGCGAGTTAAGACAGCCTCCAAAATTGAAACAAATTTTTCATGATAATTAACTTTTACACCCTTAATATGTTTCACCTGCTCCATCAAATGGTGAATATGTTGAGTTACAACCTCTAAATCCATCTGAGGACACCACTGGAACGGAGTAAACGGCTTAGGTACAAAAATTGATAACGTACAAGTCAAATCAAGCGAATGCTTCAAGTTTTTTTCTTTTTTTATTAAACGTGAACGATAACGGATTTTTCGGAACAGTTCTGCCATCTCATCCATATCTTCCAATGTTTCTGTCGGTAATCCGCAAATAAAATAAAATTTAACTCTCGACCAGCCGTTTTCATACAAGGTCAAAACAGCATTCATTATTTGTTCTTCGGTTATATTTTTCTTAATCACATCACGTAATCGTTGACTGCCGGCTTCCGGAGCGAGTGTCATTGTAGATTTTCTGACACTCTGAACTAAATTTGCCAACTCCAAATTAAACCCGTCTATTCTTTGACTTGGTAACGATACGGATACTTTTCTATCATTAAAATCAAGCGCTAACTCTTTTATAACCTCATTGATATTGGCATAATCATTTGAAGATAAGGATAACAGCGAATATTCATCATAACCTGTATTATTAACAAGCTCTTTGGAAATTTTTATAATATCTTCCGCCTCACGTTCTCTAATCGGCAAAGTTACATGACCCGGTTGACAAAAACGACACATTCTGCCGCAACCTCTCCTAATTTCGACAACTGCTCTATCCTGAATTGAAGATGAAAACGGTATCGGATAAGAATTTAATGCTGTTTCGTTTTTTAACTGCGCAATTCTTTTTCTTACATTTCCGCCCAAAATTGCGCTGTAACGTCCTGAGTTTTCCCCTTCACAAAGCGCTTTTATTCGATCTAATCGAGATAAGCCTTTTGTTTGCTCTAAGATTTTACAAGCCTCAATAATTGAATCCTCACCATCTCCAATCATAAACACATCAATAAATTCACTCAACGGCAAAGGGTTATAAGCACACGGACCGCCTGCAAAAATTATCGGGTCATCATCGGTTCTGTCTTCGTTTCGATAAGGAATACCCGACATTTCGAGCATCTTTAAAACAGTCGGATAAGACATTTCATACTGTAACGAAAAGCCTACCGCATCAAAATCTTTCAACGGACGCTTTGATTCTAAGGCATACAAAGGATACGGCTTAAAATCAGGTTCAGGCGCATAAACTCTGTCACACATATAATCAGGCTGACGATTTACAAGTTCATACAATACCCTGACACCCAAATTTGAAATACCTATTTCATACTTATCGGGAAACGCCAACGCAAATCGAACTTTTGCACTATCAAAGTCCTTATTATGGGATAAATACTCACCACCTACATATTGATACGGTTTTGAGCAATTAAACAAACTTTCATGATACTTATTAAAAAAACACATTATCTTTCTCTACTAGGCTAATCCTTCGGGAAAATACTTTTCTATTTCTATAATGACACCGTCCAAAGTATTTTCCTCAAACGATTTCATAAACTTGAACAAATCGGCGTTTGGGACATCATAACTGTACAAAACAGTTTCTCCATCTATTTCTCGCATAACAGTTACCATATAATGGCACTTTTCGGCGTAATTCAAAAGGTTTTCTTTTATAAATTTATTCCCGTTTTTGTCTTTCTTCAATTTAACATAGTTAAATCCGGCATAAAATTTTACCTGATGCCCCGTTCCTGATGCAACACGGCTGTTACTGTTTGAAAAAAGGTCTACAACCTTGTCTTTCACTTGAAAACCCTCCTTAACAATTAAACTATAATATTAAAAAAAAGTCTAATTGTTAAGCATCTTCTTTTGTAATTTCTTTAAGATATTTTAACACCTTTAACGCAGTATCCCGTCTGACTTCTTCCGGCGATAATCTCAAATATTCAATGGCATGAGAAACTTTTATATTTTTGTCGTACCACCTGCGCATAATGTAATTGTATTGATCTTCCAAACTCAATTTTTCGAGTTCAACATCCTTCAACAAATCAATAATAAAATCCGCACACCTAACCTGAATTTGCTCAGGCATTTTTTCCAATTCATTTACTGCACGACTTACAACCGCATCAGCATCATACCATCGTTTAAACATGTTCATCTTACACCCGCCTGTATTTTTTTCATAAACTATTGTTAAGAATATTAAACCAAATTTTTAATAAAAAGTAAATTATTTTATAAAAAAATACTTTATATATATGTAGATAAAAGGTTGTAGGTTCTATTATGTTTGAAAGCAGCGTATACGGATTATCAAATCCCGCATTAACAGAAGACATCGGAATGGCAAACTTAAACAGAATGTTTCCGATACCTGTCGGAGCATGCTGTTACATTCCGGGAGTTTCTGATTGCAGAAACGAGGTAAGGCTGCAAGGTCCTCTATCAAATGATACTCTCACGGTTACACAAAAAGAAAAAGATAAAAAAACGTGGAAAACAATTTTGATAGTCGGCGGACTTACACTTGCATGTACATTTGGATTTAAACACATTAAAAATGGTGCAATTAAATGCTGGAACGGTCTGAAAAACTTGTTCAGCAAACTCAAACCTAAGAAAAATACTCCATAAAATAAAATTTCCTTGTAATATATTGATAGTGTGTAGTAGAAAGCAGAATTTTCAAATTCTGCTTTTTTATGTTATATTAAACACAAAAAGGAGGGTTATATGGCTAAAGATTGCAGTTTCGACATTGTATCCGAATACGACAAACAAGAACTTGTTAACGCGGTTGATCAGGTTAAAAGAGAATTGACATCAAGGTTTGACCTAAAAAATTCAAATTCACAAGTTGAACTTGAAGCAGACAAATCAATAACAATTACAACAAATGATGAAATGAAATTAAAAAATATTATTGATATACTTCAATCAAAACTTGTAAAAAGAAACATCAGTATTAAAATTCTTGATCCAAAACCTATAGAAAACGCTCTTGGCGGTAACGTAAGACAAATTTTTGAGCTAAAAAAGGGATTAACTCAGGAACTTGCCAAAACTATTGTTTCCGATATTAAAGCTACAAAATTGAAAGTTCAAGCGTCTATTCAAGGTGAGCAAGTGAGAGTTTCAGGAAAAGATAAAGATGATTTACAAGCGGTTATAAAAACACTAAGACAAAACGAAGACAAATATCAGTATCCGCTACAATTCACTAACTACAGATAATACAGCCCAAAATATTGACAAAAATTTTCAAAAGTTGTATAATGAAGACGTTATCTAACATTATATCATTTAGTAAGAAGAATAGGAGAAATTAGATGAAAAAGAGTTTATTGAAGGCTTTTGCGATTTTCGCAGTAGTTGCAATTTCATCAGTTCCTGCATTTGCAAGAAACTGGGTACAAATCGGTGACGGACACTATATCGACGCTGATAGTATCAGACCATCAAACAACTACGGCACATATACATTTGATACAAAATACCTGGCAAAAAATGCTCCGTTAGAAAGAATTAACGGCGCTGATGTTTGGACTATCAAAACTTCTTCATACGTAGATTGTGCTAACACTTACGCTAAGACTTTATCATATACAGCACTTGACGGTAATGATAAAGTGGTTGCTACTGACCGTAAAATCGGAAAACAATGGTTTGGGGTTAACAACCCGACTTCAAAAGCTTACGAATCTTACGCATTTGTTTGTACTGACAAATACTTAAGAGTTCGTCCTTACTACTCTCCATTGTGGTGGTACTAATATTTAAAGTATTTGAATATAAAAAATCTCCGATATATTTATCGGGGATTTTTTATTGCACAAAATAGCTATTACAAAACTCAAATATTATTGTTGGACAAGTATGCACAACCGATTCCTCTGTGTTTGAGCGCTTTGAAAAATTATTCCAAAATCGGAGAAAATGTACCCAATTTATATTATTGGATTATATAGAGGATTTTATCTTTCAAAATACATGTTATCATATGCAAAATGGATAAAAATAACGAAATAAGCAAACAAGAACGCGTAGATAATTCCGATGGTTCATATATTACAAAGGAAGTATATGAAGATGGTACTTCATGTATAAGATATTGGGATAAGAATGAAAATAATCTAAGATGTGAATTTTATAGTGATGATAATTTTAAAAATTTAGAAATGACATCTCAAAATAAATTCAAAATGGATGGAAGTTATGTCGCTAAACAAGTATATAACAATCCGACATCAGACGGTTATCAATCAATTATCGGTTGGTACGATTCTCAAAAACGTAACATTAAAACCAAAGAATTTTTTGACAATAATTTTAAAATATTGATGAATTATAGTGTCAGCAAATACGATAAGGCTGGTTCTTGTCTTGTGCTAATACATAGATACATGGATGATGAATACTACAAAATACATTATAACGAAAATGGTAAATTAGTTGAAATTTTCTTTTATCAAGATAAAAAGTTTAAAAATCTATTCTCTACCCATAAGCGTATTTATAATAATGATAACAGTTTTAAACAAGAAATATTTTTTGAGTTAGAAAGAGAAAATGGATGTAAATACGGAATTATGTATTCTGATTCTAACAATTTGTGGCAAAGTTCACAATTTTTTTCTGATGAATCATGTAATGAGATAATCACAGATACAAAAATTGAATACAATGAAGATTATAGTTATATAGAAAAAAGCAAATTCTATAAAGGTACACGTGCCACAGGTATGTATAAAGAAAAACGAATTATACACTCGGAAATAACAAATTATAATAGAAATTGTAAAATTATAAGAATTAATGATTATAGCGATTTAGATTTTAAGGAATTATTACACAAACATAATATTGAATATTTAAAAAATCGTTGGGAAAAACATACTATAATATTTTCAAAACCGCAATTAGAAGATGATGGACAGATATGCGAAATCCAAATTAAACGAAATAAATACCAATACCAAAATATTAAAAAATATGCTGATATTGAATGTAAAAATCTAATTAGCGAAACTGTTTTTATATACAATGATAATGATTCATATATTGCCAAAACAATATATTTTAATAAATCTAAAAATAACAAAATTGATATATATGGCGCTGCTGAAATAATAATACAATCAATCGAATATTCTGATGACGATTTTAAATGTCCAATAGAAAAACGAACATTTGTTTATTATCACGACAACAAGAAATCGAAAGATGTAATAATTGAACATATCAAAGAGCATTACAGTGAATTAAAAGAATATGATACAAAGGGAGAACTTCTACAAACTAAAAAATGCAATTTTACAGGATTATTAACATTTTTAATTTTCTATCCACATATAAGATCAAATATATTACTGCCAATAGTTGTTGGCAGTGCTCTAGTTCCTGTATATTTAAATCACATGCCAAGTTTTTTTGTTATAGTGCATACGTTGTATTTCATATTTTGTATAATATTTATGATATTGCAATTTAAAGAATTTTACCAATATTATAAATAAGGTAACTATATAGTTTGTAGGTCGCATTTACTTGAATTGTCCCCCTAAAAAAGTCGAACAGAGCAAATTACAAAACTCAAACAGACATGTCACCCTGAACAAGCCGAGCAGAGGATGTAAGCGTTAGTGTATCCGTTTAATGCGAGGCGCGTTTCAGGGTCTTGCTGTTGGTGGACTTTACGAGGCTTTAAGATCCTGAAATAAATTCAGGATGACAAACTTGTTTTACCGTAGGGCTCACAATCGTTTATCACTAAATGCTCGCGACCATGTCATGCTGAACTTGTTTCAGCATCCATAACAAGTAAGTATCACAGACCTCAATATCACCCTCCGACCAAACCTCACCCAACCACTCTCCTATCTTTGGAGAGGGAAATGTTTTGCGCGTATGTCATCCTGAATTTATTTCAGGATCTTCTTAACTTTGGCAAAGATTTGAATATCTTTGACCAGACCTCACCCTAACCCTCTCCTATCTTAGGAGAGGGAAATTTGTAGGGCTACCTTTAGAATGGATGATTGCAAGACCCTGAAACAAGTTCAGGGTGACAGAAGTGTTTTATTGTTGAAGTAAATTTGTATGTCTTTGAGCAAACCTCACCCAACCACTCTCCTATCTTTGGAGAGGGGTTCAAAATGACATGTGTCTTAACCTTATTCCATACCAACTTGAAACAATTTTGAAACAATTTGTGTTTAGAGGATAAAAAATAAAAAACCTTGATTGCTGAAATTCAGTCATATCAAAGTTCTTTATAATAGCAAGGGAGAGATTCGAACTCTCGACCTCACGGGTATGAGCCGTGCGCTCTCACCAGCTGAGCTACCTTGCCACATTGCACTTACCATGCTGTTCTATCTTCGCATAAACAAAATTTTTTTTCAAGCGCTTTTATACAAATATTTTTATATTTTATAACTTTACAAAATTTAATTTTATTCAAAATTTTAGCAATTATTTATAAGAAATATCCTTAATTAATATATACAAGGTGGAAAGAATAAAGGTTTGTTATGGCAGTATATTTAAATTTAATCAAAGCAGTTGCCTCAAAATTCAATTCAAAAGGCGCTAAATTACTTAATCGTGCAGTCGGACTTACTCCGGACGAAGCCGTAAAAATGGGAATTCACGTACCAAAAGGCACAACATCAGTTGATGTCTCAAGAGTCGGTCGCGAATTTAATCCGGATACGCATTATACTGATATTTTTACTTTTAGAAATAAAGATGAAGATCTGGTTACGCAATATATCAGAAAAATTGACGGAGATAATGTAGTTGAAACAAAAAGACAAATTCAAAACTTGGCTGAAATTGATGTGGATTTAGTTGAAGACGGTTCTGAAGTGATGAACATTTACGGCAAAAAAATTAGAACTACCGTAAGAGAAAACGGACCAATCAAAAATGTTACCGATGAAACATTTACAATAACTGAAGACCAAGTCCCAACTCTAACTCACAGCAAAAGAACAATCAGTCCAAACAACGAAAGTCTGCTAATTGAAGAAAAACAAAACGGAAAGGTAAGAAAATCTCTGTTTAATCAATACGAAACAGACAGGTTTGCTCCGGGTGACTTTATTCTAAGAAAATCAGAAGCCAGCTCGGATGCGTTAAAAGAAATTGCAGAAAACAACTATTTATTGCCTTATGTAAGCAGCAGAAACAGATTCCCTCGACGTATCACTCAGGCTGCTATAGAAGACGCTAACTTTTTAGTAGACCCAAAAGTCAAAATCTATAGAAAAGCATCAAGTACTTACGGATATTACAGTCACGATGGCAAAGTTAACATCAACATAAGAACTAAAAATGGGCTACAACAGCCTAGAGAAACCATCGCAGAAGCTGCAGGTCACGAAGTTGAACACGCTATTTGGGATGAAAAAAGTGCCAATTATCACATGTCCAAAACTGGAATGTTTCCTGATATGGAAGGCTGGTTTACGCCGGAAGAAATTGCCACAATCAAAAAATATGACCACGCAATTGACAATTACGTACCGCCGGAAGTCGATAAGAAAGCATATTGGGAAAACTTTGCGGAAGTAACAGCAAGAAAAGGCGGAAAACGAGCAGTTAACAAATATGTTGCATTAGAAGATGCCATTACTAAAGAATTTCCATTTACTCATCCGGCTCAATTCTACCCAATTGAAGAAGTTGATGAGATGGTTTTGTTCAATACAGTTTTGAGATAATACGTATCAACCACTTTCTATATATACAAATAAGAACCTCCGCAATATGCAGAGGTTCTTCCTTTTTGATTTCTATTGAAAAAGTTATTAGCCTTTAACTTGTGCCATAACTTCTTCAGCAAAGTTATCTTGACGTTTTTCAAGACCTTCACCTAATTCATATCTTGTAAACGCTTTGATTGTCAATTTCCCTTCAATCAATTGTGCAATTGTTTGATTTGGATCTTTAACAAACAGTTGTTCTAACAAGCATCTTTCTGACATCAATTTGTTAACACGACCTTCAACAATTTTTGCTCTGATGTTTTCAGGTTTTTTCAACAAATCTTCTTTACCCATTTCAATTCTTGTTTCTTCGTCAATTACTTCTTGAGGAATTTCTTCTCTTGAAACAAATTTTGGAGCTGAAGATGCGATATGCAAGCAGATGTCGTTTAACAATTCAGCATCGTTTTTATCAGCGTTTAACAATACACCGATTTTTCCGTTGTGAATGTATGATGCAACAGCACCTTCATATCTTACAAATCTTCTTACGGTAATTTTTTCACCAATTGAAGCGATTTTTTCTTTCAAAGCATCTTCAATCACTTTACCGCAATCAGGGCAAGTTGAAGATAAGAAAGCATCAACACTTGCAGGGTTCAATTGAGCAACGTGTTTTGCCATATTTGAAGCCAAAGTTTTGAACTCATCATTTTTTGCAACGAAGTCTGTTTCGCAGTTAACTTCAATTAAAGCACCGCAATCACTTCCGACAAAAGATTCAACTCTGCCTTCTGCAGCAATTCTGCCCATTTTCTTTTCTGCAGAAGCAATACCTTTTTGACGTAAAACTTCTTGAGCTTTTTCCATATCTCCGTCAACTTCAACAAGAGCTTTTTTAGCATCCATCATGCCTGCACCTGTTTTGTCGCGAAGTTCTTTTACCATTTGAGCTGTAATATTCATTATTTTCTCCTTATTTTTAAAAGCGGATAAGAAACAGGCGGGTAAGTTCTTTAAGTTTTTACTATTCAATATCAAAGGACTTAAAGCCTGTGTTCTTATTCCCTTTAGTTTACGTTTTAAACAGTTTTCAGATTATTCTTCAACGGTTTCAACACCGGCATCAGCAGCTGTAATCTTTTCGATTTTTTTAGCTTCATTTGCCTTGTTTTCTCTCAATTGTTTACCTTCCAAAACTGCATCAGCTAATTTTGAAGTAATTAGTCTGATAGATCTGATAGCATCATCATTACCAGGAATGATATAGTTGATACCGTCAGGATTTGCGTTTGTATCAGCTAAGCAGATAACAGGAATACCTAATTTGTTAGCTTCTTTAATTGCGATTTCTTCTTTAGCTTGGTCAACGATAAAGATTACGTCAGGTAACCCTCTCATATCCTTGATACCGCCTAAAGTTTTAGACAATTTTGCAAGTTGTCTGTTCAGTTGAGCAACTTCTTTTTTAGGTAGTTTGTCTACGTATCCGTTATTGATAAATTCTTCCATTTCTTTCAGTTTGTTAACTCTGCCTCTGATAGTTTCAAAGTTAGTCAACATACCGCCTAACCATCTTCTGTTGATGTAGTAAGCACCTGAACGTGCAGCTTCTTCAGCTACAACTTCAGCAGCTTGTTTTTTTGTACCTACAAAAAGAACATTTTTACCTTTTGCAGCGTAATCTCTAACAAGATTGTATGCTTCATCAAGCAAATCGGTAGTTTTTCTTAAATCAATAACGTAAATTCCGTTTCTTGCACCGTAGATATACGGTTTCATTTTAGGGTTCCATCTTTGTGTTTGGTGTCCGAAGTGTACACCTGCTTCTAAAAGTTCAATCATAGATGCTGTTGGCATCGGTTTTCTCCTTATGTTAATGTATTGTACTACGGGTTAAGGACCACATTTTGCATTTGCAAAACTAGGGCAATACCTATCTGGCCAGCGTAACCAATAATATTCTAATACAAACATGAGCGCATGCAAATTAATTTAGCAATAAAACTTAATTATTGCGAAATCTCAAAATATATGATAAAATCGGCTTTGGAGGTATTAAATGTTTTTTATCATCTTATTATCAATATTACTGGCGGTTTTTATCTTTTGGCAATTGGTTGTTCTCACAAAATATACAAGTTATAAGAATAATGCTATAAAAATTGATATTCCCAATAAAAAACTAATTCTTGAAGATGCAACCATACCGTTCCAAAACATTGAAAGCATATCGGTAAGTGAGGTTGAAGCACCATCAACCGCAGAAAGATATTTCACAAGATATGCACACAATTACTATATTTCAAGTATTGACATTAAACTTAAAGATTACTCAACAACAAGTATCCAACTAAGTTCAAAAGCTCAAGTTTATAAAATTTTAAAACAACTTCAGCCTCACCTACGAATAGATGATAATATAGAATATTTTAAACCCAAATTTGCGGATGGACCAACCATATTTGGACTTATTTTAACCATATTTTATATTGTATACCATATATTCCTCCACAAATACTTTATATAAAAATATCTCTTGCAAAAAATATTTTTTTTGGTTTTAATATAATTACTCACATCCTCAAGAGTAGGTGCAAAGTCATTAATTGCACACAACAATTAGGAAAGGTAAATTCAATTATGGCAAATATTAAATCTGCTAAAAAAAGAGTGTTAATAGCTGAAGCTAACAGACAAAGAAATGTTGCTTTCAAATCTTCTATCAAAACTGCTGTTAAAAAAGCATTAGAATTAGCAACAAGTGAAGATAAAGAAGCATTAAACGCAGCAATTTCAAAAGCATATCAACTATGCGACAAGGCTGTTGTTAAAGGTATTTTGCACAAAAATACCGCAGCAAGAAAAAAATCAAGACTTGTTCTTGCTATCAAAAGAGCTCAAGCTAACGCTTAATTGAAACTATACAAAACAGGATATCGTATGGTATCCTGTTTTAAACTAAAGAAAAGGTAATTTCATGCTAAATCTCAAATTATACAACCAATCTTGGTGGTGCCTGTCAAATAAGACAGGTCTTTTGAGTTGGCGTTAATCGGATAACATAACATCAAAATTAGTTAAAATGACCTGTACTTATTGCGTACGGGTCATTTTTTGTTGTCAGATTAAAAAAGGAATTACAAATGGAAATAAAAAGAATAAATACCTCAAATGCATTTACCAATGCAGGAAAAATCGGAACCGGTTTAAAAATCGCAAGTAAAGTATGCGCAGTACAAGAAGGCGGAGCAGGGCTATCAAATATAAAATTTATTCAAGACTCCGTAACAGGACTTTTACCCAAAATGATATTTGCTCGCAGCAAAGCTGACTTTGGTGAAAACACATTTCTTGAACTTGCGGAATCAATATTGGTCTACTATTGTCCTGCTTTGTTCGGGGAAAAGATTTTTAGAAAAATTTACACAAAAAACTTACCCAAAAAGCTAAAAAGTATGGTTTCAACACCGGCAGTAAAACTTTTAAAAACACCCGACAACAATAACAAAAAGCTGCTTCCCGTAAAAGCGGCACTGGCACTCAGCGGTTTTATTATTCCGCTTATAGAATTTACTCTAAACTATTTTAAAAATCTTATGACTTTAAAAGTATTTAGACAAGCAAATTTTGAAAATATTGCAAATCTAAAAAATAATAAAACAGAAACTCCCGAACAAATGAAAAAAGTTCAAAAAAGCGCAATAACTAATATTAAACGTGCGATTATGATTTATGGCGGATGTCTTGGTTTATCAGGATTACTATTATTTCGCGGACATAAATCAAAACTTTTGCAGAATTTGTCGGAACTAATACTGGCTCCGGGTACAAAACTATTCAAAAACAACAAGAAAAAAGAAGAATTCTTTAACAAATTTTTCAGCCTTGACTTTGACAATAACAACGGAAAACTGGCGATGAGTAGAGGACAATTAACCTCTTGCGTTTTGGTAGGCGGAGCCGGATATTTTGGAGCAGCAAAAGACAGAGGAAAACAAAATTTCTTAGAAACATTATTCAGATATCCTATTGTCGGTTTATACATAATCTACGGGAACGAATTTTTAGAAAAATCTTTCAGAAAATTATTGTATAAAAACGGAAAATGCAAAGAAGTCTTGAATGAAAAACTTGAAGTCCCAAAATTTGCAGATCTTAAAAATTATGCAAAGAATTTCAAGGGTAATCAATCAGAAATTTATAAAAAACTATTAAAACAAAAAGTCTTAATCTCCGGAATTCCGCTGTTATTCGGGATTGGTGTAATGGGATTTTTCATTACAAAATCATCTAATCTGTTCACAAAATTTCGATATAACAGAGAAAACCGGCAAAATTCTTAAATATCCAATCCTGTAAACATTTCAAGCGAAGTTACCTTTTGCAATTCCGGATATTTATCTAAATCCTGAGTTTTTACAAAATCTATGGCTTCATTCCTTGCTATTTCCAGAATTTTTGCATCTCTGACGATATCGGAAATTATCAAATCAGGCAAACCTGATTGGCGTGTACCCAAAAATTCTCCAGGCCCTCGCAATTGTAAATCTTTTTCCGCGATAACAAACCCGTCATTTGTTTCCGTCATAATAGACAAACGCTCTCTTGTTTCTTGCGTTCTTGATGATGAAATCAAAATGCAATACGACTGCAAACTGTTACGCCCTACACGCCCTCGCAACTGATGCAATTGTGACAAACCAAATCTTTCCGCATTTTCGATAACCATAACCGTTGCATTCGGAACATCCACCCCTACCTCTACAACCGTTGTCGATACCAAAATATCATATTTACCGTCTTTAAAATCTTTCATTACTGCATCTTTTT
The DNA here is from genome assembly GCA_051874955.1 of Candidatus Gastranaerophilaceae bacterium. Lineage (GTDB taxonomy): Bacteria > Cyanobacteriota > Vampirovibrionia > Gastranaerophilales > Gastranaerophilaceae > Zag111. Next base: position 17,902 of record JBJEGJ010000040.1, read on the forward strand.
CATCATTTTTTAACTTCCCGTGCAGAAGTCCTATTTTATACTGCGGGAAAACCTCGTTTTGTAACTTTTCGGCTTCTATTGTTGCTGCTTTTGCGGAAAGGGTTTCGCTCTCGTCAATCAAAGGATACACAACATATGCTTGACGACCCGCATCAACCTCTTTCTTTATTAATTCCCAAACTGCCCGATGTGAACCTGTGAGAGATGTTTTTATAGGTTTTCTGCCCTTTGGAAGTTCATCAATTATTGTCAAATCCAAATCTCCGTGAACAGTCAAGGCAAGAGTTCTTGGAATTGGTGTGGCTGTCATTGTAAGCATCTGAGGGTTTTGAGATTTTTTCTTTAAAACATTTCGCTGCCTTACGCCAAATCTGTGCTGCTCATCTACAACTATCGCTCCTAAGTTTGCAAATTCCACATTTTCCTGAATTAAAGCGTGTGTTCCGACTGCAATATGTGTTTGTCCGTTTTTCAAATCGGTTTCAAATTTTTGACGAACTTTCTTACCGTGACTACCCAAAAATAAACCGATACTTAAACCCAAAGGGGTTAACCATTGAACAAGGTTATTATAATGCTGCTGAGCCAGAATTTCCGTAGGCGCCATAATTGCACCTTGATATCCGTTTTCAATAGCCGCAAGAAGCATTATCGCCGCAACTACGGTTTTTCCGCTGCCTACATCACCTTGCAACAATCGCTGCATCGGGGCTCCAGAATCCATATCGTTTAAAATTTCATTTACAGCTCTTTTTTGAGCAGATGTTAACTCAAAAGGCAAACCATCTATAAAGCGTCTGACCAATCCGTCTTTTTTAACTTTTAGCGCATACGATTTTAAATTTTTTAACGTGTTTTCTCGCAACCTGATTAATTTTAACTGGATTAAAAAAAGTTCTTCAAAAATTAATGAAAATCTTGCGTGATCCAAATCATTCATAGTTTTAGGAAAATGTATTTGTTCAACCGCATCTTGTTTATCCATAAGTCCCAAACGAGTTCTGATAAAATCAGGCACCACATTTTTTATGTCGTTTTTATAAAGTTCAACAGCATTAAATATCGCTTTGCGTAAAGTTTTAATATTCAAACCGTCACAAACGGTATAAACAGGGACTATCCTTGCCATATTCAAATTACCGTCAGGATTATTTAAAAATTCACCGCTCATAATCGAATATGTCGGCTTATCCATAGTTAACTGATTATTATAAGTATTTAATTTTACAACACCGGAAACCATAATCCCCGCATCTTTTGGGAATTGACTTTTTATCCTTTCCAAAGTATAGCGGTTTGATTTTGCATTAAAAAAGCTCAATTCAAACCGACCGCTTTCATCAGCGATAATAACCTTTGTCACAGATAAATTATTTCGAGTATTAAAAGAAGAAACCGATTTAATATACCCAAAAACAGTTGTCGTCTGCCCTATTGTTAAGTTTTTGATAAGAGTTCGGGAAGAATAATCTATATGTTTTTTAGGAAAATACATCAACAAATCTTGCGCCGTAAAAATTCCTAATTTATTAAATTTATAAGCAACTTTCGGCCCCACACCTTTTATGTACATAACATCAACTTCCGACGGCTGTTTAAGCCTCTGCTGCTGCATTACTTTTTCTTCCTGCTGCTCATTTTTTTCCTGTTGAAGGTCAGCCTTAATAGTTTTTATTAACTGCTCAATAGCCTTTCTTCTTTCCGGAACTGAAGCATAAGGATAAACCTCAAAGGCTTCAATTAAAACAGCCCAGCGCGGATTTTTTTTTGATTTTTTATAATTCTTCTTTGCTTCGTCTTTTATAAAACTTGAAAACTTTTTTGTTTTGCCGTGAATATCTATATAGCGGTATTTAACCTCAATATCAATTGCAGCTTTAATTTTATCAAGATTTTCAATCATATATGTACTCTAAAATAGACTTTGCTGAGAGCTTTTTGCCATTGACTTATAACCAAGATGTCTGTAGGTTTCCGGAGAAACTTTCCGTCCTCGCGGAGTTCTTTGTAATAATCCGGCTTGAAGTAAAAAAGGCTCACAGACATCCTCAATTGTTCTGACATCTTCTCCGATAGCTGCCGCTATTGTTTCAATACCTACAGGCCCGCCGTCATATTTATCAATAATGAGTTTTAATAAATTTCTATCGGTTGTATCCAAGCCGTACTCATCAATTTTTAAAACATCAAGCGATTCATTTGCAATATCTTCATTGATTTTTCCGTTATACTTTACAAGCGCAAAATCACTAACTCTTTTTACTAATCTGTTTGCGATACGAGGAGTACCTCTGGAACGTCTTGCAATTGCTTTGGCACCTTTTTCATCAATTTCAATATTTAAAATTCCTGCGGTACGTTTTATCACTTTAGAAAGTTCATCTTCCGTATAGAATTCTAATCGGTGAATAATTCCGAAACGGTCACGCAACGGTCCTGAGAGTTCTCCGGCTTTTGTTGTCGCGCCAATCAATGTAAATTTTGGCAACGGCAAACGCAAAGTTTTTACTGTCTGACTTTTTCCTGTCGTCATATCAAGATAAAAATCCTCCATCGCCGGATACAAAATTTCCTCAGCGACTTTATTAAGTCTGTGAATTTCGTCAATAAAAAGAATTTCACTGCCCTGCAAAGACATTAAAATTCCTATAATATCGCGCGGACGTTCTAACGCCGGAGCCGAAGTTATTTTTATTTCAACCCCCATCTCCTGAGCTATAACACCCGCCAATGTGGTTTTACCAAGACCCGGAGGTCCGTAAAACAACAAATGATCTAACGGCTGTTCTCTTTTTTTAGCCGCTTCAATTGTAATTTTTATTGTTTCTTTTAAAGCCGATTGCCCTATATAATTTTCAAAGGACTTCGGTCTGATACAGTTTTCAAAATTTTTGTCAGGCTCAATTGATTCGGGCTTGATAACCGGATTTTTTTTATCCTTTATACTATTGCTTTGAAAATCATTATCATCAGAAACTATACTCATAATCCACCTTCTTTTGTTATAATAGCACAGTCAGAAAGTTTTTTAAACATTTTTACAAAACAGAATAATATCATCTTTTTGAATTAGTCAAAAAAAACGGCGCTGTGTTATAATCCTTATATGGAATGTCCAAAATGCGGAGCTGAAATTGATAATAACGCAACGGTGTGTCCGAATTGCAAAAAGGTATTGAAAATTATTTGCCCGACTTGCAAAACGGTTAACACCCGAAATGTTTGCCGTAAATGCGGAGAAATTTTGGTTACAAAATGCGCAAAATGCGGGAAAATAAACCTTACAAAAAACGACAAATGCGTTAAATGCGGATTTTCTACCGCAATAAGCGGAGTTATGGGAGAATCTAATGCCGAAACTTTTGCAGTTTTAAGAATAGACTTTCCTAATTCTGATATAGTTAAAGCTAAACTTGGCTCTAACAAACTTTACCAAAAATTTCGAGCAAATTTGGATGCAATAATTCTTGGGTACATATCTTCACTTAATATCAGAAGACAAATTATAAATAATGATATATACATAATCAGATTTAACAAAGATTATACGCTATCTGCATCTGCAAACTCCGCAATTCTTGCGACTATCGAACTTTTGAACATTATCACAAAGTTAAACGTAAAACTTTTAAAAAAAACAGGAAGCGCTCTCAGGTGTAACTTTACAATAATGGAAAAATCCGCCGAAAGTGACCCTAACGATATTGATACAAAATTCCATGCAAGCATGGTTTATCAGACAAAAGATAAAGCTATGAAAGCCCTTGATTCTTTTCAAGTCATCACAGACGAAACTTTCTACGAATTTTACAAAGATAATTATAAAATGAGTTCTTTAAACACCGAACTTGTAGACGGCGAAATGAAAAGATTTTACGAAATGGATTTAAAAGATTTTGTAAATATCGGAGAATTTTTACGAAATGAAGCACAAAATGAACGTGATAAAAATTCTGATGAGATAGAAGTTCCAAACTTTGTACAATCCGCACTGGAAGATCAATATAAAGTTACACAAGAGGCATTAAAAGAAGAAAACGATTTAACGGATGATGACATTTATGACCTTGAAATGATTAAGTTTGAGGAAATTAACTGTGCATTCTACAAAACCGAAAGTTTAAACACCCTCGATTGTGTCATTCAAACTCTGCAACAAGTTCCAAAAGGGATTTGCGCACTAAAAGCCTCACCGATGTATCAGCCTTATACCTTAAAGTTATTATCCGCTGTAGATGAACTTGGTATATATGAAAGCGTTATTCCAGTAACTTGCCACGACGAAATGAAGTATACACCATATTCATTTTTTAGAGATTTAATCTCCTCAATTTTTGAATATACAATATCGGCTAAACTTTTTGACAGTAACGATTTTTCAATGTTCAATACAGTCGACCACTCAGGACTTGTGAAAGATTTAATTAACTTAAATCAAAGAACAATGCAAAATATGGAACAAACAAGAGAAGAATACTTTAACGTATTTTTGCAACTGTTACAGGCTATTCCAAATACATTAATTTATATAGAAAACTATGAAAAAATGGATGAGAGCTCAATGTTTGTTCTGGAACAGCTATTTGAACATTTTGAGGAGTTAAATATCAGTTATCTGATTTCATACGACAAGAAATTTTCATTACATAAACAAGCGCATTTCTTACTATCAAGACCATATTATACGGAAGTAACGCTCGCACCGACTCCTTTTGAAATAATCGTTGAAGCAGACAAAGAGTTTTACCGTAACATAATGACTGATTTCTATTTCCAACGGATTGCCAAATACGCCTACGGAAGTACCCTTTTCTTAGATTTTGCAATTCAATACCTTTTAGAATCGGGAGTATATGAATACACAGAAGATTCAATAGTTATGGTTAACCCTAAAACAATAATAATACCATCAGGCTTGGATAAACTTATTAAACGAAGACTAAACCTGTTAAAAGATGATTCCTCAACAATAAAATTTTTAACGATGCTGACACTTTTGGGAACAAGAGTTGACGTCCAAACAATAAACTCTTTGGGAATACCTGATTGGCAAAAAATTGCAGAAAATCTCGCTTCAATGGGATATATTTATTCTTTTAACAACTGTGTTTACTTCTGTAATTACAACATTCTGAGAAAATGTTTACTTGAAATAATTTCAGATGAAGATTTGGAAAAAGTTTCAACTGAACTTTTTGACAACGTATTTACCGAAAAAATGCAAAATCCATCAAAAGCTTACCTGTATGATGAACAAATGCAAGGTCAAAAAGTAATTTCAGAATGGGAAAAACTTGCCAACATTAACCTGTCAATGGGTGATTTCCCGTCTTACATAAATTGCTCTTCAAAAATACAACAAGCTTTGGATAAATACGCGCAAAACTGGGCTGTTGAAGATTTAGACAAATATAAAACCGTTTTATACAATAATGTTGCAAATAACATCTTTGAATACAATCCGGAAACGTCATCAGAACTTGCTCAAAACGCTTTGGCATATCTAAAACAGCAACAAAATCAAGAATTATATATCAATCTTTGTACAAAAATGATACAGGGAGCAATCGTTCACGGGAACTATATGTACGCCCTCAATTTAACTCACGGCGTACTGTCATCATTTAATCAATCCTCAATTGACCCTGCAGCCGTAAATTTCAACCTGTATTTCTTACTTATGTCCATTATATACGTAAAAATATTGTTCAACATCGGAGCATACGAAGATTGCCTCGATATAGGTTACAACGTATTAAATGTTTTAGATGACCAAAAAATAAATTCTATCCGTTATACAATAGTTTCACAAGAAGAATTTAAATATTTGGTAAGAGAATGTGTTGCATATATTGCAATTGTAGATGTTCTTACTATGAAAGAAGATGTCGGAGAATTCCTGAATATTTCAAAAAAACTTATCAGCTTTATACCAAATGAATATTCTATATTTGTACAATTACAGAATTTGCTCAAGGGCAAACCAACCTCTCTCAATGCTGCCGCAACAGAGAAAAATGAATTTTCCGCAATTTTATATCACATAATAAACGCATTTGTGACATTCAAAAATTCACCTGAAGATTTTGCAAAAGAAATATATAAAGCAAAATTAATTGCAAGACACACAAGTCTTTTACAATTTGAATTATTCACGGATTTGATGATTGGATATGCTTATATTCAACTAAATTCATTCAAAAAAGCATCCACAATGATATACAAAATTATCAAAGATGCAAAAGAAAAAGGTTTAAGCGCAATAGAACATATCGGCTGGTATGTAATGAGTATACTAAATATAAAAGAGGGTAAATTTGATATCGCTTACGGGGTATTAAATAATTCAAATATTACAATGGAAAAAAGCGGTATAATAAGCGAATTTTTATCAATGTTAAATAAAATTAACATGTATAAAGTTTTAATGTGTATGAAACAAAACGAACAGGCGCAGATTTGCCTGAACCAAGCCTCAGCTATTGTCCAAAAATACGGACTGAATTTTAATTTAAATATTGACATTAAAAAAATTCTGTTGGAAAATCCTAATAGAAACGGAACAGCCAATAATGTTTCAAATGAAATTAAAAATCCTGTTCCAATCCAATCAGAGAGAGTGTCAGAGGGAAATTCGGAATTAAAAATTAACAATTCGGACGTGATAAATCCGGAGGAATTTTTCTCAGAATAAAGTGTAAGAAAGGGAATATATGAAGATTTTATTTGCATCAGCCGAAGTCGCACCGTTTTCAAAAGCAGGAGGGCTTGCAGATGTTGTCGGCAGTTTACCGAAAGAGTTGGAAAAAGACGCCGAAATTGCAATTTTTACACCGCTTCACGGACTTATTGACAAAGAAAAATTCGGGATAAAAGAACTCGAAAACTCAGAAATGTGGCTGACATTCGGAAATCAACCGCACAAATTTAATCTTTATGTAACAAAACTTCCTGGCACAAATATTAATGTATTTTTTGTAAAAAATGATTGGTATTTTTCTTGTTTTAAAGAGGTTTACCCAAAATACTTGGATCCGAGATATGAACACGAAAGATATATATCTTTCTCACTTGCAGTTATGGAATACGCAAAAGCGCTGAATTTCAGAGCTGATGTTATTCACGCAAACGATTGGCACACCGCAATGATACCAATGTATCTTCATTCAAATTACAAATTTGATGAATTTTGGTCAAACACAAAATGCGTCTTTGAAATTCACAATTTGGCATATCAGGGCATTTGGTTTGAAGATGTAATAGATTTTGCAAACATGAGAAAAGATATTGTTTACAACCAATGGGGTTGTGAGCATTACAACCGAGTAAACTGGATGAAAGGTGCAATACTTTATTCTGATAGAGTTGTTGCCGTATCTCCGACATATTCAAGAGAGATATTGGGGGGTGAATACGGTGAAAATATGGATTACACACTAAGAGGAGTACAGTACAAACTTAGAGGGATTGTAAACGGTATTGATTATCAAGTATTTAACCCTAAAACAGATAAAAATATAGTAAAAAATTACGACGTAAAAACAATTGCAAATAAAGAAGAAAATAAAAAAGCATTATGTAAGTATTTCGGTTTGGAATACAACCCGAAAAGACCTGTAATCGGCTTTGTTTCAAGGCTTGTCGGTCAAAAAGGTATAGATTTAATTAGAGATATGCAATATGAATTGCAAAATCTTGATGCTGATTTCGTATTTATGGGAAGCGGTGATAAAGATTACGAAAACCTGTTTATTTGGTTGTCAAATAACACTAAAAACATCAGAACATACGTCGGATACGATGCAAAATTGGCAAATCTCGTATACGCGGGCTCAGACTTTTTCTTGATGCCGTCAAAATTTGAACCGTGCGGATTGAGCCAACTAATCGCAATGCACTACGGCTGTTTACCAATAGTTAGAGCAACCGGCGGACTTGAAGATACCGTAACAGGTTATCCGCTTGACAATTCTACGGGATTTAAATTCTGGGCGTACAATGGTTGGGATATGCTAAATGCAATAAAATGTGCACTCTACGTTTACACGGATAAATACGTCTTAAATGCAATGCGCAAATCTGCAATGGAGGCGGATTTCTCGTGGAAACGCAGCGCTAAACAATACCTTGATATGTACAAAGAAATTTGCGGGAAATAATTATAACCCTAATTTGTTATTAAGCTTAAGGATATCAACAATATCAAGGACAGAAATAATTTCGTCCATCAATTGGACAAATGTTTCTTTTGTAATGGCGGATTTTCCTGCCATTTGAAACATATCCCGTCCTGTTTGAAGAAGGATAACTATTTTATCATCCTGAAATGCAACTCTCATATATTTTGCGTTATAAGTTTCTTTCAAGTTTTTCAATCTTTCAATAAATGCCGTTGTTAAAACATATCTTGCTTCAATCTGGTTTTCCGAATAAATATTGTATTCTTTAGAAAATTCAACATCTTCAAGATTAACTTTTTCATAAATATTTGTATCCACCAATATATTATCTTTGATGTTATTTTTTTCAAAGATAAAAGTATTTCCCTCGAACTTTTTATTCATATCAAGTTCAACAATTACACCCTCAAAACCTTTTGTCGTAAAATGAATAAGTAAAAAGATAAGAAGTGTAAGTATCAAAACAGGCAGTAAAAAGAGAGCAAATGGTATAACAAAAATAAAAGCAGACATAATCAAAGCAAGATATTCAAATTTGACAACAGACGTGTTAGCTTCAAATATTCTCACATTTACGCCGTTATACTTTCCACTCAAACAATCATCAACAGTGACTATTGGATTGTTTAATATTTTTAGATTCTTTATAAAATTTATATCTTTCCAATAATTATTGGTAAAACCTTTGCACCACTCAAAATCTCCAAAAATTTTCAAAAAATTTGCCATTAGATGTTTTTTTATTTCTTCATCAGCAGAACGAGGCAGCGTAATAGAATTATCACTAGTTTTTAAAACCGGAACTTTAAAAACATGAATAATATTCTTTTTATCAATTTCTCTCATTTGAAATAGCACAAGATACCCAAAAACACTCACTGCAAAAGCAATAGGAATATAAATAGAAACATTGATTGATTTAGTAAAAATTAAAGCAAAAAAAGCAATAAAAATGGACAGAGCAGAAAAAACCGATATAAAAAATACACATCTTGAAATATTTGCAATTACTCTTGCTTTATTAAAAGCATCCAAATTTTTTTGAACATCTTTCAGATAAAACTCACTTAATTTGACTACTAAATCATAACGCTTCTTGCTATCCATACTCTCTCCTTGTTGTGCATAATACCACATCTCAAAAGAAAGAACAAGTATCCATTGACACTGGTATATTTATATTATATGATAGAAACATAACAAGAAAAGTGAGGTTTAATTTGATGGATCAAATAATTAAAGTTGCATGGGATTTAAACGAAAATTCAGATAACAGATACAAATTGGTATACGAAATTGCAGAACTTGCAAAAAAAATAGTTGATGAAAATCAAGCAAGAAAAGCTCGTGAAGATTTCGGATTTGAAGAAGTACACGAAGCAACTTATACCAAAGAAAATCCTGTTGAACATGCTCTTATGGTTAAAGCATCAGAAGCTGACGACAACAGATTAGTAGGTTAATAAAATTCAAAATCCACAAAAGCATCAGGTTTTTGTGGATTTTTGTGAAAAAAATTTTGATAGAATGGGGGGTTAATTATGCAAGATACATTGGATTATATAGAACAATTCACAGACGGTTTCAAACCTGAAATCGGTATTGTATTAGGTTCAGGTTTGGGTGAAATTGCCGATGTATATTGCGAATATAAAATCCCTTATGAACATATACCGGGATTTTCAAAATCAACAATTGAAGGTCACAAAGGTCAACTCGTATTTGCCGAAATAAACAACAGAAAAGTCGTAATGATGCAGGGAAGAATGCACTATTACGAAGGACATTCAATGCAGGAAATAACCTACCCAATAAAAGTGATGAAAAAACTCGGTGTGGAAAAACTCATATTAACAAACGCTGCAGGAGCGGTTAATAAAAGTTTTAGACCGGGCGATATTATGGTAATTACCGACCATATAAACATGATGGGAGCAAATCCCCTAATCGGACCGAATGACAACACATTAGGGGTACGTTTTCCTGATATGACAGAAGTTTATGATAAAAATTATATAAAACTTGCCGATAAAGCTGGAAGAATACTAAATATTGATATTAGACACGGTGTTTATATCGCATCATCAGGTCCGAGTTATGAAACTCCTGCTGAAATTAAAATGGCAAGATATATCGGAGCGGATGCCGCAGGAATGTCTACGGTTCCGGAAGCAATTGTTGCAAACTATTGCGGAATGAGGATACTCGGTTTAAGCTGTATTACAAACTTTGCAGCCGGAATTTCCAACAAAAAATTATCTCACTCGGAAGTAATTGAAACTGCAAACAACATCAAAAGTAAATTCAAAGACTTAATTCTTTTATTGATAAAAAACATATAAGTTTTCTAGACTTTTCCGCGTAATTGTCCGCAAGCCGCATCAATATCAGCGCCGCGTTCAAGCCTTACGGTAACTTTTTTACCCGAATGTTCCATAAGAGATTTGAACTGCATAATCGACTTTCCGGTCGGACGTTGGTAATCATTTTTTTCTGTCGGATTATACGGAATTAAGTTTATATTACATTTTATATCTTTCAAATATGCTGCAAGTTCTTTCACCGCTTGAATTGTGTCATTCAAATCCTTTATCAAAAGATATTCAATAGTAATACGTCTGCCTGTTTTATCAACATAGTATTTCAACGCTTTATGAAGTTCATCCATTGGATACTTGCCTTCAATCGGCATTAATTTCAATCGAGTTTCGTGATTTGGAGCATGCAAAGAAAGCGCCAAAGTAGATTGCATATCCAAATCCGCAAGTTCATGAATTTTTGGGATAATTCCGGAAGTTGAAACAGTCAATCTTCTTGCGCCGATTTGGAAGTTTTCATTAAAAATTTCCATAGCTTTTAAAACATTTTCAAGATTTAATAACGGTTCGCCCTGTCCCATAAATACAACATTTGTAACCTTTAGCCCCGTATCTCGCTGAATTGTCAAAACTTGCTCCACAATCTCTTTATAAGTAAGATTTCTGATAAAGCCGCGTTTTCCGGTTGCGCAAAATGAACAATTAACGGCACAACCAACCTGAGAACTTACGCAAGCCGTCAAATTCGCACGATTATCAAATCGCATAAGCACGGTTTCTACACATTCACCGTCAGGAAATTCTAAAAGATATTTTATCGTGCCGTCAGAACTGATTTGTTTAACCTTAATTTTTATATTCGTTACCTGCGCAATTTTCTTTAATTCATCCCTGAATTTTATGGATAAATCAGTCATTTCATCAATTTCTTTAACAGATTTCAAATATATCCAGTTATGAATTTGTCTTGCTCTGAATTTTGATGCACCTAGCGAATTTGTTATTTCTTCAATTTCGCTTAAATTAAGTCCTGAAAGAGTTTTCATTATTTTTGAGTTTCCTTTATTTTTGCTATGTAAAAATTTAAAACTTCAGTTTCTGCATTAAGTTTAAGGCAAATATCTTCAGATTGCAATTTCCAAGAGGCAAATCCGCAAGATAAAGGCAAAAAAGAAAGCGGATTATCGGGAAAATCTTTACAAATTTGCGGTCGGGAATTATATTCAGGGCATTTATTATCCGCTGTAACCTTTGGACAATGATAAAAATAATACTTTTTCTCACCATTTTGCATAAGTAAATCAAGATACTCGGGGAAAACTTTCTTTACTGCGCTTATATTATCGTAGGGAACAAAAACAGACAAAAATTGTGACGCATAATTATCTCCGTTTTGAGCCTTTTGCGCTAACTCTTCAGGAGAAAATTCGCTGCAAGCACATTTGCAGCACACCCCACAACCGATACATTTTGAGGAATTCCTCAAAGAATTTATCTTAGAAAGTTTTTCTTTTTGAGTTTGTAATAGGCTTGAACACAAATATTTTAAAACTTTATTTTGCCAATTTCTGCCTGCTGACGGGTTTGCAAACCTGACAAAAACGTCTGATGATAATTCCTTCGGTTTTAAGGCTTGAATTTGCAAATCAATATTTTCGGCAATCTCAAAAAAATACTTCCGATAACGAGCTCTTAAACTTTCCAAATGATTATTTAAATCCTGCATATCATAATCTTATCATAACAAAAGCGGTAATTTCAGAATTTTGAAATTACCGCTTTTATCATTTTATAACAAATTGTTATTTATTCATAGCTTCAGCAACTGCAACCGCGCATGCAACAGTTGCACCTACCATTGGGTTGTTACCCATACCGATAACACCCATCATTTCTACGTGAGCAGGAACTGAAGATGAACCTGCAAACTGAGCATCACCGTGCATTCTACCCATAGTATCTGTCATACCGTAAGATGCAGGACCTGCTGCTACGTTATCAGGGTGAAGTGTTCTTCCTGTACCGCCACCTGATGCTACAGAGAAATATTTTCTTCCGTTTTCATAGCACCATTTTTTGTAAGTACCGGCAACAGGGTGTTGAAAACGTGTCGGGTTAGTTGAGTTACCTGTAATAGAAACATCAACACCTTCTTTAATCATAATTGCAACACCTTCTGATACATCATCAGCACCATAGCATCTTACTTTTGCTCTTTCACCGTCTGAGAAAGGTATTTCTTTTTTGATTTTTAGTTCGCCTGTTTTGTAATCATATTCGGTTTCAACTGCAGTAAAACCGTTAATTCTTGCAATTACATAAGCTGCATCTTTTCCAAGCCCGTTCAAGATTACTCTCAAAGGTTCTTTTCTTACTTTATTGGCATTTCTTGCAATACCGATTGCACCTTCTGCAGCTGCAAAAGATTCGTGACCTGCCAAGAAGCAGAAACATTTTGTTTCTTCTCTTAACAACATTGCACCAAGATTACCGTGACCCAATCCAACTTTTCTTGTATCACCAACAGAACCTGGAACTGCAAATGCTTGCAAACCTAAACCGATTGTTTCAGCCGCATCAGCAGCATTTTTAATTCCTTTTTTGATTGCAATAGCACAACCCAAAGTATATGCCCAAGAAGCATTATCAAATGCTATCGGCTGAATACCTTTAACAATGGCATCTACATCAATACCTTTTGATAAGCATAATTCACGGGCTTCATCCAAGTTTTTGAAACCGTATTCCGGTAAAACTTTTTTCAAAGTAGACTCACGTCTGTCTTTTCCTTCAAAATTTGCCATAATTTATTTTCCTTTATCTTTTTTAGTTTTAACTTCCAATACTACTGCTTACGAGGATCGATATATTTTACGGCATCAGCATATCTGCCATAAGTACCGATATTCTTTTCATAAGCTTCTTTAGGGTCGACACCGCTTTTGATAGCATCCATTACTTTACCGAGATTTACAAACTTGTAACCGATAACTTCATCATGCTTATCAAGACCTAATTCTAAGATGTAGCCTTCAGTTAAAGAAAGATATCTAACACCTTTTTGTTTTGTAGAGTGGATTGTACCACACATAGAGCATAATCCCTTACCTAAGTCTTCAAGACCTGCTCCAACAGGTAAACCGTTTTCAGAGAATGCAGTTTGAGTTCTTCCGTAAACAATTTGTAAGAACAATTCTCTCATTGCAACGTTTATAGCGTCACAAACAAGGTCTGTGTTCAAGGCTTCCAAAATTGTTTTACCCGGAAGGATTTCACCTGCCATAGCTGCAGAGTGTGTCATACCTGAACATCCGATAGTTTCAACCAAAGCCTCTTGAATAACACCGTCTTTAACATTAAGTGTCAATTTACAAGTACCTTGTTGAGGAGCACAGCAACCGCAACCGTGAGTAAGACCTGAAATGTCTTTAATTTCCTTACATTTTGTCCATTCACCTTCCTGAGGAATTGGTGCAGGAACTCCTTTTACGCCGCGTGCAACACAGCATTTTTCTTGAATTTCTTGTGAAATTTGTATATTAGTCATTTTCTACTCCCTTCACCTTATATACACTATGATTTTACCTGCTGAAAGACTTTCGTCAAGAAAGATTGAACTTTTTGCAAAATAATGTTAAAATATATATATAAAATATAACGAGGATTGGTTTTATGATTAAGATAAAAAAGAACGGTTTTACACTTCCGGAAGTTCTGATAACATTGGCGATTGTCGGATCGCTCGCAGCATTGGTATTACCGGGACTTATTAAAGACACCCAAACCAGAGCTATGATTGCACTGTTACAAGGTACAGTTGTACATTTGAATGATGCGGTACAAACAGAATTTAGCCGTTCGGGAGCAAAAAATATCAAAGATACTCTTATGTGGACAGACCAAAAAGCTTTTTTTGCCAAGAGTTTTGATGTAGCAGTTAATTGTGATGCAAAAACCAACACACCTTGTCTTGGCTCAAAGTACAAAAACATTAATGCCGACTCTTATTCTATTGGTTATAAAACACCAACGCTGCTTAAGAACGGCGTTTCCATTGATATGGTACCCGGAAGCGACAATAATGCAAATGATAATATTCTTGTAATTATCGACTTAAATGGTGGTAAAGACCCTAATATTGTCGGAGTTGACGTCTTCCACATCTGGATTATGGGAAAATCTGACCCAGATAAAGGTGTAAGATTGGGTGACGTGAGAGGAACTTTAAAAGACCCCGACCCTGATGATCCGGACGGAGTTGAAGCAAGTTCGGTTACAAACAGCCAACTTCAAACTTCCTGCAAGAGTGGAGATCCGTCAGCTTGCTACCTGTTATTGGAAAGAAGCGGATTTGACCCAAAATATTTGGATAACAAGTACTAAAAGGAGATTTTATGCAAAATAAACAAGCCTTTACTTTGGCAGAATTACTTATAGCTATGGGGATTATAGGCGCTATTGCGGCTTTGGCGGTACCAAACTTGTATAATGATATCAATAACAGATTGCTTATATCTCAACTTAAAAACACCATGACAATGATACAGCAATTGGAAATAGAACAACTTGTAAACAAGAAAACAAAGGACTTGAGCGAAACAGCGTTCGCATCAGCAGGAACACTATTTTCAGCATCGAATTTTGACATAGCAAAAATTTGCGCAACTCCGGAGGAATGCTGGAAAACAGCAGCAGCGGATGGCGATACAGATTCTGACACAGATGCCGACTCTGATGCAGATACAGACACGGATTCAGATGCCGACTCTGATGCAGATGCAGATAATGATGCTGATGTAGATCCTAATATAATAATTTATCAAAAATTATCGGATAAATCTGATGCCAACCCTGTCGGAACACAACGCAGCAGCGCAATTCTCAGAAACGGGGTAATAATGAGTTATGCCAGAACAGACATTGATTTTGACGGTGACAAATTTATCGGAGAAGTATGTTTTGATGTAAACGGTAACGACGGTCCTAATATTGTCGGCAGAGATTACTTCTGTTTTTATGTAACAAAACTTGGCAAAATTGCTACTACAAACGACAATCTTACCGAAGCAAATAATACAACAAAATGTAAAGACGGATCTGCAAATTATTGTGTCAAATCAGTCATTGAATCCGGTTGGAAAATGAAATACTAACAATTAAAAAGGAAAACGTATGAAAAAAATAACAGCTTTTACTCTTACTGAATTACTGGTTGCACTTGGAATTATAGGTGCTATTGCGGCAATGGCGGTTCCCAGTGCCGTAAATTCTGTCCACAACAGAACAATGGCAGCCCAAATGAAAAGCGTAAATCAAGCATTGCAAACACTTATATACGACCAAATGCTTAAACACAAAACAAAAAATCTTTTAGAAACAGACTTTGCAAGTTTTGATAAATTATTCCAGAAGACAAACTTTGATATAACAAGAATCTGTAAAAATGACGATAAAATTTGTTGGAAAACAAATTCAAGCGCAACAGGTAAAGTATCATATAAAAATCTTAACGGTGGCGCAGCATCTGCAGGAAGTTCTGCAAAAAACGGAGTATTACTGACAAACGGCACGCTGCTTGGATTTGAGACTAAAAATGGGAAATTAGATGACGATACTGAAGATCTTATTATTGCACATATAATTATTGATGTGAACGGTAACGAACCGCCTAACATCTTTGGCAGAGATTTTTTCAGCATCCATATAACAAAAAAAGGAAGAATAATCGGAGATTCAATTATGGACGGCAACAAAGCCCCAAAAACCACGACCGAAAAAATAACAAAGTGTAAAGCCGGTTATGCAGGTTATTGTTTTGACATCTTGGTAGACAACGGCTGGGTAATGTCATATTAAAAACTTATGCGCATTGACGCATTTGTTTGTACATTTCAATACCTTCTACCCAATTAGGGACAATCTCTAAATCTTTTTCTACAATATGTTGAGGAAGCGCTGCGTGGTGAATTTTTGGAAGTAAAACATCTTCCGAATATTCAATCGGTTTTGAGATATTATCATCAGTATCGTTACAAATAAATGTCACTTTGCCTTTATTATCTGTTTTATAACCGACAACAGTAATTTCATGACCATTTACAATAACATTATTCGCATCAATTTCCGTGTAACCCAAAATTACACTTTCGCCCTCATCCAAAGCTTCGATAAGATGACGTTTTGTTGTGGATAAGTCAGTTTCATAACCGACTAATCGAGCGTTCTCATCAACAGTCTGGTAAGTTACGGACAAAATATTCTTGTCAAAAACAACCGATTCAGTAAATGTTTTTTCAAACTCAATTAAACCTTTATCATTTTGATTGAATTTTCCGGCACGTTTGTCTGTCAAGGAGTTATATGATTGTTGTGAACCGACCTGCATAAAAGTGGATTGCATCAATACATCAAGAGGTGTTCTTTCCAAAGGATCTTTATTTGTTGTTTGAATTTGCGCACGTATTATTGCATTCTTATCAGGCGCAAATTTCAATTTTGCTCCCTTAAAATTATTTGTTTGATAAGGAACTTCAAAAGCATTCAAAAGCCATATTGCATTGAGGGTATTATCTGTAAGATTATCAAAACGAATTGTTTTTTCAACAGACATTTTCGGAGAACTCAATTCTTGAGCAAATCTTGCAAATTCTGCAGGTTGTTGCTTTGCAAGTTTAAATTCCGTACTTGCGGCAACACATGTTCCCGAGTGTTCAACATCAATATCTTTTGTACTGTTGTATATGTTTAATAAATTTGTCTGACCATCAGTATTTGCATCAATAACACGCTGCCTGTATTCTTTTGGGATATCGCCAAATTGCTGAGTAATAACATACGGATACGCAATTGTTGCAATGGTATCTTTGAGTAAAACTCCGGCATTTAATCCTTCTGCGCGCGGTTCTGTAACAATTTTATATAAATTATCCAAAACCGTACTTCCGTCATTTGATTCCGCATTAAGTAAAACTCCCGACTTCAAAAGTTTTTCGGTAATTTTTCTGCCATTTCTATCAAGTTTTGACAGTATCGTAGTGTATTTATTTTTCTCGTCTTTCCTCGATAATTCCGTTCTCAAAGTTACTTTTTGCTGTGGTGCAACAATATTTGAGGCTTGAGTATTTGCACAAAAAGTAGGTGCAGAAACCTGTTTTTGCTCATTTGAACAAGACACAGAGTTTTTCACACAGTTGATTGTGTTATAATTGTATTGTTGAATGCAAGAATTAATTTTTTCTACCATGATACACCACATCTATTATAAAAACAAAATGAACAAAAAATTGCTGAAATCTGTAGATTTGTAAATAAATATAAAGAAGGTATTTTGAAAAATTTAAAAATAAAACTGCTTACAAAAGAACAAATTTTAATTTCCGCAGACCGTCTCACAAGGTTTAAGCACCCTGAGGAAAAGTATCTTAGAGTGTTTAACGAGATTATAACGGGAAATCTTATTGAACCGAAATACAAAAAATCGGATTTAGAAAAAACGGATTATGAACAAATAAAAAAACTTGCAGAATATATCATAAATTACTCGCTTGAGAACTTAGGCTACAAAAATAGTGAGAATTTTCTTATAAATCAACGACTGTATGACTACGAAAAATCCGTATTTGATATAACTACGGAAACTGAAAAACTCTTAAAAAATAAAATAAATTATAACGCAATAACGGAATTAATAGATGCAACTTGCTGTAAAAATCTTCGGTGGTTAAAGCTACTTGCAACAAGTACGGATATTGAAAAAGACAGAAGAAATTTCGCCCTAAAATTTCCGATAAAAAAAGTTATTATCGCAGAGGGGGCAACGGAAGAAACTCTATTGCCGGAATTTGCCAAGATATGCGGCTACGATTTTGATAAAGAGGGAATTTTCGTAATTTCGGCAGGTGGCAAAAATCAGGTAGTAAAACTTTATTACAAATTAATTGAGAGCTTAAAACTACCGATATTTGTACTGCTGGATAAAGACGCAAAGGAAAATTTGGAAGAAATAAAACCAAAACTTCGGGAAAAGGATAGGATGCACCTTGTGGCATGCGGAGAATTTGAGGATATGCTGCCGAGAGAACTGATAAAAAGAACTCTTAACGATGAACTTTCCAACATTTCAATAATAGAAACAAATGTTTTAAATCAAGACCTGCCGACTGTAGAAATTTTGGAAGAAGTATTCAAAACTCGCGGAATGCACGAATTAAAAAAAGCTGAATTTGCAAAAATGATAAAACGGAATATCCAAGACACACAAGATATCTCAGACGAAATCCGGCAAATCATAAACGAAATAAAAACGGGCTTTGATAAAATAGAAGAAAAAATTAATTCAAACAGTTGACAATTAATTTTGTCTGTTTTAAAATAACAAACGTAGACCAAAAGGGACTAGCCCCCATCGTCTAGAGGCCTAGGACAACACCCTTTCACGGTGTAGACAGCGATTCGAATTCGCTTGGGGGTACCATTTAATCAAAACCACTCACAGAGTGGTTTTTTAGTGTTTTATAAATTAAAAAATATGGATAAGAATTAAACTTGTCAATGAAAATAACTTTTGCTATGATTTGTATGTCCTAAATTGGCAGAGTTGTAAATTATAGTGAGGTTATGAAGATGGCAGAAGAACAAGCAAGATATCCGAAATTGGGCAAGATATTAAACCTGATAATAAAAATGCAGTCAAGATTTTCAGGGATTACACTCAACGATATTCAAGAAGAATTAGAGGTTTCAAGACGCTCGGCAGAACGATTGAGAGATGTACTTATTTGGGAAATCCCTCAGATTGAAGAACTGCCGACAACAGGCAGAGAAAAACATTGGGGCTTTTCACGTTCAAGCCATTTAAGAGAAATTATTTCGTTTTCCAAAGATGAAATTGCAGAACTTGAGGGAATAAAAAACAACTTGCAGCTTGATAGCACAAAAGATGTGCTGAATGGCATTGTAGACAAACTCAAAGCCTTATCAAGAAAAAATGCAACTGAAATAGAAGATGCCATTGAAATTTTGTTAAAAACCGAAGGTGCTGCCGTAACCCAAAAACCGAGCTACAAGATTGATATACGGATTTTAGATACTATTAGACAGGCAATAAAAGATAATTTACGAATCAAATGTAAATATGACAGCAGAGATAAAATCCTTTCTCCGTTTGGTATTGTTTACGGTGCCAATGTTTATTTAATAGGCGTTGAGGGGGATAAACCCGATCCTTATGTTTATAGATTACACAAAATTACGGATATAGAAATTACCAATGAAACATTTGACAAGGGTGATTTTGATATCAAAGAGTACGCAAATCGTTCTTTCGGCGTTTACCAAAATGAGATTATAAAGGTTGAATTACTGTTTTCAAAAGAAGTTGCAGAAGATGTTTTGAACTACAATTTCCACCCGACACAAAAGGTTAAACAGAATGATGACGGGAGCGTAACAGTTAAATTCAAAGCATCAGGTGAGCTTGAAATCCTTTGGCACATCTTCCGTTGGGGTGATAAAGTACAAATCATCTCCCCAAAGAGCTTGAAAAAAGAGTATGTTGAGTATTTGGAAAATGTGTTAGCAAGACAAAGAAAGGAACAATAGCAATGAGTAATCAATTAGAAAAAGAAAGAGATTGTATCTTATTAAACAAAATGTATGTAGGTACATATTTGTCTAGTAAAAATAATAATATTGGACATGAAGTTATAAACCTAATTCAAACTGACGAAGGTGAAAATTATATTTCTGTAATGCCTGATAGTATTATAGGCGGCAGCAAAATAGGTCGAGTAAAAACCGTTTTATTAGTAAGAGCATGCAACAATAATTACAACTCCGTATTCCTTTGCTATTCGTTTTAAATCTATTATAATTTCTTCACTTTGAGTATATTGGTCTTGTTTTCGCTTACGTTCCATTAGCTGAAAATAATCTATAAACACAACATCCGGATGAAATTCTTTTATTGCAGTTTCGATTTCTTCTGTTTTTATTCCTGAGTTGTCATCAATTCTTAAATTCCACTTTAATAATTTATTCATAGCTTCGGAAAGGTTTCTCCAGTCGTTTTCTTCTATATAATTAAAATACTTGAATTTCATAAAATTCGTTTCTGATATTTGAAACAAAAGTCGCGTTATAAGTTGTTCTTTTAACGTATCAAGAGAAAAATACAGGCATTTTTTATTTTTTGACAAAATATTTTCCAAAATTGAGAGCATAAAAGTTGTTTTGCCCATTGCCGGTCTTGCTCCTATCGTAATTAAAGCCCCCTTTTTCTCCTGAATACTCAATATGCAATCTAAATCTTCAAATCCGGTTTGAAAAAATGTTTTGTTTTGATTTTCCAAATTATCCCAAACGTCTTGTAATAAATTTTTATCTAACATAGTGTTCTCCTTTTAATTTCACCATAGCAAGAAACTATGTCAATTTAGGACATGTAAAAATCAATTATTATCCGTCCTGATTTGACGCTGTTTGCAATTATTATTAAAGTATATTCAGCAAAAATTTAAGGAGTAAGAACAATGAACAATTACGAAAAAAGACTGTTTTTAAACTATTTTGACAAAATGACTAATGATTTGGATTTTAATTATTATTCTTTTGATGGAGTTTTTGATTTCTTTCTTAAAGAATTTAAAGTAGATAGAAATCTTTTTGATTACGATGAGGATAATGAGCTTCTTCTTGAAACAAGGAAACAAATTGAGGCTTTTAAGAAAAAATTAAAAAGAGTATTGATTAGTTTAAAGGAAAAAACACCTGTAAAAGAAACTCTTTACGAAAAACAATTAAATATAATAAAAGATATTTATTGTTTAGATAAAGAGGAAATGGCAATATTTGAATTTTGCCTTATTCAAGAAATTAATAACATCTTTAAAGAATTTTGCAGCTGTATTAGTAGTGACAAGCTTCAAACATTCACAAGAAGTTACTTAAACATCAGATTTGGGCGTACTGACAGGTTGACAGATAATTTGTATTATAAAAATCTGATTTTAGGACGTCATGGTAATCTTGAAATTTGTCCTGATGTATTAAAGGTTTTTGACAACCCAAGATGTAACAGTACCCATAAAATTATCAGTATATTATTAGGAGAACCCGAAAAATCCACACTCGCTAAATTAGATTTTAAACATATTGATAAACAACAGAAAAAAGTTATAAAAATTTTAAAATTTGCAGTCAAGAAAAGGCAAAAGGGTGTAAATATTCTGTTGCACGGAAGTGTTGGTGTCGGGAAGACAGAATTTGCAAAACTTGTTGCAAATATAGCATCAATTCCAATTTATTCGGTTAAAACCGAAAAAGACGATTATAAACAAGCAGACAGAGAAGACAGACTTGTTGATTTATATTCAAAACAGCATATTTTATCAAGAGGAAAAAATGCCTGCATACTTTTTGATGAAGCGGAAGATGTTATGAACAGAGGCTTTTCTTGTTTTGGTTCCGCCTCAAAAGGATACTTGAATAAAATTTTAGAAAACGCTTCTGTTCCCGTAATTTGGACAACAAATAATATTTATGATGTTGATCCTGCCTTTTTGCGCAGAATGACTTATGCTGTTGAGTTTGAAAAATTATCAGAAGAAAACAGATTGGATATTTGGAAAAAAGTTCTTAAAAAACACAATTTTAAAGTTAAAAAATCCAAACTTGAAGAACTTAATAAATCCTATGATATTCCACCATCATTGATTGCAAATGCCGTTCAGTCAACTAAAATGATTGACGGGAACGAGGAAGATTTTGAAGATTTTATTGAAAATGTTGCTCGTGTTGTAACAAAGAAAAAGAATATCAAAACTAAAAAAGAATTTGAGGTTAAAAACTACGATATAAACCTCATTAATACTGATACCGATATGGATGATTTGACTCAAAAAATTAAAGCATCAGGGAAGTTAAACTTCTCTCTGTGCCTGTATGGAGAACCCGGAACAGGTAAAAGCCTTTATGCAAGATATCTAGCTAATACTTTAGGAATTGAAGTTGTATTTAAACGGGCATCAGATTTAATTAGTAAATGGGTTGGAGAAACTGAACAGAATATTGCATCAGCTTTTGCTGAAGCCAAAGCTAAAAAAGCAATGCTGATTTTTGATGAAGCAGACAGCTTTTTACAAAATAGGAGTAACGCACAACGTAGTTTTGAAGTTACTCAGGTAAACGAAATGCTTACGTGGATGGAATCACACGAATATCCGTTTGTTTGTACAACTAATTTACTTGACAGCTTGGATGAGGCAAGTTTGAGAAGATTTACATTTAAAGTCCGTTACAGTTTTTTAACAACAGAACAGGTGAACCACGCGATAGAACATTTCTTTGGCGACATAAATAGAAATGGAGAAAACGTTGTCATAAACGGATTAACAGCAGGTGATTTTGCAACAGTAAAAAAGAAAACCGACTTTTTAGGAATAAAAGATTTTGATGAAATAGTAAAAATGCTCAAAAGTGAAGTTAAAGTCAAAAAATCAAAAGAGTTACAAAATACTATAGGATTTTAGCGATAAATCATTTTACAACTTAAATTCATGATATAATGCAAACAAAAGAGGGGTTAAATGATGGAAAACGTATTGGAAGAAGAAAAGACTAAAAAGTTACCTGAGCCGAATGCTAAGCAAAAAGAATGTATCTATAATACAAGATTAGGCAAGTATCTTGTTTTAGCAGGACCCGGAACGGGCAAAACTTTTACCGTTACACGCAAAATTAAACACATGATTGAAAATGAAGGTGTTGAACCTGAAAAAATCCTCTGTTTGACTTTCTCTAACACTGCCGCCCGTGAGATGAAAACCAAAATCGGTGAAAATTATGACGTAAATGTATTCACTTATCACGAATTTTGTCTGAACATTATGGAAGAATTTCCCGAGCAGTTTAACAATGAAAACTCCAATATAATTACGGATTCTCACAAGCGTAACCTCTTAAAAGAATGTATTGATGAACTTCACCCCGTTGCCTACAATAACGAGAAAAACAATCCTTATCAGTATTCTCAGGATATTTTAGACGGGATTGAAGAAATAAAAAAATACAGGATGAAAAAAGAAGAATTCTTTTCTAACCTTAAAGAAAATCCTATGTGGGAAAAACGTCTTGCGCAACTCATAAAAGACCAAGAAGAAAAGCCGACAAAAACAAGACAAAATGACATAGAATCATTAACAAAAAAGATTGCGCAAATGGAAGAATTGTGGAGCTTTTATGAACTCTATACAAGAAAAATGAAAGAACTTAATTATATCGACTTCCACGATATGATTAATATGGTGCTTGAAAAATTTGAAGATGAAAGCTCGTCACTTTTAGAAGAAATTGCATATAAGTATGAGTATATTTTGGTTGACGAGTACCAAGACACAAATAAAGCTCAGAATGATATTGTTTTTGCACTTTCTAAATTCTGTCCGAATATTTTTGTTGTCGGAGATGACGACCAGATTATTTACACCTTTCAAGGCGCCAATTTAGATACGATAGAAAACTTCTTGGATAATTTTAAAGATGAAGTTAAAGTTGTTTGTCTTACTGAAAACAACCGTTCTACTCAAACAATATTGGATGTTTCACAAGAAATGGCAGAATTGCAAAACGAATTTTGTAAATTTATGCTTAGCAAATCCGGATTAAAAAAAGCTCAAAAAGACCTGTATTCGGGCAACAAGATAGATTTACGTATATGTTCAAAACAAAAATTTGCAGACCTGAATATTACTAAAAACTTGTTATCACCGGCAACCTCACCTGTTCACGACAAGAATAAATCCGTAGAATATTACAGTTTTGAAACCGAACAGGATGAAAGAGATTTTATTGTTCAGAGCATAAAAAACATTTTAAACTCCCCTCAAAGACCTGAGAAACTGTCAGAGATTGCAATTTTAACCCGTACTAATGAAGAACTAAAAGGGTTTGAAATTTATTTAAAGGCAAACGGTATTCCTGTTGAAATTACAGGCGGCAAAAACATCTTTGATATAAATTCCGTAAACGCAATGATTACATATATGCAGTTTTTGACCAACCCTGAATTATACTCCGATAAACTCTTAGGCTACCTTTTAATGCAACCGTTCCATATTGATCCGAGAGATTACAAAACTTTGTGCGAAAACAAATCTCATCATAGAACTTTGACGGATAATATCTTAAATCTTTTGGATAAAGGTATAAATGAAGACTCACTAAAATATAAATTGTCAGGACTTTTAAAATCAAAATCAAATACCATTACGGATGATATTAAAAACATTTTAGACAACAAAACATTGACAATTTATGACGAGAAGAAACTCAAAGATTTTATCTCGACTTATGAATATTTGAGGAATTATATTACCAACGAAAATTATGCAAACTCTCTGCTTGAGATCGGTGAGAAAACAGGTATTTACCAATATTACCTGAATGATAGTATTAACAAATTAGAAAACGTAAAAGGGATTAAAAAATTATTGGATGAAGCGGATGCCTATTTTGCAATCCATACAAATCAAGAAAATTCATTTACACACTTTGTTGATTATTTGACAAAAATGATTGAAGGTGAAATTAAAATAAATTTGGATAAAGAGGATAAACCTCTTAATGCAATTCAGCTTTCAACTTATCATTCATCAAAGGGCAGAGAATTTGAATATGTCTTTATGCCGTTTTTGACAAGTAAAAAATGGGAAAGCAGCTCATCAAGCTACAAAGATAAAATCCCTATGACAACCGACTTAACTACGTATGAAGAACTTGAAGAAAAACAAAATCAAAACAAATTTTTGGATAATATTAAACTGTTGTATGTCGGGATGACAAGAGCAAAACACTCACTATATCTAACTTGTATTGATATAGGTTCAAAAGACGGCAAGACTAGTTGGTTTATCAAACAATTGAAAGATAAATTTCAAGATAACCAAGAGTATTTAGCATATCCGGAAAAACCTGAAATTCAAGGGCTTGAAAAACCGACAACAGACTACGATTACAAAAAAGAGTTTGAAGAATTTATCCGTAATCGGTTTCAAAAGTCTTACTCGGCAAGTTCGCTAAACACCTACCGCAAGTGCCCGAGAGAATATTTCTACAACTACATTTTAGGACTAAAATCAGCATCAGGAAATAAAGATAATTTAACCTACGGACTTGCGGTTCATAAGGCTTTTCAATTTGTACTTGAATATGCAATGGAAAATAAAAAATATCCGACAGCAGATGAAGCCTTCGAAGTTTTTGCAAAAAGTATAGATACGCTTCCGTGTTCAACTCCTGAAAACTTGAAACAAAGCGGGAAAGAACATATTTTCTCTGATGGGAAATATTATGATAAATTTATTTCGATTCAACCTATTGAAAACCTTGATACAAGAGCAGAATTACCTCTTAATTATACGTCAGAAAACGGAATAAGTTTTAACGGTTCAATTGACAGAATTGACAAAAATCCTGACGGTACTTATTCAATATATGATTACAAAACAGGTACGGATAACGGCGGAATAACAAAAAGCGGAGCACATTCCGATTATTTCTATCAAATAGGGTTTTATAAGTATTTGTTTAAAAAGCAGTTTGGCACAACAACTGATATTTCAACAACCTTTATTTACCCATTGTTAGAAGATTTCCATACAGTAAAAGATATTCCTGACGAGGTTTGTGAAGAAATCGCTCAAGAATTTATTGAAATAGTCGGTAAAATCAACGACCTTGAGTTTGACAGACCGGAAAAATGCCCTAACGCAAAATTCTGCAGCTACAAAAACCTGTGCAAAATGAATGCGATATAAGGAGCAAGGGTAAATAAAGACCGTTTCAATGTTGTTGGGCAAGTATGCCCTACAAACTAAAGTCTATTGCGATTATTTTGTATCATTTTGATATAATAGAGATTACTTCTATTGACATAGCTACTTTATTTTATAAAGTAGAAATATGAGATATAAAAGGAAATTGGAAAAAGAAATTATGTGTCCCATTGAATGGGGTTTAGATGTGTTTGGAGGCAAATGGAAATCCCGAATTATATGTGTCTTACATTCATACAAAACTTTAAGATATAGCAAATTAAGACAAGAATTGACAAATATTTCCGATGCTGTATTAGCTGATATGTTAAAAGAACTTATAAATGACGGATTGGTAGAACGAATACAGTATAACGAAATTCCCCCAAAGGTTGAATATCTGTTGACAGAAAAAGGAGAATCTGTACTCCCTATTTTGCAAAGTATATGTAATTGGTCAAAAGAAAATTCTGTCGAAGAACTTGATAAAAAATTACCAACTTGCAGAACCTGTAATCAGCTAAAATCACATACTAATAAAATTATTAGTAACTAATAATTTTATTTATATATTTACTTTTAAAGGTCGATTTGCTATATTCCATTTTGTAAACAAAAGGAGGTACAAAATGAAAGAAAGATGTCATAGAAGACAACAAGATGGTCATTGCAGAAAAGATGTTAAAGCATATTTAGAAATTACAATGTTTATCAATGAAGAAAATCGACCTAGCGCAGCGAAAGTTTATAGTGACTACCGTGAACCGTTTTTAGATACAATTAAAGGTGCGTTGACAAAAAACTTGTTAATTAGAGATGAAGATGTGCAAGTTCTTCACGGTTTTGACAGCGTAGAAAATGCAAAAAACTATCTTGAGTCTGCTTTATTTAAGAACGATGTTGTAACAGGTCTTTCACCTTTATTTGAAAAAGAGCCTTGCATTAAAATTTATGCGGTTGCTTAAAAGACTTTAACTCTTTTTTGATTATAAAAGAGGATGAGCAAAAAGTCATCCTCTTTTTGAAATTACTTAAACATGAATAAAAAAATAATTTGGCATTAAGTTCTGTAGATATTTCTCTTGATTATTACGAAATTGTTACAAATCAATCTGCAAATAGT
>JBJEGJ010000041.1:0-44183 GCA_051874955.1 Candidatus Gastranaerophilaceae bacterium
AGCTGAACAAGAACCACCTCGAGGCGGTCGGCATCGACTACACCACCATCGAGCCCACCCTGGACGGTTACTATCAGGTATTCAAGGCGCTGCGTGACGCCAATTCCAGCACCGACTACTATCCCTTCAACTGCGTCATGTCCGAGACCTACGACCTGCAGCCCTGGTTTGCATCCGTTGGCCTGCAGAACGGCGTCGTCGTTGACGAGGCGGACGGCAAGACCTATGCGCCGTACTCCACCGACGAGGCTGCTCCGGTTTGGGAGTGGTTCAAGAAGCTGTACGATGAGAAGCTGCTCGATCCCTCTTCCTTCGTAGATAAGACCAAGGATATGCGCGCTAAGATGGAGGCTTCCTCCGAGCAGACCAGTGTTGTTGTTGACTGGGCGATGTGGACCGGCCTGCACAACGCGACTGCGACCGCTGATGGCGTAGCGGACGCTGATTACGAGATCGTCAACCTGCCCGGCTGCAAGACCCCGGCTGGTTCCGAGCGCGAGTACATGCTGGTCAAGGGCGGCGCATCCCTGTTCGCTGTACCGGCTAACGCACAGAACGTAGAAGGCGCGATCAAGGTACTGGAGTACTTCGCAACCCAGGAGGGCGGCGAGCTGCTGAGCATCGGTATCGAGGGCAATGACTACACCAAGTCCGGCAGCACCTACACCCAGACTGAGCTGGGCGCGCAGCATGCGAACGACCATGGCGCACCGGTTCCGATCTACAAGGATTTCGTAAATCCGCTCGGCTATAACCGTGGCGTTGACGAGGCGCTGACCTATGTTCAGTACGCACGCATCGACAAGGCGATCCCCGACGAGACCACTTACAAGACCACCGTCGGCAAGTGGGGCATTGAGATGATCAAGGGCAACGTTTCTGTTGCAGACGGCCTTGCGTCCATGCGCAACGAGCTGGTTAGCCTGGGCATCACCGAGAAATAAGCCAGCGAGAATCGTTTCATAAGCATGTGCCAGAGAGCCGGAGATCGAACAAAAGATTTTCCGGCTCTCTTTCTATCTTCAGGGGTGTGTAGAGAAAGGAGTCAACTGCTGTGAGTAAAGTCAAGGCGGCGAAGGCGCCGCGCGAACCGATCACTTGGAAAAAGATCAAAAAGAATCGTTTTGTCTATCTGATGCTGCTGCCGATCGCGGCATATTTCATTGTATTTTCTTATTATCCGCTGGGTCTCGGCCTGGTCAACAGCTTCCAGGACGTCAAGATCCTGGGCAACGCGACCTTCTGCGGTCTGGACAACTACATCGGCTTTCTGACCAATCCGCAGTACAGTCAGGCGTTTGTCAACGCGCTGCTCGTCGGCGTCGGTACCTTCCTCCTCCAGTTTGTCTGGGGCCTCGCGATCGCCCTGCTGCTCAATGAGGTGCGCAGCAAGGTGCTCAAGTCGGTCGTCCAGTCGGTCACCTACATTCCGTACCTGCTGTCCTGGTCGGTTGTCGGCGGCCTGTGGATGATGCTGTTCGCGCCCACCGGCATGGTCAACGGCTTCCTGCAGGCCATCTCGAGCGGAGAGTTTACGCCCATCGTCTTCATGTCCGAACCCAAGTTTGCGCGTGCGATCATGATCTTCACCGGCGCGTGGAAGGGCGCGGGCTACTACGCCGTCCTGTTCCTCGCGGCCATCGTGGGCATCGACCCCTCGATCTATGAGTCCGCTTCGATCGACGGCGCGTCCCGTCTCCGCCAGATTTTCCAGATCACCGTTCCCAATATCGTGCCCACCATGAAGGTTGTCACCGTTCTGGGCGCGATGGGCGTTCTGCGCAACTTCGACCAGATCTTCATCATGGGCACCTCGTCCATCCTGGACAAGGTCCGCAACCTGCTGTATTTGATCTATACGCAGGGTATCACCCAGTTCAAGGTCGGCCCGGCGACCGCGGGCGCAACGCTCGTCCTGATCGGCACGCTGATCATCTCGGCCGTCGTGCGCAAGGTCATCCGCTATGACGACACGTATGAAGATTAAGGAGGCCGTATCATAATGCGTAAGAAGAATCCTTTGGAAAACCGGATGAACCTGCCGCAGCGCATCGTGAGCTGGCTGCTGCTCGGCTTTTTCTTCCTCATCATGTTCATCCCGATGTGGAACGTCATCGTCGTCTCGACCTCGACCGCGCTGGATGCGGCGGCTTCTGGCATGAAGCTGTGGTGGAAGAGTTTCAGCATCGAGGGTTATGAATATGTCTTCCGGGTCACCAAGCTGGCCCGTCCCTTCCTCAATTCGCTCTATGTCTCGACCGTGGCCACGGTCATCCAGGTTGTCCTGTCCGCCTTCGCGGGCTACGTCCTGATCCAGAAGGAGCTGCCGTTCAAGAAGGGCATCACCTCCTTCATCATGCTGACCATGATGATTCCGGGCGACCTGACCCTGATCTCGGTCTATCAGATGAATAAGCAGCTGCACCTGCTCAACACCTACACCGGCCTGATCGTCAACGGCCTGATCTCGGGCTTCTCAATCCTGCTGATGCGCAACTACTTCACTTCAGTGCCCTACTCGCTGGCCGAGTCGGCCCGTCTGGACGGCGCGTCCGAGCTGCGCATCTTCGGCCAGATCTACCTGCCGATCTCGAAGCCCGGCCTCGCGACCGTATAGTTAAAGGGTTACGATAATGCAAAACTTCGGGCAAAATCTTCAAAGAACTTCTATATTAAACGAGCTTTCTAACGGAAATGCCGAACTTGGAGAAGCTTTTGCTCTGTTGCTTAACGACATGGTTGTTCAAAGCGGAATTACAAACCCTAAAGCTGAACCTTTTGATGTCGTTCCGGATTCTTGGAGGCGGCTTGCGGATAAGCCCGACAAAACACCGGAAGATATAAAACAACTTGATGAAACTTTTAAGGGTGAAGTTCAACTTCTTGCAGAATCTTATTTGTTGTATATTGCCAGAGAAACTCGTAATCTGACGGGGAAAATAGATTATGCGCAATATGAAGCGTTTTTGCTTAAATATCGTTTCGGGCATTATGATGTTATGAACAAACCTGAATATCTGAATAAAGTAAAAATTCAAATCAGAAATGCCTTTAACAAAATAGCTTCACATGGCGAGCCTACGGGGGATAATCTGATAGATAAGCATGATATGGCAGCGTATATTTATGCAATGTCAACAAAATCAAGAAGGGATTCAAATAACAACTTTATCGGATTTGAAATAAACGGATTAATAAAACCCGAAGATTACGCAACAAATGAACATAATCTCTTTGAGCCGGATGATAATTTGTTTTCGGTGAAGCTTAGAATAGCGTACAAAACATTAAATTCATAGGAGTAAAGTTATGAAAAAAATAATAATATTATTTGCATGTTTAATGGTTACAATGCTGCAGCCGCAGGCATACGCGATTGAAAATATAACAAGTCTTGATGATGTTGAAGTTCCTGTGCAGGAAGAAATTACTGAGCCAAAAACTCTTAAAGCCGAAATAAAATTTGATTGGCTGGAAATTTCTCAAGCTCAAAGAGATGAAAATATAGAACATTTCAAAAATCTTCTTTTTGAAAATAATACAAGCAAAATTAAATATACAAAAGAAGAATTTAACAAAGAATTTGCAGCATATAAGAAAGATAAAGATTTTAAATTACATTATATGCTTACAAATGAAGGGGTAACAGAAGACGAAGATGCGAAATATTGTGCATTTTATTTCAAAAAGAATACCCTTGTAATGTATGCGATACAATATAAAAATAATCCGACAAAAGCCTTTTATTACACCGCATTTGGAAAACTTTATTACACGGATGTAATCTCAGATGAGTATCCGAATTTTCCTTATACATCAATGCAATATAATCGAAAAGGTGAATTGAAAAGCGCTATCTATTTTGTATCAAAAGATATTCAATATATGTTTGACCCTGATATGAATTTTCAAGGTATTTGGTACAAAGATAAAATGTATGATAAAAACGGAAAACAAACAATTACCCGCACCGCTTGGTAAAAATTGCCGTTCAATTTAAGATAACAATTCCCGCATTTAAATATATTGCATAAACGACTTGCAAAAAATACGGGATTAACAATATTGTCGCAACTTTTGACAGCTTTGAAAATTCAATTATTGTTAATATCAAAAAGATAAACAACAATATTACATCTGCTAAAGCAAGCTGAATTTGCTTTAATTCAAAAAATACATAAGTCCAAGTAAAATTAATGATGAGTTGAATTAGAAATAGAACTACCGCATCATACTTGGTTTTTGAATATTGTTTTGACAAGATTATAAAAAATGAAATAGCCATAAGGGTATATAAAATCCCCCAAGCTATCGGAAAATATTGAGGCGGCGGCGTAAATGGAGGTTTTACCAAGTTTTGATACCACAAGTTCATATTCCTATTTTCTGTCGTTTGAAATATTATACATCCCACATTCGGATTTAAAATGAACAATATTATTTTTAAATCGTTATTAAAAGTGTAAGAGAAAAACAAGAAAGAAATGGAGGTACATTATGAAAAAAATAATTGCAACAGCATTATGTTTAACAATGGCAACACCTTGTTTTGCTGCAGGCAGACATCATAATTCTCACTATTATGTAGTGCCACAACACAGACCTCCGCACATTGAATACGGATATGAATACAGAAATTATCCTCCGACAGTAAGACCGTGTTCTCAAAGAACAAAAACTCTTGCGGTTGTTGCCGGAGTAGGGGTTGCGGCAGCTATAATTTCAGCTATCGCAGACTAACTGACATACGCTACTTTACTTTTCCTACAGAAATTTACCCCGAAATATATCCAATTATATCAAACTCCATACCGTCTTTATCGGACGGTATTTTTGTATTCAAATATTTTTTGTAACGATTTCTTAACATATAAGATAAAAAATTAAAGTTTTGAGAAAAACGTGCCGATAAATATCATGTAAGAAAATAAAAAACTTTCCTCCTTTTCCCACACTACTACAAACTAACCTACCACTTGGAACCAAAAGGTTCCTTTTTTATTGTCTGTATTATTTCTTTATTTCTTGAGGTTTATCGGAAGATTTTTTATCTAAGCCCATGACTTTCATAATCGGGTGAATTAAAGGATGAGATGCAATAGGGGCAATAATTGCCAAGCCGGTAACGGAACCGATAATTGAACTTATTTCAACAACACCTTTTGCCAAATTTTCATCAATATTTTCTTTAATAAATCTATCGCCTGAAGGTAAGTTTCTGTTTATTTCTTCAAGTTTTGCAATTTTTCCTGCTTCATCCATTTTATGATATTTTAAAAATTCTCCGGAGGATTTAAATGCTTTGAAAACGTCTTCATTAGATAATTTCCCGGCTAACTTAAAAGAACATTTTTTTAATAACGGCATAACTGCAGCAAGGTATATCCCTAAACAAGTCATCTGATATAAAAATTCTTTTACTGAGGAATATTTTTTTGTCTGAGCATCAATATCTTTATCCATCAAAATAAAAGAAGGACGACCAACAGCTTTTAAACAGGTTTCTGTTGTGATTTGTGTTATTGTACTTTGTGTCATATTGTACAATGTAGGATTAGATATTATATTTTGAACTGCGCCTATCATATTATCAGACCCTCATTCCTGTATTTGTAAAAGCCGTCATGCTTATATTTTTTACCGAATAATTATGAATATTACCGGTTTGTGTAATCGGAGTTTTTTGCAGTTGTGTTTTATCCGTTCCGGAAACAACATTTAACTCGGCAGGTTGAGATTTAACATCATCGTTCTTTTTATTTTTGTGGAAAATCCTGTCGGTAAAAGGTTTTACAACGACTGAACAAAGACCCGGAATTACAAGGAGTGCCGCTGTACATACACCAACAAAGCGCAAATTATGTTTAGCCATTTTTGCTTTTACAGGGTCTTTAAATAGCGCCGCACCTTTTCCGGCAAGTGTCCCGCATAAAAGATATGTCGGAATTGCAATAACTTCGGTTAAGCCTTCTCTTAATGCGGCATATTTCTTTGTCTCGGGCGATTCCTTCTTATCCATCATTGTAAACAACGGTCTGAAAATTCCCTTTGCAGTAGCAATTGCAACAACAGCATAGGCCGGATTGTTATCCTTACCTATTGATCTGCATATATTTTTTACCGTTGTCCCAAGTGACATTTATTTATCCTGCCGAATTATAAATTTACTACTTCTTTATTCTGCTTCCATAAGCGCACGCGCCACACTCTATTTTAAATCAAAGAAAAAATAAAGTTGCTATTTTTGTAAATAATTTTTACATTTTTTGAAAAAATTAATTTCATATTAATATCTAAAACATTCTTTGTCATGGTCGTCAACAACACCAATTGCCTGAAGATATGAATATACAATAATCGTACCCACATATTTCATTCCCCGTTTTTTTAAATCTTTAGATATGGTATCTGATAATTGTGAACTTACAATGACTTCACCTGTTGTATTTTTAATAATTTTATTCTCTGTAAAACCCCAAATATAATTTGAAAAACTTCCAAATTCTTTTTGTATTTCAATAAAAATTTTTGCATTCAAAATTGCTGCCTTGATTTTTGCACGACTGCGTATAATGCTTTCATTTTTGAGTAATTTTTCCACTTTATCATCATCATAAGCTGCGACTTTTTCTACATCAAAATTATCAAAAGCCACTCTGAATGCCTCACGCTTTTTCAGAACGGTTATCCATGAAAGTCCGGCTTGAAAACCCTCCAAAATCAGAAGCTCAAAGAGTTCTCTATCGTCATATTTTGGAACTCCCCATTCTTCATCATGGTATTTTATATAAATTTCAGATTTTTCATCTACCCAAAAACAACGCCTCATAAACAAATTATAACATAACTTATAAAATGTATACAGTTCGGCATGTTTAAGTTATAATTTGGGTATAAAACAGAGTAAATAAAGGAAAAGAGAATATGCTAACCGGAAATGAAATCAGAAAATTATATTTAGATTATTTTAAAAATAAACATCAGCACACAGTAGTTGAAAGTTCAAGTCTTGTGCCCGATAATCCGACGGTTCTTTTAACAACTGCGGGAATGTTGCAATTTTTACCTATATTTTTGGGAATTGTAAAATCACCTTATGATCCTGCAAGAGCGACATCTTGTCAAAAATGTGCAAGAGCGGGCGGTAAAGATTCCGATATTGAAAATGTGGGAAGAACTCCGCGCCATCATACATTTTTTGAAATGCTTGGTAATTTTTCTTTTGGTGATTACTACAAAAAAGAGATAATCCCTTGGGCTTGGGAATTTGTAACAGAAGTTCTTAAATTGGATAAAGACAGATTATGGATAACAATTTTTGAAACAGATGATGAGGCTTATGAAATTTGGCGCAGTGTCGGAGTTCCGGCTGAACGCATAAAAAGAAAAGGTAAAAAAGATAATTTTTGGGGACCTCCGGGAGCATCAGGTTCATGCGGACCGTGTTCCGAAATCCATTATGACTTAGGTGAGCAGTATAAATGTGACCACCCTAATTGTGGTATTGATACCTGTGAATGTGACAGATGGGTTGAAATATGGAATTTGGTTTTCACGGAATTATATCAAGATGAAGAAGGTAATCAATCACCTTTGGAAAGTAAAAATGTTGATACAGGCATGGGATTAGAGCGTATTACAATGGTTTGTCAAGGTGTTGCCTCTACCTTTGAAACAGATTTGCTTAAACCGATTATGAATGAAGTTTCAAAAATGTGCGGAGTTCCGTATAAAACTTCTGAAAAAACTGATATTTCTTTACGTATCATAACAGATCACGCAAGATGTGTAACATTTTTGATTTCAGACGGCGTAATTCCTGGTAATGAAGGCAGAAGTTATGTCTTGAGAATGATTTTACGCAGAGCTTTACGACACGGCAAGATTTTAGGTATGGATTTGCCGTTCTTATATAAATTGGTTGACGTAGTTATTGAGAATTACGGAGAAGCATATCCTGATTTAATCAAAAACAGACAGAAAATTATTGATACAATCAAAAAAGAAGAAGAACGCTTCGCTCAAACTCTTGATCGCGGCTACAAAATGCTTGATGAATTTATCAATGAGAAAAAGGATATTGACGGTGAAAGTGCATTCAAGTTGTATGATACTTTCGGCTTCCCGTTTGAACTTACTAAGGAAATAGCGGAAGAAAATAATCTTAAAATAGACGAAGCAGGATTTAAAACTGCAATGCAAGAGCAAAAAGAACGCGCAAAAGCTGCAACTGCTAAAATCAGCGTTACAGGTGATATGAAGTATGCAAAAATTGAAAACGAAGTAGGCTCAACTAATTTTATCGGCTATAGCGAAAATGAATGTTCTGATGCTAAAATTCTTGCACAAGTTGAGGGTGAAGGATATGTCGATATTATATTAGATAAAACTCCGTTCTATGCTGAATGTGGCGGACAGACAGGTGACAGCGGAATTTTGGAAAGTGATGATTTTAAAGCTGAAGTTCTTACAACATTTAAAGTAAATGATTTATACGTTCACAGATGTTCTGTCTTAACCGGTGATGTAGTAATCGGTGCTACCGTAAAAGCACTAATTGATGTTGCACGTCGTGAACAAATAAGAGTTCACCATACAAGTGCGCACTTATTGCAAGCCGCATTAATAAAAGTTGTCGGTGATGAAGTTAAACAGGCAGGTTCAGCTGTTGAAGAAAACCGCATGAGATTTGACTTTACTTTCTCACGAGCTATGACACCTGAGGAAATTACAAAGGTAGAAAATCTGATGAATAAATGGATTGGTGAAGGTTACAGTATAGAAACCAACGTAATGGATATTGAACAAGCTCGTTTGACAGGGGCTACTGCACTATTTGGAGAAAAATACGGTGATAAAGTCAGAGTTGTTTCAATAGAAAAAGACGGACAATCAATTTCAAAAGAATTTTGTGCCGGAACTCATGCAAGAAAATTAATTGATTTAAGACTTGTAAAAATCGTTTCAGAAAGTGCAATTGCGGCAGGTACAAGACGTATTGAGCTTGTCGTTTCGGATTCTGCAATCGCGTATCTTAATTCTAAATCTTCTGAGATAGACAAGTTATCAACAAAATTCAAATCTCATTATAACGAGGTTGTGGAAAGAGTTGACAAATTAACGGAAGAAAATCGCGAGTTCCAAAAGCAAATAGAAAAACTTGAAGAAGAAAATGCTAAAAACAAGTTTGCATCATTTGTAGAACGTGCAGAAGACATCACAGGAGGAAAACTGTTTATCTCCAAAGTTGCAGCAAAAGCTGTCGGAATAAAAATCGGTTTGGAATTTTTATCACAAAAACTTGGAGAATCAATTATTGTACTTGCAGGAGAATCAACTGTTGCAGTAAAAGTTTCTGACAGTTTTGTTAAAAAGGGTATCAATGCAGGAAAAATCGTTGGTGAAATTTCACGTGCAACTGGCGCAAATGGCGGAGGGCGTCCGAATTTTGCTCAAGGCGGAGTGAAAGATTCGTCAAAGCTTGATGCAATCCTTGCAAAAATAGAAAAAGAATTAAAAATATAAGGAGTAACAATTATGATAAGGAATGTAGATTTTTTATACCCGTTTGATAAAGGATTTTTTGGACAAAATTTGTTAAATGCAAAGAAAATTATGCCCAAGAATATTATTCCTTCAAAATTTAAACCTGACAGTATTGACGATTTGTTAAAATATTTTGATGAAAAAATGTTCAGACGAGCATCATTGGAAAGAACGCCTAAAAGCGATATGATGATTACAGGTCAATCCCTAACAGGAAAACAAAATGATTTTTGGGGATATTAAAAATAAAAGGAGAAATTTATGACAGTTTTAAAAATTGAGAGATTAGAAAACAATAATATTCTGCCGGAATACAAAACGGAAGGGGCTGCAGGTATGGATTTATGCGCAGCAATATCTGAACCTGTAACTCTAAAACCGCTGGAAAGAACACTTATTCCGACAGGTTTAAAAATTGAATTAGAGCACGGATATGAAGCTCAAATCCGTCCACGCTCAGGCATGTCAATTAAACACGGAATAACCCTTATCAACTGCGTCGGAACAATTGATGAAGACTATCGCGGAGAAGTTTGTATTCCTGTCGTTAATCTTTCAAACGAAACATACACAATTCAACCTGATGAACGAGTTGCACAAATGATTATCGCAAGAGTTGAACAGGCTAAAATTGAAGTCGTTACCGAATTGACAACAACTGCAAGAGGCGCAGGCGGTTTTGGTTCTACAGGAAAATCATAAGTTTTTAAAATTTTTATCAAATACAAAAGACCTTCCTATATCGGAAGGTCTTTTTATATTTATTACTATGTATTCTTATTTTGTTATTGCTAAGGTTTCTTCTTTTACAATATTTCGTTTAACCTTGCGGGTAGAAGTTCTCGGAAGCGGTTCTTTTCTTACCACAATATTAACCGGACGTTTGTATGATGCCAGCCTTACAGACAATTCCTTAACCTCTTTGCAGATGAAATTATATAAATCATCTTCGTTAGTATAAGTATCCATAACGCTTTGCGTAGGAACAACTACTGTCATAATTTCTTCGGTACCGTCTTTAGCACCACTTGTTCTTGTCGCCCCAAATACACAGATTTCCGCAAAATTGGGATTATCTTCCAATACTGCTTCAACTTCTTCAGGGAAAACTTTTTTACCGCCTGATAAAACAATCATATTTTTTATACGACCCGTTATATAAAGTCTTCCGTCTTCGTCAAATTCCCCGATATCACCGGTGTGTAACCATCCGTCAGGTTCAAGAACTTCTGCGGTTTTTTCAGGATTGTTATAATATCCTTTCATAACAGAAGGACCTTTTACGAGTAATTCTCCTGTTTCAGGATCAATTTTTGCATCATAAGAATCCAATACAGGTCCAACGGATAAAAGTTTTCTGTCCTCTCCTCTATCCATAGATATTACAGGGCTGGTTTCGGATAATCCGTACCCTTGAAATATTTTAATACCAATTCTTTCAAAGAACTCGCCAACAGACGGATCAAGCGGTGCACCGCCTGAAATAAATCCATAAAAGTTTCCGCCAAATTTTGCCAAAATACTTCTGAATAATTGGCGTTTTATGCTGTAATCGGTTATATACTCAGCCGCAGCATAAGATTTTTCAAACAAGATTTTTTCTTCTTCCGGCAGAGAACGAATATCGGCTTCAATAGTTGTTTTTAGCAACTTCAAAAATGCCGGTACTGTAATCATAAAGTCAATTTTCTTTTCTCTCATATCTGCCAAAACATCTTTTGGTTTCAAACTTTGAGGATAAAAAATAGAAGAACCTCTGTTTAAAAATGTTGAAAATCCAACCGTTAACTCAAATAAATGATTCATCGGCAAAATTGAAAGAAGATTTAAACTTTCATTTGGCAGAATTTCAGGTAATACTTTTGACATTTCAATAACCTGTGTAATCATGTTACCAAACGTAGTTTGAACACCTTTAGGCGCACCTGTTGTACCTGATGTATAAATAATCAATGCTGTATCTCTTAATGAACGATGGCGCCACTTGCACTCAGTACCTGAGTTTAGGGAATAAATACTTGGTAATGTTGAATTATATTTTGGTTCTTCCATCAAAATAAGATGTTTAATAGACGGAATACGTTTTTTTAATTCCAAAGCCTTTTCAACATTTGCTTGAGAAACCGCCAAAACTGAAGGTTCACAACTTGATAAAATTGATTCCAGTTCGTAAATTGTTAATTTATTATCTAATGGAACTGTTACCATACCTGATATTACAGAAGCAAATAAACAAGCGCCTATCTCAGGCATTGATTCTGACAAAATTGCCAACTTTTCACCTTTTTGCATTTGTAAATCAGTAATTAAGTAACTTGCAAACTGTTTTGCTAACAGTCCTAATCCTTTATAAGTTAATTCTTTCCAACCATATTTATTTTTCTTACCAAGAGCAATTCTCTCACCATACAATTTTGTATTTTGATCAAGAAGTGATAAAACATTTTCTTTCATACTTTTCTCCCCTGCACTAAAACATTTTTATCTACAGGGAATTATAGCATAAATATCACAATTTGCATAGATACAATGCGTATTACGCTCAATATAGCTTAACCGTACATCAATAAATTGTTACCGCTATTTGAATTGTTTGTATTTGGAGACAAACCGGAATTGTAATTATGGGTAAAATTACCCTTTACACTATTTGGATTTTGAGCATGAGCATTCGGTTCAAGTTTTGCTAAGTTCCCACTTGTACGTGAGTTAAAATACTCTGCCAAACCTTTGTTTTTGGTAATTCCGTAAGCTCGAAATTCACCCAGTGTAATTTTATCATCGCCATTGGCATTTAACAGTTTTACATCATCATCCGTTAGTGCGTATAAACTTCTTGCCTTATCGACCGATATTGAGATTGATGAATCTACAGATATTCCCATAATATTTTCCCATATATTTTCCTACATATATATAAAAAAATTTTTTTGGTAAAATTTGCACAATTTCATCAAATCTTTACATAATGTTAAGTAAATAATAATTTAGCCAACAAGCCATTTAAAACGTAAAAGGCATAATTCTTCGCCGGTAGCGGCATTTGAAATCAAATGTTCCGTTATTAAGTCATCATTGTTGTATTTTACGGATGAAATAATATCTTCACCATAAGACACTTCGTGTTTGAAATATATATCAACTGTTTTAAGTTTATGAGCATATCTGAAATCATAATCTAACGCCTCCAGCGCCCAAGAAATATAAACGGTATTATTTACGTGGTTATTTATATCCAAATCATCATATCTTACATGAAAAACTTTTTGATTATCTGCCTTATCAATCGGTCTTAATTTTTGCAGAACAATATCATTTTCTCTTTTTTCAAAAACTAAAAAATCAGGATATTCCTGCTGAATATTCAAAACCGATTTTTTATTCATATCGACAATAAACCAAGAAGATGATGCTCTTAAAATTCTGTTTCCTGTTGCATTATCAAACACTTCAAAATCACGGTAAGTTGTCATTTTTTG
This sequence comes from Candidatus Gastranaerophilaceae bacterium, assembly GCA_051874955.1. Taxonomy (GTDB): domain Bacteria; phylum Cyanobacteriota; class Vampirovibrionia; order Gastranaerophilales; family Gastranaerophilaceae; genus Zag111. The sequence continues at coordinate 13,026 of JBJEGJ010000041.1, forward strand.
CGCCCCGCGACATTCGGTGTGAATTTTTAATTCTTTAATATTAGGATAATAATTATCAAATTCAATTCTATATCTGATAAGAAACCACCCTTGACCGCGTGATAAAAGTTCTTCACAACTATACTTTTTATCGTAAGTATTAATTGAGTTTGCTGCCAAATCCTGCATGTAATTAAAAATAACAACGGGCTTGATTAAATTTCTGCAATCTTTTTCAGAAATCGATATTGGGCAAATGGTATCTAGAGTTGTATTTGACATTTATAAATCCTTTTTATTTAGATATAACAATCGGTTCAACCGCATACTTTGATTTAAATTCATCTATTTGCGGTTGGAAATCAGCATTATGCGAATCTTTTAACTGATTTTTTAATATATGTTTCGGTATAGATGAGTGAATTGATTGAATAATGTTTGTTGCGATATTTGAACAATGGTCAGAAATTCGTTCCAAATCATTAAGGATTTCCGCATAAACAAAACCTCTGCGAATATGTGATTTATCTTTTTTTACTCGCTTAATGTGGTTTTTCTTTGCAATATAAGCAATATCATCCACAACCTGTTCTAACGGCTCAACATGATATGCCAATTCTAAATCGTGTGCAACAAAAGAGTTTACCGTAATATCAAATACCTCTTTTACCGCATTAACAACGTGCTTTAATTCTTCAATTGTTTCAGGTGACAGTTTCCATTCTTTTCTGTGCATCTTATTTGCAATATTCAAAATATGTATTGCATGGTCTGCAATTTTTTCAAAATCAGAAATGGAAAGAATTAATTGCGATATTTTATTACTATCTTCTTCAGACAATTCCCTGCCTGATAACTTTTGAAGAAAAGACTCCAAAGTATCTTGGTATTTGTCAATCAAAACTTCATTTTTATTAATAACTTCTGCCACTTTCGGATTGTACTGTTTAAGCATTCTGACAGACATTACAAGAGTATCTCTTGTGTATTTTGCCATTGTTGCCGTGACTTTGTAACATCTGTTTATCGCAAAAGACGGAGTTAACAACAATCTTTCATCAATAATTACTTCAGCTTCTTCTTTATTATCTTTTATTAAAATAAGTGCCAATTTTTCCAATAATTTAGCAAACGGGAAAAGCAACAATGTAGTTACAACATTAAATATTGAATGTACAACCGCAATCCCAAACGGGTTGACTGATTGCGCAAACGGGTAATTTATAAAATAATGTCCGAACTCATAAATCGGTAAAAATATCAAAGCACCCAAAACATTAAACGCAACATGCACAACTGCAACTCTTTTAGCGTTATTATTGACCCCGATACTTGATAAAACCGCAGTAATACAAGTTCCGATATTCTGTCCGACAATAATTGGAACTGCCATTGCATAAGTGACGCTGCCGGTTAGAGATAATGCTTGAAGCATACCAACAGATGCTGCCGAACTTTGAATAACCGCTGTTACAATCATACCGACCAAAAGTCCCAAAAAAGGATTTGAAAACATTGTCAGGATATGAGCAAAGCGCGGGTCATCAGCCAACGGGCTCATCGCAGATGACATTAACCCCATTCCAAACATCAGAACGGAAAATCCCAATAAAAATGTCCCGACATTTTTACGTCGCGACATGTTATTTTTAGAGGTCATAACCATTATTACACCAATTAAAGCTAAAATCGGAGTGAAAGATTCCGGTTTTAAAAGTCTTATAAAAAAGTTATCACTTTGAATGCCGGATAAACTCAAAATCCAAGAAGTAATCGTTGTTCCTACATTTGAACCCATAATTACTCCGATTGCCTGAGAAAGTTTCATAATACCTGAGTTTACAAACCCAACCAACATTACGGTAACGGCAGACGAACTTTGAACAGCTATCGTTATTCCTGCCCCGAGAACAAGTGCTTTTATCGGATTAGATGTAATCTTTTCCAACATTTTTTCCATCTTGCCGCCGGCAATTTTTTCTAAACCTTGCGACATTACAATCATTCCGTATAAGAAAAATGCTAAACCGCCACACAAGGTGAAAATTGAAAAGATATCCATTATTTTATCTCCATTATGTATATTAAATTTTCGTGTTTCATGTGAACTTTCAATAGCTACACAGAAAAATTATACTATAAAAGAGTTAATTTTCAATTAATGTTTAATATTACTTATCATTATTTTGTGTAACGTAAACTTCTACAAGCCTACCGCTTTTCGGATTTTTAAAATGAATTTCACGTTTAGGAGGTTCTGCCGGTTTAAATTCGTCTTTTTGATAACCGTACAAAAATTTCATAAACTCTTTGCTATACATAATTACACACCTGTCCGATTTTCCTTCACACATATATATAAAAACATGTTTTTTGTAAGATTTGCCAAAATTTACAAAAATTGTTACAAACTTAGTAATGTAAAAATATTACCCGAGTATATAAGTAGTTTTGCTAATGTTTTAAACAAATCAAAAAGTACATAATCTGATATAAGTTTGTTTTTTAAATAAATATTTTGTTTATTTTAAACAAAACCCACACAAACAAGGAGGTAAAAATGTCAATTAAAAAACTAACTGTGGCAGCTGCGATTGCCGTTGGAATAGCAACGTGTTCCTTGAATTCAGTAATGGCAGCTTGCCCGTGCAACCAAAAAGCGCCGGCAGAAGCCCTACCTGTAGTTACAGGGGCAGCCTGCCCGTGTGAAAATGCAGCACCAAAGCAAACTTGCTCTAAGTGTAAAAAAACTTTACCGGAATGTAAATGCAAAAAACAAGACCCTTGCCCTGTTAAAGAGCCTTGTCCGGTGAAAAAACAAGATTGCGGTTGTCCTGATGAAATAAGCTGCGACAAACCGCCGGTACCATCAACTGCATTATGTCCGCAAACCGGCAAACCTGATAAAGCTGAAATGAAGCAGGTTTACGGTTACCCGCAAGCAGTTTACGGTACAAATAACTACGTAGGTGAACCTGCAAATTCTATCTTTTCAACTGAAACTGCATTGAAAGGATGTCCTACAAGCCGTATGACATCAGGAATTGCAGGCGCAACAGTAGCTACAGACCCTAATGTTACGGGCGCTGCTGCTCAAATGCCTTGCCTAAACGAGTGTCCTAATAAATACAACGGAATACCGATTAATAGAGATGATTGTAAAATGAACGGGAATGCCTGCCCGATTGATATTCAATCCGCAAATTCAATAAATGCGGTTAAAAAGACCTTAATACCTTATGAAATACCGCAACAAATTCAAAATATTACGGGTGCCGCTGCCCCAACGGGCGGTTGTATGTTCCCTGATGTTTCAGAAAGACATTGGGCTGCCTGTGATATAGACAAATTAGCTATTAATGATGTTGTTGTCGGATATCCTGACGGTTTATTTAAACCAAACAGAAACATTTCCCGTGCGGAATTTGCGACTATGCTTGTCAAAGGTTTCAATTTAAATTGTGATATGGATAAACAAACGATGTTCAAAGACGTGCCAAGAACAAATTGGGCAAATGCCGCCATCGCTAAAGCAGTTGATGAAGATTTGCTCAAAGGCTATCCTAACAATACATTCCGTCCAAATTCAAACGTAACACGTATAGAAGCCTTAACTTCAATTGCCAAAGGTATGACTTGTGACATAGATAAGTGTAAAGCCGATGAAATCCTTAGTCGTTACGCTGACGGTAACAAAGTTCCTGATTGGGCAAAAATTCCTGTAGCTAAATCTTTGGAAAACGGAGCATTAAAAGACTCACCTACTCCTAATATGATTTTACCAAACAAAGATGCAACTCGTGCCGATGTTGCCTCTATGATGCAGACTGTCCGTGTAGCATTAGGCTATGATACAAATCCAAAAACCGCAAACAATATTTGTCCTGCGTGCCCTGTAGAGAAAAACGCGTTGATTGAACACGAAGAAATCGTAAAAATTCCTACATTGAAATTATCAATGATAGACCAATTGACAGCAAAATCTTCTCACGTAGGTCAATACTTTAGGGCAAATACACTTGAAGATATTACTATCAACGGTGTAACCTACCCTTGCGGTTCAACGGTAACCGGTCAGGTTGTAGAGGTAATAAGACCGTCAGGATGTGATAAAGGTGCTCTTAAGCTTGCATTCACAGAAATTAAAAACGGAGATTGTAAAACAAAATTACCAAAACAAATCCTTCAAGCTCAAATAAACAAATCTAAAAACGTAAATCCTGTTGCAAGGCTTGTTGAAATGCCGTTCACATGGGCAGGTTCACTGGTTGGTGTAGTCGGCAGAACTGCAGGCGGTATTGTTACAAATTTGGGTAACGCTGTTGAAAACGTATCTAATGATGCGGGTTACATGCTCGGTCACGCTTTTCAAGGTCAATTTGGTGCAGCCGCAAGAAGTTTAGGCGACGGACTGTTTGAAACTGTAAAAGCTCCTATTGACGTAACAAGAACAGCGCTATCAGGTACAATGGGCTTATTCCAAACTACCGGTGATGAATTTGCTTACCTTGTTGATCCTCGCGGATATAAAATATCTGCCGTAAATCCAAGAGAACACGTTACTATTGCCTTCGGATGTAATGAATAATAGTTAATCTGATTGATTGTAGTTGATATTCATCACTTATGGGAGCGGCGGATGCAAGTTTGCATCCGCCGCTTTATTTTTATTTATTTTTTTATCCGTCAGATTATCGTAAATATCTGAAATACAGATAGAATGAGCTTAATACTAATGAAATAAATGTTATCAACGCGCCGTATTTCATAAATCTCAAGAATGAAATTTTGTGACCTTTTGAAGCTGCTGTTTCACTTACCAAAACATTAGCTGCTGCTCCGATAATTGTTAAATTACCGCCCAAACATGCGCCAAGTGATAATGCCCACCATAGTGCATGAGTTGCACCCTGTATAGCATTTGGGTTTGCAGGGTTAATCAATTCGGAAATTAACGGTGCCATTGTTGCGGTATAAGGAATATTATCAATTATACCCGACAAAATTCCTGATGCCCATAGAATAATCATTGTTGCAGCTTCCAAACTGCCGTTTGTCAGTACAATTAATTGATCAGCCAAGAATTTGATACCGCCATTTGCTTCAAAACCGCCAATAATTATGAATAGACCGACAAAGAAAAATATTGTCAACCATTCAACATCTCTGTAAATTTCTTTTGGTTTTTCAAATAAAAGCAAAAACGACGCCCCAGAAACTGCAAATACAAATGCCGAAATGTGTGTGATATCATGCGTTACAAATCCCAAAATCACAAATGCCAATGTGAATACGGATCTCAACATTAAATTTTTGTCCGTAATTGTTTTGGAATTATCAAGATTTGCGATATGCTCCATTTTCTCAGGAGTTGCTTTTAAGCTTTTTCTGAACAAGAAAATTAAAACACTTATCGCAACCATAAAAATAATAAAGACTATCGGAGCAAGTTCCCTTACAAAATCCATGAAACTTAAACCTGCTCTTGTTCCGATAATAATATTTGGCGGGTCACCGATTAGTGTTGCCGTACCGCCGATATTTGAGGCTAAAACCTCAGTAATTAAAAACGGCACCGGATCTGTTTCAAATTCTTTTGCAATAACAAATGTTATTGGCATCATCAGAACAACCGTTGTTACGTTATCTAAAAATGCCGATGCAATAGCCGTAAATGCGGCAAGTGCAAATAAAACAGTTTTCGGATGACCTTTTGTTGCTTTTAACAAATTCAATGCCATCCATTTAAATACGCCGCTTCTGCTTGCGATATGAACAATAATCATCATACCGATAAGCAAAAAGATTACTTCAAAATCAACGTATTCAAAAACGCCTTTTACATTGCTTTCAATATTTAAAGTCAATGGAATTAAACCTAATAGCATTGTCAAAGACGCACCAACCAATGCTACAACTGATTTTTGAATTTTTTCGCTGGCAATAAATACGTAGGCGATTAACAGAATTAATCCCGACAGTATCATTCCATACGTGTGAATAAACTCTAACATCTTTCTTTTCTCCCTTATCATGACAATTGTATCATGAACAAAAAATAGCAACTTCCAATACAACTTTTGACATCGGCTAAATAAGATAATTAAAACAGTACAACTAAAAAATCTTTCTGAAATCTCGTAAGATGAAATTCACTATACCAACCACAAAATAAAATTGTGCCGTGTTGAGATATATACTCAACACGGCACCGGTTAATATTATTAAACAGTATTTTATTTACTGGCTTCTGCTTTATCACTTATTGATTTAAGATACTCTTCTTGTTCTTTTTTATATTTTTTATAGTCTTTATCTTGAGGTTCAACACTATTTTTTAACTTTTCTATTTCTTTTTCATCCGATATATATGTTCCATCAGGATAGTAGTAGTGTTTTTCCCATGTCCCATCATTATTTTTAGTAATTTTTTCAGTCATAATTACTTTACCATTTTTCATGTAAGAACGAACAACTCTGGCACCTTTGTCATAATAATATGTTTTGGTTGTTCCTGTTTCTTTTCCGTTTTTGTCATACCTAGTTGTTTCTGATACACTGGCTTCGCCTTCTTTATATGTACTATTGGTGTATGAAAAAACCGTTTTTCCATTCTTATCTGTAATACGAATTTTGGATGTACCATAACCGTCATAATCATTTTCCATATAATATCCCGGGAAAAAATTTCGACCTTTATCTGTAAACGGCGCACCTTGTTTTTGTTTTATTGATTCGGATTTACCTGACTTTTTCGAATCACCTGATTCTTTTACTCTGTTTGCTAACTTTTTCATTTCGGCAGCCAAATCAAAATCTTGCTTTGCGCCATTCAATTGTATTTGGTCAAATTTTCTTGACCAGCTAGCTTATCCGCCGCCTTCAATTCGCAAATTGTACATAAACAATCTCCTTTCGTGTTTATACTCTCAAGCACACAATGCTTACATTTATATAAAATAAATTCACACGAAGGAATTGCCATTCCACACTATACCATATTATACCAAATCGTGTATTATAATTACATTTGAGGCATTTTAAATCTAAGTTTACATTTAGTTACAATTATTCAAAATTTTCACAAATTACTGCATTACTTTGTTTCATCCATTGCCAATTTGAATAAATAATCCTCTCTGGCACTACATTTAATCCCTGTTGGAATAAAGTTTTCTTTAAATCTTTCAACAGCGTATCTGTCTGTCATGCCTGATATGTAGTCGGTCACGACCCTTTCAATTTTATCCGGCTCGCAACTTTCTTTTAACATATCCGTGTAATAATAGAACAGCTCCTTTATTACTCGTTTTGCCTTAATTTCTTCAAGTTTTGCGATAGATTCGTCATTATATACGTTTTCAAACATCCAAGTTCTAAGTTTTGTTGTATAGCCCCAAGCTTCTTCGCTCATTGAAATATCGGGCTTGCCTATGGAATTGTTTACAATTTCGGTTATCATTTTGTTTAATCGTTTACTTTGGTTTGATGAAAAATACTCAATACAATCTTGAGGCAAATCACTTTCTGATATTACCCCCGCGCGAATGGAATCTTCAATATCGTGATTGATATATGCAATTTTATCCGCAAGCTGTACTACTTTTCCCTCTGAAGTCGTGGGTTTGTAACCCCAAGAATGTGTCCTGATTCCGTCAATTGTTTCCTTACAAAGGTTTAAATTCTCCAATACCTCTACAACTCGAACACTTTGAATATTATGATGAAATCCGCCTTTTACAAGTTCGTTCAACACCCCTTCTCCGCAATGACCAAAAGGGGTATGACCTAAATCATGACCCAACGAGATTGCCTCAACTAAATCTTCATTTAAATCAAGCGCTCTTGCTATTGTTCGGGCAATTTGTGACACCTCAAGAGTATGTGTTAGTCTGGTTCTGAAATGGTCATCAAACGGTGATAGAAAAACTTGGGTTTTATGTTTTAAACGTCTGAATGCTTTTGAATGAAGTATTCTATCTCTGTCTCGCTGAAAATCCGTCCTCAAATCAGATTGAGGCTCATCCGTTTTTCTGCCCTTTGAATTAACAGACAAGGTCGCATATTCACTTAAATTCTTTATTTCACGCTGTTCCAGCTTTTCTCTTATGGTTAATGCCGTCATAATTCTCCCCTATGATGTGATTTTAACAAAAATATCTTATATGACATACTATATTTAGTTGATTTTATTTGGTTGTAACTGCAACTGTATTTTGGGATTGGGTTTTTGGAAAGTATTTTTTGCGCATATCATCCGCAAATACACCCAATCTGTTAACCAATAATGATGAAACAGATGCTATAATCAACGCCTTTGAACCTGCAAACAGTTTTGCGTTACAATATAGTGCCGTTCCGATACCGGCAAGTGCCGGAATACCGTATTTTAAAGAAATTGATATACGCTGGTCTTTATCGTCGGATTTTTTCAATTGATATCCAAGAACTCCCAATGAACCTAATATTGTTAAAATATCGGTTGGCGCCGACCCTAACGATAAATCACGTAATTTGCTTGTATAATCTTCTGTTTCAACTTTAACTGATTTATCCAATGATTTTATTGCTTTTCTGTATATTTTTTCAACTTTTTTATAATCATTTTCCGGTAAAAGTTGACGGTAAATATCCAAAATATCTTCTAATTTGCCCTGTTTAAATTCTGTAAAAATACCTCTGATATTATCAAGTTCCGAGAGGATTTTTTCCGAATTTTCAATATTACTTCCTTCCGAAGTCGCAGCTTCTCTCAGGCTTGTTGATAAGGTATCCAATTCCTCAATAATTTGGTCTTTCAATTTGTGATTATTAATAGGATTTTTTGAATATTTTTTAACTTTTGTGCATAAATCTCTTAACGATTTAATTTTATCGGTTTCTTTATAACCAAACAAATCCGTCATCGCAACAATTCTGTTTTCTATCTCTCGTGCCATATCTTTTACGGAGTAGGACAATTCTTTTCGGCATGCCTTAACCGAATCCTGCAATAATGCTTTTTTATCATGTAATGCAGCTTCTGCCATAAACTCAGAATATACACCCTTTGAGAAGAAAATTCGTAAATCTGAAAAAGCTATTTTCAGTTCTTCTAAAGCTTTTTTAAATTTAACATAACGATTATTGATTGCCATAGCTGAAAAATTCTTGCAGTAAGCATCAAATAGTTCTGTGTTTAAGCGTTTTGCAAGTTTTAGCGCTTCCTCTTTAGATATTTTATCGCCGTTTATATAGGCAACCTCAGAAACCATCCTGCCTGAATAATTTTCAGGGATAACATCTTTTAGTCCGTAAATTTTTGAAGATGTTTTGCGATAACTTCCGGTTACAGCAAGTTTACCTATATTTTCAAACCCTTTTGTAATTCCGTTATGGATTTTTGAGCCTATTTTAGAGATATACATTATTTTTTTGAAGAGTATATCTTTAAATGATGTAAAATTATTTATTACTTCAAATTTTCTCTGTGCGGAATCTGCAAGTTTTATCAAACTCATATAAACATTATTCTTAAAGGAGAGTTTCCCTTCATTATTGAGTTTTGATTTCTGAACTTTTCGTTCTAAATAATTTTTAAAATCTCTAAAATATTTTGGTAGATTTCTCGGCCCGCCTTTTAAGAAAAAGAACAAACCTGCGGCAGTCAGAATTGTTGCCACTCCTATTGAAACACCAATAATAGTCAAGTTCTTTGTTTTTCTCGCTTCTTCAGGATTTATAATAACTTTTGGGTCAAGCGGAAACTGAGATTTTATCTCAACATTATCCGATTTTGGAGGCATATACCAATATTGGTTTGGCTGTAATTCCGGAAAACCACCAAGCTTTTTATCTTTATTTATATTGATTTGCGGAATTGAATTTATCATAATAATCACTTGACCTACATGATTACTAAGACATAAAAACATATAAAATTGCGCTTTTTAACAAGTTATCTAAAGTTATGTTACGAAAACAGTTCAATATCTATAACCTTTGCAACTTCAAATGCCGAATTTTTATTTGATAAAAGTTCCTTAACTTCCCCTAAAGCCTTTATGTTAGCTTCTCTTTTTGTTTGATTATATACAAGTTCTTCGATTTCGTGCGTGATGTTTAAAGGAGTGACTTTATCTTGAATAATCTCCGGAACAATAGATTTATCGGCAATTATATTTGGCAAAGAAACTCGCTTAATACATCTGACTAAAAGGTATATCCAATAAAACAACTTTGGTCCTCGATATGCAATAATCATCGGAGTTTTATAAAGACAAGCCTCTAACGCAACTGTACCGGAGGCTAAGATTAAACCGTCAGAAACGCTTAATAATGCTTGGTTTTCACCTTTTATAACCTTTACATCAAAATCTTTTAAATATTTTTGATACAATTCATCCGAAATATTAGGAGCTTGCGAAAAACAAATTTGCAAATCTTGATGGCGTTGCTTTAATTTTTTTACGGTTTCTTGAAAAACCTCCATAAGGTTTTTTAATTCAAATTCTCTGGAGCCCGGAAAAACTGATATAAGTTTCTTTTCCGTATCTAAATCATGTTTTCTGAAAAATTCACGACGACCTGCCGGAGCAGGGAGTTGTGAAACCAAAGGATGTCCGCAATAATGTGTATCTATTCCATATTGTGCATATAACGGTTTTTCAAACGGGAAAATACACAAAACTTTATCAACATATTTTTTGATAAGTTTAATTCTGTATTTTCTGCTCGCCCAAACTTGCGGCGGAATGTAATAAAAAATTTTAATTCCCGCTGCATGCAAAAACTTTGCTATTGACAGATTAAATGCGCCATAATCTATTAACAGCACCAAATCCGGTTTATATTCATTTTTTAAATATTCAACAAGCGATTTTCCTAATTTGTAATGATCGTAAAGAATTTTTGGAGAAAGCCCGACAGCAGACATTTTACTCTGGTCGGCAAATAATTTTACACCTTCCGCTGCTAAATTCATACCGCCGATTGCCTCAATTTGTAAATCGCAATCCAATGCTCTTAATTCTTTTACAACATTTGCGGCATGTATATCTCCCGAATATTCACCGGTTATTATAAATATTTTTTTCATATCCGCTATACCGCCATTATTACAATATCATGTTCATCTGCATATTTAACAACTTTTTCCTGATCAACAATAATCGTTTCATTAGCTTCAACGGCTATCAATTTTGCATTTTTATGGCTCATTGTTCGTAATGTTCTCATTCCGATTGCAGGAATATCAAAACGCTTATCCTGTTTTGGTTTTGCAACCTTAACAACAACAGCGCCTTCTTTTGCAAGTTTTGCACCGCGTTTTATGCAAACATCAGTCCCTTCTATAGCTTCAACTGCCATAATCATTTTATCTTTAATAACAACAGATTGCCCTACGTCAAGTTTTCCCATTTCTTTTGCAAGCCAAAAACCGTAATTTACATCATCCATTTGACTTTGAGTTGGTTTGTGTTTTCCTAAAACTCCTGCAGGAATCATCAGGTTTTTTATGAATATTGTTTGATCAAGAACTTCTACTCCGATTTTGGCAAGTTCTTCGACTATCATTAACATAACTTTGTCATCATTTAACCTTGAGGCTTCTTTTATTAAGTCTATTGCCCTTTTATCAAACTTGTGCAGTTGCAAAAGAACTTTTTTGTGAACTTTCCCCAAAAAAGTAAGTTGTTTGATTTGTTCCTCTTTTAAAATTTCTTCAATCCGATTAACTTCACCCGGATGGCAAGAATAAACCTTTGAACAATATTTTTTTAATTCTCTCACATTATCTTTAGCAAGTGAAATACAAACCACTTCAAATCCGTTTTCATTTGCATATTGTGCCATTCTGATAGGTAAAATACCGTCTCCTGCAATCAATCCTTGTTTGTTTTCTAATGTTATTGACAATTTATTTTCCTCTTTTACTATTTTCTTAACTCGTAAATCTTTTTTACTTCTTCAGGCGGTAATGTTTTTGCCCCACCTAATATTTTAGAACAAATAATTGTTTTGGCATAAGCCTCTGCAAGCTCCAATTTTAAATATGCGTCTTTTACCGAAGTTCCGCCAACAATTACTCCGTGATTTTCCATTAGTATAATATCATAATCCGTAAAATATTTTGATGTTTTTTTTACTAATTCTTCCGAACCCGGCAAAGCATACTCTGCCAACGGGATTTTCCCAAAACAATATATAATTTCCGGAGAAATATATTCTTCTAATGCCGTTGCACTCGATGCAAATGCCGTTAAATACGGAGAATGTACGTGAAATATCGCATTAATATCCGGTCGCATTTTATAAAATTCAAGGTGCAAAAACCTTTCACTGGAAGGCTTTTGAGAAGATTTTGAAATCAATTCCCCACATTTATTAATAAGAACTAAATCATTGTCTTTATCTAAGTATCCGCAAGCCGAACCTGAAACAGTTATATAAAAATCTTCGTTGAATCTGGCGGAAACATTACCAGAAATTCCAGGAGTCAGTCCTTTATCCCCTACATAGCCGCAATATTTAATTATATCGCTTAATACCTGTTTCATCTATTGAATTGTCTCCTTATCAGGATCTTCTATTTCAATAACCTGAGCGTATTCAAGAACTTCACGTTTTGCATTTGAAGATTGTTTTTTATTAAAGACTTTTACTTCATTAGATTTTTCTTCGTTCTTTTTCGCCGGAGAAAATGCGAGTTTGCGTTCTTCTTTCTGCTCTTGTTTCCCAAGCCTTTCAGGGTTTTTGATAGTCATTTTGCCGTAATTGATACTTGTGCCTTTTGTATCGAATGCAACGTCAAAACCAAAATATGTAGTTCTTCTGACAAAGTCATATCCTATACGAACTTTCAAGTCATCCGGTCCTAACGCTACGACAAAACGATTTTCCTGAAACATTTTACCGTTTGGCGAATCGTCGCTCAAGTTAATATTACCTGACCAACCGACAGAAATATATTTGTTCAATCTTAAAATTTCCGAAAGATACAAACAAGAATTTCCGTATCTGTACATATCATATCTCGGAATAGGTGTTTCATCAGCATAACCTGATTGGAAATATCCGATATCCTGCATCCAGTTTTTATATTGCAAATGAGCTCTAGGACCTACTCTTGCAATAAATTGCGTATCGCCTGTTCCGTATACGGCAGCAGAACCCTGTAATGCAATCCCTAAATCAAAGAAAAATCTGTTTTCCGGAATTGAATAAGAGTAAATACTTTGCGAAATTTCTGCCATATATCTTAATCTTGTGGTAGTTGTTCCGTTTGAGTTTATTTTTTCACCGTAATAGTTACGGTCGTTATCTTCCATTAAACCAAAACCCAATCTGTGACGAAATCTCAAATTTTTTCCTTCAGCCAAAAAATCTTCTTTTACATAACTTTTATCATAAAAGACTTCAGCCATATATTTTGGCATTCTGCTGCCCATAAACCATTCATCCATGAATGAATTTGCGGAATATTGAAGGAATAAATTGTCATCCAAGCGCTGCAAACCTTTTAAGAAAAATACATCGCTTGCTGAACCGTAACCAAATTCCGTAGTATTAAACGTATTACGATATTTTAAAGCACCACCGAAACCAAATTTGTTATGTTGATAATTCAAAAACGGAATTAATTTAACAACAGAACCTGCAGGGCCACCAAATACAAAACCCGGACCTATAAACATACCGACTTTTCTTTTTGTACCAAATTCAGGATAATTTGCTTCAAAATAATTTCTTTCTTTGTTTGTATATGCGGTCAAGCTAGGCCAAGTTAACCAATGTTTACCGTTTCTGCTGATTTCGATATGTTTTGCCTTAAACACATCATGATTTTTTCTTGCTTCTACATCCAAAGTTTCTATATCAAAATGGAGTTTGTTTCCTGACGGATCTCCAAAGAAAAGAGATTTATCAGTATCCTCCAAAATCATACTGGAAAAACGAGGACCTATCATTCTTGAAGATAATCTGTGAATTTCGGAAACATCAGAATGGAAGTTGCCGTTTGTCAGTATCAACAAAGAATCTTTTTGAACAACATTTTCTGCATCCATTATCATTGAGTCGCTGTGAGAGGTTACATTATCTGCCGTCAAGGTTTCTTCATTCATATCGATTTCTATGTAATCTGAAAGTGAAGGTGCTCCATCTTTAATTACAATGACATGTCCTATCCCTTTCAAAATATTTGAATCTTCATTATAAACCATTTTGTCCGCTATAACTTTGATGTTTTGCGGCGGTAAGTACAATGAAGGTCGTCCGGTTGCGATTATATCTCCTGTTTCTTCGTCAAAATTAATATTATCGCAATCTAAAGTTAATTGTTTTTCGGTTACTTCTTCATTGATTCCTGTTTCAAAAGACAAGGTATCCGGTGATAATTCCTTTGTTATTTCATTTTGTATAGAGTTTGCAATAGAACCTTCCGTTAGCACTTCTTCCTGCTCAAGTGCAACTTCTGATTTCTTTTTCTTCCAAAACTGAACTTTGTTAATTAGTCCTGTTTTGTTGACGTTATCTTTTGGTTTTGATTTGTTATATTGAATTTCATTAATCTTGTTTGTAACATTTAAGCGAACTTGTTTGAAGAACGGCATCGATTTAGAATCAATTTCTTTGTATGTTCTGCCGTAATCGAATGCGTAATCATTAAAATTAGAAAATGCCGTATCTTCTCCGGCTCCCGGCATTTTATTGTTCAATGGGGAGCGATAAAAACCTTCCGTTTCAAGTTCTTGGGACATTATGCCCAATTCTCTTTCTGCGGCTGCCGTATCTTCATCTAAGGCATACGCACCCGTCGGAGAAACTGCTAATATTAAACATGTAATCAATAAAATTTTCTTCAATTTGTTATTCCTTTATGTCTAAATATAATTTAACGGATTTGTAGGTTTACCGTTTACCCTGACTTCAAAGTGGCAATGAGGTCCCGTGCTATATCCTGTTGAGCCTTCTTTCCCTATTGCCTGACCTTTTTTAACCATCTGTCCATTGCTTACCAATATCGTTGACATGTGCGCATATAAAGTGGTAATAGGTTGTCCGTTAATTACTCCGTGATCCAATATTACAACTTTACCATAGCCCCCGTACCAACCGGAAAATATTACTTTACCGTCATTAGAAGCCTTGATAGCACCACCGTTCGGACCTCCGATATCTATACCCGAGTGAAATATTCTGCTTTTAAATATCGGGTGAACACGCCAACCAAACGGAGAAGTTATAGGTCCTGATATAGGATATATAAATCCTGTTGAAGATACTTTAACCTGTGAACCTCCGGATTGAGAATTTTTCTTGGTCAATCCGGCAATCATATTTTGAATACTTGCAGATTGTTTTGCCAATTCCCTTTCAGAATTTTCGTAGTATCTTTTATCTTTTTTTAGTTTTTCAATCATGCTTTTATTCTCGGCAATTGAACCTTGAATTGCAGCCCGTTGACTGTTTATATCTCTTATTGAAGCCTCTACCATTCGTTTTTGGCTTTCAACCTGTTGTTTTAATGAGGCAATTTCATCTGCCTTAGCTTTTACTTGCTGCATGCGTTTGTAATCATCTTGGATAACTATTTTTTCAAAGTAGAACATATCCATTAACGTATTAACATTTGTAGTCGATAAAATCAGTTCAAACATTCCGACACGTTGATGTTTATATACTTGTCTGATTCTTGATTTCATCTCCATATCTATTGTTCGGAACTCATTTATAGCCGCATTCAGTTGATGCTCCATAGATATTAAATTGGACTGTAACGAATTGTATCTTAGTGTTGTATCACGCAGCTTTGCCTGAGCATTTTCCAGCTTTTGTTGATTAGAATTGAGTTTATTTCGCTCTTTTCGCAGTTTTAAATCAGCCTGCTGCTTTTTCTGCATAAAATAAACTCGTTTATTGTTTGTTTGTTTTAATTTTTGATCAAGCGAGGCTTTTGATTGTGCGGCAAAAACACCATCGGCACTTATATTGAAAAGCCCGAAGAATATCCAGCATACTATTATGTTTTTTAAAAGAGTTTTTAAATCCATTTTATTTTTATTTGTTAAATAGTAACGGTAGTAACATCAAACCGACGGTCCAAGCAATAAATGTTAAGCAAATGATTGCAATTATTATCTTTTGATGTTTTCTGAAAAATTCCATAAATTCTCCCCTTATACACCAGTATTTTACTATTAAAAAAAACATTGTGCAAGAATTTCTCACATATCTTTACGTTGATTATTAATTTCTTGAAAAAATGAACATTTTTAGTTTAAAATCGTTATAAAGGTACAGAGGTAAAAATATGAACGAAAAATGCACAAAATATGAAGCTCTCTTTACTTTTAGAAGCGAAGAAGAATTAATGGAACATGTTCAAACATGCGAAGATTGCAGACTTGAGCATCAAAAAATGATGCGTGTTTCGGAATTAATTCAAGAAGCAAAACCTTATTTTAAAGAAAAACGTAAAAATCTTGCAAAAGTAAAAGTTGCTTGTGCTCTGTTTATGTTAATGATGTGCGGAACAACTTTAGGAGTTATTAACCTGAATACCGATGTCTCTGATACCTTGAAATATGGTACTACATTAAATGCAGAAGATTTAGGACTACCGGTGGATTCTTACGGGCTTATTTCTTTAGAATAGCGGGTAAATGAACTTTAACGAAGTAATTAAAGCAAACAAGCAAAATATCAAAAATATAATAAGACTTATTACCAAAGAAGACAATGAAGATTTGGAACAGGAGGTCTATTGTAAGATATGGAAAAATTCCGATAAATATACGGAAAAAGGTTCTATCAAAAGTTGGATTGCGCAAATTACAAAAAACACATCACTTGACTATTTGAAATCCTCATATCACAAGGTTTCTCAAACCTCAACGTCGGATGAGTTTGTTGTAACAAGTATAAAAGACAAAAAAGAATCTCCTGATGACAACATAATAAAACTTGAACGTCAAAAACAGATAGTCAAGGCAATAAATCAATTAAAACCAAAGTTTAAAGAAGTCATTGTAATGTGCGAAATTAACGGATATACCTACGAAGAATGTGCAAAAAAACTTAATTGTCCCGTAGGAACGATAAAATCCCGCATTTACAATGCAAAAAAAGAATTAGCAGATAAACTACAAGATTTATTATAGAGAAAGGTAAATAATGAAAAAATTTCTTTCAGTAATGTTTGTAACAGCAATTATTTCAATTCCGGCTTGTCAAAGTCAAGTATTTGCAACAACGGATAATTCAACTGCTCCGGTTCAGCAGGCTCCTTCTCGTCAAGAAATGCGAAAAATGTTTGAACAAAGACTTAATTTATCCGAAAAGCAAAAACAAAAAGCACGCCAAATTCATCAACAAGGCAGAGAACAAATGAAGCCGATTATGATGCAATTAGGGTTAAAAAGGCAAGAACTTGATATGATAAAACTTTCAAAATTGTCTGAACAAGCTCAACAAGAAAGAATTAATGAACTTAATGCAGAGATTAAAGAACTGGAAAAACAAGCTCAAGACATAAGAAAGAAAAACACTCAAGAGTTTGAATCTTTGCTTAATAAAAAACAAAAGGCAGAATTAGAGAAAATGAAAGCCGAAGGCAGAGCAAGATTTGAACGAAATCACCCGCCAAGAGCTCCGTTTCAAGGTTTGGGAACTCCGAGTTTCTTGTTCAAGCCGCTGTTGCCTCCGCCAAATCACGACAAATTTTAAAATATAATTTTTAGTCCATTATATTTTCCAGTCCGTAGACGAAATCTTTTTTATCTGCGACGTGTCTTATTGCCATTAACACTCCCGGCATGTAACATGTTCTATCCATTGAATCGTGTCGGATTTTAAATATTTGTCCGGAAGAACCGAAAATAACCTCCTGAGACGCTATATACCCGGGCATTCTGACCGAATGAATTTGTATATCGGAATACGATGTTCCTCCGCGAGAACCTTTAACGGTTTCGACTTCAGGACAATTGCCTTTTTTAAATGTTTCTTTTGCCTCTGACATCATTAATGCTGTTTTTATTGCAGTACCTGACGGGGCATCTTTTTTCTGGTTGTGATGAAGTTCAATAATTTCAGCATTGTCAAAGTATTTTGCCGCCAATTTTGAAAACATCATCATTAATACGGCACCTGTTGAAAAATTCGGTGCAATTAGGCATCCTGTGAGGTTTTCCTTAGAAAGTTTTTCCAAAAATGCAATCTCATCATCTTTTAAACCTGTTGTTCCGATTACGACTTTTATTCCGTTTCTCAGACAGTATTTTGCATTTTCGTAAATGGATGCAGGTTGAGTAAAATCAACCAAAACATCAAATTCGCAGGATTGCCTTGCTTCTTCAATTGTTCTATAAGCATCCCCATGTAAATCAATCTTAGCAGCCAAAGCCATTGAATTATCAGCTTCTACTGCCGCACAAACCTCTTTGCCCATCTTTCCGTAGGCACCGCATACCGCAACTTTTATCATAATATTCTCCTTAGTAATCTTCAACAGAAGAATCATCTTCGTCTTTTAACGAGGATAAATCATCTTTACAATTCATATCAAAATCTTCAGGCATCATATCATCATCCGGCCATACCGTATCGCTGTCGTATCTTGCGGAATGAAGATTGGCGGATGCCGATAAATCAGAACTTGTTAAAACGGTTTCAGATAATACAGTACCTGCCATATCGCAGTCTGTGAAATTACAATATGTCATTTCAGCATAACTGCAATCCGCACCGGTTAAAACACTCTCTGAAAAATCACATTCGCTTACAACTGCTCTGGTAAAATCAACCGCAGTCAAATCCGCACCGCAAAAGTTTACCAATGATAAGTTACAGTCTGAAAATGAACTTGAATTCAAATCAACATCAGAAAAATCTATATCTTTAATAACCATATTTGAAAAATCAACCTCGCTAAGGTCTATATCATCTCTATCCCTTTTCCACTCGTTAAATTGTTCCGGGTTTTTCTCTATTAAAGATAGTAATTCTTCTTTTGTATAATCTAGCATATTTTCTCCTTATGTATATTTAATTTTCTGTCAAATTCATTTGTAATGCAAGCAGGACAGCTTGAGTACGATTAGCAACGTTCAGTTTTTTAAAAATACTGTTTAAGTGGCTTTTTACCGTAATCTCACTAACAACCAATTTTTCTGCAATTGCTTTATTACTTTCGCCCTGTGTAACTAATAATAAAACATCTTTTTCTCTTGTAGTCAAGGTGTTAAATCTTTCAGCTTGACCAATTGTAACATTATGATTTTTTTCGTGATTATTGGTGCGTTTGGTACGTCTTAAAACCGCTTCAATTCTTGCTAAAAGGTTTGGTAGGACGAAGGGTTTTATGATATAATCATCAGCTCCGATTTTTAATCCAGAAACCATCTTCTGATCTTCGCTTACTGCGGTAAGCATAATCACCGGTATATCCTGATACATCGGATTTTTTCTGATAAGTTTTAGAGTATCCCAACCGTTCAACTTTGGCATCATTACGTCAAGCAAAACTATGTCAAACCGAGCTCCGGAATCAAGAATTTCTAGGGCTTTTTCTCCGTCTAAAGCACAAGAAACTTCAAATCCGTAAAACGGTAAGACATCTTCGATATACTTTGGATTGTCATCAACTAATAATACCTTAGTTAAATCGCCCATTTGCAATCTCTTTTCTTAAACTATTTTGTATTTTAATGCTTTCAAAGCTGCTTGTAATCTGTCATCAACTTCTAATTTCTGTAAAATGCTTGCAACGTGAGCTTTAGTTGTATTAACACTTATTACCAACTGCTGTGCAATTTCCATATTACTGTGACCTTCTGTCATAAGTTTTAAAATTTGAGCCTCTCTTGAAGTTAAATCATAATTTTTATAATTCAAGTTTGGTTCATCTAACTCGGAATTTGCACCGGCTTTTAAAACGATATGTGCAATACTTGGGTCAAACCATGCTGCTCCGTCAGCAACAGATTGAACAACTTCCACAAGTCTTTGCAGGTTTATTTCCTTTGAACAATAAGCATTAGCACCTGCTTTCAAGCTGTTTAATACTTCTTTCTCATCATTGTGAGAAGTTAATATGATGATTTTTGCATCTTTATCAATGTTTCTGATAGCTTGAGTTGCCTCTATGCCGTTCATTGTCGGTAAACCCAAATCCATTATGACAACATCAACAGGGTTATTTTTAAAGATTTCCAACGCGTCTTCCGCTGAAGATGCCTCGTACATCTCACCAACATAATCAACATCTTCAAATGTTGTTTTTAGTCCAAATCTTGTCAATTCGTGATCTTCTACAATTAAAACATTCTTCTTCATATTTCAAGTTCCTCTTTTGCTAAACTGTACTCCGGATTTATTTCTAAACTTTTTTCAAAATTTTTGTTTGCTTCTGTTATTAGACCTTTATTCTTGTATACGAGCCCCAAATAATAAAAATATCTGTAATCGTTTTCATCAATATATTTTGCGACTCCCAAATAGCTTAATGCACGTTCATAATCCTCTTTTTGAATTTCAAGACGGGCTAAATCAATCCAACCGTCTTTAAAATCGGGATTTATTGCAACTGTCTTTTTCAAGTATACTTCTTCTCTGTCTTTTTCCAAAAGTGCCATTTGATAGTACGCTTCGTAGGCTTTTGAACTTACTTTAAGTATTTTTGAATAAATTTCTTTTGCTTTTTTTATATTATCCTGTTTTTGATAAATTTGTGCAAGACGGATTTCCGCAGTATGGGTATTATCTTTAGATACAGCTTTTTTATAATAGTTTTCGGCGGATTTGAAATCTCCGCTGCGAGAAGCTATATCTCCAAGTATAATTAGTGCATCAGATTTATCAGGCTGAATGTCAAGTGCTTTGAGCGCATAATCCTGAGCTTTTTCAAATTCTTTTAAGTCAAAATAAACCTTTGCAGTAAGCGAATAAACTTCTTTATTAATATTCTTTTTGCTGCTTATAGCAGTTTGTAATACTCTTAATGCTTTATTGTATTCGTTTTCATCATAATAATAGTACGCCAAGTAGTATTTTTTCCAATATTCGTTTTTTGCCGCTTTATATAGAATATATTGCGTTGAAGAATGAAGTTCTTTATCAAATAACACAGTATTTATTTCATCAGTTTTCAAATCATTCAGATATTTCAAACCCTCTTTAGGCTTATTTGATTGAGAGTATATTTCAGCTTTTAATCTTTTATAATTTAAATTTTTCGGATTTTTAGAAATTGCGGTATCTATAGATTTTTCAGCCTGTTCAATATCACCGCTTTTCATGCTGCCAAATGCAACAAGATAATTTGCGTAATCCGAATCGGTTAATAAACTTACCTGTTTCATCAATTCGCTTGTAGCTTCTTTGCTTTGGTCGTTATACATAATATTTGAATAAACTTCGGCAAGATACATTTGATCTTTATGTGTTAAAGTATAATTCGGAAAATAATATGTTTTTACATCATCTTCCAAAAGTGATGAAATCTGATTATCTTTAACTTTAGACATCGACAACTCAGCTAAAGAGAAAAATCCGATAGAAGCCATTTCTCTGGTCAAACGCATATATACGTAATCGTTTGGAGTAACATTTTCAATCAGAACTTTAAAATCTTGATATGAAGAACGGACATTACTCTGAATAAATTTATCCATAGCAATTGTGTACTGATTTTTTATTGCATTTCTGGTTAATGATCCTCGTTTTAACTCGTAAGACGGTTGATTTAAGACTTCTTGATATGTTTTTGGATTATTATCAAGCGGATTTACTACTTTTATTCCACCAAAATCCAACGCTAATACGGGATTTAATGCAAATGTCGATAAAATCAATGATACAATCAAATTCTTCTTCATAAGCTAATTACCTCCCTCTATGGTTGGTTTTTCGCCGATATAATATTTGTTAAACAAATCATATATTTGTTGTTCGTCATCCGTTCTGGTTTCTGATACTCCGATATTATATATATCCAAAAGGTTATATTTATGCAGCAATACTTCTTCTTGCGGAATTATTTTGCCTCGAACTTCAGACAAGAAAACATGGACAATCTTATTTGCCGGAATTGATAAAAATACATCTACCAAATTACTGTCAAAATGCGACCCTGCACCTTTCAGCAAAATATCAATTACATTGGTGATAGGCATTTTATCACGGTAGTGGCGTTTTGAAGTTATGGCATCAAACACGTCTGCAACCGCCAAAATTCTGCCGCCTAAAGTGATTTCTTCCCCTTTTAAGTGTCTGTAATATCCTGTACCGTCCCATTTTTCATGATGAGAACACGCAATTTCTGTAATCAATCTGAAATCCGGCGACATGTATATTTGATTTAGAATGTTGTGAGTAATTCTTACGTGTTCTTGAATATGTTTGTATTCTTCATCCGTTAATTTGCCGTCTTTTTGTAATACTGAATCTCGAATCCCGATTTTACCAATATCATGAAGTGTTGCGGCTTTTTCCAAAAGACCTATTTCCTTAGGCTCCATTCCGACTTCTTGAGCCAAAAGGGTTGAATAAAGTCTTACTCTGGTGGAATGACCTGCAGTAATTTTATCTCGCGCGTCTATAGACATCGCAAGTGTATTGATAAAACTTTCAAATAATAGTTTTTGTTCATGGTACATTTGGAGCTGTTTATCAAACAACTGTGCATTTTCTAATGCGATACTTGCGCTGCCGCCTATTGCGACAAGCAAATCTTCATCATTTTTAGTAAACACGCCGTCAATTTTATTGATAACCTGAAAAGCTCCCATAATTTCTCGGTTATTGTTCATTATCGGCATACACAATATAGTTTTTGTTCGGTAACCGGTTTTTGTATCAATTTCGGGGTTAAATCTTGAATCATTATAGGCATCAATGATATTCAAAACCTCGCCTGTTTTCACTACATATCCCGCAAGCCCTTTATCGGCAGGGAAACGTATTTCTTGACTTGCATCCAAACCGAGCGCAACTTTTGACCACAGTTCATCAGTATCTTTATCCCAAAGAAATACGGAACATCTGTCTGCGTGAAGTGCATTTTTTGTTTCCTCAGCGATTACCTTTAAAAGCTCATCAATATCCGTCAAAGCGGTAATAGAACGGCTTATTTTAACAAGAGAAACCAGCGGATCGCTTTTTGTCGGAAGTGAATAATCCATGTTGTTTTGTAACTGTCTTATTCTTGTATTTATGGTTTCTTTTAAGTTGCAGTCATCATTTTCTGCAGAAAGTTTCAACGCATTGTTATAGTGGATTAATGCAATATCTTTGTTATCTTCCGAAAAGTTTACATTTCCCAAAACTAATTCGTTTATCAAAAGTGCATCATCGCTATTGGCGCGCTTTGCCATATAGGTACCGTCTTGGATAAGAGAAATAGCCGTTTCATAATCATTTTTATCAACCGAATATTTCAAAAAACCAAGCAAAGATAAGCACACCGAAACTCCGGCAGTCGAGTTTTTTTGTCTGAATATATCATAAGCACTCTCTACCTGAACTTTTGCTTCCGGATAAAATTTTTCATCTATCAATTTTAATCCGTTTTGAATTAAAGTTTTAGCATCATCTATTGTTGAAATATTTTCTGCCATAAATCTGCCTTTTATAATATTGTACAATATTTTTCCAAAATTTACAAAATTTTTTTAAATTTTCAAATAAAATAATTCAGTTGAATGATGAAATTTCGGGCAAAATCATCGAAAATAAGGCTGGAATATAATAAGAAAGGCAAACAAATGGCTGATACATTAAAGAAGTTACAATGTCCCGCTTGCGGAAAAGAGATGGAAAAAGTTTTTATCCCGTCACAGGGTATCAATCTTGATATTTGTACACAAGGTTGTGGCGGAATTTATTTTGATAACAGAGAATTAAATTCTTTTGATGAAAAGAATGAGGATATTTCAAAAATTCTTGAACACATTTCAGATAAAAATTTTGTTGATGTAAATACAACATTAGACAGACATTGCCCGAATTGCGGCACTAAAATGGTTAAAAATTTCTCAAGCATAAACAAAGAAATTGAAATTGATGAATGTTACAACTGCGGCGGAAAATTTCTTGACAATTCTGAGTTACAGAAATTAAGAGCAGAATATGATACAGAACAAGAACGCAGCGAAGATGTCGTTCGACATATATATCAACAAGTAGGACAAGAACTTGCACAAGTTGATGAAAGATACTCAAGAACAATTACCGATAGAAGCATTTGTCAAAAAATCTTCTACAAATTGCTTGGGTTGTAAAATTTTTCAATAACATCAGGCAGGTAAGGATAATAATTATCCTCCAGCAGTTCAAAAAAACGATTATAAGATTGAGGGGCTGATATTTTGACTTGATAAGGGTCAATGTACAGCCCCTCTACAAATCTGGCAAACAATTCCGCAGGTTTTGAATAATACTTTTTTAACCTGTTTATGCGTGATGAAATTCTCGACTGATGTTTTTGGCAGGATTTTAAACGGATATATGCAGCAAATTCTGCAGGCATATCACAAAAATCGTTTTCTATATTATTGACAGAAAGTAACTGTACTTTCTTAAATAAAATGCCGGTTACTAATTTTACTCTGTCGTATTTTAATAAATATCTTGCATTGGATTTTTTTATATATTTGTCAAACTCTTTAAACTTTTTGGAGCGCATAAATTGAGGATATTTGTGTTTTATTATTTTTTCATATTCCAAAATTTTGTTTTTTATAAGTTTTTTATGTTGTTCAAGGGTTTCACATTTTGAATGTTTGTCAACAAAATGTGTCACCTCCAGCAATTCTTTTCTGTAAATTTCCGGTTCCTGAGTATCAAAAACAGCTTCTATAGTTCCGCCGGTTCTCTCCATTAATGGTTCAACAGCAGAATGAACGTAATGCGTAAACTCATGCAGCAGAGTTGGCATAAGTCTGATATCAGGTATATTATTTGAAATATCAATACGATTTTTCAGATAAAAACCTTGATGACCGCGCGCTTTTGTTGTTGTATGAACTTCCAATCCGCAACTTTTTATATATTTTATAAGTTCTTTTACTTCAGAATCCATAAAATCAGCATAACACATAATGCTTTAAAAAGAATAATTTATCCTTTTATTTTTAGCAAAGCATCAATTACATCAGCGTCCCATTTAATATCTTTTTCCTGCTGCAAGATTTCTAACGCTTTATCATTTGGCATTGCTTTACGATACGGTCTGTCAGAAGTCATAGCGGAATAAGCATCCGCAACCGCAATAATTCTTGAGCCTAACGGTATTGATTGACCTTTTAAACCTTCAGGACTTCCGGAGCCGTCTACTCTTTCTGTTTGATATGTAATATAAGGGACAACTTCCGATAGGAAATTTATATTCATCAACAAATTAACTCCGATATTTGTGTGGTTTTTAATTTTTTGGAGTTCCTCAGGTGACAATTTGCCGTTTGTTGCAAATATTTTTTCCGGCAAAGTGATTTTACCGATATTTTGCAATAGACCTGCATAGTAAATCAAATCCGTTGTTTTTTCATTTAAGCCTAAAACCTTACAAATTCCGCGAGCAAGTTGGGCGGTATTTGCAGAATGAGATACCGTATATTGACCTTTTCTGTCTACCGCATTTGCCAATGCTTCCACAAAATTTTGCTGATAATCGCATAAGTCACCGATTAACGCAGTTAAAGCTGCTCTTTCTTGTTTTAGCTCCATTTCAGTTGTTTCGGGAGTTTCAATAAGTTTGTTTGTGTTTTCAACTTCGTTTTGTAATGTGATTGTTGTTCCAAGAAGGTTTGCAATACTTTCAACCAGCTCAATATAATCTTTTTCAGGCTTTGTCGGACTTTTAATTTCAATCATTCCGACAGGAAGCATTGAACCTTTCATTGAGAAATATATCCTATCATCTTTTTCAATGACATCATTCAATAATAAGTCATCTAAATTTATATCTTCATTTGTTGAACTTTCTCCGCAAACTCCTACAGGCACAATATTATCATCTTTCACGAGGTAAATCTTACATTCTTCAACTTCTACCATTTGAACAATAGAACTTGCGATTGAAGTATAGATTGCCTGTTCTTCTCCGCTTGAAAAATCCAACACGCATAAGGTATTTTTGGAAGAATATATGTCAGTTAATTCTTTCAACTGATTTTTAAGACGTTCTTTTTTGTTGGCACTTACTCTGACTTTCTTTGCCAAATCTTCCGAAATAAGTGTTTCGGAAATAAAATCTCCAAGATTTAACGCAAACATTTCTTCTATAGGATCCGAATTCGTCAGAGCCTCAGATTGCCCGAATAGTGAAACTCCTGTTTGCTTTTTCTCATCTCTGTCCATATATTTTCCTTTAATTACATGCCTTCTTTTTTTATATACGGCATAAATTAAATAAACTTTAATAATAATTATTAAAATTCATACTAAAGTATGGGATTAATTAAACTAAAGTACGTTAAAAAAGTTTACATCACAGTAAACTTTCGTAAAAAAGCTTTTCAAAACACTATATAAGACTCAAACCGATATAAAACTCTAGTAACCTATTGCCCAATTAAAATTATTTGTAGCTGTTTTTACAGGGGTAACGGTCTGTTTTTGAGTTGAGTTTAGAGCCGTAACTTCAATAACTTTTTCCGCTTTTTGGAGTAAGTTATATTTTCCGATTTTATTATCTACGTTATTAAATGATTTCAATCTGTCGAGTTCTGCTTGCAAATCTTGGTTTTCGGCATTCAATCTAACGATTTCGTTATCCAAATTATTTAAATCAGCTTCATAATTCATTGAAATATAATAGCTTACAAAAGTAACAAGAATTGTTACCAATAAGCAGCCACACAGAGATTTATTCATCTTTCTGATAACCATTTCTTTGACGGTCATAGGGCTTTGTTGGTAGAAATCACCTTCAATAACGGAGGAGCGCTCCTCTTTTATCGGGTTTTGAGCATAACCGTTGCCTAAATTTGAAAACTCCTGTTCTTTGTATCTCACTCTTGATGAATATAAACTCATTCTTTAAACTACCTGCCAAAAACTTATCTACTATAACTCATTTTACCTTCTTATACAACGCGCAATTCTTAATTTTGCACTTCTGGAAGGTGGATTTTCTTTAACTTCTTCAACTGATGCCATTATCGGCTTTTTATTCACAAGTTCCAATATTGGAGGAGGACACTTGCATATCATCTGGGTTTTATCGCAATGACAGCGAGTTGAATGGTATTTGAAAATCTGTTTTACCACTCTGTCTTCTAAAGAGTGAAAACTTATCACACCAATTATAGCACCAAAGTCTAATAAATCCAATACATCATTTAATGTGTTTTTAACATTTTGTAACTCTTGATTAACTTCAATCCTGATAGCCTGAAATACACGTGTTGCAGGGTGAATAGATGATTTTACTTTTGGTGTTGCGTTGACAATCAAGTCGGCTAATTCCGTTGTCGTATTTATGGATTTAGCCATTCTTGCATTAACAATTGCTTTTGCAATTCGTTTAGAAAATCTTTCTTCCCCGTATTCTGAAAAAATCTCTACCAATTCGTCTTCTTTGTATGTGTTTACGACGTCATAGGCACTAAAATCGGACTCTTTGTTAAAGCGCATATCTAAAGGCGCTTCTTTTGAAAAAGAAAAACCTCTTTCTTGCGCGGTTAATTGATGATAAGATGCGCCCAAATCAAACAAAACTCCGCCGGTAATTTTTTCTATCCCAAGATTTTGTAATACGGTTTTAATATTTGTGTAAGAACTTTTTACAATAGTGAGGTTTTTGTAATCCTTTAAGCGTTCGGATGCTGCGTCAATTGCATCTTGATCGACATCAAAGGCAATTAATTTTCCATCGGGAGAAATTCTTTTCAGTATAAGTTCGCTGTGCCCGCCGCCGCCAAGAGTGCAGTCTACATAAACCTTGCCGCCGGTACATTCAAGTGCGTCAACTGCCTCGTTTTTCATAACGGTATAATGTTTAAATTCTTTCATAGAATAATGGTATCATAAAATTTTTTATACTTAATAGCAAAAAAATTTTTCAGCTGGTTTAGAATAAAAAAGGAGAATTAATAAATGGAAATCAGAGAACTAAACAATATGCAAACTCCTGCATTCTGTGCAAAATTTAACAAAAAAGGGTTAACGGAAGTTGTAAATTACGCAAAAGAAACAGGGCAGTTACAGGCTTTGGATAGCGCGCTAAATAAACTTTTGCACGCAAATGACGGTGACATTTTAATCATACACGGAAAAACTCCGGACGGAAATATATATTCAAA
The DNA here is from genome assembly GCA_051874955.1 of Candidatus Gastranaerophilaceae bacterium. Taxonomy (GTDB): domain Bacteria; phylum Cyanobacteriota; class Vampirovibrionia; order Gastranaerophilales; family Gastranaerophilaceae; genus Zag111. The sequence continues at coordinate 41,291 of JBJEGJ010000041.1, forward strand.
CTTCACAATGGGTAAAAAGACTGTACAGAACTTAACTGCGGGTTCAGATACTCCGGCAGAAGCAAGTTTCAAGGGTGTTTTGGAACTTAGCGAATTAGGCAGAAAATTCAGAAAACTTGTCGGCGGAGATGTAAAAGAAAACCTAAAAGCTGAAGATATAATCAGTCGTTATGCAAAATAAAACTTGACACAATAATATAATACCTATTAAAAAAGAGATACCAAAGGTATCTCTTTACTTTTTCATACTATTCAATTTTCTTTTTCTAAATTATAAAGCCAGACAAGCCCTCCTGATCAAAAATTTCTACGAATTTATTGTACGTACAATTAACTTCCATTCCTGATTCATCAATAATTTGTACAACTCTTTGCATATCGACATCTTTAACTGAGTCGCTTTTTGAAAGAATCAGATAAGAATTAGTGTCATTAAAGATATTATCTTTGTGTTCGACTAATTTTGTTTCTTCAAAATTTAATTCCATTTTAGGACCTCTTTCGTTTTTTCGTAACCACATGGTAGATATCGGCAAATGTTGTTTGAAACTTTAGAAAATTGAACGAATTGTAACGAAACTGTTACATTTACGTTTTGCTTTTGGTGACAAGGTAGTCTAACGCGTATGTCATCCTGAATTTGCGGATTTTCGGTAGGGCGACGACGAAGTCTAGCCCGTAAGGTGTCGGTCAGACGTTACTCTGCCGACACCCCGAATAATCCAAGACAATTTCAGGATCTTAAACCCTAGCGAACCCCACCAACTGCAAGACCCTGAAACAAGTTCAGGGTGACACAAGTGTTTGACTTTTTATCCTCTGCTCGGCTTGTTCAGGGTGACAAAACATAATACATTAGCAGTTTAACAAACATGTCATCCTGAAAAAACTAAAAATCAAGCCGCGAAACTGCGTAGATTTTGTTTTGTTCAGGATCTTAGACCATAGCAAACTCCACCAACAGCAAGACCCTGAAACAAGTTCAGGGTGACACAAGTGTTTGACTTTTTATCCTCTGCTCGGCTTGTTCAGGATGACAACCTCGAAAAAATTCCCCTCTCCTATCTTAGGAGAGGGAAGAAGTAAAATCAAGAGAAAATGTGTATTAAAAAGCCCTTCAAAGTCAAGCTTTGGAGGGCTTTTATAGCCTTATGCCATTATATCAACATTATTTAGAAGATGTTAATACATATTTTGCTGCGTTTGATGCAGGTTCAACAGTTGAATCGTGGAATACAATCGGGAAGATATCCGTCATGTGGTTTGCATCGTTAGGAACAGCACATGGAGTTTGTACTGCAGCTGTTGTAGCTATGTCAGCACCAGCAGCATCCTTACCACAAGATACTTCCTTATTAGGTAATGTTACACCGTTTACATCAATATATCCTACACAACTAGCCAAATCGCCGGTAATTACATTATCTTTAAGTTGCGTACCAATAGCTAATTCACAACCTGCAGCGTCTTTGTGGAAACCAACAATTGAACCGTCTGCTAATGTATAATTAATAGTATCAGCTAACTTTAACCCATTAACCAATCCGTCTGCACCCTTTGTTTCAACCCACGCATAATCTTTTTGTTCACCATTAGCGTTACGTTTCAAACCGTTAGAAGCACCAATGTATGTTTGACCGGTTAATGTACCGTTCAAGATTGCACAGAATGTCATTACTTCATCAGGTTTTTCCTCTGCACCTGTTCCTATTGTACATTTAGTAGTAGCACCTGCATAATCATAATCGTATTGTGCTTGAGACATCAAACCTGCCTGGTTCAATGTTGATACTGTCTTTTTGAATTGAGATCTAAACTTTGCGCCATTAGTGTTTGCAATCAATGTAGGAATTGTCATTGCAGCAACGACACCGATGATACCCAAAGTGATCAATACTTCCGCCAAAGTAAAACCGAATCTTTTTGTCATAATCTTTTCACCTTTCTTTTAAATAAAATTTAAACTATAACATACGCTTTACATCTCGATTATATTACTATTTTTTTCAATTTCTGTCAACCATTTAGATGATTTATTCAGTATTAAAGAGTGTTTTATATCTCAAGTTCTCTATCCTCAAATATGCTACATAATTATTAAACCCAAAATTTTGAGAATTGAACATTAATTATTTGAAATTAATTCTAAAGGATTAGTAAATTTATTTTTGAACGGGCGAAAATGGCTTTGGGTTTGGATTTTGGGGTTTGTAAAATATTGTAAAGATTTTTGGAAATTTGCGGTGAGGTTAAGAATTGTTAAGGGTTTGCAAGAGGTTTAAAGAGTCTAAAATCCTTTCAGGATCTATCAGACACGTGTGTCGCACACCCATGTCACCCTGTAATAATCCAACTAGAATACAAAAAGTCAAACGCATGTGTCATCCTGAATTTGCGGATTTTCGGTAGGGCGACGACGAAGTCTAGCCCGTAAGGTGTCGGTCAGACGTTACTCTGCCGACACCCCGAATAATCCAAGACAATTTCAGGATCTTAAACCCTAGCGAACTTCACCAATTACAAGACCCTGAAACAAGTTCAGGGTGACATATTTGCTAGGTTTTCTTCAACACCCATGTCATCCTGTATAAGGAAAACAACGGTATAACGCGTCTGTCATCCTGAATTTATTTCAGGATCTTAAACCCTAGCGAACTTCACCAACTGCAAGACCCTGAAACAAGTTCAGGGTGACAAATTTGCTAGGTTTTCTTCAACACCCATGTCATCCTGTATAAGGAAAACAACGGTATAACGCGTCTGTCATCCTGAATTTATTTCAGGATCTTAAACCCTAGCGAACTTTACCAACAGCAAGACCCTGAAACAAGTTCAGGGTGACAATATAAGAAAAACAAGGGTATAACGCGTCTGTCATCCTGAATTTATTTCA